>RPRQ01000096.1 GCA_003818205.1 Bacteroidales bacterium
AAGGATAAATTTAATGAATATTGAACACCGAACAAGGAATAATGAATGTCGAAGTAGTTGATTTACTTCGTAATTCGAAATTCGTTGTTCTATTGTTCGTTATTTATTTTTCTTATGTTAGCACCATTAGTAGGCAGGGCAGACAGAGAAGAAAAATGTTAGAAGAAACCCCATTATTGACTTCGTTGTCCGGCAGTTACCGGATCGCTCCAGTTCCACTGTTCCCAGCAGGCATCATTCCAATTCCAAATGAAAAATTTGTAACAAATTACATTTTAGAGCATTACCACTATTTCTTATATCGAACTCACGTTATTATAGAAAAACCCGAATTCAGTACCTTGAGCTAATGAAACATCAAACAAATTGAGAAATAACCGATTATATTTGATTACATTTAAGCCAAATTGAAGTTAATGCGTTATCAATCGCTCCGCACAAAACTTTTTTTGTACTCCATGACCTTCTGTTTTACAGGAGTGGTTTTGGTCGGGACTTACTCATACTTTACCGCTCGTGAGGCGCTGATACAGCGTACCTATCAGCAGCTAATCTCATTAAAAGAGGAGAAAAAAACGAGGGTTAAGTCCTTCTTTCGGGAGAGAGAAAGGGATATTAAACTTTTATCTACGCATAATAATATTTTAGGTTTATTCAACACGTTTAACGGTTCGAGCGATCAAAAGGGGTTTGAACGGCAAGGCTATGCAATTGTAAACAGGCAATTGGTTGAGTATCTATCGGATGCTAATGTTTATGAGAGTTTATCGTTTGGATTACCCAACGGCATGCTACATTCGTTTAAGCTAAGCGCATCGGGGGAAATCTCAGCCTATTCCTCTTCAAACCTGAGAAACATGCTGCTTTTCGATCTTTATCAGAGGGCAATGAGCCAAAAGGAGGTTGTTTTATGCGATTTAACTAAAAGTTCGTTAAACAACGGGTACACCTCAATTTTAGCAACACCTGTCTATAAAAGCGATAGTACGATTTTCGGCGTAATATTTCTCGAAATCTCCGATAAGGCAATCAACGGCATTATGGCGGAACA
Source organism: Bacteroidales bacterium (assembly GCA_003818205.1). Lineage (GTDB taxonomy): Bacteria > Bacteroidota > Bacteroidia > Bacteroidales > Tenuifilaceae > UBA8529. The sequence goes on from RPRQ01000096.1 coordinate 1,052, forward strand.
GCTTTCCGACAAGGGATTAGGGCAAACGGGTGAGGTCTATCTTGTTGGTAGCGATAATCTACTTCGGAGTTCCTCGCGATTCTTTGAAAAGTCAATCCTTTCGGTTAGCTATAGTTCCCATATTATAAGCAATGCACAGAAGGGGCAATCGGGAGTAGAGAAGACCCTTGATTATCGGAATCAGAAGGTATTGAGCGCATATAGCCCCCTAAATATTGCAGGTTTAGGTTGGGTTATTGTTGCTGAGATGGATTACCGAGAGGCCATTCAACCTATACTTTTGCTAGGCGAGCGAATACTGCTTATCAGCTTTTTGGTTTTTGTTTTTCTTACTATTGGGGTATTTATTCTAAGCAAAAGAATTTCGGCACCATTGGTCAGATTAACAGAAACGGCCAAGGGGGTAGGCGATGGACAGCTTGAGCAAACGCTTCCCATTATCTATCATGATGAGATTGGCATGTTGACTCAAGTTTTCAACAAGATGATCATTCAAATCAAGCAAACCACTAGCAGTTTAAAGGAGCGAGAGCAACGCCTTACCCATTTTTACAAAGCAACCATCGATGGCATTGTGCTCCATAAAACAGGCGCACCGGTGCTTGTAAACCATGCGCTGAGCAATTTAACAGGTTATACTGAAGAGGAGTTGATTAAGAGATCTCCGTTAGATTATTTGATAATCGATGAGGAGAGTCACATATCCGTACAGCAAAACTCAATATCCTCATTTGAGGCAATCCTGAAAACGAAGAAGGATAAGAGGATACCCGTTGAGATTCAGAAGAATAAGGTTGTATTCCATGGACAAGAGGTTGAATCGCTTGTGATTAGGGATATTTCGAAGCGGAAAGCGATTGAAGAGGAGCTGCAAACTGAGCGTTTAAGGCAGATGCGTTCAGTGATTGATGGGCAGGAGCAGGAACGTCAGCGTTTATCGAGAGAGCTGCACGATGGGCTTGGGCAAACCCTTGTGGCCATTAAGCTGAAACTTGAAAGTATTCCTTTGGAAGAGTTGGGCAATCAGCGCAAAACGGTGGAGTCGGTTAAGGGGATGTTTAATCATACTATTGAGGAAACGCGGAGAATGTCGAATAACCTCATGCCTGCGGCGCTTACGGAATTTAGTTTAGCCGTTGTACTACGAAATTTGTGCATGGAAATTGAATCGAATTCGGGGATTAGCGTTTCGTTGGTCATCGGGGTGCTACCCGAATCGTTCAACCAGCTGCTAAAAACCTATATTTACAGAATTGCGCAGGAGGCGTTGAATAATATCGTTAAACATTCGGGGGCATCAAGGGCCGTGATTTCAATATTTTCTGACATCTCGAAGCTGTATCTGCATATTGAGGACAATGGGGTTGGATTCGATTCATCGAAAGGCTACGAATCTGGAAATGGGCTATATAATATGAAGGAGAGGGCTATTCTGCTCGGAGGGAAGTTTGAGGTAATCACATCCAAAGAAAACGGGGTGAGAATACAGGCTGAGTTTCCGATTTATGCAAAGCAAAAGGGGTGACCCGACTTGTGTGAGCTAGTTCGAAATTCAGAGGAATGAATGGGAGGTTTATGAGATCATGATTGAAATGGAAGAATGCCTGCCTGCTGCCTGCCTGCCGGTAGGCAGGGTAGGCATGGCAGAAAGCCAAGCAAATCCATTCATTATTCCATCATTCCAAAACATTATTTAAAATCGAGATATTAATATTCCAAAAGGTACTGGCTATGTCTAAAATTCGAGTTGCTCTGGTTGACGATCACCAAATAGTAAGGGATGGAATCCGTTCCCTTCTTACGGGCATCGATGATATTGAGGTAATTATTGAGGCTTGCGATGCTCGCTGTATAATCGAAAGGTTAAAGGTGGTAAAGCCCGATGTGATGATTGTTGACATTTCTCTTCCTGAGATATCGGGGATTGAGCTAACAAAAATCGTTACAGGCCAATACCCTACAATCAGAATTATAATGCTTTCGATGTACACCAATCAGGAGTTTATTTTCAACGCCATAAAAGCGGGAGCAAAGGGTTATCTACCCAAAAATATTACCCGTGAGGAACTTCTTGAGGCGATTCGAGAAGTGTATAAAGGGAATGAATATTTTAGCAAGGATGTTTCTAATATAATCTTAAAGAGCTACCTAAAACAGGTGAAAGATCCTGAACGATTTGACGCTCTCAAGGATGAGAAACTGACTAACCGTGAATTAGAAATTCTAAGATTTGTAGCCGAGGGCTACTCGAACCAGCTGATTGCCGATAAGCTCTTCATCAGCGTGCGAACCGTTGAATCGCATAAGAACCATATCATGCAGAAGCTTGAGCTCACAACCACGGTTGATTTGGTGAAGTATGCTTTGAAAAATAAGATAATTGATTTGTAATTATCACCGCAGAGCGTGCAGAGAATCTTTTAACTCAGCATCCTCTGTGTCTCTGTGGATTAATACTTTACTTTAAAAGAAGCTCAAAATCCATTTCTAAAGGTTTCTGCTTCTCAAAATCGAAGAGGGTAAGTCTTCGCATATTGTAGTAAAACTGCCAAAAACTGCTTAGCGTATTGATATATTTCTGCTTGGCTGCATCTCTCTCGGTTTGGGCAATATTTAAATCGAGGACATCAATCTTGCCAATCAGAAACCTTTCTTTAGTTACGTTGTACCTGCTTTGTGAAATTGTATCTGCTTTTGCCGATAAAGCAACCTGATCGTCTTGACGGTTAAACTGCATAACCTTTAAAAATATATCCTGCTCAAAATCAATAAGTTCCTGATTTACGGTAGCTCTAATTACTTCTCGGTTCGATTGAGCCATCTTTACCTGACCTTTACCTTTACCCCAATCGAGAATAGGTACTGAAATTTTAAAGTTAACGGTTTGAAGATCATTGTAATTGCTATAGGTTTCCTTTATCAACTCTGCATCCCTGTTAATACCATAGTTTACGCTTAAATCAGCGCTAAAACCTCTTTCGGATCGTGCTTTGGCAACATCCCTATCCGCCTCAATTATCTGCCTAGTAAATTCAAGTGCTTTTGGTGTATTCGTCTTCGCAAAAGATAAAACCTCATCGTATTTTACATTTGTTGCAGGTGTTGATTCAGGAATTGAAAGTTCTAAGTCATACTCATCATTTAAACCCAGAAACGATTTAATTTTTGCTTTTTTCAGTTGAATATCAACTTCTGCATCGCTAACGGAGCCTTTTGCATTTAGGAAGCTAAGTTGCATTTGGAGTAATTCGTTCTCGGCAATTGTACCAATATTATATCTCCCTTTGGCTATTTTATAAAGGGTATCGGAATTGGCATAGTTCAACTTTGCCGTTTTAAGGTTTTGCTGAGCAAGTATTAGATCGAAAAATAGCCGAGAGGCATCCATTGATATGTTCTCAACCATTTGAAGGTAAATGCGTTTAGCCTCTTCGTATTTTATTGGCTCTATCTTCTTATTCCATCTTAATTCATTATACCCAAAAATGGGTTGAACAAAACCTATTTGATAGGGAACAGATTTATAGGATGATGAATCTCTTTTAAAATCATCATTTCGATCCAATGAAGTGTTAACAAAAACTCTTCCCCCGGTTAAGCCTATGTTTTGGCTCATCTCAAACCCCAATGATGAAGTATTCTTATTAACTTCAACATATTTATATGAACCATCGCCCTGTAAATCGGCTAAAAGCGATCGATTGTAGCCTAGCGGGGAAGTTGTCATTTTAATGCTGGGTAAGTAATCCGCTTTGTAAGATCGATATTGCCAGTATGAGGCTCTAAATTTATGTTTTGCAAGAATTGCCTGAGGCGATTGTTCCTTTGCCAGCTGGATGACTTCGGCTAATGAAAGCCGATTGACCGGTTTTTGTGAATAAGCAGTTGTTATAAAGATTATTATGGCTGTAAAGCTGATTATTACTTTTTTCATTTTGTATAAATTTTTCTTATTCGTAACGTAACGATTCAATAGGATCTCTATCGGCTGCTCGCTTAGCAGGCGATAATCCGAATATTACACCTACAGCAGCAGACACCCCAAACGCTACTAGCACTGATAGGGGGCTAATAATGGTAAGTATTCCGGCGAAGTGTGTAATCAACTTTGTGAGCACTATCCCAAGTACGATTCCAATAAATCCACCTGTAACGCTTATCAATACAGCCTCGGAGAGGAACTGAGCGATGATATCGGCTTTTTTGGCACCAATTGCCATTCTGGTTCCTATCTCTTTAATACGCTCCATTACCGAGGCGAACATGATATTCATGATTCCAATTCCCCCTACAATAAGCGATATGCTTGCTATTGCACCGAGTACTATGTTGAAAATATCTTTTGTTCTTTCTTGCTGCTTAAGTAATAGTTCAGGAACGGTTATCTCAAAATCCTTAACCTCTGCATGCCTCCGGAGCATCATTCTACTTAATATTTCAGTGGTATTATTAATGTCAGGAGTTTCACTAACCTGAACAATAATTCTATCGAGCTGATGGTAGTTCTTGGGTGCTTGTGATTCGGTACTACCCCCAAAACGTATGAACATTCCACCTCCTGAGAACGAACCCCCTTCTGAGAATTTTTTTGAGTTAACCAACGCCCTGTTCTGATAGCGGAGTAGCATGCTTTTAGCAGGGAGATAAACATTGTCGTTATACACATTTACCCCAGCATTTTGCATTCCGCTTACGGTTAGCTCCGATTTCTTTAAAACGCCAATAACCTTGAGCCAAACCTGTCCAAATTTAATGTATTGTCCAATGGGATCTACTTTGCTAAAAAATTTTGCTTTAATGTTACCCCCGATAATACACACTGTTATACCATGCTCTTCCTGATAGTCGTTGAAGAAAACGCCCTCTTCGATTGGGAGGTTGTAAAGTTCGAAGTAATCGTTCGAAACGCCCATGATCTTGGCAGGTACACGAATCCCTTCGTACTGAACAAATGAGTTTAAGCTGATTTCGGGGCTAATTCTAGATACTGATGGGACTATTTTTTTAATGGCATCAACATCGGCTAACGTAAGGCCAGGGGAGAACTTTCGTTTCTGCTTATTGCCATTCTCCTCCTGCGATTGCTGATCATCGGGTTCTTCAAAAATAGGGTTGATTAGGATGTTATTTACCCCAACCATTTTTATTTGGTCAAGAATCTCCTGTTGTGCTCCTTTACCAATCGCCAACATGCTTATCACTGCAGCAACACCAAATATTATTCCAAGTGCAGTAAGAATAGATTTTAGCTTATTAGCTAGAATCGACTCGATGGCAATGTTTATATCGTGCACATATCTTTTATACATGCTATTTCTTTTTTATTATACAGATTGAATTCTTTTTTAAATTAAGGCTTCTTTGGTGCAGGTTGAACTAACTTTTTGGCATCATCCTTTTTGAATTTCATCTTTCCAAAATTTGCATTTCGAGGGTTCATCTCTTCGGTTTGCTGAATCTTTAGCTTTTCCTCCTCTAACCTTTTGGTTCTTATCTTTTCCTTAATAATAGGGATTAACTCTTGTCCGATAAGTTCGAACGATTCGGGCTTTTCAGGTATTGATAGATAGACCTCTTCATCAGGGATAATTCCTTTCTCAATGATGATATAGTTTTCGTTCATCTCACCGGTAACAACAATCTGCTTTTTGCCTTTCTTGGTATAAACAAAGCTCAAACTATCCTCAGCATGGATGGTTTCGAGGGGTAGCGATAGAACGTTTTCAAAGGTATTGGTAACAATCTGGTTGCTAGTGGTCATCGATGGTCTTAGGATTGGGTCAAAGCCATCTACTCTAATGGATACCTCAAAAACTTTAGCATCGGTATTGGGTAGCTGCTCGCCGATGTTGGCAACCTCAAATACTTCGCCACTATACTTCTTTTCGGGGAAAGCATCAATACCAAGGCGCACCTTTTGTCCTTTTTTAACCTTGCTGACATCTATCTCGTTTACGTATGTTTTTGAATTCATTACCGAGAGGTCGGGAAGGGTTGCAACGGTTAAATCCCATGGGCTGACGGTTGATCCAACCTTACGCTTCTGCCCGCTCCACTCGCGGTAGTATATTACCATTCCGGGTTTAGGGGCAAGAATAACGAATTTGCTTAGAATACCCATCATATCCTGTTTCTCACGCTTCTGCTTTTCGAGGTTTATGGCTACCTCCTTCATTGAGGCCTGGGCTTGTTCCTTTTTCAGGTTGTAGTTATAGGTTGCCTGAGAGTATGAACGGTCAGCCTTATCGAGATTGATTTGCGCTTGGCGTTGAGTGGCAGGGGGTTCAAATTTCGATTGGTCAACGACTATCTGCTTCTCCTCCATGTCGAACTTTAGATTTACCAACGAATTCCTAAGTTCTCGCAATGTAAGTGTCGTGTCTAGTTGTGTTTTGAGATATGCCTGTTGACTTTTTTCTAGCTCATCCTCAATCTCTTTAAGCCTATTGCTTAAAGCCGATCGGTCGAGCGTGGCAACATAGGCTCCTGAGTCCACCACTGTCCCCTCGGGGATTAAGTCCTGAATTTTTACATCCGATATTCTGAAACTTCTTCCCCTGAGCTCAGCGGGAGCTTCAATATCCTCGGAGTTCTGGGCCTTTAGCTCGCCGGTAACGGTTACAACAACCTCAAAAACACCATTTGTTGCTTTTGTAAACTGAGGGGCATTTTTATCCTTTTTTGATGACCCAAATACGAAGTAGATGATGATTAGTACAGCAAATGCTGAAGCTCCAATAATAATTTTCCGTTTCATTTTATATCAAAATAGTTATTGTTTTTTATTTAGCTCTTTGATGGATAAAAGTATGTATTGTTTAATAGGTACTGTGTTAACGATACGTTAAAATTGTTAACAACATGTAAATAAGGATGTTGATTTTATGACTTTTTAATTCGCTCCATCATGCTTTTTGCAAGCTCGTCAGCTTTCGCAGGATTTTTACTCTCGGAATAGATTCTAATGATAGGTTCGGTATTCGATTTTCGCATGTGCACCCAACCCTCGTCAAAATCAATTCTTAAACCATCCTCCTGATTTAGCGGATAGTTTTTAAATTCTTCGGCAAGAATTTTAAGGATATTATCGGGGTTGATACCCATTTTAAGTTCAATTTTATTTTTGGAGATATGGTAGTCGGGATAAGTTTTCCTTAATTCGGAGCATTTCTTACCTGCTTTGGCTAAGTGGCTTAAAAATAGGGCTATCCCAACCAATGAATCGCGACCGTAATGCAGTTCAGGTAGTATAACACCCCCATTCCCTTCTCCACCGATTACTGCGTTAACGGCTTTCATCTTGGAAACTACGTTTACCTCACCAACAGCTGACGCATAGTACTCTTTACCGTATTTGTGGGTTATATCTCTCAGGGCAGCGGTGCTCGAAAGGTTCGAAACGGTATTCCCTTTTTTTATGGATAGAACATAATCTGCCACAGCAACCAATGTGTACTCTTCGCCAAACATTGAACCATCCTCGTTTACGATGGCCAATCGGTCAACATCGGGGTCAACCACAAAGCCAACGTCAGCCTTGCGCTCAACCATTGTTTGTGAAATAACTTGTAGATGTTCAGGCAGCGGTTCAGGGTTATGAGGGAATTCTCCGGTAGGATCGGTGTATAGCTCTACAATATCCTTTACCCCAAGGGCATTGAGTAATCGTGGTAGTACAATCCCTCCAACTGAGTTAACACAATCAATGGCAACCCTAAAGTTTGCCTTAGCTATCGCTTTGCAATCAACTAAGTCCAACTCAATAATCTTGTTAATATGCTCATCGATATATGAGTACTCATCGATTAAGTCACCGATATGGTCAATTTCAGGGAATGTAAAAGTTCCATTCTCTGCAATTTCTAGCACCTTTTTGCCATGCTCATCGGAGAGGAACTCTCCTTTACCGTTTAGTAGCTTTAAAGCATTCCACTGCCTTGGGTTATGGCTTGCTGTTAGTATTAGCCCTCCATCCGCTTCAAGCCCTGTTACAGCCATTTCAACGGTAGGGGTAGTTGCTAAACCAAGGTTAATGACATCAACACCACAACCCATAAGCGTTCCAACTACTATGCTGCTTACCATTTCGCCCGATATTCGAGCATCTCGACCCACTGCAACCTTGCATTTCTTATTTGGGTTTTGCCTTTTTAGCCATTCGGCGTAAGCGGCAGCGAATTTTACTATGTCGATAGGGGTGAGGCTTTCGGAAACATTTCCGCCAATGGTACCCCTGATCCCTGATATTGATTTAATTAGTGTCATAATCTCCTTATGCTTCTTGATTTGCAAGCAAAGTTTAGCAAAAGAATTTGTTTTTCCAAAGACGATTATTCAATAACGCTCAAATTAATATTTTAATACCTTTGACTTTTATTAATGATGTTTTCGATGATAAAAGCGGAGAATATTGTAAAATCATTTGGCGCTCTTACCGTTTTAAAGGGCGTTACGATTGAACTTCCCGAAAAAAAGGTGATTGCGATCGTTGGTCCAAGTGGAGCAGGGAAAACAACCCTCTTACAGATAATGGGAACTCTTAGTCATCCCGATTCAGGCAGTCTTACTATTAACGGTGAGAATGTTTTTAGCCTTAATGATAAACAGTTAGCGCGTTTTCGGAATAAGAATATCGGCTTTGTTTTTCAATTTCATCATCTTCTTCCTGAGTTTACAGCGGTCGAAAACGTATGCATGCCTGCTTTAATAGCTAAGGTTAGTTTTCCTGAAGCTCAAAAAAGAGCAAAGGAGCTGCTCGATTTCTTAGGATTAGCGGAACGATTCGATCATAAACCATCTCAGCTATCAGGTGGAGAGCAGCAACGGATTGCTGTGGCACGTGCTTTGATAAATAATCCGCTGGTTATCCTTGCCGATGAGCCATCGGGAAACCTCGATTCGCAGAACCGTGAAGAACTTCATAGACTATTTTTCACTTTACGCGATAAAATGGGTCAAACCTTTGTAATTGTGACTCACGATAAAGATCTTGCCCGAATGGCAGATCTGCAGCTCACCATGAACGATGGACGATTCGTTAAATGAACCCAATTCTCGATAAAATTCAGTTAAAGGATTTTCTTGAAGAGAAGTACCGATTGTATGCAACTCCCAAGTTTATCGAGGACGATCCAATCCAAATTCCGCATCGCTACTCTCAAAAGGAGGATATTGAAATAGCAGGATTATTAACCTCAACTCTTGCTTGGGGAACCAGAAAAATGATAATCTACAATATCGATCGATTGCTTGCTAAATTTGGCGATTCACCGTACGAGTTTATTATGGATTATAGCCAAAAGGACGATTATCGCTTCAAGGGCTTTGTTCATCGAACTTTTAACGAGAACGATTGTCTCTATTATATAAGGGTGTTGAACTATATTTATTCCTTTGAGGGGGGATTGGAAAAAGCATTTTCATTAGGATATCAAAATGATTTAAGCATTATGAATTCAATCGATAGCTTTAGGCGGAAATTCATCTTCTGCAATACCCCAATACATACCCTAAAACATATCCCCAATGTTTTAAACGGTTCAGCGGCTAAACGAATCAATATGTTTTTAAGGTGGATGGTTCGTCCATCATCAGAGGGCGTTGACTTTGGTATTTGGAAATCGATTCCGACATCCGCATTGATGATGCCATTGGATACGCACTCGGGTCGAGTAGCAAGAGCTTTAGGCTTATTGAATCGAAACCAGAACGATTGGAAATCAGTCGATGAGCTAACAACGCAGGTGAGGGAATTTGATGGGAATGATCCTGTAAAATATGATTTCGCACTTTTTGGATTAGGGGTGAATGAAAAGTTTGGTGCGTGATTTCGTTTATTGGTTTAGAATTAGTTCCAATATTTAAGGCTAGGTCTCGCTAAAGAGTTTCTCGCAAATGACGCCAAGTTTGAAAAAACGCAGAAATTTTTCACTTTTCGAACAGATATATTGTTAACAGGGCCTCGAATATTTTTATTCTACTAATCTATTTTGTTCATTATTTTATAATTATGTTTCGAAGTTACTTTATTTTCTTTGCGACTTAGCGGCTTTGCGCCTTCGCTGTAGCTTCAGCGCAAGCGTTGCGTGAGATCTTATTAGAATCAGGATTAATATGGGCAATAATTACTTTCGATTTAAACAATTTGTAGTAAAGCAGGAAACTGCCGCCATGAAAGTGGGCACCGATGGCGTTTTGCTAGGTGCATGGGTCGATATTGAAAATATTAACTCTGTTTTAGATATTGGAACAGGCTCAGGGGTAATTGCCTTAATGATTGCGCAGCGTTGTAATGCCCGAATTCAAGCCATTGAAATTGATATACCTTCGGCTGTGCAGGCAAAACATAATTTTGAGCAATCGCTGTGGAATAATAGGTTGTCTGTTGAGGCTTTATCGTTACAGGAGTATTCAAAAAATCATTCTGCAAAATTCGATTTAATCGTATCGAATCCGCCATACTTCAATAAATCATTAAAATCCCCATCACCCGAACGTACGTTAACTCGACATACTGATGAACTTCCAAATGCTGATTTACTAGTCGGTATTTCCAATCTTCTTCAACCCGAAGGTCGTTTTTGCGCTATATTCCCCTATACCGAGGGGAATATATTCATTGCAGAGGCAATAAATTATGGACTTTTCTGTAATAAAAAACTTTTCGTTCAAACTAAACCCGACAAGCCTGTAATTAGGGTATTGATGGAGTTTTCTTTTATTAAAAGGAGATTACCCGATAGGACTATTTCAATTCATACTACTGAAGGGGAATATACAGAAGAGTATAAATGGTTAACGGCTGATTTTTACCTTGCTTTTTAATACTAAAACCCCGTTAGGGTTTCAAATCCTGATGGGGTTAGAATAAAGAATACTATTATTTTATCTCTTCCTCCTCCTCAATAAATTTTACCCCGTACTCCTCAAGCTCCTTGAGAATCGGAAGGTAAACCGATGGTTTTGTAGGTATTACGACACCTTTTTCTTTTAAATCGCCTGTCAACACCCTCTTAATGGCGATTGCAAGCGGAGTACCAACGGTAATCGACATGGCGGTATGAACCGTATCCTGTCCGATTATCACCATCGAAGATTTACGGCGAAATTTCATTCCATCCATTTCGTAATCAAAGATATGCTGCATTACAATCATATCCTTATCGTTGGGTTCAAGGAGTAATTTTCCCTCTAGGATTTTTTGTAGAATTTGAGCAGGGCTAGCATTTGAAATGGCAACTTTCTTCTCTTCGAAAACTCCAAGCCATCTCAGTTTTTCAAAAACAACAGGATCGTTTGCCTCTGCAATTTCACATTTTATCTTCTCTTCAACCGATAATTTAGGATCATAGGCAAGGAAACTGTTGATAAATCCTCTATTGGTAAGATCTTCGCTATTGGGTACCTTATAGGTATCATCGGTTGCACCTAGCTGAACAAATACATTCCATGCTTTGCAATATCCCGCTTTGCGCAAAGTTCCTCTTATTAGAGTTGGAATAGTTTTAAGATTATATATTTCGCAGTATTGAAGAGAATCCCTGTTGGGGTACATCTCAAAATCGCCATAATTCAGTACGGAGTATGTTCTTGCCCGTGAATAAAGTCTATGGTATGGGATAAACTTTAATTGTCCATTCTCAATGAACTGAGCAACACCCTGCCCTGCAAGAACAACATTTCGTGGATTCCAAGTGAATTTATAATTCCAAGGGTTATTATCGCTTTCAGGCGCAACAAGGCCGCCCGTATTGCTTATAAAACCTAATAGATTTCCACCTTTTTCGCGAATCTCGTCAATCACCTTCATTGCCGACATATGATCTATGCCCGGATCAACCCCTAGCTCGTTAAGAAGTGTAACCCCTTTTTGCTTTGCTTCAGCATCTAAGGCTTTCATCGAATCTGAAACGTAGGATGCGGTAGCCATGTGTTTGCCTTGACCCACACACTCTTTAGCAACTACTGGATGCATAAATGCGGGCAACATGGAGACTATTATGTCAGCCCATGCAACGGCATCTTTTAGCTGCTTATTGTCGTTGATATCAAAGGGAACTGCAATCCCTTTGGGGTGATTATTCACCTTGCTTTTTGCTAGTTCCAACGATAGATCACCAACCTTTACTGTCCAATCCAAAGCGGTAGCATTATCAAGAAGATATTTTATAAGATCTGAAGATGATAGACCAGCACCGATTACAAAGATTTTTTTCATACTTTAATACGATTAGAGGTTGCTAATCTAGTAAAAGTAATGTTTTCAAAAAATGATTTTTATTTATTAAAGTTTTGAATTGATTATTTATAGTTAAAACCTATCAAGGAATAGGTTGGGTTTTATTAATAATGAAAGTAGATTAAAATGATCTTTGATTGAGCTATTCATTTCGTTAACTAGAAGATTTTAATAATTTTGTTTGCTCTAAATGTTCCATAAATTTCATCATTAAAAACCTAGCCGATTTGAGCGATTTTAACGAGAGTACAGTTGTTGAAACACCCCTGATGAAGCAATATTTTAGCATCAAACGCACACACCCTGATGCTATTCTGCTCTTTAGGGTGGGTGATTTTTACGAAACATTTGGCGAGGATGCTATCAAAGCATCCGAAATACTTGGCATTACTCTTACACGACGTGCCAATGGAGCAGCTGCTTACGTTGAACTTGCTGGCTTTCCTCATCATGCACTTGATACTTACCTTCCAAAACTGGTTAGAGCAGGACAAAGGGTCGCAATCTGCGATCAACTCGAAGATCCAAAGTTGACCAAAACGATTGTAAAGCGTGGTGTTACTGAACTGGTTACCCCTGGCGTTTCGTTCAACGAGAATGTGCTTGAGCGTAAGGAGAACAACTTTCTTGCTTGTGTTCATCTCGATAAGAAGAATGCAGGTGTAGCATTCCTTGATATTTCAACTGGAGAATTTTTTGTTGCCGAAGGTTCAACCGATTATATTGATAAGCTGCTTAGCAATTTTAATCCTAAGGAGATTTTAGTTGAGCGAACCAAATACCAAGATTTTATCGAACTTTTTGGTTCGAAGTTCTATGTTTTTAAGATGGAGGAGTGGGCCTATAATATTGATGGGGCAAAGGAAAAGCTGCTTAACCATTTTCAAACAGCATCGTTAAAAGGCTTTGGTGTTGATGGCATGAGGATGGGAATAACCTCAGCGGGTGCTATTCTCTACTATCTCGATATCACACAGCATAGCCAAATAAACCATATATCATCCATTTCAAGGATTGATGAGGATAAATATGTTTGGCTCGATAGGTTTACCGTTCGTAACCTCGAACTTTTTACTACCTATAACGAGGGAGCTAAAACGCTCATTGAGGTGATCGATAGAACAATTTCACCGATGGGAGGTAGGCTTCTGAAGCGTTGGATGGCATTCCCGTTAAAGGAGATCTCATCAATCAATGAGAGGCAGAACGTTGTTGACTATTTTATTAAGAATCCTGAAATAAACGATTTGCTAATCGAGAAGGTGAGAGAGGTTGGCGACTTGGAGCGGATTATCTCCAAGGCTGCCGTTGGCAAAATCACCCCTCGTGAGATGGTTCAGCTGAAAACCTCATTAATTACTCTTGTTGATATTAAAGCGGCTTGTGAGAACTCCAATGAACCGACTCTTCAACGAATTGGTGAGCAGATAAATCTTTGTTCAAGGATTCGAGATCGAATTGCAAAAGAGATTATGCCCGATCCTCCCGCATTAATCGCAAAGGGAGGTGTTATCGCTAGCGGCTTTGATGCTGAACTGGATGAGCTCCGAACAATACTTTATTCTGGTAAGGATTATCTGATAAACCTTCAGCAACGGGAATCTGAAAGAACAGGCATAACATCATTAAAGGTTAGCTTTAATAATGTTTTTGGGTATTTTATCGAGGTGCGCAATACGCATAAGGATAAGGTGCCACCCGAATGGATTCGCAAGCAAACTTTGGTCTCTGCCGAGCGATACATAACCGAAGAGCTAAAAGAGTATGAAGCCAAAATTCTAGGTGCTGAAGAAAAAATACTGCAAATTGAGATCAGACTTTTTCAAGAGTTGGTGCTTAGTTTAGCCGAATATGTTGCATCGATCCAATTGAACTCATCGTTGGTCGCGCAGATCGATTGTTTGCTATCCTTTGCTAATAGCGCAAAGGCTTATGGTTATTCTAAGCCATCTCTAAATTCAACGAATGTTATTGATATAAAGTTAGGGCGTCATCCTGTAATTGAGCGCATGCTCCCTGCTGGGGAGGAGTATATTGCCAACGATGTTTATCTCGATGATAAGGAGCAGCAGATCATTATTATAACCGGTCCAAATATGGCCGGTAAATCAGCCTTGCTAAGGCAAACTGCGCTGATTGTTCTAATGGCACAAATTGGATCTTTCGTTCCGGCTCAGAATGTAAACATTGGTATAGTTGACAAGATTTTTACACGCGTTGGGGCTTCTGATAATATATCGTTGGGCGAATCAACCTTTATGGTCGAGATGCAGGAGGCTGCAAGTATTCTGAATAACCTATCCGATAAAAGTTTAATCCTCCTCGATGAGATTGGTCGTGGAACATCAACGTACGATGGTATCTCCATTGCATGGGCTATGGTCGAGTATATTCACGAGCATTCTTTAGCAAAAGCAAAAACCCTATTTGCTACCCACTACCATGAGCTGAACGAGATGGAGTCCACCTTTTCAAGGGTGAAGAACTATAATGTTACGATTAAGGAGCTCGACAATAAAGTAATTTTCTTACGTAAGCTGGTTAGGGGTGGTAGCGAACACAGTTTCGGTATCCATGTTGCCCGAATGGCTGGTATGCCACCAAGCGTTGTTAAACGAGCCAATGAGATACTCGCTGAGATGGAAAAATCTCAACAAGAGCAAACACTTCACAAACCAGTAGAGGCCTTAGGAAAGCACAGAGAAGGTTATCAGTTGAGTTTCTTTCAACTTGAAGACCCTGTGCTTAAACAGATTCGGGATCAGATTAAACTTCTCGATATCAATAACCTTACCCCCGTTGAGGCGCTGAATAAGCTGAATGATATAAAACGAATTTCAGGTTTATAGTTTTTACCGCTGAGACGCTGAGAGCGCAGAGTTCATTTTGATCTAATCCTGTACCCTTCCTTAATAGAGCCTAATTAGAGTCCGTCTATAAAGTCTGAAACTCTAAATCAAATTGAATAATGAACAAGGATTAGCTTCGCTGAGCTCACTTTGTTCGGTTGCCTCCGGCGAACTCTCCGGCAACTGCCGGATCGGTTAACGATTTCAGATTTTAGAAGATTCCTGAAAATAAACTGATTACGCAAACATCAGAAACCGATCCGGCAGTTGCCGGAGAGTTCGCCGGAGGCAATCTTAAATCGTTGTTCCCTGCCTCGCCGGCAGGCAGGCTTGTTCTTAAATCAAAAAAAAATCATA
>RPRQ01000097.1 GCA_003818205.1 Bacteroidales bacterium
CATGACCCCTTCCTTACCAAGGAAGTGCTCTACCCCTGAGCTACATCGGCTTATACATAGAGCGGGAGACGAGACTCGAACCCGCGACCCTCAGCTTGGAAGGCTGATGCTCTACCGACTGAGCTACTCCCGCTTTTAAGTTGATGTTTTTCGTAGTTGATTTCAGCAGGTTGAATCATTCAAAAAAACACCATCTACTTATTCAACTATCAAAAAACGCTTCAAAAAAAATGTGGGGAGAGCAGGATTCGAACCTACGAAGGCGTACGCCAGCAGATTTACAGTCTGCCCCTGTTGGCCACTTAGGTATCTCCCCAACAAGAAATTATAGAGCCGATGGAGGGATTCGAACCCCCGACCAGCTGATTACAAATCAGCTGCTCTGGCCAACTGAGCTACATCGGCAAACTATTAGAGAACTCTTATTTTGAGGCATATCTACCCCTCAAAATCGGAGGGCAAATGTATATATATTTTATTTATACGCAAAATAAAACAAACATTTTTTTTTATTTAAATTAATAAGCCTTCCCCCCTCATTCTTTTTGAATTTAAACCGTATCTGAATATAGGGGGAAAGGCTCTAAAAAAATAGCTTATTCGCTCTAGTAATAATAAATTATACTCCTTTGATTTTCTCCTTATGCTTTTTGATTTGAATTTTAAGGGCTGCGATACACTCATCAACAGCCTCTTCAAACGATGAACACTGCTTATGCACAAACAAATCGGTTCCAGGAACGTTTAAACGAATCTCCACGGTTTTATTTGTTACCTCCTGTGGTTTATCAGCCCGTAGGTAAACATCGGCATCAATAATATTGTCGAAGAATCGTTCAAGCTTATTAACCTTTTGGTTAATGAAGTCGATCAGCTTCTTGTCAGCCGTGAACTTGATCGATTGAATTTTTACATTCATATTCTATCCTCCTTTATCTAATTTAAGCTCTTGGATGAGCTTGTTTATATGCTTTCTTTAACTTCTCGAACGAGCTATGGGTATAAACCTGAGTTGCGCTTAGGTTAGCATGTCCAAGTAAATCTTTAATTGCATTGAGCTCTGCTCCATGATTCAGCAGATGCGTTGCAAAGGTATGACGAAGAACGTGCGGGCTTTTTTTCTCAAGGGTAGTAACCTCAGATAAGTTAGACCTTACAATTCTATATACTAATTTCGGATAAATTGGTTTGCCCTTTTGTGTTAAAAACAAAGTATTTTCAAACTTGTTTACATCAACCTCATCTCTTAATTTAAGGTACTCCGAAATAATTTTTGCTAGTTCGGGGTGTATTGGAATGATACGCTCCTTATTACCTTTACCAAGCACTTTGATAGAAGAGGATGAGAAGTCGATTCGTTCAACTGTTAATCCGATCAATTCCGATAAGCGCATACCAGTAAAATAGAACAGCAGAATGATGAGCTGATTCCTTGAGCCAGGGTAATCATCGGTGTAACGTTCAACATCGAGAACTTCTTTCATCTCTTTTTCGCCAACAAAAGAGGGTAAGTGCTTCGCGGATTTAGGGGGGATGATACGTGCTACTGGGTTAGTTTTAACCTTACCTTCACGCATTGAATAACGAAAGAATGATCGCAACGATGAAAGCTTTCGATTGGCCGACCGGGGGGTAATCCCGTTAGAGATGATGGAAGATAACCAGTATCGCACTTGGCGGTGAGTTATTGTACTCAGGTTATCCTTTTCGGGATCGAAACCACAAAAGGTGAAAAACTGCATCACATCATCACCATACGATCTTGCGGTGTGAGCAGAGTACCCTTTCTCGATTTTAATATATGTAAGGAAAGAAGTTAGCATTTTCAATGAATGCAATATAGCAATAAAGCTGTAAAAGCCCAAAAAAAATCAGGCAAAAATGCCTGAAAATTGCACCCAGAATAAGAAAAAGTACTACTCCTCTTTTTCCTGAATTTTTTGGATATAAATGGCTTTTTTTACCGATTCCCTTTTATTGATAGAGGGTTTGGTAAATGCTTGACGCGAACGAAGTTCTTTCATAATCCCAGTCTTCTCGAATTTTCTCTTGAACTTCTTAAGCGCTCTTTCAATGTTTTCGCCTTCTTTTATTGGTACTATAATCATATCGGTTGAATTTATGAGCCGCAAAATTACACTTTATCAAATATAAATCAAATAGTATGGTGTAATTTTTTTGTTTTGAATGAATATTTAATAGAAATCGAATAATAATGAGCAGTATAGAACTAGTCTACTGCCAAATAGTTTTTTAGGCTATGGTATTTATCGTAAGGGAGTATTTTATTATCAATCAATTCTTTTATACCTTTTATCGTACCCACTTTACTTCTATAGTAAATTATTGCCTTTGCTTGATAATCAGTTATATATGGATGTTTTTTTAATTCTTCATACGTAACGAGGTTCAAGTTGATTGATTTTATTCTTGTTGAATCGATGGTAATGAATCTACCAATATCGTTTATCAGTTCAGGCTTAATACCATAAATCTCTGATAGTTGATGTATATTTACGTATCCGCCAAGCAAATCGCGATATGCAATTATTCTACGAGCATATGCCCTCCCAATACCTTTAATCTTAACAAGTTTTAGAGTATCGGCAGCATTTAGCTCTACAACTTGAGGTCTTTCATCTTTTATCAGAATTGAATCGTTTTTAATTCTCGGCTTAGGGTTAACCGCTCGAGGATTAATTTTAATCCAAGGCTTTAACCTATTAAAAGTTAATGAATCGATGATATAAATCTTTGCAAGGTCATGAGGTGTAATAAATGCACCGCCATTGTTTCTATACCTCTCAATAACAAGGGCTTGTTTAATCGATAAACCCAATAAAACCATTTCGTTAACGTTGATTGTATTCGGGTCGAAAAAGAAGTGCTTTACCTTTTTATACCTAACCAGTTCTTCATCCTCAATGGGGTTAGCGTATTGTTTGGTAGAATCATCGGGGATGATTTTTAATGATGAGAAGAAGCTGTCGGCCTTAGCATAGAAAAATGCATTATCATTATTAGGTGTTGAGATAATATACGACCGATAGAAAAGCGGAGCCAACATTAGCACAAGTATTAAAAATAAAAGGAATACTATTCCATTCCTTTCACTTCTTGAAAATGTTAAATAATCCTTAATTCCTGAAAAATTTGATCGCATCACTCCACTGATAAATGTGTAAATGAGCAATAGTTTCAGCTATTGCTAAACTAACGTGAGTTCTATATAATAATGCATGTTATATTGCTATTAATATTTTAACAGTAACATTATATTTTTGGAAAACTGGAATAATGGAACTGGAGCGATCCGGCAACTGCCGGACGACGAAGTCAATATTGGAGTTACTTCTAACTTTTTTCATCCCTGTCTGCCCTGCCTACCATGCCTACCAGCAGGCAGGCGACAGGCAGGCAATATTCCATCATTGGCTACGCCGAACTAGCTACGCTGAGCTCTCCGGCGGCTGCCGGATCGGTTCGCAAGCTCGGTTCCATTTTTTTCCAATAAAGTAAAATACTGATAATATTGCATTTAAATAGTTTTTTATGTCGAACTGACGTTATTTAATATAATCACCTGAGTAAACACAAAAGACCAGGTCTCCCTAGTCTTTTGTGTTTTTTCTATGATAGTTACGCTATATCAATTTCTTTACAGAGATAAACATCCTGAATAGCATTCAAGATATTTATACCATCTTTCATGGGCCGTTGAAATGCTTTCCGACCGCTAATCAACCCCATACCACCTGCCCTTTTGTTGATAACAGCAGTGGAAACGGCCTCAGCTAAGTCACTTTCACCACTCGATGCTCCCCCTGAGTTAATTAACCCTGAACGTCCATTATAGCAATTTATTAGCTGATAGCGCGTTAGATCGATAGGATGATTAGTGGTTAGCTGTGTGTAAACCTTATCGTGAGTTTTGCCAAAATTTATGGCTTTAAAACCCCCATTGCTTTCAGGTAGTTTCTGCTTAATTATATCGGCTTGTATGGTAACTCCTATATGGTTTGCCTGCCCAGTTAGATCGGAGGCAGTGTGATAATCAACCCCATCTTTCTTGAATCCATTGTTTCGTAAATAGCACCAAAGCACAGTGGCCATACCCAACTGATGCGCATTCTCAAAAGCTTCTGCAACCTCTACGATTTGACGAGTTGATTCCTCTGATCCGAAATATATGGTTGCACCAACCGCAGCTGCGCCAAGATTCCAGGCCTCTTCAACCGAACCAAACATAATTTGGTCGTATTTATTGGGGTATGATACCAACTCGTTATGATTAATTTTGACGATGAAGGGTATCTTATGAGCATACTTTCTTGAAACAGAAGCGAGTACTCCGAATGTAGAGGCAACTGCATTAGCTCCTCCCTCAATAGCCAGCTTAACAATGTTCTCAGGATCAAAGTAAATGGGGTTTGGAGCGAATGAAGCTCCAGCGGAGTGCTCTATGCCCTGATCGACGGGTAGTATTGATAGATACCCCGTTCCTGCAAGCCTTCCATGATTGTACATTGAATGAAGGCTACGAATTGTTTGATTTGAGCGGTTAGAACCAGAAACAACACGATCCAAAAAATCGGGGCCTGGGAGGTGAAGGTACTGTTTGTCAATGGTATTGCTTTTATGCTCAAGCAAATACTTTGACTTCTCACCAAGTAAGTCAACAATTTTATCGTAGGTCATAGGTCAGAGATTAACATTATCCTAAAAACAAATCTACAAAAAAAATGGTACCATCAATTAAAATCAGGGAGTTTTTAGAATGGATAGCCTATACCAAAGTTAACCGCAACATCCTTCCACATAAACTTTTGCTGAAATGGTACCCAGGGTTTGAATGGAAGATCGGGATCAATAATAGGATCGTAAACTTTATAGCCGAAGTCGAACCTTGCAGTTAGAAAGCCTAGGTTTGCCCTAAAACCAGTACCCGTGCCTAAAGCAATCTGCTTATAAAAGGTCTTAGGTTTGAATATCGCATCATCGTTTTCATCCTTAAATGCCCAAATATTACCAGCGTCGAAGAATAATGCACCTTCCAATTGCCAGAATATTTTATACCGATACTCGATATTTGCTTCGAGCTTTATATCCCCTGTTTGATTGAAAAATCCAGAGTTCTCAACTTTAACTGAGCCAGGGCCTAAACTCCTTGCGCTCCAGGCACGTATTCCGTTCGCACCGCCTGAAAAGTATTTTTTATCGAACGGAAGAGCCTTCGAATTCCCATAGGGATATCCAACCCCAGCAAAAATTCTATAAACAAATGTGTTGTTATTGTCGATAACCTGATGATAGGTTATGTTTACATCAGAGCGTAGGAACTGAGAAAAACTAGTTTTTAGAATTTTATACGTGCTATCATCGATTGACTTGGTACCATATTTTGAGTAAATACCTGCCAAAGCGTTACCCGACGATTCAAAATTGAGCCGAAGGTAGGTGTAGCTTGAATTCTTTTGTAGATTTTGATTATTTAGAGTTAGACTATAGCTTGAAAGTGTAATAATCTGATTCTTGTAGCTATTCCCTATATATTTTCCTGATATTTGATCCTGAAAGGATGAGCTAATATCAGTAATATTGATAGCGCTTATCTCAACAGGGTTGACTGTATGAGTAATAAACTTAGAGTTTTTCCAGACATACCCGAAAAGCATACTAGCTATTGTTCTAGTATAATCGGGTCGTCGCTGAAAATTGTACGAAGCAGCAATCTGAGTGCGTGGACTATACTTTTTAATAAATTGCCTACTTGCAAATGGGCTTAGAAACTTTGGGAGGCTTAAGCCCACTGAGCCCCCCAATTCGAGTGAGTATTTAAAATTTAAATTCCCTGCATCTTTGTTTTTTTGAACAGTTTCAACCAATCCTCTTAGCTTAACATCAAAAATCTCTGCTCCTCGGAATAGGTTTTTGTGCTGATAGCTTAAATTTCCCTCAGTACCAAAGGCTCCGGAAGTGTTAGTTCCGACAAATTCAGCCTGATAGCTTTGTAGGGTGTGTGATGTAAGCTGAACATAGCAATTCAATAAGCCGAATGGAACAGTGTCTTTAGAACGTGATTCCTCGAAAAGGATCAGATTATCGTCTTTTGACTTTTTCGCGGTATCGGCTAGTTCCTCAGCAAAAAAGATATTAATCATCCTGAAAAGTTTTAGAGAATTAAGCCCGCTCTGAGTTTGCTGAACAATATCATCGGAGTATATGCTACCTGATCGTATTTGATTTGATTGGTCCAATACCTTATATAGAATACCAGGATCGCCAGTGGAAATGAAATTAATTCCATGATAAATTGTTGTATCAATTTTACTTGAATTTACATCGACTAGCCTTCGAGGATCATAATTCGGGTAAAAGAATACTTTATTGATCTTGTATTTGAGGTAATTCAATGGGACACGCTCGCCGTTCTCGGAGAGGATGTATCGATTCTTAATGTTAAGCTGTAAATCAACCTTGTGTTTTCCAACGGAGGTATCAGCATCAAAACCAATATTATCCTTTGAAAAGAAATAGTATCCGTTATTCTTCAAGTAAGCCTGAATTCGAGACCTTTCGTCTTGTAGGACATCACTATCTAACGGTTTACGTTTTTTAATAAAAGAATTTAGGCTATCCTTTCTTACAAGGTAGTTTATGGTGCTATCCTCAATGGAATAATGAAAGGTTTTTATTTTATAGGGTTCACCCAATTTAATAGAATAGGTTACATTCGCCTTCTTCCTTTTCGGGTAGCTAATAGATTTATTTACAATCGATTGATAGTATCCTTTGTTTTGCAAATATAGATTAATGTTCTGAACGCTTTGGTTAACAAGAAAGGTGTCGAGGATTACCGGTTCCTCACCAATGGTCTTCAACCATTTATTAAAGCCTTTATATTTATATGGATTTGCTGAATTAAAGACCCTAAGATGAAACCTAAATCCGATAATCCGTTTATTGGGCTTTTGTCGAAGGTAGGTTTCAATATTGCCCGATTTTATATCCTTGGAGTCAATAATAATGGTTGATTTATTCAAAAGATATTTTTCATCAGGTACATTCCGGGTAATGTTACATGAGGTAATAAGTAAGGCAAATAATAGTATATAAACTCTATTCAAGTATCTTGGTCGAATAATGCTGCTTTTGGTAAATGACATTATTATTAAAGAATTTTATGCTTATAAGCCTGTGAAAGATAGAAAAACCTTTTCATTCTGCTACATCGATTCGAGTAAAATAAGGATACATTCGTAAACAAAAAACGTGCAATTATATATATTCGCATTGATTTACTCTCTTTGAAAAGCTTTTTTTCAACCGTTTCTGAGAACATTCCATATATTGCAATTCAATTCAAAACAGAAAATAATGCTAAGCAAGAACAGCATAAAAATCATCAACTCGCTAAGAGTTAAAAAGTTCAGAAATGAGAAGGGTGTTTTCATAGCTGAGGGGGAGCGATTGGTTGAGGAGATACTGAACTCTAAACTTGTAACAAAAACTATTTACCGCACATCGGATTGCCACTTCAACCTCAAACGGGTAAACCTTGAAGTATTTGAGGTTTCCGATGATGAAATGAAGAGAATTAGCGGATTATCAACCCATTCGAACATTTTGGCATTGGTTGCTATTCCCGAATTCGATATCTCAACTATTGATATAACCAACTCTCTAACCCTCGCTCTCGATGGCATTCAGGATCCCGGAAACCTCGGAACGATAATCCGATTGGCCGATTGGTTTGGGATTGATTCTATTCTTTGTTCATATGATACCGTGGACGCTTTCTCTCCAAAGGTTATACAATCGTGCATGGGAGCCATTTCGAGGGTTAAAGTGGTCTATTGCAATCTGCCCAATACCCTTAAAGGGTACAGAACAAGGTGTAATTTACCCATCTATGGCACTTTTATGGAGGGTGAGAATATTTACAACCAAGATCTAAACGCCAAAAGCATTGTTGTAATGGGAAACGAGGGGAATGGTATTAGCCGTGAGGTGGAAAGCATAATAAACAAAAAAATCCATATCCCTTCATTCGCAACGAATCGAGCTGCGGTTGAATCGCTAAATGTGGCGATGGCCACAGCTATTGTGTGCTCAGAGTTTCGGAGATGTTAGTTTAGGATTAGGAGCTATAACCATTAAGGTAGCTTGCCACCCCTTCGGCGCATCGCTCACCATCAACTGCCGAGGAGACTATGCCGCCAGCATAGCCAGCTCCCTCCCCTGAGGGAAATAGCCCTTTTACCCTTATATGCTGAAGCGTTTCAGGATTGCGAGGAATGCGAACGGGTGATGATGTTCGTGATTCAACGCCAAGGATTAGCGCTTCATTGGTAAGGAACCCTCTCATCTTCTTACCAAACTCGGTAAAACCGATTTGAAGTCGCTTGGATATTAGATCGGGTAACCACTCGTGCATGGACGATGGGGTTACCCCCGGATGGTAGGAACAGATTGGCAGTGAGCTGGAGTTTTTGCCCTCAACAAAATCGACCAATCGCTGAGCGGGTGCTTTAACACCAGAAGCACCATGCCGCCCAGCAAGCAGCTCAAGGTCATTCTGAAATTCGAGACCAGCAAGTACACCATGTTTTGAATATGATGATAGATCTTCGAGCTTAACCTCAACCACAATACCTGAATTGGCAAAACGAGAATTTCGCATCGATGGGGACATACCATTTACAACCACTTCGCCGGGTGATGTTGCAGCAGGAACAATAAATCCACCAGGACACATGCAGAAGGAGTAAACCCCTCTCCCATTCACCTGATGAACCAAATTATATATTGCAGCAGGGAGGTATTCATCCCTCTTAGCTCCATGATACTGTATCGAGTCTATCAGCTCCTGAGGATGCTCAACCCTAACCCCCATGGCAAAAGGTTTTGCTTCAATTTCAATTTTGTGATCGACTAATGATTTATAGATATCTTTCGCAGAGTGACCCGTAGCAAGAATAACGGCAACTCCATTAATAATTTGACCATCTACAAGCTTTACTCCTATTGCAATTTCATTTCTAATTTGAATGCGTTCAACTCTTGAATTAAAATAAAACTCTCCGCCATGCTCAGTAATAGTTTCTCTTATTTTAGTAATAACTCTGGGTAGCTTATTGGTGCCTATATGCGGATGAGCCTCATAAAGAATATCCTCATCGGCTCCGTGGTTGTATAAGCTATAAAGGACTCGTTTAAAATCGCCTCTTTTCTTTGATCTAGTATATAGTTTTCCATCGGAGAAAGTACCTGCACCACCCTCGCCAAAGGCGTAGTTCGAATCGGGGTTAAGGTTATGCTCACGGCTTAGCGATGCAATATCGCGTTTTCGATCGCTAACCTGCTTGCCACGCTCAATAAGAATGGGCTTTAGCCCTAATTCGATTAACCGTAGCGCAGCAAAGAGACCTGCAGGTCCTGCTCCTACAATTACAACAGGTTTTGCATTTCGAACATCCTGATAATTAAATACGGGTGCATCCGAATCAACTTCCTCATCAGCATCGAAAACTCGAACTCCCAAATTAACCTTAATGTTCGCTTTTCGAGCATCAATCGATTTACGGATTATCCTGAACTCACCGACCCGATCAACCTTAATATTCAACTTATGAGCAATCGCCTTTTTAAGGTAATTTTCATCTGCTGCTTGACTGGGGGAAAGTTCGATGCTAATTTCAACGGGCATTATCTATTATGGGTTTACAGTTCTGAGTTATCCTTTAAAAACGATTTCTATCGGGTTTTGGTTCAAATCTGATTCTTGCTTTGGTCTATATTAACTATTCAAAATGAAAAGAGACATGGAATATTCTAGAGTGAATCCCATCAATTGCTTGAACATAATTCTCGGCTCCATCCTCATAGTCCTGCGAAAGAACATTAAACAAACCAACGGAATACTTCAACTCTATGGAAAATTTGAAATACTCTAAAAAGAAATCGGTACCAAATCCTATCTCGTAGTACGCATCAGTCCTTTTCAAACGAAGGAGTACTCCCTCCGCGATGTTCAACTTTTTATTGGCGGCTAAATCGATTCTTACATTCCCTCCGGCGAGAAGATATGGTCTGAAATTATTAACCCTATTGGCTGAATATTTCAAACTTAACGGAAGTTCAATGAATGAAGACTCAATCTTCATCTGCCTTTCGAGTTTATCGTTGGGATAGAAGAAATTTAAACTTCTTTGTCCGAATGAATAGCCAGGCAAAAATCTAAGATGAAAATTCTCTGTTAACCGATAATCGGTTACAGCATTCACATTAAACCCAGGTGATACATGGCTAACATCGGTAAAAAATTGGGTAGTATCCTGCAGATCGGGGGAAACCTCAATGCCTCTACCATTCTTTATGCGAAAATCCATAGTATTAAAGCCAACCGAAAACCCAAACCGAAGCCTTTTACCTAAATCATAATCGGGTTCATTCAGGTGAACAGGCCTTTTATACTGAGCATTCGCAGCGAATACAGACAGTAGCATCAAAATAAAAAAAACGTATTTTTTGAGTTTTATCACTTAATTTGTAGGTAACGCTTATAGAAACGAGGAATTGATGTAATTATTATATAATTTAAAAGTGCCTAGAGTACTTCGAGTGCCTAAAGTGCCTAGAATGCCTAGAGTTTAGTTAACTTTAAGTACTCGAAGTACTCTAGGCACTCTAAACTTTTTATCCTTTTACCCCCTCATAAATGGTAGCTATTCCGAAGCTTAACTTCTTGAATTTACAACCTAAGAACCCGGCTTTCTCCATCAGTAAAATAAAATCATTCCCATCGGAGAATGCGCTAACCGATTCGGGGAGGTAGGTATAGGCCTGCTTATGCCCCGATACCATCCTGCCAACCAATGGGAGTATTGCCCGAAAGTAGAATCGGTACAGCTGAGCCAACGGAAACCTACGTGGTTTTGAGAATTCTAACACATAAAATTTACCATGACTCCTTAATACCCGAAGGGTTTCCTCCATACCCTTAACGGGGTTCTCGTAGTTTCGAACCCCAAAGGCAACCATAGCACAATCGAATGAATCGTTTTCGAATGGAAGCGATAGGGAGTCGCCCTGCTTCAATGATATTCGGTTCGAAAGATTGAGCTCATCAACCTTTTTCCGACCAACAGCAAGCATATTCTCAGCCAAGTCTACTCCTGTAATTCTTACTGTTGCATGCTTCTTCGCAAGCATAATCGCCAAATCGGCTGTACCCGTTGCAATATCGAGAACATCAGTAGGTTCATCGTTAACAATCTTCCGAATAACCTTTCGCCTCCATATCCTATCGATACCAAGGCTTAGAAAATGATTCAGAAAATCGTACTTAGGTGCGATGTCGTTGAACATCGCCTCAACCCGCTTTGTCTTGCTTATTTGCTCCGAATTACTACTCATGAGCTAAGCAGGGTTCTGTCCGATTATCAGCTCTTCAATGGCGTTATCGTAAACCTTCTTCAAATCGGCAATAAAGCCAAACGATACATCATCGACCCGAATCTCCGATTTGGTAACGTGACCCAATGCGAAGAATGAAATCTTGCTCTCAACCATGAAGTCGATAAAGTGCGTTTCGCGTGAGGTTGAAACAGTAACCACTATTCTGCCCTGAGACTCGCCGAACAGGAAGGCATCGCTCCTTATCTCAGCATCGGTGGTAATATCGAAACCAAGTCCACGAGGCATTGCACTTTCGAGCAAGGTTATGAAAAGTCCACCATCGGAAACATCGTGTGCTGACTGAATGTAATTTCTGCTAATAAGTTCATAAACAGCTTGCTGAACATTGTACTCCTCATCCAAGTTGAAGTAAGGTGCAGGTGATTCCTTTACCCCATGGTAACTCGAAAGATATTCTGATGAAGAAATATCGTTATGTGAGCGGCCAATCAGGTAAATCATATGGCCCTTCTCCTGAAAAGCAAGTGTTGTGTGGTGATTCTTATTCTCAAGTAAACCTAACATTCCAATGGTTGGGGTTGGGAAAACTGCTTCTTCTTTACCGCCCATCGTTGCTTGGTTGTAGAAGCTGACGTTACCCCCTGTCACAGGTGTTTTAAATTTCTCACAGGCTGCTCCCATTCCTTTAATGGCGTTAACAAACTGCCAAAAGACTTCGGGGTTATAAGGGTTTCCAAAATTCAAGCAGTTGGTAATTGCTAACGGTTTACCTCCTGTGCAAACAATATTCCGAGCAGCCTCTGAAACGGCTATCATCGCTCCAATTTCAGGGTCAGCCTTAACGTATCTCGAATTGCAGTCAACGGTCATTACCAATGCCCGATTTGTTCCCTTTAGGTTGAAAACTCCTGCATCGGATGGGAAGTTGGTGCTCATATTTCCAGTCCCAATCATGGTATCGTACTGCTCGTAAACCCAACGCTTCGATGCAATATTAGGGTTACGAACAATTTGCAACGCTACTTCATGTAAATCTTGTGGTTCAGGGATTTTATTGATATCGAATTTTTTATACTGCTGATAGTATGCAGGTTCTTTATACTCCCTATCGTAAACAGGTGCGCCACCGCCCAAAACGAGGGTTGAAGCGGGCACATCGGCAACCTTTTCACCATGATAGAAAAATTCAAGCCTATCGCCTTCGGTAACCTCACCGATAACTGCATAGCTGATATCCCATTTATTAAGGACTTTCTCAATCTCCTTCTCACGTCCCTTATGAACAACCATAAGCATTCGTTCTTGCGATTCGGAAAGAAGTATTTCGAATGCCTCCATGTTCTTTTGTCTAAGAGGAACCTTATCCAAATCAACTCTCATACCGCATCCACCCTTTTCGGACATCTCGGAGGTTGAGCAGATTATACCAGCAGCACCCATATCCTGCATACCCACCAAAGCCCCTGTTTTAATAGCCTCAAGGGATGCTTCAAGCAAAATTTTCTCTTGGAATGGGTCACCTACCTGAATGGAAGGAATATCATCGGCTGAATCCTCGGTAATATTGGCCGAGGCAAAGGTTGCACCGTGAATACCATCCTTACCTGTAGAAGAACCAACAATGAATACAGGGTTACCTGCACCCTTTGATATAGCTGAAACAACTCCGCCTTTTTCTACCAAACCAACCGACATGGCGTTAACCAAGGGGTTCATTGTATAGGATTCGTCGAAAAAAACTTCTCCCCCTAATACGGGGATTCCAAATGCATTACCATAATCGCCTATACCTTTTACAACTCCTTTAATAAGCCACTTCGTACGATCTAGCTTGAGATTTCCAAAGCGAAGAGAGTTAAGCTGAGCAATAGGCCTTGCACCCATTGTAAAAATATCGCGATTAATACCACCAACACCAGTTGCGGCTCCCTGATAGGGTTCAACAGCGCATGGGTGGTTATGCGATTCTATTTTGAACGCACATGCCATGCCATCGCCAATGTCAACCAAGCCTGCGTTTTCGGTACCTGCCTCAGCAAGTATCTTCTCACCTTTACGGGGTAAGGTCTTTAGCCACTTTATTGAATTCTTGTAGGATGCATGCTCCGACCACATTACTGAATAAATACTTAGCTCGGTGTAGTTGGGAACTCGACCAAGATAGTTCTTAATCATTTCAAACTCTTCGGGGAGCAATCCTAGTCCCTTTGCAGTTTCGAGATTTACTTCAATTGATGACATGGTTCTTGTATTGTGAGTGTTTTACTTATTTATCAATAATATATTCTTCAAAACATTTACTATTAGTTGTTGGATTTAAAGTTCAAGGTTTAAAATTCAATGTTTACAGTTTATTGGTTGGTTTTGAACTTTGAACCTTGAACTAATTCCTAAGCCGAGCCAAAAATACTAACATTATATAAGAAGCCAATCAATCAGAGCATCAATTTTTTTAATATAATAGCAAATCGTACATTTATCAATGGTGTTGTTAAACCTATCAACATTATTGAGCAACATTCCCTTATTTTTAGTAATTTTACGCTCCTTTTAACTATAAAAACCATTTATACAGTTTAAAATCATAACTATTATGAAGTTTGCATTAATAACAGGGGTAACATCGGGGATTGGAAGAGCAACAGCCATTATGCTTGCTGAGAATAACTATAACCTTATTCTTACCGGAAGACGTAACGAGCAGCTTGATGCCCTCAAGCGGGAGATCGAAGTTAAATATAAAAGAGATGTTCTAACATTAAATTTTGATATTCGTAGCAAGGAATCTGTGGATAAAGCAATTGATGGGCTAACAGAAAGATGGCGTAAAATTGATGTCTTAGTTAACAACGCAGGCCTTGCCGTTGGTCTTAACCATATTCAGGATGGTGATGTGGATGATTGGGAGCGTATGATTGATACCAATATCAAAGGGTTGCTTTACATTACCCGGAAAGTTGCTCCAATGATGATTGAGCGAGGTAAGGGGCATATTATTAATATAGGTTCGATTGCAGGTACACAGGTTTACGAGAATGGAAATGTTTATTGCGCTTCCAAACATGCGGTTCACGCGTTATCGCAGGGAATGCGGGAGGATATGCTAAAGCATAACATCAAGGTTACTGAGATTCGACCAGGGATGGTGGAAACAGAGTTCTCGCTCGTTCGTTTCAAAGGAGATCAGGAGAAAGCCCAAAGCCCATACCATGGGCTTGTTCCTCTATTCGCTGAGGATATAGCCGATGCCATTCTTTACGTGGTTACACGTCCCGAGCATGTTTGCATCAACGATATGGAGATAACCCCTATAGCACAGGCAAACGCTTTTTATGTATTTAGAAAGTAAAAAAACAAATTCCGAATGTCAGAAGACGAAGAACATCGTTTAATCGAAACCATCGAGCTTGAACCTTGAACTAAAAACCGACAACTGTTATGTTCGAATATACACTACTTAAGGAATACACAACCCGCCTCTTCGAGAAAATGGGTTGTCCAGTTCAAGATGCCGAAATAGTTGCAGATGTTCTAATCGCTGCAGAGCTGCGAGGAATTCCTTCGCATGGATTGATGCGAGTAAAGGACTACTTTCAAATGGTTGATGCTGGAAGAATTAATGTCCATCCAAAGGTAAAGGTTATTCACGAAACCCCATCTACAGCCACAGTTGATGGTGATAATGCCCTAGGACCAATTTCTGCAAAATATTCAATGGAGATTGCTATAAAAAAGGCAAATCAGGCTGGTACGGGTTGGGTAGCAACAAAGAATAGTAATCACTTTGGTATTGCAGGTTATTACTCAATGATGGCATTAGAGTATGATATGACCGGAATTGCTATGACCAATGCTAACCCATTAGTGGTTCCAACCTTTTCGGTAAGTAAATTTATGGGTACAAACCCCATTGCCGTTGCCATCCCTACACTTAAACAGCCTCCATTTGTTGCAGATTTTGCAACTACACCCATTGCCCGTGGCAAGTTGGCTATTATGGGGAAAAAAGGGCTTAAAGCTCCGCTTGGCTTGGTTCAGGATGCACAGGGAAGACCCACTGACGACCCCGATACTCTACTTCATGGAGGTGCAATTCTACCCCTGGGTGGTGATACTCTCACCGGGGGGCATAAAGGGTACTGCATGACTGCCTTGGTTGATATATTCTCCTCCGTTTTCTCAGGGGCAAACTTTGGTCCATTCGTACCTCCTCAAGTGGCATACCTCCCTCTTCTAGAAAAAACGGTAGGCGAAGGGCTAGGCCATTTCTTTGGTGCTTTGCGGGTTGATGCTTTTCGCCCTGCCGATGAGTTTAAGGGGAAGATGGATGAGTGGATTGAAACATTCCGTGGTGCTAAAAGCGGTGAGAAACAACCCGCTGTTATGATTCCAGGCGATCCCGAAAGGCTGAGCGAGTTAAAACTCCGTAAAGAGGGAATTTCCATTATACCTCAGGTTCTTGCCGAAATGAATGAGGTGGCTGAAAGATTGGGGGTTGAGAAATTGTAAACACGGTGGCACGGAGTATTTTTAACGCTACGACACAAAATAAAAAATCTTCATGATCCTTAACAATCAGCGTGGTCTGCGTTCCATCCTCTAATCTTACAAATATTGTTAACTAGGGTCTGCTGATTAAGTCATAAATAGGTTTATGAAGCCTTAAAAACAAACTTCAGAGGGTAGGGACGACATTATAAAGCAGATAGGACAGAGAATAATGTCATGCCTACGGCATTTCATCTGCTTTCAGCTATATTTTCTACCATAATGTCATCCCTACGGGATTAAAATTAGAATAACAAGTGCAAATATTTTAGGCTTTTACATAAAAAATGCTTGCGCTTACACAACAAAAAATTGTTGTAATATTTTATATTTCTGTGTTTTAACACTTAATCAGCAGACCCTAA
>RPRQ01000098.1 GCA_003818205.1 Bacteroidales bacterium
AATGCCTAAGGTGCAGCGCACCGTAACATTGTATATATTTCGGTGCTCTGCACCTTATTAGTTATTCTAATCATTTTTTCTACAAATATTTTGCGGCTCTGCCGCTTAACTAAACGACATTGATTTATATGTATTAAATACCTTTTGTTGAGTGCTACTAAGCAATATAGCCTTCGGATTAGGAATTAGCTAGGAGAGTCTGTTTTAAGACTCTCCCGATTTTTGGGACAAGTTATGTGGCTCCCTGTCTGGTCGTCAGATAAAATTGGATTATCTACCTATGCACATAGGTATTAGTTTTTGTTATGTTCGCTCTTAAATTGGGCAGGTGTTTTAAGGGTGTATTTTTTAAAAATCGAGAAAAAAGATGATTTTGAGTTGAACCCACAATCAAACGCGATGTTCATGATTTTCTCACAGGTAAACTGTTTATTTTTCAGGTAATATTTTGCTTCATTCACCCTGTACTCATTAACAAACTCAAAGAAGTTCTTATTTAAACTGGTGTTGATTACCTGAGAAAGTTTATGAGGTGATGTATTAACTTCTACCGATAACATTCTCAAATCAAGAGCACAGTTCAAATATGGTTTTTCATTTTCCATATAATTTAATAACCTATTCAATATTTCTAAGTTTTCTGTTTCATCGACCTTGGATTTGACATATTGTCCTGCGTTTTTTTCTTTATTATTATGTTTTATCGAATAATTTTCTGAAGTATCAGATACAGCTATTCCATTCATAATCTCAGTTGTAGTACTTTCATAGTTTCTAAATATCCCTTTTTGTTTGTATCCGAAAAATCCTATTCCAAAGATATAAAGCACCATGATAAGCCAGACGATATGAGCAAGAAAGTCAGGAATTTTGATATTCAAATAGCTCTTTGTTAAAATAAAAAATAAAGAGGTAAACAGGAATATGCCAAATCCGTATGTCAGTATCATCAACCATTTTAGATCAACACTTTTTCTATATGAAAAAAAATGTTTGATTTGCCGATGATACCTGTGTAGTTTAATTATTGATAAAATAAAATAGAAATGGGTTGTATAAAACCATAAATACATAGCTATTTTAAAAAAGATTCCGCTTTGTTTATAATCACGAAAGTGTAAACTATGGCTTTCGAAAATGTATTCTGAAAAACCTATCCAGACTGTTAAAGCAGGAATAAAATGTAATAGGTAACTCCAATTAAAGTTTTGATTTTGGGAAGTAATGGTATGGATATATAGAAAAAGCAGTGGTCCAAAAAGAGGCCAGAATGCAAATTCAATCAGTATTAGTTGTGGATAAGACTCCTCGATACCTAATTCACTAAAATAGTTGGCAAATAATCTTAATCCCATAAGGAGGATGAACAATATGAGGAAGACATCGCTTAATCCCTTCTTTTTTTTGGTTAATAGTAGAAGAGCTAAAAAAAATGCTTGAACTCCACCAATAAGATACATATCGCTTTATGAACTACTTAGTATTTCACAACTAAAGAATTGTGTAAAAACTGAACTATCGTAGCAAATATACTAAATGTGGTGATAAAAAACTGAAACCCAGATTGAAAAGGTTAAATTGAATGTGCAATCTGATGAATAGAGCTCTTAAAGCATATTGTATGTATGAACGCAACTTGGTGCTTTTGTTTGTCATGATGATGGATTACTTTCAGTGAGCATGTGAGAGGGAATAACATAAAAAAAAAGCCCATCATTCGCTTCGTTCACTACAAAAAAAGTCAATCATTGTTTCACGCAACGCATGCGCTGTAGTTTGCCACCGCTGAAGAGGCTGTGTGAAAATGCAATTTATCTTCCTGAGAATCGAATATTTGCTTTCTTTCTCGGATAGGTGTACGAATAAAAAAGCATTTGGGTTGGTTTTCACAAAGCCTCTGAAGTTAAGACGGAACGAGGTCAGGGTAGGAACACAGCGAAGGCGCAAAGCCATCAAAGCAAAAGCGCAATGAATACAAAGTATTAATTGTTAAACATGTTTCCTTTGCAAATTTTGAGAAAATATTAGCACTCTACCATATAGCTATAGGACAATGCATTGATATTTAGCTATTGTTCTTAACTCAACGACACTCTCTAACTTGGAATCTCAGGCTCTGGTGCTCCCTCCTTTTGCAGCTCAACTACATTCTTATTCCGATATGTAAAAAGTTTACTATCGCCAAGTTCATCATACGAATAAAGGTTGCGAGCAAATACCGGTGCCTTCACACCATCATAAAAGAACTTATTCCCAACAAAAACCCGAGCCTCATCCCAAAGATTCTTCTGAACAAAGCTGTTGATTATAATTGCCCCTCCCTCAATCATCACTGAGTTGATATTCCTGTCGTACAGTTCTTTGAGAAGTTGAAATTCCATTCCCCTGGCAAAATCGATGCTAATAATTTCGAGATTCGATATTGCGGCAAATTCGGTCTTTCGCACTGATGCAGTTGCATTGTTACCAATAAACAGCAGCGTAGGAATACAACCATCAAAAACATTTGACTCAATCGGCAATCGTAGTTTACGATCGATTATCACACGGGTTGGGGTTCTACCGCTCCAATCGCGAACATTAAGCTTTGGGTTATCCTTCTCAACAGTTTTTGTACCAATCAATATTGCCTGCTCCTCGCTTCTCCAACGATGCACCATCGATCGAGAAAGTTCGTTGGTAATCCACACAGGGGCAATTGGATCGGATGGAGCTCGAACAGCATCAATAAACCCATCGATTGTTTGCGCCCACTTAAGAATTATATAGGGCCTTCTTTTAATTTGAAAGGTGAAAAATCGTCGATTCAAATCCCTTGCCTCATCTTCCAATACCCCTACAACTACCTCTATCCCTGCCTTTCGAAGATAATCAACGCCTCTACCCATTACCTTTGGGTTAAAATCGATAGTTGCAACAACAACCCTAGGGATTCCCATGGCAATTATCGTATCAACGCAAGGCGGTGTTTTCCCAAAATGAGAGCACGGTTCAAGGGATAAGTAAAGGGTAGATTGCCTAAGTAATGATTTATCCTTAACCGAGTTAATCGCATTGATCTCAGCATGTGAATCGCCATACTTAATATGATACCCTTCACCAATAATACAATCGTTATGGACTATCAATGCGCCTACCATTGGGTTTGGCGCAACGTTTCCTTGCCCGTTAAGGGCTAGTTCGAGGCATCGAGCCATATACAGCTTGTCTGTGCAAAGGGTATCCATAATTATTATTAATTTTGTATTAAGCCAAACATCAACGAAACGATGGAGAACCATACCATTTTAAGCCTTTACCAAGAAGTTGCTCAACAACTCAAGGAAACCTTTCCCTCGCAGGAAATTCAATCTATTCAGAGATTAATCTTCGAAAAAAAGTTAGGTTTAACATTACCAAAAATATTCCTTAGCCCCAATACCTCTATAAAACCCGAAGATGCCGATAAGATTCTTGATATCGTTTCACTGCTAAAATTACAAAAGCCTATCCAATATATACTCGGCGAAGCCGATTTTTTTGGGTTAATCTTTAAGGTTACCCCCGATGTGCTCATTCCACGACAGGAAACAGAGGAGCTTGTTGATTGGATTATTAAAGCCAATAACACAGAGAGCCCATCGATACTAGATATTGGTACAGGGAGCGGTTGTATTGCCATTAGCCTTGCTACAAACATTAAGAATGCTTTGATAACCGCAATTGACATCTCAGCAAAAGCCCTTAGTGTAGCAAAGGGTAATGCCATTATGAATGGCGTAGCCATCGATTTCTTCGAGGTTGATATTCTCGATTCAGAAATTAAAACACCAAATCAACCCTTCGATATCATTGTTAGCAATCCTCCATACGTTCGTGATTCGGAAAAATCGTTGATTCACGCTAACGTACTGGAGCATGAACCTCACTCATCTCTATTCGTATGCAGTACCGACCCCCTTATTTTCTATCGAGCCATTACGCTGCAAGCAAAGAAATGGCTTAAAAATAATGGTTCCATTTACTGCGAAATCAACGAGGCACTAGGAGGTGAAACGTTTCAACTATTCACTCAGCAAGGCTTTTGTGATGTTGAACTAAGAAAGGATATGAATGGAAAGGATAGAATGATAAAAGCAACATGGAATGATAAAGGTAAATAGCATAACCCCTGAAAGAGCAATACAAAGAGCACAAGCGCTTTGCGCAAGGCATGAGAAATGTTCTCATGATATTCGCCTAAAACTTCAACAATGGCAGCTCTCGACCAGTGATATTGAAAAGATAGTTAAGCAGTTAACTATCGATAATTTTATTAGCGATGAACGCTATGCAAAGATTTATGTTCGCGATAAAAGCAGGTTTAACAAATGGGGCTCCATTAAAATTGCTCAAGCGTTAAGGGCAAAGCATATTCCTGAAGCCATTATTAGAGAGTCGCTAAAAGAGATTGCATCCTCGGATGAAGAGGGAATGCTAACCAATCTGCTGAAAAAGAAAGCAGCTAGCACCAAAGCCAGAACTTCATCTGACTTAAAGGCAAAACTTATACGTTTTGGTGTGTCTAGAGGATTTGATTTTAGCATGACCATCTGTATTATTAATAAAATTTTAAAAATCGATTAATAAAGCATAACTTACGCTTTATTAAAAATAGTTCTCCGTTTTCCCTACTACAATTAAATGATTCTATCATGTTAAGTGAGAAATTAGTTTTAGTTGCCGATGACTCTCGAACATCGAGGCTTTTCATCTGTACATTTCTCGAAAATGCTGGCTACAAAACGATTCAGGCCGAGAATGGTATTGAAGCCCTCAATAGGTATAATGAACAAAAACCATGCTGTATTGTGCTCGACCTACTAATGCCAGAAATGGATGGGTTCGAGGTGCTAAAGAAGCTAAAGGAGATGAAATCCGAAACCCCAGTGATAGTGCTCTCGGCCGATGTCCAAGAGGTGGTTAAAAATGAATGCTTTGGCTATGGCGCAGAGGCGTTCCTAAGCAAACCCTTCAAGAAGGAGGAACTGATTGAAACCGTTGAGAGGGTTACAAATACATAGTTTATGATACTATCCGAGGAACAGCTCGACTATTTTAAGGAGATTATCAACATAGGCATTGGAAGAAGCGCCAACACCCTAAACTCGATTGTTGAAAACAGGGTAACCCTTAAAGTACCTGCGGTACAATTAATCAGGGTTAGCGACCTCAATGAAAAAATCGGGTATTCAAAAGGCATTCCCCAGACAACCATTTCGATGGGATTCAGTGGTGAGCTAAGCGGACAGGTTGAGCTAGTATTCCCTTCAAAAAGCGCACTGGTTATAACAAATAAACTAGCCAATAACGAAATCCCTGCCTTGGAGATGGAGCAGCTCCGCAACAGTATGCTCAACGAGATTGGCAATATTGTTTTAAATTCATTGATTGGTACACTTGGAAACCTGTTGAAGATTAGGTTTAATTTTACCGTACCAAAAGTAAGCGAATACCCTGTTATCGAACGGAATATCGCCAATGGTTCTGCTTCTGACTTTGTTATTCTTGCTGAAACCAACTTCTCGGTTAAAGACATTGGGCTAGAGGGAACATTTATCCTTTTCTTCGAAATACACTCCATAGAACAATTTATAGCCCTCCTGAATAAATCCATGCACTAATCACTCCTTCTATAACAAATTGCAATTTCTTCTACATTTTTTCTAGTATATTTGCCAACATTATTTTTTACTGCATTGTAACAACCAGCTCAATAATGTATTGTCCTGTAATTCATGCTATAAATCATTATTAAAGAGTTTTTTATAAAAAGACATACACCTTAAACATGGTAGAAAACGCATACACCTGGATCGGTTTTATTGTTTTTGTACTGCTGATGCTTGCCCTTGATCTCTACGTTTTCAATCGTAAACCGCATGAGATAAAAATAAAAGAGGCTCTCCTTTGGAGCGCAATGTGGATTGGGCTAGCCCTTCTTTTTAACTATGGGGTTTACGTTTGGCTTGGCAAGGAAAAAGCCATGGAATTCCTCGCGGCTTATGTTGTTGAAAAATCGTTAAGCATCGACAATCTCTTCGTTTTCATAATGATATTCGGGTTCTTTGACATTAAGCTAGAAAATCAGCATAAAATTCTTTTTTGGGGAATCCTTGGAGCCTTAATTCTCAGAGCAATATTTATCGTTGCAGGTATTGCGCTTATCTCTATGTTCCATTGGATAATTTACGTGTTCGGGGTATTTCTAATATTTACAGGAATTCGTATTCCATTCGAGAAGGATAAGCAGATTGAGCCTGACAAGAATATTCTCGTAAAACTTTTCAAAAAATTTATGCCCGTTAGTAGCAATACTGAGAAAGGGAAGCTGTTTATTCGAGCGAATCGTAAGACCTATGCAACACCACTTTTCATAGCCTTAATAATGATTGAATTTTCGGATCTTATTTTTGCTGTTGATTCAATCCCTGCTGTGCTTGCCATTTCAAATGATACTTTCATTGTCTATACATCCAACGTATTTGCAATCCTTGGTTTGCGCTCACTCTACTTTGCTCTCGCTGGTATAGTGAACCTATTCCGTTACCTAAAGTACGGATTGTCTGCAATACTAATTTATGTTGGTATAAAGATGTGCATTTCGGGCTTCTACAAAATACCAACTTTACTATCATTATCGATAATTCTCGGCCTTCTGCTAATTTCCGTAATTGCATCGTTAGTTATACCACAAAAAGAAGAGCCTAAATAATACAACACATCAAATGAATAAGCATATTATTGAATCTTTCAACATTAAAGAAGAAACAGACAAAATTCAACCCATTGGTTCGGGGCACATTAACGACACATACGCCATAACCCTTAAAGGACATGTTAGCCCATCGTATATCCTACAGCGAATCAACCACAATATTTTCCCAAACATCGAAAAACTAAGTGACAATATCTATAGGGCAACAAATCACTTAGAAGAAAATGGTAACGGACAATACCAAGTAATGAAACTCGTAAACGCAATTGATGGAAAACTTTACCATCAATCAGCAGATGGATACTATTGGCGGCTATTCACCCATATTCCCAATTCATTCTCTTTCGATCTTGCGCCAAGCAATAATTTCGCAGCTGAAGCGGGCAAAGCTTTTGGATGGTTTGTGCGAACCCTTAGCGACCTTAACGAACCTCCGCTATACGAAGTAATACCTGGGTTTCATAGCCTTGGATTACGGATTACACAACTACAATTGGCTTTAGAGGAGAATATCGCTGATAGAGCAAAAGGCTGCAAGCAGGAGTTGGACTTCTACCTTTCACGTTGCAGCGAAATGCTAGAGTTTGACGACCTTATTGGAACACCTGAAATTCCTTTAAGGGTAACCCACAATGATACTAAAATTAACAACGTTCTTTTTAGTTCAAGTGGTAAAGCGATTAGCATAATCGACTTAGACACGGTAATGCCCGGGGTTGTTCACTATGATTTTGGCGATGCCATTAGAACCATCGCCGCAAATGCCCTTGAGGATGAAACGAGGCTTGAACTTGTTGGCATTAACACCGAATTATACAAAGCATTCACAGAGGGATTCCTTGGGGAAATGAACTCGCTGCTAACATCGAAGGAACGGTATTATCTGCCCAAATCTCCCCGGATGATGGCATATATTATGGGCATTCGGTTTCTTGCCGATTATCTTAGGGGCGACAACTACTACAAGGTAAAACATTCAGATCATAATATCCAACGAGCACGAAATCAGATGGTTCTGATAATGGATATGGAAAAAAAAGTTAAGGTGATGAACTTTTAGGTTAAGACTACCAAAATACGGTTATCTGTCCATTTCGAGGAATTGCCCTGTAAATTATTTTCGCATCATCCTTCGGTATCTTAATTTTGATGTAAAGGCGATACTCGGGCACTTCGAAGGCTGCCATTCGCTTGAAAGCTTTCAAAGTACTCTTAGCCCTGTCGGCAACATCGAATAGCATTTGATGGTACACATCCTTTGACTTAGCCAGTTCCTGCTGATATACAAAAATTCGAATGCCATTACTCATTTCAAGGATATAGTTCACAGGCTCAAAGCTAGAAGTATCGGGTATAGCATCGGGTTTATATTCGGATGTATCTTTGGGAGCCATTTTCACCAACAAAGGAACCTTTTTTATGGTAGCGGTATCGCTAATAATATTGAGCGGCTTAGAAAGCATTGATGCTACCGCATAGGAGTTAGCCCTGTTAAAGGCCTTACAGATTCGCTGAAAGCTAATTTTAGTTTTATGTACCACCACTCCATTTACTTCAAGCTGGGCAAGGCTATCCCTAAGGTTAAGGGTTAAACCTATTGAATCGGTTTCAGCCATAGCAATTCTCGATTGAGTAAACGCTCTCTCCTTCTGCATCTCAACAAAGGTAGAATCGGTAAAAAACTTTTCATCGATACTTGTTTTCTCAATTTGATTAAAGCTATAGCTATCATTTATCTCGGCAATCTTCCTCGAGGTGCTTATCAATGACATTATAGTAAAATAGAGAATAAATGCTAAAACGATAAAGGCGAACACCCAAAGGGCTATTCTTATTACAAGAGAGTTCTTACAATTTCCCATATCACCCTATAATATCAGTAAATATAAACTTTTGAGCCAAAATCGAGTGTTTTGTAGATCACCTTTAGGTCATCGTCGTTCAGACGGATGCAACCGTGTGTTACGGGCATACCTAAAAATCTTTTATAAATAGTTCCGTGGATTAGGTAGCCGTCGCCTATCTCAAGAGCATAATCGCCTAAAACACCGTA
This sequence comes from Bacteroidales bacterium, assembly GCA_003818205.1. Taxonomy (GTDB): domain Bacteria; phylum Bacteroidota; class Bacteroidia; order Bacteroidales; family Tenuifilaceae; genus UBA8529. Next base: position 8,790 of record RPRQ01000098.1, read on the forward strand.
CTCGAATCGAGAATCATGGTCGGCTGATGGGATTGGCAATCCCTCCTCAACAAATGCCCAATCGGGTTTCTTCCAAACAGGGTCTATCATTTTACTAAGTATTCGGAACTTCCCCTTAGGGGTTTTAAAAATCCACCTCTTCGGGCCCTCTGTAAGCAGAAGTGTATAGCTACCTGAGCTGCAGAACCCTTCACGAACCAATGTTTTATTCTCATATAAAAAGAATCGATTATTGGTTGTGCTAATAACTATATATGGTTGATTGGGGGTAAAAGCATTTAACTTTTTAGTAACCTTTTGCAACTCTTTATCCAACAAAGCGATCTGCTTTGCATAGTTGGGTTGCTGCTTAAACTCAACATCATTGACTTCAATACTGTTTCTACCCTTTCCGAACTCTTGAATTCCTGGTATTACATATAGAAAAAACAGAACCAGCAAAGGGATGAAGAGGATTACACTAAAGAAAAACATAAACCCCATCAATAATCTTCTAAGCCTGCTTTTAGTCTGTTTAGCTGTGCCCTGCATTGATACCTCTGCGCTATCTCCTTCCAAAGCGTTACTAATATCGATTCCTTCGTTGTGTAAATTTTCTTCCATTTGAATATATTATCGGGTAAGAATTTGCTGAAGGTTCTTCATTGAACCAACTATTGTTACAGGGGTCCCAACTGCTACAATTCTATAAATCACTTCCATCTCCCTGTCTTCTAAGGCAATACACCCCTCTGTCCAATCAACCCCTTTTCCTCCACTCCCATGAATTTCAATCCCATAGCCAATTTTGGCATTCTGAGGGATTAACCCTTTAGCCTTTTCATGATTGAAACGCACCTTATCCTCATCATTCGGATAGTCAATTAAAAGCGCATTATTATATTTAGTTCCCGAGAATTTCTTAACTATTCTATAATTCCCTTCGGGGGTAGCCTTATCGCCCATCTTCTTTTTAACACCAACCCAGTTAACACCAAGTTCTACGTCAAATTCATACTTTTTAATGCCGTTGTAGTAAACGTAACATTTTTTCGAAAGTTTGTCAACGAGGATAGAATAGCTCTGATTTTGCTTTGATTCCTTAATTGCAGACTCAGCCCATTTTTTCCAAACTGGGTAATATTTGAAGTACTGCTCAAGGTCAGCATAGGCTTTGTCGTATGCTGATGAGAGTAAGTCTTCGGAGTCATTTAATTTTTTATTAGCGGGAATATAATGACCTTTGCTGTAATCAATTTCGGCCTCTTTAAGGTAAAGTTTACCTTTTGAAATTGAATTTCTTGTATCCTTAGGTAAAGGGTATCTATTGAAATAATTGGTAATATCCTCAACCAGCTTGTTAAGTGAAACGATTTTATCTTGGAGTTTCGACTTATAAGTGCTTGAACTTAAATTAGATGATTCGACTGCTTGTTTAGACTTATTTGTGGAAAGTTTTGCAAATTTTAGAACCTTATCGAATTTCCGAAAATAAATAAACTTGGCGTTCTGCTTGCGCCAATTAACCATAGCTGAATCGTAATTAGCTTTTGCCTCGGTATAAAGTTTTTTCGAATAGGTATCGGCTTTGCTTTTAAATGCCTTCGAAAGGGCAACTCGGGCATTATCAATCTCTTTAGCGGGGGGCTTAGGGACAAAAGCAATTAGTGAATAAACGATTAGCGCAAGAAGTCCTGCTGCTGCAATAAAAAAAAGTGTTTTAATATAAATCCTTCTCATCTCAATCCGAATACGCTTTTTACAAAAATCCCCGGGAGTTGCCCGGGGATCTTAATATAATACAAGTAGCCGAACTACTTATTATCTTCTAACTTTAGCAATAGCATCTTTTAACTCAGTGTTGATACCGGTAGCTCGTTCTTTAGCTGCTTTAATTTTATTTAAAGCATCCATGTAAGTACCTTTATCATAAGAAGCTTGAGCTTCAACAACGGCTGCATCAATAGTAGCCATTTCGGTTTTGATTTGCTCTAGAACAGCAGCACCTTCTTTACCTCTTGGAGCTTTTTTGAAAAGTTTACCGTTTTCTTCAATAACAGTTTTGATATCTGTTAAAGTAGTTTCAACTTCTTTCTTAACTTCTTCTTTCTTAACAGCAGTGTTAGCCGCTAAACCGTTAGTTTGAACGAGTAGAGCTTCAAGTTTTAATTTAGCTGGGCCAAATTTCTTGAAAAGCTTTGATTTTTGAACCTCAACGTCAGCCATGATAGCTTTCATTGAATCTTGAACTGCTGCAAATTCAGTTGGAAGGTAAGTGCCTGCTTCAACTTTAGCTGCGCTGTCGATAGCAACGTTAACAGCATCAATTTGTGCTTGTGGAACAGTGCCACAGCTTGAAAGGAAAGCAACCATTACGATAGCTGCTAGACCCATAAAAACTTTGTTCTTCATTTTTTAAACTTTTTAATACTTAGGTTTGTTTTCTACTATGGAGTTAATTTAAAAATTCGATTCCGAGTTAAATACGGCGCAAATGTATAAATATTAAAAGAAAAAACCATGCTTTTTTAATTAATATTTATTCAACACTGCTAATTCTAAAAAAACATATATCATAATTCACTCAAACATCTGACAGATTTCAGCTCAAAATAGTTTATTACGATTTGTCCGTCTAAATAATTATTATAAACATAGAAATCATGCAAAAACCAATTCTATTTGTGCCTGTTTATAAAATAAAAGGATAGCCACAGATTTACTAATATGTCATAAATAATTGATAAATCTGTAGCTAATTAACGCCATTGATTACGTATGAATTAGAAAAAACCCTTTCAAATTAGAAAACAGTTAAACTCTTCAGAAATAGTCGAAATGAACAAAACCAGAAGGTTCATGGCTTTATTCCTGTTCAAGTGAATCCTAGCGCATTAGCTATTTTCTCGCCTCATCGCTCATCTTCATAACGCCCATCATTTGCTGAATGGTTTTTTGCATACCTTCAGTTGAACCATCAAGGAAGATAACATTGCCTTTACCCGTTTCAGCAAAGTGTTTGATAGCCTCAGTCCACATGGAGAAGAGTAAGAATGATGAATCGAGATTGGCATCGGTCATCTCCTTAGCTGCTAAAGCCATACCTTTAGCCATCTCTTCACGGAATAGAGCAATACCCTGACCTCTCATGGTTGCCGCATCACGTTCAGCGGAAGCAGATATTTTAATGGCATTCCCTTCAGCTTCAGCGGCTTTTGTTTTGGTAATAAGTAGTGCTTGACCTTCATTCTCAGCAGCTGCTTTAAGATTGTTCGATGCTACTACTTTCGCCATGGAGGTTAGAATCTCCTTGTCAAAGGTAATATCATTAAGCTGTAAGTCAATTAGGTGGTAACCCCACTGTTCTAGGGTTTGATCGAGGTGCTTCTTAACTTCTAGAACTATTTCTGTTCTAAGGCTCAGAATCTCAGCTTGTTTTTTTGTAGCAACATAGCTTCTGATGGTCCCTTCAATGGTTCTGATAAGGGCTTGCATCAGGTTTCGCTCATCGATAAATTTAAATGCTACATTTTTAATAGTTTCTTCATCTTGATTTATTACGCTATAAAGAACCATCGCCTTAAAATAAACATTGGCTTGATCCTGAGTTACCGCTTGGAATTCGAGTTCAACAGAGCGATTCTGAATAGAAATTCTTCTGTAGATTACCTCAAAAAGAGGAATTTTAAAATTTAATCCGGGGCCCATAACACGACGATATTTGCCGAAGATTGTAACAACAGCAACATAACCTTGTCTTACTGTCACAAAGCCGGAGAGCAGAATGATAAAACCTGCAGCGATAATAATAAATGGTGTGTACATAGCAATTTTTAGTTGGTTTATTATTCTATAAAAGTATAAAAAATGGAATTATTTGCAAAAAAATCTGCAATCAAATTGGATTACCCTACCACCCCTTTTTATTAATTATGGCATTACTATACAATAAAGCTGATAACAAGCATTATATTCAGAATGGTAACAATGACTCCAATGGTATAAATGAGCGTACGGGTAAAGAAAGTATTCTTATACTTACCCATTACCTTCTCGGAGGAGGTTAGCTTAACCTGAAGGAAAATGGTTATTGGGAGCTGGATGCTCAATACCATTTGCGAAATAAGTAGTCCATTAAAAGGATTTGAAATCAAGAGGATGATCAGAAAAGCAATCACCAATGAAATGGCTACCCCTAGCCTTGAGTGGTTATCCTTTAAATCGAAGGGTTCTTTATACATCCCCGCAAATATAGAACCAGCAGCCATCCCCGAGGTTATGGTTGATGCAATACCTGCAAAAAGCAATGCAACGGCAAAAACGACCACGGCATTACCACCAAGCAAAGGCTCAAGAAGATGATTAGCCTGTTGTAATTCTGTTACCTGAACACCATTCTTGTAAAAAGTAGCAGCAGCAAGCAGTATCATTGCGCTATTGATTGCCCAACCAACTAACATTGAAAATAACGTATCGAAGAATTCAAACTTCAATTGCTTCTTGATGACCTTCTCATCTTTTAAATTCCACTGTCGGCTTTGAATGATCTCGGAATGGAGAAACAGATTATGAGGCATTACCACTGCACCAAGCACGCTCATAATAATAATCATAGAACCATTGGGAAACGATGGGGTAACCCATGAATAGATTGCATGGTCCCAGTCGATATTAACAAGCGAAAGTTCGTAGATAAACGAAAGGCCAATGATGGACACAAAAGCAATAATCCACTTCTCAATCATTCGATACGAGTTAGAATAAAGCATAATGGCAACAAAAACTAAGACCATAAAAGAACCTGCCCTGATCGGAATATCAAACAGCATGTTTAGGGCAATGGCTCCACCTAGGATTTCGGCAAGTGAGGTGGAGATCGATGCAAGCATTGCAGAACTCAAAACCAGATTAGAGCACCTAGGTTTAAAGTGAATGCTCGCCGCCTCAGAAAGGCAGAGCCCTGTGGCAATGCCAAGGTGAGCAACGTTATGCTGAAGTATAATGAGCATAAATGTAGAGAATGTAACCATCCATAAAAGGGTATAGCCATAATCAGCCCCAGCAGCCAGATTCGAGGCCCAGTTACCTGGGTCGATAAAACCAACGGTTACCAATAAACCAGGTCCAATGAATTTTAAAATATCCTCTCCCCCAAATTTTGGTCGATAACCTTTGGCATCTATTCTTTTGATAAAATCAAACATATTCTAAACCTTAATTCTTTAAATGATCAAAACCTAATACAAATCAAAACTAGTAATTTGTTCAATTATAAAAATATTGTGATTGATAAAGATATCGCAAATATTTTGATGCTAGATAAACTGAATTCTATTCGCAATTTAAGGGCATCCATTAAAACGAATACGTATCATAAGCAACTTATAATCAAACCTAAACCAACCAACCTCGTATATGCTCTAAACTCACCATATTTTTCATTGAAATATTTTTGTAAAAATTTTTATCGTTTTCCCTGTATTTGCTGTAATAATTAATATCTTGGGTTCAGATTTTTTTTAGCTTATGAGATTCTGGAGAGTTATCCAATTATGTATCTTTTTGCTTCTCACAGCAACACCTGATAGCATTAGCGCGCAGGAGTTGGGGCGTTATCCTATCCACAACTTTAATCATCGCGACTATGCAGGCCATTCTCAGAACTGGTCAATTGTTCAGGATTCTAGGGGGTTAATTTATGTGGCCAATAACAAGGGTGTTATCGAGTTTGATGGGAGCGATTGGCGGCATATCTCCATAAACGGTGCACTAGCTCGCTGCCTCGATATTGATAGCGAGGGACGCATTTGGGTTGGTGGGCAGGACGAAATTGGTTACTTAGCCGCCGACTCAACAAATTCGATTAGATACTACTCCTTAGTCAAAAAAATCCCACAATACTGCCTACCAATAGGTTTGATCCGCCAAGTTTTTGCTACAAAGGATGGCATCTATTTCAGCTCAAACCATTGTTTAATTAGAATAAATGGACAAATCATTAAAACTTGGAAACCTAAGACATTCATTCATCGGGCATTCTTTGCAAAGGGGAATCTTTTCGTCAATCAACCTGAATATGGGTTGACCTACATGCACAACGATACCCTTAAACTAACACCAAGCACTTACAGTATTTCAAATAAGTTAATATACTCTCTTTTGCCATTCTCTGTCAACAACCTTATTGTTGGAACACAATCGGAGGGTCTATACTTATACAATATCGATGCGCTAAGGGCAGATACCACAATTCACAAAGATTCAATTATCAGAAAGTTTCAAACCACCGAGGATAGATTCTTCAATGATAATTTAATCTATAGTAGTATCGCCTTGCCCAACGGAAATTTTGCCATTGGCACATCAAGAAAAGGTGTATTAATAATTGACACGAAGGGGCATACGATCCGAAGAATAGATCAATCATCAAACCTTCAGGACGAATCGGTTTGGAATTTATTCTTCGACAATCAAAGCAATCTTTGGATGGCACTTAACAATGGTGTATCATACACCAACATTAACTCTCAGCTAACCTCCTGGGATGAAAGCGCAGGTTTAAGGGGTTCGTTGCAATCGGTTGTTCGTTTTAATGGCTCATTATATGTTTCAACCAACATAGGGATATTCAAAAAGCACAACAGTGAATTTAAAGAAATAAAAGGGTTTAATAAATTCACCTTTAAACTTCACGTTCTACAAACCAGCGACAATAAGGAATTTTTACTAGTAAGTGCTATTGATGGTATTTACCAAATCGAAAATGATAAAGCGATAAAAATAGGGAATTACAAGCAACCTGCTTACTCGTTCTTTACATCCAAATTATATCCTAACATAACATATATTGCATTAGATGATGGCATCGGAATAATTAGATACCTACAAGGAGAATTAATATTCGTAGGAAAGATTGAAGACATAAAAGGGCAGGTCTATTCTTTAGTTGAGGATACAGACGGCACATTATGGTACTCAAATAGATATAATGGCGTAGATAGATGTAATGTGGTTAACCCGTATCAGCTTATCGCCGATCAGCACAAGTCTTACCATCAGCTTCCCTTTGCCCCGAAATGCGATGATATGACCATATCATTAATAGATGGTAGCGTAAAAGTTTCAACGGACAAGGGTCTATTCCGTTTCAATGCTAAATCGGATGGCTTTGTACCCGATTCGAGCTTAGGAGTGGAGTTTACCGAAGGAAAGACAGGGATAAGAATCCTAAACCAGGACAAAAAAGGGAATCTTTGGTTTGAGGTTTACACCGACAACTCAAGTCGTTGGATTGAAAGAGCCTTAAAATATTCCGATAAGACATACCGTAGAATTCCTGCGCAATTCAGAATTATACCGGATATGATCTTCAACGATGTTCTTAACGAGGATAATGATATTAATTGGATAGCATCTTACGATGGGCTATACCGCTTCGATGGTTCTTTTAATGATGACAATCAGCCCATTATCAAAATGCTTATCCGACGAATCGTTGCAA
>RPRQ01000099.1 GCA_003818205.1 Bacteroidales bacterium
ACTGCAATTCCTTTTAACGTTTCTATTCGCTCTTTCAATGTATTTAAATAGGGCGAATTCATAACCGATGGGTCAAAGAATTTTATCACCGAATCGAGCTCTTCAATTTCTGCATTTTTAAACTCCTCATACGCCAAATAGGTGGCTAGGTATGATTTAGGATTATTTCTAAAGACTTTTGATTCGATTGCACCTGCTTCTTCTGAAATCATTTTGTACTTTCTACCTATTTCTGCAAGGGAATCCTTATTGGTTGTTAGTTTATAGTCACCCCTTAGCTTTTGTAAAAGTGGTTCATACTTCTTTAAAAATAGGTCATACGGTAAATACTCATCCTGAACAGCACCCCCCTTTACCTCGGTAAGCATAAAATTAGCACTATCACCTTTAATGGTATACTCAGCATTATCCAGAAATATGGGGAGGTATCCTTGGCAACCGGGAATAGATAAGTAGCGCAATTCGGGAGCATGTGAAACGCCTTTAATCTCAAATTTTCCGTTTTTTATTAAAGCGGATTTTTCACCATCATCCTTAAAAAACGTGGATCGATCTAAATAGATACGGGGTTCTTTCCCTTCCAGACCTGATATGTAACCAGTTATTGTGTAACCCTCTGGTTTTTGGGATCTATTCGTGCAGCTGTATAATAATAACAATATACTGATAGCTGCTAGATATACTATTTTTTGTGTTGTTTTTGTCATTTACTTTAGATTCAGATAATTTTAAAATTGATTATTTGATCACAAACAAAAAAGAAAACTGCCTCTTGGTTATGAGGCAGCTTTCCTTAAACGATCATTATTAATTGGTTATTTCTAGTTCATAGTATAATTCCACGCAACTCCATCCTTTTGACCCATAACTACCCGAACTGTTAAATTTCCATGTATTTTCTTTTGTTCCAGAATAAATCAAGGTGTAATTTCCTTCAGGTATGTTATTCTCTGGATAAATAATAATACGTCCCTGTTTATCAATCTCCACGCCATATAAACCATTTTTTTTATCCTCGCTCTTCTCCCATTCTGCTTTTGTGGTATAAATTGAATACCAAACAGAATAGTTGGCATTAGTAATCATCGCCCCAAAAGCAAGAGCGTCATTCCCGTTGATATTATAGACAATAGGATTACTTGTAAATGCTTCTCCAGATTTTACCACAATCGTATCTTCTTCTTCATAAGGTTTATCAATAATCTCTGGCATCCCTTCTACTGAAAGTAAATATGCTCCCTCGAAGACTCTTGTATTACCATTTTTATAGATTGCTATATCTATTGAATGCATACCTTCCTTTAGATCTAAACTATCTGTAAGAATGAACACCCCTGTAGCACGATCTATCTTAACGCCAGACTCCTTTATGTCTGTAATGGTAGCATCATAGGAATCGGCAAGCGGAGCTCCGTCTATTCTCCTGATATTGTTTAGAACAATACTATCATAGTCGGTGCTACAAATTGTATTAATCTTTAAAGCTTTTGAAAATATAGTATAACCAATAGGAATACGAACATAAAATGTATCTGTAGTTTGTGCAACTATTTCATCAAAACCTATTGACTTTGGTTTTAAAGAGTCATCCTTTTCACATGAATAGAAGATTATTGCTAATGCTACTATTGCTATAATGCTTTTTATTGTTTTCATAGCTAATTTCTTTTAATTGGTTTCATAACCAGGGTTTTGTTTAATGAGATCGTTGTTAATCATTTCGTTATACGGTATTGGAAGAACATAGAACTCTCTTCCTGTAATTCTTGACGCTGGGCGGTAATCTCTTACCATTCCGTTACGAACAAGAAAATACCATTCCTGCCCAAATTCTATGGCTAATTCTACATAGTTCTCTCTTAAAATCAACTTCAACACTTTCTCTTTAGTAGAAATATCTAAAGGTACAGGTTCAATTCCTCCTGCTTGTTTCCAGATGGCGCTAAGCGACTCTTTTGCTAGGTCTAGCTCATCCTTTTTCGCATGGGCTTCAGCCTTTAGAAGGTAAATCTCGGATAATCGTATAAAATATAGCTGATCTTGATCCATATACAAATTGTCATTTGCATATTTTATAATTATTCTTTCCTTACCAACAGGCACATTGTAGTAACCTAAATCTTGGCCCCATTTATCGGTAGTGACCCTTAAATCAGTTTGCCCTGCAAACTTAGGATCTTTTATAAACACATCTAGAAGAGTCCCAACGTACCACCAATAGTTACCCATATCATCGATTTTATATGCACTTCTTTTAAACGTACCCTGCCTTAGAGCGTAATTAAATAGTATGCTCTCTGCTGATGCTAAACCATTAATAACAGTCGTGGGATCTGGTTGCATTACATAATTCACTTTATCGCTAATTACATCCGAGGTAAGTGATATAATTTCATCAAGATCAGTATCCAATCCTCTATTCATAAGCATTCTGGCCTTTAATGCTTTAGCCGTATTTATGCACGCCCATACCTTTGGGTCTTTTTTGTAATTAGTTGCCGCTTTAAGCTGAGCGTAGGTTCGGAGGTTTGCTATGGCATAATCAAGGTCGTTGAATATTGAATCGTAACATGCCTTTACAGTTGAGCGAGCAATATCCAAACCGCTGTACCTGGTAGTAAGCTTGTTGCGGAGTGGAATACCATACTCAGAAGTAAGATCAAACCAATAGCCAAAAGATGTTAAGCAGAGAGAATTACCCAATGCTCTTAAAAACCTCGCTTCAGCAAGGAGTTGTTTCTTTCGCGCTTTGTCCGTGAACTTATCATCACCTATTTTAGGTACCTCTCCTAAAACCCAATTACTATTGTTAACCAATGCAAAACAAGCAGTCCAAACGTTTTCTACACCCCAATCATTGGGACGAAATTTTAGCGCGTTGGTGATGGGTTCTTCAATGTTGCCACTATGTTTGTTTAGCACAGTACCGCTCAGCTGAGCGTTGAATTGTTCTAAATCCAAGAAACCAACAGAGTTCATTCCCCTATAAGCACCTACAATTGCTTTTTCGGCACTTGCTGGGTCTATAATCAAATTTTCTAAATCAGTAACATAGTAAGGTTTCTTGTCTAATACTTCTTTTTCGCAGGCAAAGCATGTAAAACATACTATAGCAATTAAAATATACTTTCTCATAATCTTTAACTTTTTTAATTAGATTCCTAGTGTAATACCAAATGAAAATACCGAAGCTTGCGGGTAGGTATTGTTATCTAATCCTAAACCCATGTTTCCCATTAAACCAGTACCATAGTTCGAATTTACCTCAGGGTCTAATCCAGGATATTTTGTAAGAGTCCAAATGTTGGTTGCAGATACAAATACTCTACAGCTATTTACACCATACTTACTCATAATCTTTGAAGGAAGCTTATACTCAAGAATAATATTCTTTAACCTAAGATAGGAGCCATCATACACAAAGAAATCGGAATTGGTTTCATAGTTGGCCTGTTGATCATGGAAGACGATACGTGCAAAATCAGAATTAGGATTAGCTGGTGACCATGCCTTATATACATCGGTAGTTCTATTCTTGAAGTCGTTAACCGTTAAATTTTGCTGCTGCCCTTGCCAGAATATATCATTACCTACCGAGTAATTAAAAAAGGTAGATAAAGTCAGGTTTTTCCATTGAACTGCTAAATTAAAACCTCCGTAAAAATCGGGTAGTGCATGGCCAATAACCATTCTATCGTCAAGATCTAATAGCCCATCGTTATTTAAATCCGAAAATATAAAGTCGCCAACTCCTAAAAAATTATTTCTCCCGTAACCTTCTGTTCCTTTAGCCTTCAAATCGGCTTTTATCTGATCCAGCTGCTCCTGGGTTCTAATTATTCCTTCTACGTGATATCCCCAGAAAGTACCGATTGATTCACCTTCTTTAATTACACTGATAGCTTGTGCTGAAATGAGGTTTCTCCTATTCTCCGAAGAAAACATTTCACCTGCAATATCTTTTATTACACTTTTGTTTTTAGAGAAGTTGAAATTTCCAATTACTTTCCAATCTTTCTTTTCGAGGATTGTCACTCCTATTTCCAGCTCATACCCTTCGTTGTCAACCCTGGCAGCGTTAGCTATAATTGTTGAGTAGCCCGATGAGGTAGGAAGTGGCTTTTCGATAAGCGCCCCATCCGTCTTTTTATAGTAGTACTCAAAAGTGCCATATAATCTGTTGTTAAACAGGGAGTAGTTTAGCCCAATATTGGATGACTTTGTAGTTTCCCATTTAACCCTATCGTTCCCAAGCTGTCTGGGCACTACAGCTGAAATGTTGCCATAATTTGCCCCTTGCGATAGTGGTTGCCACCTATAGTTACCAATATCATTATTCCCGGTAATCCCGTATGATAGGCGTAACTTTAAATCGTTTACTACTTTTAACGGGCTCATAAACTTCTCCCCGCTTATTCTCCATGACACAGCAACCGATGGGAATAATCCATACTTATATGCATCAGAAAACCGACTCGATCCATCCCTTCTTAAGGTTGTTGTTAGATAATACTTATCGTTATAGATGTAAGCAAGCCTTCCAAAGTATGAAAAAAGACCATATTCATCAATCCCTTCACTAATAGTTCTTGGTGTTGATGCTGATTGTCCAAATGAAGTTGATAGATCGTCATCAGGGAAAGTTCGCGCATTGATTGACAGATAGTTACTTTTATTATTGTCAGCAGATTGACCCAACACCAAAGAAACATTATGTTTTTCGTTGAATACTCTATTATAGTTTAGCGTGTTTTCAACTAACCAGCTCATTGATTCCTGTACACCTGCTGTTTTTTCATTATAGTTATTATAATTAACATAAATAAAACTTGGCCTGAAATAATTTGATTTGGAGGTTTGATAATTTAAACTTCCCATAGTTTTAAACTTCAGATTTTTAGTAAACAATACTTCCAGCCATCCAGAATTGCGCGTTCCATACCTACTATTATTATTAGTAATTTCGGAATAAGCTGCAGGGTTATTGTAGTAATTTTTGTTATTGTCACTATTTTTATTAAAGTCATAGTATTTCCCATTGTCATCGTAAATAGGAAGATCAGGCCGTCCAAAAAGTGCTTGGTTAAAAAGATCAGCATCCATAATGGTTTTACTATAGCTTAGGTTGGTGTTAAAACCAATTCTTAAATAAGAGGTAATATCAGCATCTACGTTTAAACTACCTGTATACTGCTTAAATCCAGAGTTGATTACCGTTCCAATTTCATCATTCAACCCTATTGATGCATAGTATCGATTGGACTTTGAGCCACCTCTCACCGAAACATTTACATCAGTAGTCTGTCCTATTCTGGTAACCTCATCAATCCAATAGGTATTATTGTTTTTAAAAAAATTATCGCCCCAAACATCTTGTTCTGTGAGCCAGCTGGGATTTTGCTCGTCTGCTATTGCCCTTTTCATGAAAATTTCAAATTCTTTAGCATCTAAAACATCTGGTTTGAATGCCTGTTTATAGCCTCTTTTAAAAGATACATCGAAATGAGCCTTTTCGCTATAATTACCTTTCTTTGTGGTTATCAGTACAACTCCATTTGCACCTCGAGAACCATATATTGCTGTAGACGATGCGTCCTTAAGAATATCAATTTGGGCTACATCATCTAAATTGATGCTTGACAGACCGTTTAATCCTCTTGTAAACGAACCAGAAATTTGAAGTTGATTCGTTAGCGGGTTTGTTATAGAACCGCTCATGTATTGGGTGCTCACTTGAGCCATTGGAATACCATCAATAACGTAGAGCGGCTCATTTGAGCCCATAAGGGAAGCTGCCCCTCTAATTTGAACTTTTGTTGTACCTCCAGGAGCTCCATCCGTTTTCATAATATTTACTCCAGCTACCTGTCCCTGAAGAGCATTGTCTATCGTTATATCCGATGACAATTCAATTTTATCTAGTTTTATACTGGATACTGAGCCTGTGAGGTCTTTCTTTTTGCTAGAGCCATAACCAACAACCACTAAATCATCTATCTTTTGTTGATTGGGAGATAGTGAAATAGTAATTGTAGTTTGTTTCCCAACAGCCACTTCCTGAGATTGGTAACCAACAAATGAAAAAATTAGCACCGTTTCTTCATTAGGGATATTTATTTTAAAATTCCCATCAGCATCTGTAGAGACCCCTTTTTGAGTCCCTTTCACTAAAATATTTACACCAGGTATAGGTTTCCCGCTCTCATCTAAAACATTCCCAGTAACAAATATTTCTTGTAGGGGAGCAGCTAGAGCTGAATTTTGTTTAAAAATTTGTCTTTTCTGCTCTGGTCTCAAAACAATTACCTTATTAAATATTTCATATTCAATCTTTTTGCCCTTTAAAGCCGATGTCAATATTTCTTCAATTGAAGCATTCTTTAAATTTAAAGACAGGTTTCTACAATTTTCAATATCCTCATCGCTGTAGATAAAGCTGAATTCACTTTGATCTTTAATCACCATAAACACATCTTTTAAAGAAGCATTGTTTAAGGTAATATCTAATCGTACATTTTGTGAATAGACATTAGCCGAAAGCTGAAATGTCATTGCTAATGTAAGGAATAGAATCATTTTCATAATCAGGATTGCTTTTAAAAAATTCCCATGCTTGTTCGAAAAGATCTTAATCTTTTTTTTCATAAATTTGTTTTTTTAAGTTAATACTGTTCTCTTCTGAATTTAGGAAGAGACGGTTTTGATTATTGAGCCGGTACTGGTACTACCGGCTTTTTTTATTGATTAGGGGGTTTCTATGGTTAAACTCTTCATGGCTAGATTTACTTTTACTTTGTTCGTTTTTTCAAGTAGGGTTACAAAAGCGTTCAGGTTCTCGTAACGCTCAAGGTTACACGAGAATCGAATTTGTTTTGCATCAGGATTTAGGTAGCTGATGTCAAAGTCGTACCATCGCGATAGGTCGATAAATATATTTTCTAAAGGCTCATTATCGTATATTAGGCGTCCGTCGTGCCATGCAGTATAGTACTTTGTATCCACTTCACGAACCTCCATGCTCTCGGTGGAAGGATTGAAAACGGCTTGCTGCCCGGGGGATAGAAAAATTGCTCCTGCTTGGCTTTGTACCTTGACTTTCCCCTCAACCAGAGTGGTGGCCATCCCTTTATCTTCCGGATAGTTTCTGACATTGAATGAGGTGCCTAATACTTGAATTTCTTTCCCGTCAACCTCAACTATAAAGGGCAATGTTTTATTTTTTGCAACTTCAAAAAAAGCTTCTCCAGCTAATTTTACTTTCCGTTGATTCCCTTTGAAGACTTCTGGGTAGTACAATTTTGACTCTGAGTTTAAGTACACGGCGGTTCCATCGGATAGAACAATTTTATACTCAGCGCCCCTAGGGATTTCCAGCGTATCGTACAGCGTCTCTTTGACCTCCGCTGCTTGGTAGCTTAGCGAGTTTCCGGTGTTCGTTATCTGGGCACCTGTGGTGCTTTGATGCGTGAAGGTTGAATCGGTTTCAATATAAATCCTCTTCCCATCCCCCAGTTTAAGGATGGCTCGTGGTTTTCCGGGTGCCATATCTACAACCTGATTCTGTTGCCATAACCTCTTTTGTGTTTGGAGGAGTAGGGTTGCCGTAGTACCAACGATTAAAGCAATGCTTGCAGCTGCGCTCAGGGATATATACAACCGCCTCTTTTTGCTCCTAACAACTGTTTTCTGACGGACATTTTCCCATATCATCTCACGGTATTCTGGTTCAGCTTCGCTTTCTAGCAATGCTTCCTCAAAAAAGTTAGGGGCTGTACATTCGTCAAAAAGTTTTTGATTGGATGAAGAGGCATCCCTCCATCTCATCAGTTCATCCTTTTCATCCAAAGAGATTGCGTCCTTTATGTATTGAACCAGCAAACTTGCAATACGCTTGGCGCTCTTCCGGGTTTCTGAAAGCATAAAATTATTTTTGTCTCTTAATGTATAATAACACCTTCAACATAGCTTAGTACTACAATTAAAGAAAAAATTATTATTTGGCTTTTCAACGCCGTCAACATAAGGTTATTCAAAAGGTAACTGTATCTTCGAACCCTGCTAGGTTAATCGACTTGATAGACTTTCCAGATGGAAACGTCAATAGTAAAATTCTTAAATCAACGACATAATAACTAGAACCTAGCAACTTGGGTTATTAGATAATTCCGAGGATTAACGAAAATAGATCTTTTAATTCCGATTTAAGAAAAGCATTGGCTCTGTTTTTATGGGTTTTAATTGTATTAACGGATATGTTGAGCTTTTCGGATATTTCATTGTGAGATAGCCCATTGATACTTAGCCAATATACTTGTTTCGCACTAGGGGGTAATTTTTTAAAGGCTTCCATTAGTTGATCAAAAACATCTAGCTTTACTAATTTTTCAAGAATTGATTCCTCTGATTCTTCTTCAATTAAAGATAGTTGGTTCTTACTAATTACTTTTTGATGTCTAATTCTATTAAGGCACTGATTTCTGACGGAAAGAAACATGTAAGACTTAAAAGCAGCCATGGAATGAAAGATTCCCCTTTTACCCCAAATATTAATAAAAACCTCTTGAACAATATCATCCACTTCTTCTACATTGTCAAGGTATTTGAGTCCATAATAACGTAAAAGAACGAAATGCTCATCATAAAGCCATCTAAACGCTTTTTCTTCACCACTATTGAATTTATCAATTATTTCATTATCAGCTAATAAACTCACTGGAATAATGCTTTATTTTTGCTAAACATCCTAATTAGTATTAAAGGATCAATTAAAAGTTATCGAATGAAAAAACAACACACATAACCTATTTAAGCCACTCAATACTAAAATGGTAACTACTTAACATTTATTAAACTTGATATAATGTATAGAGTGAATAATTACACCATTTGTAATGTTTTTATTTAAAAAATTTAGCTCCACTAAACTGGAAAACGAAATTTTTCACCTTCACAAGCTCTAAATGTACTCCTTAAAAAAAACGGGGAATTGAATCCAACAAAGATTAAATATTTACTACTCCTAGAATATAATAAAAAGAAAGTCCCCCCCGTTAAGGAGACTTTCTTAACCTAACAACCTCTATGAAAAAATGTAGAAACGGTTTGAAAAACTATATACATTCTTTATACTTTACTAGCCCTTCATCCAGAAACTCTATAAAAGATGAAACATTCAGGTTATATGCTCTAGGCTCTGTAAGTAAATTTTCATTATTATCTAAAAGCACGTAATAGGGTTGAGCGTTAACATTATATTTTTTTATTTGGAAATCGGCATTCTGATTACCTAAGGCTTCTTTTCTCTTTCCATCATAATCTGATATATACCATTCGTTTTCAGGAAGTTTAGTTTTATCATCGACATAAAGTGCGATTACAACATATTTTTCTTTTAACTTTTGAAGTACACGAGGATCTGACCATACGTTGGCCTCCATCTCCCTGCAATTAACACAACCATGCCCTGTAAAATCGATAAAAACAGGTTTTTTCAATCTCTTAGCAACTTCAATTCCTTCCTTATAGTCGAAGTATCCATTTATACCATGGGGGAGATGTAGTAAATTGGAATACTTAGGTTTTCTATCATCAACACCAAAATTATTATCTATTGAAGTAATCTTTGGTTGGTTTTCTCTGGCAATGGCATTAATGTCAAAATCAAGAGTTGTTTGAGGAGGGGTATAACCAGAAAGGGCTTTTAATGGTGCGCCAAACATTCCGGGGATTAAGTACACTACGAATGAAAATGTAATTATTGACATTAAAAGTCGTGGAACGCTAATGTGCTTGCTATCACTATCGTTGCTAAATCGGAGCTTGCCCAACAGGTAGAACCCCAGTAAGGAGAAAATTACAATCCATAAAGCAAGATATACTTCACGGTCAAGAAAACCCCAGTGATATGTTTGGTCTGCAACGCTTAAAAATTTTAATCCTAAGGCTATCTCAATAAATCCTAGTACCACCTTAACGGAATTTAACCATCCTCCAGATTTTGGTAAATTGTGAAGCAATGAGGGGAATAAAGCAAAAAATGTAAATGGCAATGAGAATGCAAATGAAAAACCTAGCATTCCAATAATAGGCTCTAGCACTTTACCACTAGCCGATGCCACTAAAATAGCACCAACTATAGGACCTGTACATGAAAAAGAAACCAGCACAAGAGTAAAGGCCATAAAAAAAGCACCGCTAACGCCACCCTTATCAGCCTGTTTATCGGATTTATTTACAATCCATGATGGTAAAACTATTTCGAACATACCAAAAAATGAAGCTGCAAATAGCATGAATATTAAAAAAAAGAAGATGTTTGGTAGCCAGTGGGTACTTAAGAAGTTGGCAAAATTTGCACCTAGCGTTAAAGCCACTACAGTCCCTATTATGGTATAGATGGCAATAATTGAAATACCAAAAATCCCTGCTTGAAATTTAGCCTTTGTTTTATTTTTACTACTATTCATGAAAAAGCTAACAGTCATAGGAATCATTGGGAAAACACAAGGAGTGATAATAGCAGCTAGCCCTGCTAGGAAAGAGATAATGAAAAACCCCAAAAGAGATTTACTCTCTTTATTATTCCCATTCGCTAAAACTGCACCATCACTAAAATTAGATGCGATGGTAGGTTGAATCGAGAAAGTATCGTCAAAAGGAATGCATCTAGCGGCATCACAAACTTGGTAATTATATTTTCCTTGAATTGATACGGGAACACTATTCACTTTTAGTTTTTGACGGAATTCTGCATTATTCTCGAAATATGTAAACTCACCCTTCCATGTTTCATCATACTTTTTCAGTGCACCTATTGGTGTAAGTTTTCCTATCGGCGAAAAAGAACTGTGTTCTTGAAAGGAAAATGATGTAACTGTAGGACCAAGGGTAGGATCGAAATCGCAGGAATATAAGTACCATCCATCCTTTATGGTTACGTTAATTACTAGTTCAATGGTATCACCTGCTTTATAATCGTCCTTAGAAAGATTAAATTGCCATTTTGCCGGATGCTCTATTTGTCCAAACAATGGAATAGCGAGAATAAGATGCAAAATCAATATTATAAAGCCCCTCATAATGGTATTTTTCTAAAAAATTTAAGTAATTATTGTTTTGCTTGCTTTAAGTTGTTTCGTATTAATAAACGTCATAATGTAAAAATTGGGTGACAAGGGCTACTTAAATTTAACAGATATTAACAGGGAATATAGAGGACGTCATCTTTTTTTACATATAGCATAGATAATCAGCAGTATAGGTATGCTTCTTGGAAAAATGATTGATTCAGTATCCCAAATCACCACTTTTTTACTTCTTCCAAAAATTTCTTTTCTTTTGATAAATCTCTATTCGTTTTGTGAGATAATTCGTATTCAATTGATTTTTCAATTGCGGCAATAATTTTTTGCTTGTTTATTTTATGACCCATTTTAAAATAGACTTCAGCAAGATTTATTAGTGTTGAATAGTTTGATGTGAGTTGTTCCGCTTTTAAAGCGAATTTTAATGCAATCTCTTTTGCATTCTCTATATTCAAGATATTAGCATCCAATATTGATTTAGAAAATTTCCAGTTATCCACCCAACTACCAGCTAAATAGGTGTTTAAATAAAGTTCACCGGATTTCAGATAGTTTTTCCAATCTTTTCGGAAATAAAATGTTTCCATTTTTATTTTTGAAATAGTTTCTTCTTGCTTATCGTATTTAGTAGCATTCAGCATTGAAAAGATCTTACTATAGGCGTTCTCATCCCCATTTTTTAAAGCCTCTTCAATTGAGCATGTGAAAATATTGTTGAGTAGATCAATAGCTTCCCATTTTCCAAACTCATTTTCTATTTCGGGGAAATGGGCTTTGAGATAATTAAATACTGGATTGTTTACGGATTTTAAATTATCATAAAGAAATTGATAATTTTTGTTAACCAATAATTCTTTGGGCGACACTTGTTTAAAATACTCATTTGCCACTTCAACCGGATTAAGATAAGCCTGATTTAAAACATTAAGGTATTTTTTTATAAACTCAACATCACGCTTACCCGCTGTGTATTTTTTTGATAATCCTTTTAAATTATTTTCTTGGTCAAGTGCAGTTTTAGCACGATTTATAAACTCAGGTGCTTCTACAAAATTTGAAAACCTATGCTCAACCTCTTCGTTAGCATTTATAAACAGTATGGTTGGATAGCAAGAAACCGTATACTTTAGTTTAAATTTAGGACCATCGTTTTTTTCAGCATCTATTTTATAGCAAACAAAATGTTCATTATAAAATTTCCCAACCAGGGAATCAGTAAATACTGATTTTGCGAGCATTTTACACGGACCACACCATGTTGTATAAACATCAACAAAAATTGGCTTATTCAATTTTTTAGCTTTGGTTAAAACTTCGCTCCAGGTAGAGTGTTCAAACTTAATACCCTGTGCAAATCCTCCGTAAACGAAGAAAAATGATATGAAAAGAAAAGATATTTTTTTCATTTGAATAATTATTATTTAACAAATATTTTAAATTGTTAGCTTGACTTCGCAGAGCTAGCAAATTGAGAATTAATCCACCATAAATCTTTTAGTAACTATTTTATTTCCGACATTAATCTGTATAATGTACAACCCTTTTGTAAAGCAGGATACATCAATAGTTTTTTCCTTACTATTGAATTTGCAATCCATAATTTGACCCGATAAGCTAAAAACTTTCACAATTGAATTACCTTTAATCCCCTTTAAGTAAATAACAGAATTAGAAGGATTTGGAGAAATTTCGATATTATCTTCCACTTCATGATTATTAGGAACAGCATTAGTAGAAGAAACTGTAATATATCCCGTGGTCGTTTTTGTGTTATTCCCAGCCACATTAGTTGCTGTAAGAGAAACATTATATGTACCAGCAGTACTGTAAGTAACAACAGGGTTTTGTAATGCACTGGTTGCTGGTATACCTCCTGTAAATGACCAAGACCAAGAAGTTGGGCTATTGGTTGATAAATCGGTAAATGTTACGCTTTGCCCAGTGGTGATGGATGTTGCACTTGCTGAAAAATTGGCAATGGGTATTACCACAGGGTCAGCAACGGTAATATACCCGGTAATAGTCTTTGTATCGCCACCCGCGCTGTTGGTTGCGGTTAGGGAAACGCTATAGGTACCAGCTGTTGTGTAGGTGACAGCAGGATTCTGTGCCGTGCTGGTTGCCGGAGTGCCCCCTGTAAATGACCACGACCACGAGGTGGGTGTATTGGTAGATAGGTCGGTAAATGTTACGCTTTGCCCAGTGGTGATGGATGTTGCACTTGCTGAAAAATTGGCAACAGGTACTATAACCGGATCAGCAGCGGTAATATACCCGGTAATAGTCTTTATATCGCTACCCGCACTATTTGTTGCAGTTAGGGAAACGCTATAGGTACCAGCTGTTGTGTAGGTGACAGCAGGGTTCTGCGCCGTGCTGGTTGCCGGAGTACCCCCCGTAAACGACCATGCCCATGTGGTTGGTGTGTTGGTAGATAAATCGGTAAATGTTACGCTTTGCCCAGTGATGATGGATGTTGCGCTTGCAGAGAAATTGGCAACTGGAGGAATGGAAATATTTACAGAATAATCCTCAACCTCTCCATAATCAAAAGTTCCACAGGCTTTAGCAACATCAGAATAGTTCATTACAACTCTCATTCTCGTATTTACTGCCACATTTGCTACTGTAAATGTCCCTGTTACTGTTGATGCTCCAGAACTGCTAAAAACTAATTCACTGGGTTCAAATGCTTTATTTTTATTATAATCAATCCATACATTAAAATATTCATCATAGCTATCAGAACTGAAATCTGGTGTTAAGCGAATGGTTACGTCTTGATTCGCATTTAAATTAATAGTTTGATTTGTAAAATCAGAATATTTTGTAGCATTGGATGTATTAATAAACGAACCTACTTCAACTTTTGAAATCCATTCGTAAAAACATGATGCACTTTCTTCGGAGCAGTAGTCGGTTGGTTCAATTACTGTTATATAATTTTCGGTTGTTTTTGTATCGCTTCCGCCTGCATTTGCAGCTGTTAATGTAACAGCATGTGTTCCTGTTGTGTAGTAAGTAATAACAGGATTTTGCTCTGTACTTGTTTCGGGTGTACCGTCAACAAACGACCATGACCAGGAGGTTGGATAATTTGAAGATAAATCGGTAAAAGTGATACTCTGTCCAAGTGGAATGGTTGTTTCGCTTGCTGAAAAATCAGCAATAGGAGTAATAGGAGCATTTACAGTAATATATCCGGCGATAGTTTTTGTATTACTACCGCCATCGTTGGTTGTAGTTAAAGAAACATCATATGTCCCAACTGTAGTATAAGTAACAACAGGATTTTTTTTTGTACTGGTTGCCGGAGTACCGCCTGCAAACGACCAAGACCATGAGGTTGGCCTATTTGTTGACAAATCGCTAAACGTTATACTCTGTCCAGCACTTATACTTGTTTCGCTTGCGGAAAAATTTGCTGTTGGTGCTTCTGGTTTTTTAACCTGAATAGTTACCGTGAATGAGCCATCGGCATTTTTAATTACATCGCTGAATTTTACATCGCTATTCTCGTAAATCATGCCGGGTTTCAATACAACATCGCGTATATCGTAGAAAGAACCCCAATCGTAGATTACATTTGGTGATGGGCTCATATCCAACAAGAGGTTTTGCAAGCCAGAATTTTTCATTACGAACAACCCTTCAAGGTTCTCTTTTAATAGATCGTGGCTAAGCATCGGATCGAATGTCCCAGCAGTTCTTACCTCCAACGTGTAGCCATCATTTTTAAATATTCCAGGCCATTGGGTTGGGTAAGCAGGGTGATATACTGCGATTAATCGTTTACCCGATTTGCTATTTAACGGGTATGCAGTAACCGTTTGAGTTGTATAGGTATCAATAATATTTAGCATATCATCGTTCATAAACCCTATATGATGTCTGAAATACCCGTTAAGCGATGAGCCATAACCCCCTGAGCCCCCCATTATATCGTATAAGTTTCCATACTCATTATTCCAGTTCCCTTCATTACTAGGGTCTGTGTCCTCGGGTTCATAATCAGGTTTCCCATTATTTGTGCGGGAATTCGCATGGGCCCCAATGCCTAAACTATGAATAAGCTCGTGGCTAAACGTTTGATCAAAATTACTTAGTGGCTGTTTTACGTAATCCTCCTCCGTTGTTGGAGGAGTGGTTGTTGTTATTGGTAATAAATAGGAATTCCTTTCAATGGTTGAATTTTCAACCCTGTAACTTGGATTTCTATTATACCTTCCAATTTCGAAAAATGCTACAACTCCCGGTTTGGCATACTGAACACCATTCACTTTATAGGACCAGATATAAGAACGAGACCCTCCCAGTCGGGCATCATGGCCAACTAAGAAAATAACATAGTCGTAATTATCAGGATTATACCCAGGAGCATTAATATCAAGGGTTTCTAAAACCTCAGTTTCAGTTTTTACTTTTCCAGTCGTTGGATCCCAGAATTGCAAGTTACTGGTTGTATAGTCAAACACATCGCCAGTTATGACGCAATTATTATACGAAATCGTATCGAAGTACTGCTTAATCACGCCATCAAAAAGGATGGAACTCCATTGCGACTTTGTTGGCCACTGAGATCTCATATCTGCTGGAATATCCGTGAAGTCGATAGGAAAAACTCCTATTTTTATGCTGGTGCGCAGCTGTCCCAAAGCACTTATGGACAGTAGTGCCAAGAAGATGAATAGGGTAAATTGTTTTTTCATAGGGAAATTTTAGGTTATTAGTATTTGCCTAACATTAATTCATAAGTCATTACTTATGGTCAAAAAAATTTGTATAATACTGATGGTCAAAGTTTTTTTATATTATTCATTATCAATACTAGAAAAATATCTTTATCCTATTAATTGATATTTTACCCTAAGCATCGTATTAGAAACCCCATAGTATAATCATGGGGTGACAAGAGCAGGAAAAATTAGTGGGACATTTTGGGGTTATTATTTTATGTTTTTCGGTAGCCCCGCTGTTCAGTAAAAGGGTTTAACCGCACTAAAGCATTGTATCCAGTTTTACGCATACTAAAGAAAGGGGGCGTCCAACCTTTCGGACACCCCCTTCGCTTTTCCAACTAAAAAAGAATTACCCTA
>RPRQ01000100.1 GCA_003818205.1 Bacteroidales bacterium
AGTGCCATCGGAGTTGATCGTGTAGATCGACCAATAGTGATTATCACCGCCAGTCCATCGAAGGTTACTATAT
The DNA here is from genome assembly GCA_003818205.1 of Bacteroidales bacterium. GTDB lineage: Bacteria > Bacteroidota > Bacteroidia > Bacteroidales > Tenuifilaceae > UBA8529. The sequence continues at coordinate 74 of RPRQ01000100.1, forward strand.
CCCAACACGTAAATATCCTCTGGAATCGGAGTCGATTCTTTTTTACAACCCGCAATAATTAAAACAACTATTGCCATCAAAATAAATAATCTACCTAAATTTTTCATAATTCATAAGGCATTGGAAAGTTAATTGAGTTAATTTTGCTAATAGAATTGCTTGAGATTCCATATATATTAGGAAAATATCACTAAAACAGCATTGTATTTTTCATAAACATTGTCATAATTTTTTCGGTTGATTCAATAATAATACACGAACAATACTCTATCCCCTATCAGAAATTTAAAAAATAGGGGATAACCTGTCACTGGTGTTCTATATAGTAATTGAGATCAATTCTCAAACCTTTATATTATTGCTACAGATTTGATTATACATCAATAAACATTATGCTAACTAGATAACAGAGGCTTTATTAAATAATTAAAATATAAATTGAGATAAAATATTATATGGATCATGTAGTATATTTGGACTATAAGGCTAAAGAGCTTGATAACCTGAGAAAAGGAATAAAATCCATAATAACAAGGGGAGCTATGGGTCGAAAATATCCTTATGGTAAAGTCGGAATTGGAGACAGATTGTTCTTTATCGAAAATAAAGGTGATGGTCTTATAAAAGCATCGGCTATTGTTTCTGATGTATTTAATTCAGATCAATTGACAAAAGAAGATTCATTAAAACTAGTTGAAACCAATCAGGATAAATTGCATTTAGATAAAGGATTACTTAAACGATTTGGAGGTAAAAGATATTTGGTTCTAATTTCAATTAAAGACTTTTGCGAAACAGAGAACTTTAAAATTGATCGAAGCGCATTTGGCAATATGGATGACTGGTTGCCAGTTGGAGATATAGAAAATGTAAAAATATAATAAGCACGAACGCATGGCATGTGCTATAAAAAACATTGGGTTGATGAGGCAAGGGCGAAGTATAAACAAACCACAAAGTTCATTAATGATGGATGCGAAATCAGCCGTTAACTCCCTTACATTTTCAACAACAGGAATTATTTTTAAAACTTACAATTGAATATGAAATTTGTAAAAAAAGCATTCTTTTTTATAATTATTTGTTTGTTGATATCACCGAGGTTAATATCTCAGGAACCAAAACAAAAAACCATTTCGTGTACCTATAAGAACGAAGACCTTAAAAAGGTATTTGAGGATTTAGGGAAGAACTACGAACTTGATTTTTATTATACCGATCAGCAAATCAAGAACGTATCTATAACTGTTACAATTAACGATAAACCCTTGATTAAAGCCCTTGATATTATCTTGGCTGACACCCATCTGGATTACAAGATTAAAGACGACACTAAGATTGTTATTGTCAGGAAAAAAGAGCCGAAAATGAAGGAATACGAAAAAAAAAAGTTTATTAGTGGATATGTTAAATCTAATTCAGGAGAATACCTGGTTGGAGCACAAATTATTATTTCAAACCAAAATATTGGAGCAGTTTCCAATGATCATGGGTACTATTGCATTCTTGCCTTACAGGATTCAATTCGGTTGGAAGCAAAGTATTTTGGCAATAAACTCTCAAAAGATATTTTTTATCTAGAAAAGGACACACTAATCAACCTGGTTTTATCTAACATAGAGATAAAAGGCATTTCAATTACTAATTCAAAAGATGAAGCATACGAAACTACTCAGATGAGCAAATTAACCTTAACTCAGGATCAGCTAAAATCACTCCCGGCCTTTTTAGGTGAACCGGATTTGATTAAGACTATCCAAATTTTACCGGGCATACAAAAAGGTATTGAAGGTGAAGGTTATTTATATGTTAGAGGTGGCGGTCCTGAACAAAATCTAATTTTATTGGAAAATGTTCCAATCTACCAGTCATCCCATATGTTAGGCTTAGTTCCCTTCTTCAACTCATCGGCAATTAACCGTGTGGAAGTATTAAAAGGCGGGTTTCCGGCACGATACAGCGGGCGTATTTCTTCGGTTGTTGATATCGACCTAAAAAACGGCAACAAAAAAGAGTATCATGGGAATATAAATATAAGCCCATTGATGGCAGAGCTAACGCTTGAGGGTCCTATTAAAAAAGAACAAACCTCGTTTATCTTATCAGGAAGAAGGACGTATATAGATTTAATCGCCAAGGACTACATAAATTCATTAAAAAAGGGCACTAACTATGATTATCAGGTTTACGACATCAGCGTTAAAATCAATCATAAAATATCGGACAAAGACAATATTTCGTTAAGTGTTTTTAATAATCAGGAATTAGCTGAGTACATCTATTCTTTTGAACTACCTACTGGTCATAATGCAAACAAATTCGCACTTGACATTAAAAATTCAATCGTATCGTTTGAGTGGAATAAGCTGCTCTCAAAAAATCTAAATGGAAAGTTTCAATTATTCTACAACAATACATTAAACAATATCAAGAATACAGAAACATTATCAAATAGCAGCAGCATCAAGCAGAACACCAGTTTAAACTTTGTATCATCTATTGCAAACAGTTCAGCAAATTTTGATTTTCTTTATGTACCATCGAACACACACACTATCAGATTCGGTTTAAATGGTAGTTATCAAACATTTAATCCTGCCAGTTTCAACTCCTTGAATTTAGTGAACTCTACTATTCCAGTGGCTGAAGAGAAGTATTCCTTTTCGGATAATTATAAGGTTTATGGAGTCAAAGGATACCTTGAAGATGACTACAATATCTCTAATAAGCTTAAAGCTAGTTTTGGAATAAGCTATTCTTTTTACAAAGTCAACCAAAAAAGGTATAGCTATTACGAACCTCGAGCTTCATTTAGATATCTACTATCGGATCACGCTAGTTTGAAAATTTCTTACTCCTCAATGCATCAGTACATACATCTGCTAGCCAATTATGGGTATAGTCTCCCCTTAGAACTATGGGTACCATCCAACGAAAGTATAAAGCCAACAATCTCTCATCAATTTGTAATAGGAGTATCACAAGCAATCAAACATCAATTTGAATTAAGCCTTGAAGCCTACTATAAAACAATGAACAACATGATTTCGTTTAAAGATGGTTCAAGCATTGATTTAGTGAAAAATGATTGGAAAGAAAACATCACCTCAGGACATGGTTTAAGCTATGGTCTTGAGGCATTTATTCAAAAGAAGCAAGGAGCGGTCAAAGGATGGATTGGCTACACCTTATCATGGACTGAGAGACAATTCGATGAAATCAACAATGGTGAATGGTTTCCTTATAAATATGACAGACGCCACGATTTTAATATTACGATTATAAAAACATTTTTGAAGAATTTTGAGCTTTCAGCGTCATGGATATATGGCACAGGCAATGCAATATCCCTTCCTTTGGCAACATACGATACAGGAGGAGGATGGATTGCAACAATCTACAATAAGAAGAACAGTTACAGGCTCGCACCCTATCACCGGCTCGATTTAAATTTTGTTTACACTAGGGTTAAGAAAAAAACTATTAGTAAGTGGTCTTTAGGATTATATAATGCTTATAACAGAATGAACCCATTTTTTATTAGATATAACGAAGAGGAAAATAAATTTACTCAACACAGTTTATTTCCAATAATACCATCGATTAGTTACAACCTAAAATTCTAAAATGAGACGATTAATATTTAGTAATTTGATATTATTAACGATAATGATTTCTTGTCAGAAAGATATCAATGTTAATATTCCTCCATTTGAACAGAAATTGGTTGCGAATTGCTGGTTTACAGGTGATGGGAAATGGTATATGAAAGTAACAAAAACAAGAAATCTTCTTGATAAAAGTCCAATAGAAATTGTTAGTAATGCCGAAGTAAAGATCTATGAAGGCGAAACTCTGATTGAGATACTACCCTATCTTAGCAATGGAATATATGGTCGATCGAATGGGTATTGTGCAAAAGTAGGGAAAACCTATATTATGACTGTTAGTAGCCCAGGTTATCCTGTTTTGAAAGCAACAGAAACCCTACTTGAATCGCCTGATGTAAATGACATAAAACTTGATACAATAAATGTGGTAACGAGCAAGAATTTAGTTGGGCATTACGCTACAATTTTTTTAAACGATAATCCAAATACCATTGACTTCTACAACATATTAGTTTACAGAAATCATATCACACCAATTGAAACCACAATAAACAATATCAGGTATAATCCAGGAGATACTGTATTTGATGATCTTGTTCATTTTCATGTTAACGAACTAATCGACAAACAATATTGTCATCATAGCAGTTGGTTAGTTAAAGACATTTTTTTAAGCAATTCATCCACGCCAACTCAACTATTAATAGACCATAACAGTTTCGAAAATACGATAAGTTTTAGATTTGAAATAAATTCAATCACTGAGGCTTACTTTAAATACGGCAGTAGTTTAGGAAGTTATATATCAGGTGGATTAGTTGAATTGACTGGTGTTGCAATTAGCTTTACTGAGCCTATGCAAATCAAATCGAATGTTGAGAACGGATATGGAGTTTTTGCAAGCTACAACGGGTATGAAAAAGTTATACAAATAGAGTAGAGCACAGTATTAGGGCTAGCTCTGCATGCGATACAAATGTGGTTTCAACCATTATCCTACAATTATAAATTTACCAATTAAATTTAAAAATATCATATCAGCTCAATGGAAATAAAATGTGATGAGAGATGATTAGTCAATGAGTTACTTAAAAAAAACTATACCAATAAAATCTCAATCAACAAATCTTCACCCCCACCATTATCATTTCATGCAATTACTATTTAGGCTTTTTTATATATTTGTTATTCTATAGAAGGCATGAATGGTAGTTTTTAAAAATATAAAAAAATCCGATAAATCTGATCAACAGTCATTTGAAGCAATTTTCAGAGAATTGCAGGATGATGTTTACCGGTTTCTATATTATATAGTCAAAGACGCTGATGCTGCCGAAGATCTTTTGCAGGATGTATTTATGAAACTTTGGGAAAACAGAAAAAACATAAACGCAGATCAATCGCTTAAATCCTATGTAATGACAATAGCCAATAGGCAAGCATTGAACTATATTAGACATCAAAAAGTGGTTGGAAAATTCCAAGCAGAGTTAGCTTTCGATAATAATTCAAGTCAATCCCCTGATTTTATTTTGGAAGATAAGGAATTGGAGCAATACTTTAATGCTGCCCTCGAAAAAATGAATTCAGATACTCGAGCAATCTTTTTACTAAGCAGACTTGACAACAAGAAATACAGCGAAATTTCTGAACAAATGAACTTGAGCATAAAAACAGTTGAGAGCCATATATCTAAAGCATTATCAATCATTCGACAAACAATAAATATTGATATTTTAAAAAAGTTTCATAAAAAGTAAGGGGAATAATCTAGGTTCGGTGTAATATTTATACAATGAATAGAAATGAATTAAACGGCGAAATTGATCTTTTAATCATCAAAAAGATAGACGGAACAATAAATTCTGAAGAGGACCTTGTTTTAAACGACTATTTTGACAACAATCTTAAAGAAAAAATCAAACTAGAAGACTATCAGCTGATAAGCCAAAAAGCATCGGACATAAAAATTAAGCAAAATCGCACCCCTGATCAGCGCTGGAGGCATTTAGAATTGAGTATTAATCGAAAAGAAAAACAAAAAAAATCCAAAGCATTAATAATTCAGAGCCTATCCATCGCTGCATCAATATTAGTTTTTATCGTTGTTTACTCATATTCAAATAAGGAATTGACCCTAACTGCAAAGAAGGGTGAAATTGTTAGACATACACTGCCTGATAATTCATCTGTAATACTAAATAGCGAATCAAATCTGACTTACAAAGAGAGTTTATTCTCAAACACAAGACAGGTAACCATTGAGGGCGAAGTATTCTTTAAGGTTGAAAAGAGAAGAAAATCATTTGTGGTAAACTCGGATTATGCACAGATTAAAGTTCTTGGAACACAGTTTAATATTAGGAATAGAGATTCCAAGGTAAAAATATCTTGCCTCGAAGGAACAGTAAGCGTGTTGAACAGCAACATTCCTGAAAGCTCAATTGTATTAAAGGATGCCCAGACTACTCATTTCGACAGTAAAAGCAAACCAGTTAACCCTTTTTCAACTAACCAATCAGAAATAAATGGATGGACAGAGGGCATCATCGTATTTGACCGAACACCAATCCTCGAAGTTTTTAATGAGCTGATGAGAACTTACAATATTTCTATTACCACAAATAATATTGGTATTGATATCACTTACAACGGAGAATTTAGAAATCAAGCCATAAACGAGATACTGGAGACAATTACTTTATCGCTTGATCTTAAATTAATTAAGATCGATGAAAATAATTATAAAATTGAATAGCTAATTTTGTTTTATCCAACAATTTAATATCTATGGAACTGTAACGAGTCATTAATCAGCTCAAACCTTTCAGACCATTAAAAAACGCTACAAGTCATGAATAAGAAAGATTTCAATGAGCATTATTTAGTATAAACAAGACACTTGTGATAACTAGTGCTTTAACTGTTTTCAAGTTACCCGTTTTAACGGCATCAAATATTGTTTGTGCTTGTGTTGAAACACAAATAATAAAAAGAACACCTACTGACAGAAATGATGTGAACTACCCTGCGCCAAGAGCACAGGGGTTTAATGCCGTTCTTTAAATGCATAAGTAAAATTTACAGAACTAAATATTTTTAATCACAATACGAAAGGTCTGATTACTATAGTTACTGCCTGGATGCAAAGCATCACGTTTTGTTGAACTCCAATATTTTACTTCGTCCCCCATACCTCCGCGGTTAACTTTATAATCGCCTGTTTTTGGACCCGCAGGGTCAACTTCAGGGCTAGTTTTATAGTATTTTTCATCATACCAATCGTTACACCACTGCCATGCATTCCCCACCATATCATACAAACCCCAAGGGTTAGACTTTTTTGTACCGATAAGATGGGTAGGAAAACCTTGTAAAGTTAATTGCTGAGGCCAACCATAATCCGAGAAGTTGATGGTATCGTGCTCAAAGAAATATTTATTTGATGTACCAGCTCGGCAGGCATACTCAAATTGGGCTTCAGTTGGCAGGCTGTACTCCTTGCCTTCCTTTGCTTTCAACCAATTAACAAAAGCCATTGCATCATTCCATGTAATACAAACAACTGGATGTTTGTCCGTTTGTTTGAAATAAGGGTTTTTCCAATTGGCATCAATCTTTTGCTCCCAATTATTCTTTTCAGACCACACCCATGATCCACCATTCCTCTCCCCTTCAGTAATGTAGCCTGTTGCTTTTACAAATTGGCTGAAATCGCCAACAGTTACTGGATATTTACTCATGTAGAATGAACTGTTAATTGTAACCTTATGCTGAGGCAATTCATCTAAGTTTCCTCTACCATCTGTTGAGCCCATAAGAAAAGAACCTTTTGGAATTAAAAGGAATTCCATCCCTTGAGAATTAGTAAAAGATAAAACCCGTTTATCCAAAGAATCAACAGCTTGATTTGTATTATTTCCTAATAGGTTAGCATTTATAAGATTGTATTTTAAGACCCTTGGCTTGCCCAGTTTTGAAATATCGACTTGTTTTGATCCAGTAAAACTGCGTAGGTATGTAGCCGCAAGACAGTAGAGATCATCGCCTACAATTATACCTGTAGTTGGTTCACTAAACATCGGATTATTCTTATCAATAATAGATTGTGAAATAATTTCGCGCCCGTCATTGCTAAGTTGATAATGGGCAATATGATGTTTACTCATATCCCCATCCCCATTAAAGATACTAATGAGACTGTTCTTATATAGCATTAATCCATCAATTCCTTTGGTATCTATTGCCTTAAGGTTAATGATTGGTTGGATTGTTTTGCTTTTTAATTTTACAATAACAATTCCCTTGGTATTCGAGGCCACATACAAAAATGAATTATCGGGAGAAATAGCCATACCATTTGCCCCTGCCAAAAGGCTATCGGACTTTAAAAACAGTTCAACATTGCTCAAATCAGATGGAACCTGATAGATACTATTCCCACCATAATCTGAAATAAATGCACTGCCAGATTCAGTAAGAATAAGATCATTGAAAGTGGGAACTTTACCTTTAGCAGTAAAAAAACTCTTAATTAGTTTTCGAGTATCAATATTATAGATATGAACTGCCGACATCATCCTTTCGTCCCAATCGCTGCTTGAGACAACCCATAGCCGGCGACGCTGCACATCTACTTTCATGCCCAAGCTCCGAAACATACTATCCTGACCCGGTTTGATGAAATCAAAACAGTTGCTTTCTGAATCTATGGCCAATACTTTGTTTTTTTGGATACTGCTTAGAAAAAATAGTTTTGTTTTAGAATCGTAGGTTATTCCTTCAGGAAAAAGATCATTTTCAGACACTTCAAATGCTATGGTTGATGGTATTTTTTTCAAATTAGACCTATCCTGTGAAAATATATTCCCTTTTGATAATAAAACCATTATCAGTGCAATTTGAACAGTTTTAGTTACTAAGTTAGATAATTTCATTTTTTTAGAATTATTATCATTTTTTTCGCATTCTCATTCCCCGGATTCAACGCCAGCGATTTTTCATAATTTGTGATTGCTAACTGATTCTTACCTGCTTTCATATATGCCTCACCAAGGCTATCGTAGGCATTAGATGAATCTGGATATTCTTTTATATTGAGTTTAAATATCTCTATTGCTTGATCTAATTTATTCCCATTTAGGAATTCATACCCCAACAGAATCATAGAATTTTCAAGAAATAGTTTTGCTCCCTCATTGCTTCTCTTAAAATTATCGTAATACTTAATTGCTGTTTCCAACCCTTTATCCTTAATTAGTTTAACGAAAGATCTACTGTTACTAATTAATTCCAATTGTTTACCTAAAATCTCCTCCGTTTTATTCTCCCATTTACTTAATACATTACTTTCAACGTCCTTCAATGATTCAGCCCAATCAGTAACTACTTGTATAAAGAGTTCGGGTTCATCACTAAAAATATTATGGCTTGAGTATTCAAAAGATTGGTATTTTGCATTTGGATGGTTCCTTAACATCAATGGCACCTTTTTCGATGACCATAAAGAATCATACTTCCCTTCACAAATCAGTGTTGGAATCGGGCAGGTTTCGAAGGCATGCTTAAAATCGTATAATCCATAATCTGAACTTAAAGCTTTATCAAAAACAATATCGATGGTTGCCCATTGAACATTCTTTTCTCTTGATGGCTTTACAAAGTTCTGGCGTTTCCAGCCGCCATTGATTGCATCATTGTAAAAGTACTGAGCATAGCTCAACTTGCCTGCCATGACGAGTTTTAGAATTTCATCAACCTTTGATTTCTCTTGATCATTTAATGCCCAGTTTTCATTTTTAGAGGCTAACTCCGGATTAATCATCATTGGGACAGAGCCGACTAAAATTAGCCCCATAACGCTTTGAGGATATTTGATAGTATAGTATTGTGCAATTCCTCCTCCATATGAATGGCCAAGAACCACCCATTTATCAATATTAAGTGCGATCCTTAACTTTTCGAGATCATCGATGGTTTGTTCGAATGAATAACCTTCATCGGCCTTGTAATCTGAAAGGCCACAACCTCTTTGGTCATAATAGATTAACTTAATATTATTCTTCAAACCTGTGAGCCATGGATGAAAGCAATGATGTGTTCCACCAGGACCACCATTTACAAGTACCATTGGAACACCTTCGCCCTCAATTTCACAGTACAGCTTGCAGTCGTCAATATTTATAAACTGTTTTTCAATATTCATAACATCGCATAACCGAGGCGATTTAGGAATGTTATAAATAATGCTATCCTCAATTTGGGGTTTTGCTGTAAGTAAATTCTCCTGAACATTATTGGGCTGTTTACAATTAGAAAACAGAATAAGCGAGAATAAGCAAAATAGGACTGATGTTTTTTTTTTCATGACATCCACGATTAGTTAGATATATTTTGCATAGAATCTATAATTTATTTAAGACCTTCTTGGGCTATACTTACCCTATGTTTTTTAACGCAATTTATCTTTTTCCATAATATTAGGTGTTGACATATGTTCTCTAAACAAATTAATTCAAGACTTAAAATTTATTAACCCACTGAAAATTTGGATATTGAATTAATTATACCTTCCTTTGCATCGATTTTAGCATATTTTAGATCTGTATAGTTAGTATATCTCTCTGAATCACCTCTCAAGAAGACATTCTTTCTACTTCACTAGTTTACGCTGAATAATATTTACGCCAAAGAAACATTACCCCTTTGAACAGATACAGGTTAATGTTAGCATCAGCGGCATTAACTAATTTTTAAAATGGAAAACAGACGACCTCTAAAAAATAGGGGACAAAGGAATTTTGACTACAAAAAACCAACAAGAGGAAGAGCATCGGGTAACGGACAAGGTAAAACTAAATCTTTAGATCCAACCCTATTCGTAAAAAAAGCAATTTCTCAAGAAGTAACAAAGTACACTCCAACCCAACTAATTGAGGATTTACAGGTTAATCCTATTATCGTTAAAAACCTACTGAAAAAAGGATTTAAAACCCCAACCGAAATTCAAGATAAAACCCTTGAGGCAATTCTTGATGGCAGGAATTTAGTGGGTTTAGCACAAACCGGAACAGGCAAAACAGCAGCATTTTTAGTGCCTATTATTAACAATCTTATAAATCAGAGGCCTAACTTTCAGGTATTAATCGTATCGCCAACGCGTGAACTTGCCCTTCAGATTGAGGGGGAATTCAAGAGTATAAGCAAAGATTTAAATCTGTCAAGCAACTGCTTAATTGGTGGGACTAGCGTATCGAGGGATGTAAACAACCTAAGAAGACCAAGCCACCTAATCATTGGCACACCTGGTCGTATCTCAGATATGATACGTCAAAGGGCATTAAATCTAAAAAACTTCACTATACTTGTATTGGATGAATTTGACAGATTATTGGATATGGGATTCTCACACGATATTCAGTTTTTTGTTGATGGCATGAGCAATCGTAAACAAACGGTTCTTTTCTCGGCAACTGAAGAGAAGGGTCAAAAAGCTTTAATCAACAATTTGCTAGATAATCCTGTTGAGGTTCGTGTTAGAACAGGAAATATTAGCCCCGAATCTATCGACCAAGATATTATCGTGGTTAAGAATGGCGAAAACAAGATGGATGTTCTTGTTAATATGGTTCGCGACAAATCCTTTGAAAAGGTTCTTGTATTCGCCGAAACCAAACGTTGGGTAAGCAGAATTACTAAGGATTTAAGACAGGCAGGCATAAAGGCCGATGAGATTCATGGTAATAAATCGCAGAACTACAGAATTAATGCGCTTGATTCGTTTAAGAATAAGAAAATTCAGGTTTTAGTTGCAACAGATGTTGCTGCTAGAGGTTTGGATATTTCGCATGTTTCACACGTAATTAACTATCAGCAGCCTAAAAACATGGATAGTTACATACACCGCATAGGAAGAACCGGCCGCGCAGGTGAAAGCGGAAAGGCTTTTACATTCGTTAACTAGAAAGAAGAAATTATGGCAGGACCAAATAATCGCTTTATCAAAAAGCAGAAAACGGAAAAGCGCCTTAAGAAAAGGCAGGAGAAGGAGCAAAAAAAATCTGACCGTAAAGAGAACTCACCCGGAGGTGGTTTCGAGAGCATGATTGCTTATGTAGATAAGTTCGGAAACATTACCTCTGAGCCACCTGTTGAGCAGGAGGAGGAAAAGGATGAAGATGAGTCTAGTAAATAAATAATACTGATTTGTATAGTTTAACGTGAGTTCGATCTAAGAAATAGCGGTAATGCTCTAAAATGTAATTTGTTCCATATTTTTCATTTGGAATTGGAATGGTGCCTGCCTGCCGCCTGCCTGCCGGTAGGCAGGGTAGGCAGGGAACAGTGGAACTGGAGCGATCCGGCAACTGCCGGACGACGAAGTCAATAATGAGGTTTCTTCTAACATTTTTCTTCCCTGTCTGCCGACTTTGCTCCGCTGAAGCTATGCGAAAGCGATGCAGGCAGGCAATATTGGCTACGCCGAACTTCATTTCCATTTTTCCGCTATTCCAATTAATCATTAAGGATATAATGATAATAAACAAGTAGTTAAGTTGCTTCTTACGTCGAGGTCACGTTAACTTAAATAAAACCCTCAAGCATGAATAATGCTGAGGGTTTTATTTTAAAATCTTGATGATTTATGAAATAGCTGTTATAATTGAACAATACCGTAGGACATTGGAATTGTAAAATTCTTCTGTTCTTTAAAGGAGGCAATTCTACTGATTGACACATCTCCCATCACTTTTACTTTTTGAAACAATTCCTCATAATCATTAAAAAACTGAACAGTATTATACACCTCCTTCTTCTTAAATGTAAAGGTATTTATCGCCTTCCAACTTGCAAAAACTTTCTCCTTTTCATCCACGTAGAAAGCCCATTCTGATTCGGTCCAATGATCAAAAATAACGATATCAGCACCTAGTGTTTTAGCATGAATAATTGCTTTTCCGGGATTAACCATTTCATGCAGGCAGAACTCAAAGAGCACAACATCACACACGACTCTCACATCGTAGAAATCACTTAAAATAACTTCAAATTTGCTGGCTAATCCAGCTTTGCTAAGACTATCTTCCAAGCGCTGGATGGCACTCCTATCGTTATCAACTGCGTAAACCATTTTGGCATTCCTACAGTATTCGATTAGCTGACCACCTGCTCCTACCGAGCAAATGACCTTATCCGTAAAATCATAAAAACTAGTTAGATTCCTAATTATTTCTTTAACATCAGATGCCATGGCTAAATAAAATTTGATAAAATACTTTTCACCTTCGAAATCTTCTCTTGGAGCAACACTTTTGTTTTCGCCTCAGCGATAAACCTCAAATAGGGCTCAGTATTCGATGGACGGATATTGAACCACCAATCGGGGAACTCAACCCTGTAACCATCAAAATCGAACGATGCTGTTGGGGTTTCTTCTGATATAAAGTGACTACGAACAGCATCCATCGCCTCTTTCTTCTTATCAATTTTAAAGTTAATCTCACCCGAATTGGCGTAAGCCACAATCTTCGAAATCAGCTGCGATAGGGTTATCCCCTTTTCTTTCATCTTGCTAATAACATTCAGAATGATAAGGCACGCCATCAACCCCGAATCGGAGTAGTAAAAATCACGAAAATAGTAATGTCCCGCAAGTTCACCACCAAAAATTCCATTAATCTCGCGAAGTTTAGGAGCGGCAAATGCACGACCAACTCGCCATGTTTGGGTTGTACCCCCTAATGGGGCAAGATACTCACCAACCGCCTTTGAGGTTCTGATATCCTGTAAAACAATACCTTTCTGCTGTTTTTCCTCAAGGAAATAATGCCCTAAAACTGCAATCATTAAATCAGGTGAAATAAACCTTGAGTTCTCATCAACAAACATTACCCTATCGGCATCGCCATCGAAAACGACACCCACATCGCATTTATTCTCTTTAACCAATTTTTGAAGATCAACAATATTCTCAGGCACTAGCGGATTTGCCTCATGGTTTGGAAATGTCCCATCAAGATTATCAAATATGTAAACGGGCTTATTGCCTAATAACTCTTTGATAAGAAGAGCTGCCATACCGTTGGAACAATCGATTCCAATTTTCAGCTTAGAGTAATCGCCTCTATATCCATTGAGAAATTCGAGGTATTCCGATTTTACATCTAAATCAATAATCCTTCCTTTGGGGGAAACAGGTTTTACTTGGTCATTCTTAACCTTAGCCTCAATCTCTTTAAGTCCTGTATCGTAACCAACTGGCAAAGCATTCTCGCGAGAAACTTTCATTCCGTTGTACTCACGTGGATTGTGCGAAGCAGTTATCTGAACAGATGCATTAAACCCATGCTTTACAGAGGCAAAATAGACCATTGGAGTAGTTGCTAAACCAAGGTTATACACATCGGCTCCAGCATCATTGATGCCTTTGGCTAGATACTCAAATATCTCGTCGGACGAAACCCTAACATCTCGACCAACCAATACCTTATCGGCTTTCAGCAGGTCAACCAAAAAGAAACCTATTTTGTATGCATCATCTTTACTAAAATCCTTGTTGTAGATTCCACGAATATCATAGGCATGAAAAGCACCCATAGGACTGTTGAGTTTAGTTTATAGTGTTTAGTACAAAGATAAATATAGAGACTGACAATAAATGAATTCATAGAATTAGAATACATCACTATTGAATACATTATTTACAAATCTTTTTTCTATCCAATTATTCATCTCTTGTAATCGAACGACAAACTAAATTAAAAAACACAGAATCAAAGGGATATATTTTGTCTGATACAATTTCACTTACCCTAATTTTAATTATTGATATCTGTTTTCGAAGAACATCAGAGGCATGAAAGTAGTTCAGGCTCCTCAATCCGTATGAACGCTAACGGTTGGCGGCATGAAACGTTGGGGATTTCGGAGCTGCGAACCCATCAACCGATAAGAACCTTGCCAGCGAGTGATGCGTTTAGCAAACCACTAAAACCCCAATGTTTTATGACTGCGTGTTAGGAGCTTTTGTTATTTCTTCGTTAGTAAATCAATAGTGTGTTGAACTAAACTCATATCACCCCACATTCCGTGGTGTGGAATCACAATCTGAGCTGTTTTATATTTTTTTTGAATAACTTTCAAAGAATTTGGCCATTCAGCAACATTTGCATCTCCTGTAAATCCTAAATTTTTAGAAGATAATGATTTAACCATGCAGCCACCAAACAATAGCTGAAGTTCGTTTATATAAACAACTAAATTATCAGGAGAGTGTGATTCTCCTGGGAAATATACATCAAACGTTAATTCTCCGATTTCTAGCACAATACCTTCCTCTATTTTAAAGATTTTATTTGGCCTAACAAAAACCATAGATTCATATGCCTTTTTTATCCTTTCTTGTTCAGGTTTCAACCATGAAATAAGTTGTTGTTGAGTTTGCGACCCTCTTTCATCTATTAATTTTATTGTTCGGTCAGCACCATAAATATCAATTCCTTTTTCTCTTAAATATTGGTTACCTCCTAGGTTGTCAATATGAAATCCTGTATTTATTGCAGTTATCCTTTCAGGGCCTAACGTACTTTTTATCCAATTCATCATCAATTCCGTTGCTGATGTTTCATAAGGAGTATCAATTAACACTACTTCCTTATCAGATGCCCTAACAATTAACGAGTTAGATTCCCAAGGGAAATAGTGAGTTGCTACATATACTTTATCACTTAGTTTTGAAATAAATAACTCCTCACTGATTTTTGTTTCAATTTGAGCAAGAATTGTTGTTGAAAATATTAGACTGACACATAAAATAAATATCTTTTTCATAGCTTATTTCTGTTAATTCTTAATTTAGTTAGATTATTATAGGTAGTAAATGAATGATGATTCCAAGAACAAAAACTATGGTTAAAATATTTACCATTCGTGATTTTACTCTTAAAAAAATAAATTGTTCAAAGGTTCTGCCAATCCAAAACATTAAAAATCCGATTAATAAAACAAATCCTATTTCCGTTTCAATTAATTGACTAGGATAAAAAAAATATATAAATGACATCAATAGAAATATATAAATCAATCGAATATTTAATATTTGGATTATTGCCCGATTGCCTATACTATTCTTTTTAAGATCCTCCTTCCATTTGAATATATTCCAAAATGAAACATGAAAAACCGCAAAAGCGAGATTGTAAAATCCACACAGGAATAATAATATTGTTTTGTCCATATTGTTATTTGAATTTATCTTAAAAAATCACTACTGACCGACTAAAATACTATACAATTTATGAAATACTTGATATTACTACATTCTATGTATAGGTCGCCCCTGCCTACCGGCAGGCAGGCCTAATGGGGCTTGAATTTGATTTTTCTCTAATTACTACAAATAGGTCGTCGCTATGCGACTATAGAAAAGCAGCATTGCTGCGAACTATTTGTAGAATAGGTGATTACATTTTAGCTAGAAG
>RPRQ01000101.1 GCA_003818205.1 Bacteroidales bacterium
GTTGCAACTTGTTTTATCGATGCTTTGTGGCTTTGCGCCTTAGTGGCAAATCTTTTTTAGCCACCAAGGCACTAAAACGCTAAGGAAACACAAAGATTTAAACGCCAATTTAAACTACAGCCAAGAAATATGATAATACGTTCATCTGCTGTGCTATATAAATATTTAGTTTGGTGATGGAAGGTTGGAATAATGGAATTTCTTGTAACTTTTTTCTTCCCTGTCTGCCGACCAGGCAGGCAAAATTCCATTTTTCCATCATTCTAATTAAATTTCCTACGTATAATGTTGATTAACATGAAATTTAATAACTCCTTATATCGAACTGACGTTATTATAATAAAATACTATGGATGCATCTGCTGCGAATTCAACCCGTGATAAATTGATAGAAACGGCGAAGGAACTTTTTCTTACCAAAGGTGTCGATAGGGTTGGGGTTAGAGAAATTGCTACTAAGGCTGGTATCAACCTTTCCCTGATGAACTATTACTTTAGGAGCAAGGAGATGCTCTTTGAGGCTATTTTCGAAATGCTGATTAATGAAAAAGCCTTAGTTTTAAAACAAATTCTCGATTCCGATAAACCCTTAGAGGAAAAAATACGGTCATACGTTTACACCTATATCGATATTCTTATCGAAGACCCATTGCTTGTATCATTTGTATTATCTGCTATTCACAGGAATAATGAGAAGATAGTTAACCTGAAAGCAATTTATAATCTTTATAATACCGATTCATTTGTAGCCCAACTAAAACGTGAGGCTGATTTAGGTAGGATTAAACCCATTGAACCCGAGCAGTTTTATGTAAGCATGATTTCGCTAATACTTTTCCCGTTTTCGATTAAACCGCTTATTGCCGATAGGAATAGGCTTGATGAGAGAGCCGCTAAACTATTCCTTGTTGAACGGAAAAAGACGATTTATGAGATGCTGATAGCTTCAATCAGGTTTTAGCTTCCTATTACTCTGATATTCTCTTAATCGATTCTATTCTGATTGGTTTCAAAAGGTATTGGTTGCTATCCTCAAGCCCTTGGATTCGTCTAATAACCTCCATCCCTTTAACAACTCTGCCAAACGCAGCAAAACCTTGTCCATCGGGGTTTCTTTTACCATTAAAGTCTAGTTCAGGTTGATCACCAATACAGATAAAAAATTCTGATGAAGCGGTTCCAGGTTCCATTCGAGCCATCGATATTACTCCATCCTGATGTAGAACTCCTGTTTCTTCGGTCGATTCATGCCTTACAGGTAAGAATTGGTATTGATTTATCAACGAATCTTGATAAAATCCACCTTGAATAACCTCAATCTTTACGGGGTTATTGGGTTGATTATCCAACCTGACAGTACGGTAAAAGCATGAGTTTGTATTGTATCGACCCGATTCAACATAGGCTAGAAAGTTTGCCGATGTTAT
The DNA here is from genome assembly GCA_003818205.1 of Bacteroidales bacterium. Taxonomy (GTDB): domain Bacteria; phylum Bacteroidota; class Bacteroidia; order Bacteroidales; family Tenuifilaceae; genus UBA8529. The sequence continues at coordinate 1,428 of RPRQ01000101.1, forward strand.
GGGTGCTTTATTTGAATACACCTCAATGGTTATATTGCCCATTTCAGTTGATATTAGAATAATGGGGTTTTTACTACTGCATGAGAGTAATATGCTTGAAATAGCTATAAATAAAAAGGTTTTCATAAGATTGTCAATTATTGAAGAGTTGAGTTTTAAAATTAAGTTTTTTATAATCCAAAACAATCTATTTTCCTTTAACTTTAGAATAGATATAATTTAGCATTCTTACCAGCTCCCTTATTTCAATAGGGCTAAGGCTTTTCAGCTCGCTTTGAGTAAAATCGATTGCTGTTTGGGTAGCCTTATCCTTTAATTCCTTTGATAATCGGGTAAGAAGAATCTTTGAACCTCTTTTATCATCAGTATCTGTGATTCTTTTAATCAAACCTTTTTCCTCCATCAAATCGAGGGTACGTGAAAGGGATGCTTTATCTCTACTAAGTTTATCTGCAAGTAAGCCGTGTGAGATATTATCCTCATCCCATAGAACTGATAGTACAAACCAAAAATCAACCGTTATCTCCTCTTTAAAAACATGAAGAAATTCTCTATTCAATTCGTTCCTAAAGGCAATGGCGCACCGATAAAGAATGAAAGCGAATGAGGCAGTATCTTTTTCGGGGTTGAACATTGGATTGATTTCGGAGGGCTTATACTAGTGATAATTTTGGAAAGATTCGTTGAAGCGTTATCCAAAGTTCATTCTTTGTGTGCGGTTCCCTTGGTATTATAAGAATTGTATCATCGCCAGCAATTGTCCCTGCTATCTCTTTGATATCAAGAGAATCGATAAATATTGATATGCTACTGGCAAAGCCTGGCAGTGTTTTAATAATTCCAAAGTTGTACGAGAACTCTACGGATACTATGCTATTGTTTGGAGTGTTCATCGACATTCTGTCGTTATGTCCGATATTCTTTGGTAGTACATAGATATAACCCTTCTCATGATCGGGCATTTTTGCTATTCCCATCTCTTTAATATCACGCGAAAGCGTTGCCTGAGTTAGCTCATAGCCCATATTCTTTAGAGCAACAAGAAGTTCATCCTGCCCAGATATCTTTTGGGTAGATATTATTCTTTTGATATCCTGTTTCCTATTATCCTTGTCCATCGGGAAATCGAGTCATTTCAAAAACAATGTTAGATATGTTTTGGCTGCAATCCAAATTTTATCGTGACTTTTCTAAAAGATGATTAAATCTATTAACCACGGAGACACGGAGGTTTTACGAGAAGAGTTATCATAACTTAATTCTATATTTATGAATTCAATTTGTAAAGCCTTAAGCCTAGCAATTCAATCACTTTTGAATTTTTAGTTTAATTATTCTTTCTGTATTTCTCTGTACCCTCCGTGTCTCCGTGGTTATTTTTTCAAGAATCTTGAAGTAGTTTTTCTTTTGCAGTTATTACCTTTTCAACATTAAACTTATTTAAAACGGCATTAAACTTATTCTCAATCTCCTTATTGCAAAGGTTTACAATGCTTCCCTCGTGGGTGTGATTTATATTTTTATTTGGGATGAAAGTTCCAGTTTCAACCTCATTACCAACCAGTTTATATGCCTCCCTAAATGGAATTCCTTGGAGTACTAATTCATTGACTTTTTCAACGGTAAAAAGATAATCGTACTTTGAATCGGATAAGATATCTTTATTGATAATCAGGTTTTTAACGCCCAATCTTGCCGCTTTGATTATGTCAACAACCACATCGAATATTGGTAGATAGGATTCTTTGATTAGCTGATAATCCCTGAAATAACCAGATGTTAGGTTACCTGTAATATAACCTATTTCAACGGGAAGTGCTTGAAGCCGATTGCATTTACCCCTTGTAATCTCAAAGATATCGGGATTTTTCTTGTGGGGCATAATGCTCGAACCAGTGGTTAGCTCATCGGGGAGGCCAATAAACCCGAAGTTTTGGCTCATGAATAGGCAGATATCAGCAGACATCTTGCCAATTGTTGATGCAAAATTTGCTAATACAAAGGCTACTATTTTTTCGACTTTCCCTCTTCCCATTTGAGCGTAAACCACGTTATAGTCCAAATCATCAAACCCAAGAAGTTTTGTCGTTAAAGTCCTATCAAGTGGGAACGATGAGCCATACCCAGCTGCTGAACCCAATGGATTCTGATTGTTTATCTGATATGATGAAAGTATTAGATTTAAATCATCGGCTAAAGCCTCGGCGTACGCACCAAACCATAACCCGAAAGAGGATGGCATGGCAACCTGTAAATGGGTATATCCAGGCATTAGAACATCCTTATTCTTTTCGCTTTGCTCAATAAGAAGTTGAAAAAGTAAGTTTATTTCAGATATGATCTCAATCAAACTATCACGAGTAAAAAGCCTAATATCCACGAGAACCTGATCATTCCTCGATCTGCCGCTATGAACCTTTTTGCCTATTTCCCCGAGTTTGATGGTTAATAGATACTCAATTTGCGAGTGAACATCTTCAATGCCCGATTCTATGCTGAAATTGCTTTGCTCTATGCTTTTATAGATTACAACTAATTCATGATGTAGTTGGCTTAACTCGTCCTCTTTTAGAAGACCAACCTTGCATAGCATCTTGATGTGCGCCAAAGTGCCTATTACATCCGATTCGGCAAGGTACATGTCCATTTTATTATCGTTACCAATGGTGTAGTTTTCAACAAACTTATTGGTATCCTTTCCTTTATCCCAGAGTTTCATAATTCATAATTTAAGTTCACCACAATAGGCACATTAGGACACAATAGATATAACCTGCTTTGGCTAAAAGATTTGCGATAATCCCTGCCTACCGGCAGGCAGGTGTTTTGTTTGTGTCATCCGTGTTCAAATATTAGATTTTCTAACAGTTTGCTATAAATTTCTATTCCACTCTTTATCTCTTCAAGGTAGATAAATTCATTGGCAGTGTGTGAACGTGCGCTATCGCCAGGCCCAATCTTGACCGAAGGGTAGGGGATTACCGCCTGATCGGAGGTTGTTGGCGAACCATAGGTGGGTAACCCTAATTTCTTTGCCGATATAGCTATTGGGTGATTAGGTTCAATTTTAGAACTGTTCAACCTTAGCGAACGAGGTGTTATTTCACATTTTGCTTTTTCGAGGATAATCGATAATGCTTTTGCATTGGAATATAAATCATTGGTTCTTACATCAACTACAAAATCGCAAACATCAGGCACTACATTGTGCTGATAACCAGCATTTATCTGCGTTACTGTCATTTTCACTTCACCTAAAACATCTGAAACCATTGGGAAATGGAAGTTTTTAAACCACTCGATAACTGGCAAAGCCTTATAGATAGCATTAACACCCTCGTTTCGTGCAGCATGTCCCGATTTTCCTAAAACCTTGCAATCAAGAACCATCAAACCTCTTTCGCCAACTGCAAGTTCCATTTTTGTTGGCTCGCCAACAATGGCAAGGTCTATCTTCCCAATCTTATCTAGGATAGACTCAATCCCATTCTCACCAGAGTTCTCCTCCTCGGCGGTTGCCGAGAATATCAAGTTATATGGCAATTCCCTTTGATTCAGTTTTAGGAATACCGCTAATAGCGATACAAGCGAAGCGCCCGCATCGTTGCTACCTAGTCCGATTAGTTTTCCATCGACAATGGTTGGCGTAAATGGGTCGTAAACCCATCCTGCAGAGGGTTTTACCGTATCGTGATGTGAGTTGAGCAGTACTGTTGGGCGATTGGGTTTATTCCCATTGTGTTCAATCCAAATATTATTCAGATGTCTATTAGGGTTTAGCCCTTTTGATACAAGGTAATTGTAGATAATATCGGCAGTTCCATCCTCCTCCTTGCTGAAGGATGGGGTTGATATTAGTTTCTTGAGTAGTTCAATTGATTCTGAGTGCATGGTTACTTATATTAACTCAGGGTTTCAAGCCCTGACAGAGTTTCGTTAAATAATTAATTTAGTTCCTTGCTTAGAGTTTACCGCTTTAGCATTGGTTATCCAAACCTCTGTAACCCCTTTTTTAAGGGCATTAAAGCAGCTATCGAGTTTAGGAATCATTCCATCGGTTATAATTCCCTTTCCCTTTAATTCTGTAAAGGTTTTTAGGTCGATATCTTTGATTAAACTGTTTTCGTCGTTGGGATTGGAGAGAACTCCAGTCTTTTCGAAGCAGAAGACTAAGCTGACCTCGTAAGTACCTGAAAGGGCAATTGCTACTTCGGATGCAATGGTATCGGCATTAGTATTTAGCATCGAACCATTGATGTCAAAGGTGAGCGGTGCTAAAACAGGCGTAAGTCCCGATTCTACTAACTGCATGAATATGGTGCGGTTTACCCTTTCAACATCACCAACAAAGCCATAGTCAATTTCCTTAACAGATCTTTTATTGGCAATAATCAACCCCGCATCGGCACCAGTAAGGCCAATTGCATTGCACCCTATAACCTGAAGAGCCACAACGGTTCTCTTGTTGATCAGTCCACCGTAAACCATGGTAACTATGTCAAGTGTTTGGGCATCGGTAATTCGTCGACCCTCGACCATTTTAGCAGGAATGCCTAACTTCTCCATCATTCTTGTTGCTTCACGTCCACCTCCATGAACGAGAATTTTCTTTCCATCAATTGCTGCGAATTGATTTAGAAAAACCTCCATGTCAGATGGGTTTTCAAGTATTCCACCTCCGACCTTTACAATTGTCAATGTCTCCATTGGAAAATTTTTTTATTATAGGAATTTTTAGTTTCAAGTATGAATGGAATAATGGAATGTTGGAATAATGGGTTCTTCTAATATTTATCTTCCATATTTTCCTGTCTGCTGACTTTGCACTGCTGTACTCCTTCGCTGATGCCTAAGCGCAAGCTAGGCAGGCATCATTGCCTTCAGTGAACTCCCTTCGGTCGATTCCACTCTTCCATTCTTCCATTCTTCCATCATTCCACTCTTCCATCATTCCATCATTCCATTTTTAACACCTGATTCATAGAATAGATAAACTGGTCGATCTCCCTTTCCTTTATGCAAAGTGGGGGTAAGAGTCGTAGCGTATTCGTTCCGCTGTAACCAGTAAATATCTTCTCATCGAATAGCAACTTCTTTCTAAGATTTGAAATGGGGAAATCGAATTCAATACCAATCATCAGCCCTAATCCTCTAATCTCTTTAACACCCTTTAATTCTTTGACTTTTTGTACAAGATATTGACCCATTCGATTGGCATTCTCAACAAGATTTTCGTTGACTATAGTTTCCAGAACAGCTATTGATGCCGCACAAGCAAGGTGATTGCCTCCAAACGTAGTTCCAAGCAGTCCATGCTTTGGTTTAAACATAGGGCTTATAAGTAAACCTCCAACAGGAAAGCCATTCCCCATGCCTTTTGCAATAGTTATGATATCGGGTTGAATGCCAAAATGCTGATGTGCAAAGAATTTCCCCGTTCTTCCATAACCCGATTGAACCTCATCGAGGATAAGAATTACATCATTTGCTTTACAGATTTCAGCAAGTTCTTGCATGAATGCCTTATCAGGAACATTTATTCCTCCAACACCCTGTATTCCCTCAATAATTACTGCTGAAATATTTCCTTTTAAAATGCTCGACTTAATAGAATTAATATCATTCCAAGGAATAAACTCAATGCTATGATTTGCATTGAAAGGGGCTATAATACTTGGATTGTCAGTGCAGGCAACCGCTCCCGATGTTCGTCCATGGAACGATCCATTAAAAGCTAGCACTTTGGCTTTCTTGTTATGGAATGATGCCAACTTTAGCGCATTCTCATTGGCTTCTGCCCCTGAATTGCACATGAATAGGCTATAATCGGGATAACCCGAAGCATTTCCTAGGAGTTCGGCAAGTTTATCCTGTTGGCTATTTAGTACTGAATTTGAGTAGAATCCTATGCTTTTTAGCTGTTTTTCGATAGCCTTAATATAGCGCGGATGGCTATGTCCAATGGATATAACAGCATGTCCACCATATAAATCAAGATATTCAGTGCCATTTGTATCCCACAGTTTGCAACCAATCCCCATCACAGGTTCAACCTGATACAATGGGTAAACATCAAATGTTTTCATCCTGCTTTAGCGTAACTACTCTATTTTGTAAAGATTATCGGCTTTAACCGCCGATGTTTTAATTCCAAGAATTAACGATGAGCTGAATCCATGGTGCTCCATTTCGTTTAAACCAGCAATAGTACAACCTTTTGGAGATGTGACTTTGTCAATCTCTTGCTCGGGGTGAGAGTTTAGCTCCAACAAAAGGGCTGCAGCACCTTTTGCAGTTTGAGCCGCCATTCTTAAGGCTTCATCGGAATGAAAGCCAATTTCAACCCCTCCCTGTGATGCTGCTCGGATGGCTCGTAAAAAGAATGCTGTTCCACATGCGCATAATGCTGTTGCCGATGACATCAGCTCTTCCTTAATTTCGATGGTTTGGCCAACTAGGTCAAACATCTCTTTTACTTTTGAAATTTGAGGTTTGGCATTATGATTACCTAAAATACAGGTCATTGATTGCTGAATAGAGATTGCAGTGTTCGGCATTGCTCGAACAATTGCCACCCTACTGCCTAAACTTGATTCTAATGCCTGAATAGTAACACCCGTTACAATAGAGATAATTAGGTGCTTGTCAGAATCAATTGCTGGCGCAATCTCCTTCAATACTCGATTCAGATGCTGAGGTAATACCGACAATACGATAATTGAACTGTTCGAAATCGCCACAACATTGTCAGTTGTTACAATGAAACCTTCGTCCTTAATACGGTTTAGGGCTTCCTCACTTCTTCTTGTAATGGTAATCTGACTACTTTTGTATTTACCCGAATATACTAAACCTCTTGCAAACGAAAGCCCGATATTACCACCTCCAATAATTGATATTTTCATTTTTTTCTATTTTGTAGTAAGTTTAAAACCCTACTGATTTTAACTTTAATCCAGTAATTTCATCTAACCCAAACATCAGGTTCATGTTCTGAACCGCTTGTCCCGATGCTCCTTTTAGCAGATTGTCGATGGCACTAACGATGTAAATTTTATCATCTATTTTCTCAATGTAGATGATACATTTGTTGGTATTGACTACTTGTTTTAAATCAGGCATTTCATCTACAATTCTTATGAAAGGGTGGTTTTGATAGTAATCGATGAATCGACTTTTAACGTATTCTCCGTCCCAATGGCACTGAGTATAAATGCTTGCAAGGATACCTCTGCTAAAGTTTCCTCTAATTGGAATCATATTAATAACCTTTTTAAAGGTCGGTTGGAGATTCTTGATACACATTCCAATCTCCTTTAAATGCTGATGCTTAAAAGGTTTATAAATCGAGATATTATTATTTCGCCAGCTGAAATGCGAGGTCTCAGAGAGCGATTGCCCTGCACCCGTTGAGCCTGTTATTGCGGTGATGTGGACATTGCTATATAGCATATTGCTTGATGCCAAAGGCAATAGTGCTAGCTCAATTGCGGTTGCAAAGCATCCAGGGTTTGCCAGCTTTGAGGTTGATTTAATCCTTTCCCGGTTGAACTCAGGGAGACCATAAACAAAGCCCTCCTTTCCATCCCGAAAGTCTTCACTTAAATCGATAATCTTTATGCTCTTTGGTAGTTGTATTTCTTTCATAAACTGCAACGACTTTCCGTGCCCTTTACATAGAAATACAACATCAACCTGTGTGAAATCGATACTATCGAAGTAAAGATTTGTATCACCTAATAAATCGTGATGAACATCAGAAACTGGTCTGCCTTTATGGCTCTCGCTGTTAACAAATTTTATCTCAACGTTTGGATGATTAATAAGTAGTCTTAATAATTCTCCTGCAGTATAACCTGCGCCACCCTCGATGGCGACTCTTATTCTAGACATTTTGTTATGTGATTATATTGTGTTTCAATTTATCTTGATATGTTTGTTGGAAAGATGGAATGTTGGAATAATGGGTTCTTCTAATAGTTATTCTTTGTTTATTAACAATATCTTTTTTGCCTATAATCCAACCGTCTAACTGTCTAATCTTCCAACCCTCCAAATCTCCAATCTTACACCATTCCATTATTCCATTATTCCATTATTCCATCCTTCCATTTTACCATAAACCATTGATTTGTCTTAAAACATAAAATGAAACTAAACCATTTGGTTAAAGTTGGAACCCTCCCTCGCCTTTTGGCTAACATGATTGTAAATGCTCGATGACATGCCAAGAATTTTGGTGAATCCTTTTACATCATCACCTGTCCACTTTTTATTAGCCTCGCCATAATCCCCGAAATCGGAGCACATAAGGTCATAAACCGATTCAATCCCCTCGATGCTATACCTGTATGGTGATAACTTGATAAAAACCTTACCTGTAACGTGATTCTGTGTACTATCGATAAACTTTTCGATATCGCGCATAACAGGTTCGAGGTATTGCGCTTCGTGCAGCAGCATACCATACCAGTTGGCTAGCTGCTCTTTCCAGTAAAGTTGCCATTTGCTGAGCACATGCTTTTCCAATGCATGATGAGCCTTGATAATTAGTATCGGAGCACCTGCCTCGAAACCAACCCTACCCTTGATTCCAATGATGGTATCGCCAACATGAATATCTCTTCCAATTGCATAGCTCGATGCGATAGATTCCACCTCACGGATTGCCGCTATTGGGTTTTCGAAGACTTGGTCGTTAACCTGATTCAGTTCTCCATTGATAAATCCTAGAGTTATCTTTTCGCTTCCGTCTTTAGTCGGTTGACTTGGGTATGCCTTATCAGGTAAAGGATTACTTGATGTTAGCGTTTCTTTCCCGCCAATGCTGGTACCCCATAAACCTTTATTTATGGAGTATGCCATCTTTCTAAAATCTAAATCAACACCATGTTTTTTTAGATAGGTAATCTCCTCATCCCTGGATAGACTCAAATCTCTGATTGGTGTAACAATTTTAATTTCAGGCGCAAGGGCATTGAAAATAAAATCGAATCTAATTTGGTCGTTTCCTGCTCCTGTACTGCCATGGGCAATATGGGTTGCTCCAATTTCTTTCGCGAATTCAATGGCTGCGGTAGCTTGAATTGTACGTTCAGAGCTGACCGATAGGGGATAGGTACCATTTTTTAGGATATTCCCAAATATTAGGTATTTGATACACTTGTTGTAATATTCGTTCTCCACATTCAGCGTGGTATGCGATTGTGCGCCTAAATCCTTTGCTCTGGCGGCAATGGAATTCAATTCTTGTATCGAAAATCCACCTGTGTTTACCAAAACGGTATGAACTTCAAAGTTCTTCTCATCCGTTAGGTATTTTAGGCAGAAAGAGGTATCCAATCCTCCACTGTATGCTAAAACTAATTTTTCTTTCTTATTCATTTTACTTTTTCTTTATTGAATCCCCTCCTTAATCAAGGAGGGGTAGTTTATATAAATTATGCCGCTTTCTTTTTAACCTTGGCAATTGCTGCTTTTGTCTTCTTTAGCCTCGAAAGAATATGGTATTTAAGCTTAAACCATCGACTGTAAACCTGATAGGAGTGTTGACGCTTGTCTGTTTCTTTTGCGTTTTCTTCCCAGGTTGGATCGTATAACATTCCCGTACAAAGGCAAATTTTCCTATTCGTTCGTTGGAGGATATCAAAATTCACGCACGATTGGCATCCATCCCAAAATGCAGCATCATCGGTCAGCTCCGAAAAGGTAACAGGGCGATAGCCCAACGATGTATTTATCTTCATTACCGCTAAACCTGTGGTAAGCCCAAAGATTTTAGCATTAGGGTATTTTTCTTTTGATAGCTTGAAAACCTCCTGCTTAATGAGTTTTGCTAATCCTTGTCCTCGATACTCAGGTTTTACAATTAGCCCCGAGTTGGCAACAAATTGACCATGACCCCAGGTCTCGATGTAGCAGAATCCTGCAAAATCATTTTCGTTAAGCGCAATAACTGCTTTGCCCTCATTGATTTTTGCTTGGATGTACTCTGGCTTTCTTTGGGCAATACCAGTGCCTCTAACCTTTGCCGATTCTTCAATCGTTGTTAGAATATCTACTACATACTTTAAGTGGCTAGCACTTGCAATCAAAACTTTAAAATTGTTCATAGTGATTTATAAAAAATAATATGTATAAATATACATTACAAATGCAAAAATATACATTTTTTTGAAATTACAATAACTTGAAATAAAATTTTATTTTACTGATAGAGCCTTTAATGATTATGAATGTGTATATTCATCTGCTAATTATTGATGTTTTACTTATAAAACTTTTATGTATAATTATTTATTTTTAGTGTATATTAATTTAAATTCACTTCTAGATTAGGGGTTAAAAGATTTTCGGTTGTCATAGGGTAAGGAATAATAGAACCTTGTAGGAATTACGGCTAATTAGTACCTTTGGGTTCAAATTTGAATTTGGTGCTATCTGAAAAGGGGTTAATACAGGGTTTGCAAAACGGCAGCGAAGCGGCTTTTGAGGCGATATTCAAGGGTTACTACGTGAGGCTTTGCAACTTTGCATATTCACTTCTTGAGGATAAAGATGAATCGGAGGAGGTGGTACAGAGCACTTTCTTAACAATTTGGGAGAAGCATGATTGTATTGATATTCAAATATCTTTGAAATCTTATTTATATAGGGCTGTTCATAACACTTGCCTGAATAGGATTAAGCACGTTAAGGTTAAATCGGCACATCATGATTTCGCCAAGAGCAATGAGCAGGTTTTTGATAATGATGCTTCGGAGAATCTAATTAGCAAGGAGTTGGAGCATCAGATTGAGGTGGCAATTAACGCTTTGCCTCCAAAATGTGCAATGGTATTCAGGTTAAGCCGATTCGAGAATTTGAGCTATGCCGAAATCGCTGAGCAGATGGATATATCAATAAAGACGGTTGAGAATCAGATGATAAAAGCGCTTAGAATTCTAAGGGTTGAGCTGAAAGATTATCTACCCGCACTGATTTGGTTACTTTTTATGAGAAAATAGATTGGATAAGGTAAGTAAACATATCGACCTGCTGATTACCCGATATCTTTCGGGTGAGGCTTCGGATTCCGAAAGGCTTTTGCTTGAGCAATGGCTTTCAGAGTCTGATGCCAATAAAAAGTATTTCGATGGAATTAAATTTATTTACGACAAGGCTTCTCAGGTTCATCTAAACATAGATTTCAATGTTGATAGGGCTTGGGGAGATGTTAAGGGTAAGATGAAATTCACCCCCAAAGTGGAACTCAAAGTTCAAAAACCACAATGGGGTTGGTTAAGGGTTGCTGCTTCAGCTATTGCAATCATAGGGATTTCAGCAATTATCTATTTAAGCGTTCGACAAAAAACGGTTACAACTATTAACGCCATTGCCATAGCATCGGTTGATAGTTCTATCAATCAAAAACTTCCTGATAACACTCAGGTTTACTTAAACAAGAAGAGTAAACTGAGCTATAACCCCGATTATGGAAAGAAAAACCGAGAGGTTACCCTTGTGGGTGAGGCGTATTTTAACGCAACTCATTCAGCCGATAAACCTTTAACTATAAAAGCGGAGAATACTTTTATTAAGGATATTGGAACGGCATTTAACATCAAAGCTTATCCCGAAGAGGATATAATTGAGGTCTTCGTTGAGAGCGGTAAGGTAATTTTTTACTCAGCGGCTGATTCAGGGTTAATCCTTGTTCAGGGCGATGTGGGAGTATTCAACAAGAAGACAAATACCTTTAGCAGAAAACAAATTGTTGAAGCGAATATCCTTTCGTACAAAACGAAATCATTCACCTTTATCAATGCTAAGCTCTCGGATGTTATTCGGCAGCTGAATAGCGTTTATAGCCCTCAAATATCGCTTAAAAATAGCGAATTGGGGAATTGCACAATTACGGTGACATTCGAGAACGAGAGCATTGAAACGATAGTTAGCATAATCGCTGAAACGCTCGATTTTAAATCTACAAAAACATCCGATGGTTACACCCTTGATGGGGTCAAGTGTACTAACCCTTAACATGAAGAAGATGAAACGCTTAATATATCTCATACTGCTAATCTTTATTCCTTTTGGGCTGTTTTCGCAAACCCAAAGCATACCTTTGTTAGAGCGAGATGTAACCATATGTACCAATGGGGTTACAGCACAATCGGTATTGACAGCCATTTCGCAGCAGGCAGGTTTTGTCTTTTCGTATAGCCCTTCGGTCATACCCGATGGAAATGTTTCAATCTGTATTGAGCATCAACCGGTAAGGCTGGTGCTTAATACCCTTTTCAATGGTACAATTGATTATAGCATTAGGGGTAAGTACATTATTTTAAAGAAGAGTTTGGTAAAGCCCGAAGAAGAGAAAAAAATAGTTGAGGGTTATCTAATCGATTCTATTACAGGCGAAAGGCTTACCAATGCGAGTATCTACGATAAGGAACAGATGCTTTCGGCAATTACCAATCAGTACGGTTATTTTAGACTTGAGATGCCCAAGAATGTTGAGGTTACCAAGTTGCATTTGAGTAAACAGGGCTATACCGATACGTTGCTTTTGACCAATCAGAAGAAGAATAACTTTTTCAATATCAAGCTTATCTCAAAACAAATTTTTGAGAGCACGAGCAGTACCATTGGGGACTTTCTTAAATCGCCGCTTACCGATAGTTTAAACAAAAAGGCATGGATACCCAAGTGGCTACTTAATAAACCGATAAGAGCACACGTTAAAAACGTTTCCGATACGCTGTTCAAGAGGGTTCAGATATCGTTTCTACCATTCATTAGTACCAATAAGCTGCTTACAGCCAATACCGCCAACGATTATTCATTCAATATTCTTGCAGGTTATACACAGGAGGTTAGGAAGTTTGAGGCAGGGGGTATCTTTAACATTGTTCGAAAGAATGTAAAATCAGTTCAACTAGCAGGCGTTGGGAATATGGTCGGAGGGTCGGTTAAAGGAATTCAAGCAGCAGGTACATTCAATATTGTTCGGGGAAATGTTGCGAAAGTGCAACTTGGAGGTATTTTCAATATTGTAGGTGGTTCAGTAACTGGTCTGCAAGCAGGGGGGAATTTCAATATTTGCAATACGATAAAGGGTGCTCAGCTTGCAGGAATCTTTAACTATACATCAAAGTTTAATGGTGCGCAAATTTCGGGTATTTGGGGAGAATCAAGAGTTGGTGACGGTTTACAACTATCTGGGATATTAAGCACTACAAGGGAGATAACGGGCGCTCAGATTGGTGGTATTACAAGCATTGCAGAGGTAGTTGATGGAACCCAAGTTTCGGGGATAGTTAGCATTGCGAAACGCGTTGAGGGGGTTCAGGCAGCAGGTTTTTTGAATACTGCCTCATATTTTGATGGCTATCAGATTGGACTCATCAATATTGCTGATTCTTGCAAAGGTATTCCATTCGGCTTTTTCAGTTTTGTTCGCAAAGGGTATCATCGGCTTGAGTTTTCGTTTGATGAGATGAGGTTTGCAAACGTTGCTTTTCGCACAGGTGTTAAGTATTTCCATAATAACTTCTTGGTTGGTACTTCGACCTCCTTTAGCAAGAAATCATTGCTGACTTTTGGTTATGGTCTTGGTACAAGTCTTGGAAACGAAAATAAACTCCTATGGGATTTTGATATTTCGATGAATAGCTTCGTTCAGGACGATAACTGGCAGTCAAAGAATGCCCTATTTAAGATTTACACTGGTGTAGATTGGCGTTTATTCAAAAAAACTTCAATTGCAGTAGGATTATCCTATAATCTGTTGCGCACAAACTCTAGCGAAACAAGTTTAAATAGTTCACTTAATGAACTTGTTCCTTATACATTATCCAATTCAACCTCGGGTAGCAGTAATCTTAAAACTTGGATAGGTGCTAAGATTGCGATAAGGTTTTATTAAACGCAAAGTCGCTAAAAAATCAGAGGGAAATTTAAACACAGACCTGCCTGCCGGTAGGCAGGGTAGGCAGGGACACGGAGGCACAGAGAAAGAAGAGAATTATCTGTGAATATCCGCCTCATCTGCGTCATCCGTGTTCTATTTTCCATAAACGCTAAGTAGCAAAGTCGCTAAGGAAATCAGAGAGGAATTTAAACACGGAGACACAGAGGCACAGAGAAGAATTCAGAGAAAAAGTTAAACACGAGAAGGAAGAGAATAATCCGTGATTATCAGCTTCATCTGTGTCATCAGCGTTCTATTCTCCATTTGAAAACAGAGACACTAAGGTACAGAGAA
>RPRQ01000102.1 GCA_003818205.1 Bacteroidales bacterium
CCAAATATCGTCGTTCTCGGTGGCTGAGCGGGGGCTTTGCTGGCTAAGGGTTAGGGCGGTGCCGCTCCAACGCCACTCGCCGGTGTACAGCTCATCGCCGTTGGCGGTGTTGCGGCGGATTTCTACTCTGCGGATGTATGTAGGGGCGGAGGTTATCAACAAAAGTAAAAATTGCTGTAAAGGTTAGGGGTTGAGAGGGGAGTATTTTCTTTAGAAGACGGAAGTTGGAAGACGGAAGACGAACCACAATAGGCACAGTAGTTCACATAGTTTTCGTATTGTGCTCTAGTGTGCCTATTGTGTTGAAAGACAGGAGTCAGAAATTGGAGGTAGTATAACCTGAATATCAAGATACTCTAGAGAACGAATTCATCTTAAGCCGAGATTATCCCCGAATTGACAGGATTGATAAAAGAGGGGATAGGAGATAAAACAAACTAAATACAGCCCATAACTTCTTTTGTTAGCGTGGAAAACTTATCCGGTGAGGTTGGATGGCTTTTCGTGCTAGAATTTGCACTTTCGATATTCGTAGATTCCAATCCCCCACGTTGATGAAATATAAACGGAATAGCTATATTTGATATTAATACCAACTGGCATCAGACCTATACACCTAAATTCAAGGGGATAGATCCGAAAAGGCTAGATTTATAAGCAAGTTGTGTACCATTATGATGAATAAACATTGTTCTTAGAAAATTACATTTATTATGAAATACTACATTCTATTTGGATTTATTTTGAGTTTTTCGAGTCTTTATTCACAAGATATTTATTTAAATAGAATTGGAGTAAAAACAGAAGACATTCAAAAATTTTGCGACACATTAAAAGAAGAAAATAAATACAACACCATTTCATTTTATGGTTACTCTACAAATATCCAGATTGGAAAAGGAGAATACTTTTATGTTAATAATGACATTAGTTACTTGTACAATAAGCCTAATTATTGGGAAGCAAAGAAAATTGATAAATTAATATTTTCAGACTCTGTTTATGTAATAAAGGATTTTCAAAGTATACCAATTTGTATTCACGTTTCAGGAGATGGTTTTGGTGGGGATAAATATTATTTATGCATCACTAAAACAAAGAAACTAGCGCTATTAAAGGGAGATGATTTCATCCCTGTAACTAAAATGACCTTATTGCCAAATAAAGATTATTATCTTACTGCTAATCGATTTTACAACCTTATCATCTCAAAAGATAAAAACAAATATTTCAAAATACCGACAGAACATTTAATTTGGTCAGATGATAGGAAAAGTTTTATCTACAATAATTGTTGGGTAAATTGTGATTCAAATTCATTGATTTATAGGTTTAATTTAAACACTTGGAAACCAGAAATCATATGTAAAGGTATAATTCCCTATTCTTACAAAGGGAATAGAACTATCCTCTACTTTAAAGACACAATTATCAATTCCACAAAGAAAGAATTCGTGTTTAGATTAGAACTAGAAAACAAAGCAAATGATTTGTTTTATCAAATACCAGACAGTTTAACCTACTGGTCATATGGCGATGACTATATTTTGCCTTCTTCGATTGAAGAAGTTCAAATAGGTAAAGCAAATCTTTACAAAATACTGTTATTTATCAAACGAGGAGAATCAAGTAGCCACTATTTCTTCTACTTTGACAAGGACAAAAAATTAATTGAATTTAGAAAAGAATAATAACGGTACACAACAGCGTATTTATTGTATTTGGGCTGAAGACGTATTTGGAGTTCTTACCGCTTTTTGGTAGCTTTACTATCGTGGGATAAGAAAGCAGTTTCAAACTCCCAAACACAACAAATACGCAAAACGTTGTGTGGGATTATTAAAAAAAAACGGCACTACAGGATTAAGCGTGATAAATTAATACATGATTCAATGTCGTTTAGCCTCCGTGAGGATAATCTCAAAATGTTGTTATACATTGATTTATGACGATCAATGTATGTGAGCTAAGTTACAAGTTCGATAGAACTTGAATTTGAATAACCCCCAATGAAATTGGGGGGAGGTAAAGGATGACAATCCAACCCTGAAAGGGTTGAAAATAGCTCTAAATTTAAATATTCGTAACTATTCACCCCATTTAAGCCACAGATTATTCGCTTCGCTCATGAGATAGTTCACAGATTGTTAATTTTAAACGCTATCAAAAAACACAACTATTTCCTTAAAATTTGACCTTCCAACTACCGATAGAAATTTGAAAAATTTATTAAATCTGTGAATCTGTGGCATTTATATCAAGTTTTGAATAAATTTTAGTGGCTGAATAGTTACAAATATTCGTAACTACTCAGGTACATTTTATCGCATTTTTCTTTGTGCTCATAAAACACTGTCAGAAGACGAACCACAATAGGCACAGTAGTTCACATAGTTTTCGTATTGTGTTCTAGTGTGCCTATTGTGGTGAAAGACAGTTCCGTATTTTTTATTTTATTTCCATATCTTTGATGTCCGTTAAAAACTCTACTAGAGCTATGAAAAAAACATTTCTATTCACTCTTTCTATTGCAGTTTTTGCGATGTTTTCATGTAAAAACAGTCATGATGGCATCGACTTAAAGAGTATTAATGTAAAAGTTGAGATAAAACGATTCGATAAAGCTTTGTTTTCAATTAACCCTGATAGTATTCTAGAATCAATACCTAAATTATCCAATGAATTTGGAGGTTTTTTTAACCTTTTTGGTGAAGGGATAATTCATATTGGTAAAGCGGAAGACCCTGAATTTCCAAACTTTTTGGAAAGTTTTATTACCGATAAGATGGTTGTCGAAACCTATGCAAAAGTTCAGCAGGTATTTCCTAATGTAGATGATCTGAATGCGGAATTTACCAATGCATTCAAGCAATTCCACTTTTACTTCCCTCATCGGAATATTCCTGAAATCGTCTCATTCGTGTCGGGTTTTAACCAATCAACCGTACTGGCCGATGGGCTGCTTGGCATTGGATTGGATCGCTACCTGGGTAGCGATTATATCAACTATCCACGTTTAGGTATTCCTAAGTATTCGATTAATGATATGAAACCGAGCAAGATTACCTCCGATTGTATGCGAGCATGGGCTATTGGTGAATTTCCCTTCAACGATTCAATTGATAATCTGGTTAATAATATCATCTACGAAGGGAAATTGATGTATTTCACTAAGAAAATGCTTCCAGAGCAACCTGATAGCCTTATTTTCGGGTTCTCTCCTGCGCAGATGAAGTGGTGTGAGAATAATGAGAAGCAGATGTGGACCTACCTGATAGAGAATAAGATGTTTTTTATTTCTGATTCGTTTGCCATTAACAAGTATATAAACGATGCTCCATTCACCTCTGGTTTCTCACAGGAATCGCCCGGTAGAGCAGTAGTTTGGCTTGGGTTTAGAATTGTAAGTTCTTATCTGAAAAACAATAAGGAAGTTTCTTTCCAGAAATTAATGTTGAACAGAGATTATCAGAAAATCTTCAATCAATCCAAATTTAGACCATAATTAAAGGTAAGCGTTTTTTTATAGTGCTTTATTTGAGGAAATTGGGTGTATAGTAAACTTTATTATTATTTGCTGAATCGACGTATATAAAGTAGGCCTCAATCTTCGGATGATCCTTCAAGAATTCTTTAGCCCTATCGATCCCCATTACCATAAATGCTGTGGCATACGCATCGGCAGTGGTACAATCATCAGCAATAATGCTCACGCTTAAAAGGGAATGGTGAACGGGGTAACCCGTTTTAGGGTCAATGGTATGAGAATACTTAACACCATCCTTTACAAAGTATTTACGGTAGTTGCCAGATGTTGAGATTGACTTGTTGTTAAGTTCAATCTTTAATTGAATCGCTTGAGTTGAGGAATCGGTAGGTGCAGGTTTTTCGATACCAACTATCCATGGGTTATCAACTTGCTTTGAACCATTCGCCCTTACCTCACCGCCAATTTCAACAATGAAGTTTGTGCAATTATTATTTAAAAAATATTCAGCTACCAAATCAACCGTATAGCCTTGGGCAATAGCATTAAAGTCGATTTTTGTTTCGGGTAATTTCTTAACTAATCGATTATTATTAATGGAAAGATTTTTATACCCAACCGACTTCATTAGGCTATCAACCTGAAATTCAGTTGGCATTTTATTATTCTTAAATCCAAACCCCCACTTTCTAACCAAATCGCCTACTGTGATATCAAAGCAACCATTGGTCGAGTCAGATACCTCAATTGATTTATTGAATAACTTAATAAAATCATAGTTCAACTCGATATCTTGGTTTGAGTTTACCTTTGATATTATTGAGTTTTTATCATAAGTTGATGCTGTATGATTTATTTCTGAAAAGATTGAGTCTATACCTTTATTTAATATGAATACGCTATCGACTGAAGCAAAATACTTGATTGAAAATGTTGTTCCCTGTGTGAAACCCTCGTAGGTAATCATCTCTTTTTTAGGGTTGCAAGAGAATAGGATTGAGACTAAAAGTAAGCATGCTAAGTGTTTTGTTTTCATTTTCAGCGGATTATTGTAAATGCATTTATTTGTAAGGTGATGATTTATATTATTTTATAATAGCAATTACGATATTTATCACATAACCATCACATGAAATAATATGCTGATAAATAGTTGTTTATGTTTTAAAAAGAAAATAATATCAAAGAATAATCACATAAAACTAAAGCCAATAGGGAACATATTTTGCATAGGTTCGTGATCTATTATCTGGATCATAATCTTTTACTAGTTTGACATCTTTTGTATCTGCAATTATTCGTGATGCTATTGAATAATTGTGTTCTTCTATTCCAAACCTTTCTCTAAGGCTTTGATTGGTCATAAACTCTCCTGAGACATATTTTAAACAAGCATGGAGATAGCAAGCACGAACTTTATCTTGTTTATCCATATTTCTGAGACCTTTATAGCTAAATAAAATTACCCTTGTATAATCATCACCAACAATAATCTCAGGTGCCGGAAGTTGATTAAATTCGCATTCAAAAACAACTTTGTCTATACCGCTTCCTCTTTCTTCGCAGATATTTACTCTTCGCATAAATCGAGCAAGTATTTCGTTTCGGCTTTCGGGATTATGATCGACAAATCTTAATGGGTCTATTAATGGTTTGCCTGGATTTGTTATTTCGATTCTATTATTAAAGATTTCAACCATAGGAGAACTTCCTTTTATACTGAAATCCTGATGAATAATTGCATTTGCCACTAGTTCTCTAAGAGCAAGGATTGGGTAAAGTGTTACTTTTTTTCTTAATGCTTTATCTATAACCTCATTTGAGGGAAGTTGGTCTTCTAAATACTTTATTAACCCTTCGAAACCCACAGCGTATCCCTTTTTTCCTAATTGCTCTTTTTTTGTTTTTATTCGGTTATTTCCATCATAAAATATCACCCTTATCGCTTTTCGGGCTATTAATTCAAATGCTTCAATATCTTTAGCAAACAATATGGCTCCAATATTCCTAATATTGTAACCTTTCAAACTTTTTACAATTATTCTCTCTTGAATTAGTCGCTCAAGTATTGCAGTTTGATTATCTGGTAGTGGTAGTTTTAACAATTCAAAAAATGAAGGATAATCGATTAGCGTCAAAACCTCTTCTTCTGAAATATGTTCCTTAGCAATTTCATTTTCAAAAACAAGTTGTTTTTCAATACTCCAGATTTTTCTTTCTCTTTCAGGATGGTCATCAAGATGTTTTTTATAGCTACCGATTCTTATATAAAAGTCGCCTTTGAAACTAACTGGAGTATTACGTGTCGCCTCAACCCTGAAAATGGAAAAGTGCATTTGTCCAAGATTAAATTCATAAATATTTAAGTCAATTCTTGGATTTAATAGGGTTGCAAGCCAATTCTCTAATTCCTGATTCCCTTTTTTTTCTATTAAAGGATGAAATGAAGTTCCAATGAACCTATGTGTTGTATCCTCAACCCCGAAAACTAAGTAACCGTAAGGTTGTTTGTGGTAACAGGCACTGTTACTCAGAGCCGAAAGGTACTCTCCAATCTCCTGTGGATTAGAATTATTAACTTTGAATTCTACCCACTCGCATTCTTTGGGTAACGCTTGAAGGTCTTTGAGAAGTATTTCAAATTCTTGTTGTTTCATGTATTAACTCTCGTTTAAAAAATGATGATGTATCAATTTAAATTAACTAATGTTGCCCAAAACAATTCTGTTTATTTTCATATTTAGTCCAAATACCATAAGGTCATTTTGATTATCGAGAGTATTGATTCAGGTTTTTTTAGGTTATAAAGAGCAAAATTACTTTTAAAATCTTAAGAAAATCAAAAAGATGATACCTATGATAATTCGGTAATATCCAAAATGTTTAAAACCATAATTCTCCACGATTTTTAGGAAAATCTTGACTGCAATCCAGGCGGTAATAAAGGCAACGATAAGTCCTATTCCTAGCAGAAATATTTCGTGTTTTGAGAACACGATTGGAGTTTTAAGTAAATCATATCCTGTTGCAGCAAACATGGTTGGAACGGCGAGTAGAAACGAAAATTCAGTGGCCTGTTTTTTATCCAAGCCATTAAATACACCACCTATTATTGTTGCAGCAGCTCTCGATACACCGGGTATCATCGAGAAGCACTGAATTAGCCCGATGAAAAAGGCATTTTTGTAGGATATGCTTTCAAGAACATCGGTTTTGCTCTTTTGGGTTACAACCCATTTATCGATAATGATTAGAACGATTCCCCCAACGATTAGCGAAATGGCTACAATTACTGAGTTGAACAGATAGGCTTTTATGAAAGGGTATGCCAAAAAACCAATAATAGCGGTTGGAATAAATGCCGTGCCGAGCTTAAAGTAGATGGTAAATCCCTGCAAAAAACGTTTGGCATAAAGCAGTACAATGGCTAAGATTGCACCTAGTTGTATGGCAATCTCAAAGGTTTTTACAAAAGCATCGTCCTGAATCTTCATTATGCTCGATGCTAGAATCATATGACCCGTTGATGAAACTGGAAGGAATTCGGTTAACCCTTCGATGATGGCAAGAATAATCGTTTGAATAATTGTCATTTATATTTGTTTTAATAAGTTTGGTTAATTTGCTTTTCTACCTTAAACGTTATCTTTTTACCAAGCTGGTTTCGGAAGAGATACACTATCCCAAAATAGAGCGAAAGTGAAGCTAGAACTGATAACCCCATTACTGGTTCGCTAGCATTATTGTAGTAGCCTATAAATAAACTCAATACCATTACGATGAATGGTAAACCGTAAGCAAAAACGACAGCGTAAGCCCCCATTCTCTCCTCAAGGAATACGATTACCTCGTCGCCAATACGATACGATTTATCGGAGGATTCAATATATATTAATTTCTCCTTGGCTTCGGATATAGAACAAATCTTTTTTGACTTGCACGACGAGCATGCCGATTCAGAAATAATCATGATCTCAAGATGATTATTTTCTATACCCTGAACAACTCCTTGATGCTGAATTATACTACTACTCATCAATAATAATAATTAGTTAAAAAGGTCAATTATCTGATAAATTATAACTCAATTCATTGCAAAAGTATTATTTTATTATCGGAATTGTAATTATAAAACATGTTTTAAAATAGCTTAACCAAAGATTATTTTTTTATTTTTACTCCC
This sequence comes from Bacteroidales bacterium, assembly GCA_003818205.1. GTDB lineage: Bacteria > Bacteroidota > Bacteroidia > Bacteroidales > Tenuifilaceae > UBA8529. Next base: position 7,671 of record RPRQ01000102.1, read on the forward strand.
TAAATTTTAAAAAACAGTATCACAAATATCTACTATCCTATGGTTGACCTCTCTACGAACTACATGGGTTTAAAGCTTAAAAACCCAATAATAGTTGGAAGTTCAGGACTAACAAAAACGGTTGAACGAATTAAGGAACTAGAAGCCAAGGGTGCTGGTGCTGTTGTGCTAAAGTCGCTTTTCGAAGAGCAGATAGTGCACAATAGTAATCTTTTAATCAGCCAATCCGATACTTTCAATTTATACCCCGAAGCAGCGGACTACATTCAGAATGTAACAAAAAGCCATACCGTTGACGATTACATTCAGCTGATTAAGGATGCAAAACGAGAGGTTAAGATACCAATCATTGCAAGTATCAATTGTATAAGTTTAAGCGAATGGGTAAATACTGCTAAGGATATGGAGAATGCTGGTGCCGATGCGCTTGAAATCAACGTTTTCTTCCTACCCAATGATATTGATATCGATGGTGCTGGTTACGAAAAACGCTACTTCGAGATTATCGAAAAGCTAAAGGCCACCATTAAAATTCCAATCGCCCTTAAAATTGGCTATTACTTTAGCAGTTTGGTTCAAACTGTTCAAAAACTTTCATGGACAGGAATAAACTCCCTAGTTTTATTCAACAGATTTATTGTTCCTGACATTAATTTGGAGTCAAGAAAGCTTCATGCAAGCAGTATTTTCAGTACTCCCAATGAAATTTCTATTCCGCTTCGCTGGATTGCCCTTCTATCCGATGAGGTGAAATGCGATATATCTGCAACTACTGGTATTCACGATGCTGAAGGGGTTATCAAACAGCTGCTAGTTGGCGCAACCACCACTCAAATTTGCTCAACCATTTATATTAACGGTACTGATCAGATTGGGGTTATTCTAAAAGGGCTTACCGATTGGATGGAGAAGAACAGCTATAAAACCATTGCCGATTTCAGAGGCTCGATGAGCCTTAAAAAAGCGAGCAACCCTGTGCTTTTCCATCGTTCTCAGTACATGAAACATCTATTTGAAGTCGAATAATTTAAATATTATATAAAGTGAACACAGCTATTCTATTTGCAGTAATTACCCTAAGCATAATAGGGGTTTTATCTGCCATAATTCTCTATTTCATAGCTCAAAAATTTAAGGTTATTGAAGACCCCCGAATTGACCTAGTGGCGGAACTACTTCCTGGTGCAAACTGCGGGGGATGCGGTTTTGCTGGTTGCCGAAATTTTGCTGAGAACATCGTAAAGAACGAGTCGCTCGAAAACATGTTCTGCCCAGTTGGTGGTAACGATTTGTTAAAGCAGATTGGACCCGTAATCGGTCAGGTTGCAGAGGAGAAGGAGCCAACCATTGCTGTGCTCCGTTGCAATGGCTCATTCGCTAATGCACCCTCAAAAACACAATATGATGGGGTTAAATCGTGCTATTTTATTAATACTCTCTATCCAGGAGATAATGCATGCCCATTCAGCTGCTTAGGTGCTGGCGATTGCGTTGTATCTTGCCAATTTGATGCAATTTATATCGATGAGACAACAGGCTTACCCGTAATTATTGAGGAAAAATGCGTTTCATGCGGTGCATGCGTTAAGGCTTGTCCTCGTGCAATTATCGAATTGCGCAAAAAAGGGAAGAAGAGTCGTAGAATATACGTTAGCTGCGTGAATAAGGAGAAAGGGGCAATATCAAGGAAGAACTGCGCTGTTTCATGTATTGGATGCGGTAAATGCGTTAAGGAGTGTAAGTTCGAGGCAATTACCCTTGAGAATAACCTTGCGTATATCGATTTTAATAAGTGTACGCTGTGCCGTAAATGCGTAGCCGTTTGTCCTCAGAATTCAATTCATGAATTGAATTTCCCCGAACGTAAGGCATCACAGCCTGCATCCGGGGTTGTTGAGGAAAATTAAACCGAATTATTATTAAACCTATTATAGGAGGATACTTTTTTGAAAACTTTTAAGCTCGGTGGTGTACACCCAAAGGAAAACAAGTTATCCAGCAACCAGAAGATAAAAGAGATTGGGTTACCCAAAACAGCCACCATCTCATTAACCCAATGCCTAGGTGCATCGCCTGAGCCAGTCGTTGTAAAAGGCGATAAGGTTAAGGTTGGTCAGCTGATTGCCAAGGGCAATGCTTTTATTTCGGCAAATATTCACACATCGGTATCGGGCACAGTTACTAAGGTCGACGATGCGGTTGATGCTAGTGGCTTTCGCCGTAAATCTATCGTAATTGATGTTGAGGGCGATGAGTGGTTGGAAACAATCGATAGAAGTACAATAATTAACAATAATATTGTCGCATCGAAGGATGAGATAATTGCCAAGATAAAAGAGGCTGGTATTGTTGGTATGGGAGGAGCAACCTTCCCAACCCACGTTAAGCTGATGGTTCCTCAAGGGAAAAAGGCGCAAAGCCTTATTATTAATGGTGTTGAGTGTGAGCCTTATCTAACTTCCGACCATCGGGTAATGCTCGAAAGGGGCGAGGAGATGATGATTGGTGTTCGAATTCTGATGAAAGCCCTTGAAGTGGAATCGGCTTATATCGGGATTGAAAACAATAAAAAGGATGCCATTGATTATCTATCTAAACTCTCCGAAAAGAGTTTGGGAATTCATATTGTACCCTTAAAGGTTAAATACCCTCAGGGTGGCGAAAAGCAGCTGATTAAGGCAGCTGTAAACCGCGAGGTTCCCTCAGGAAAATTGCCTATTGAGGTTGGTTGCGTTGTTCAGAATGTAGGTACTGCCCTTGCCGTTTACGAAGCTGTTCAAAAGAATAAACCGTTAATCGATAGAGTGGTTACCGTTACTGGTACCTCAGTTAAGAATCCTTGCAACTTACTAGCACGTATTGGAACTCCAATATCGATGCTTTTGGAGGAGGCAGGGGGTGTTCCTGAGGATACTAAAAAGGTAATTAACGGCGGACCAATGATGGGCAAAGCTCTAAATACATTGGAGGTAAATGTTGTAAAGGGAATGTCGGGATTGGTAATTATGCCCGAAAGCGAGAGCAAACGTCCATCAACAGCGAATTGCATACGTTGTGCCAAGTGCACATTTGTTTGCCCAATGGGATTAGCACCATATCAAATTTCGTTGATGACTGAAAGTGGCAATGCAGCATTGGCAGAGGATGAGAGAGTTATGGATTGCATGGAGTGTGGTTCATGCTCATATACATGTCCATCAGCACGTCCACTGCTTGATAATATTCGGGTGGCAAAAAATAAAGTAGGACTAATAATTCGTTCAAGAGCAAAATAATATATGGCAAATCTTTTAACAATTTCAGGTTCTCCCCACGTTAGCACCAATCAATCTATTAACAAGATAATGTGGGGTGTTGTTATTGCGCTAGTTCCAACAATGCTTGTTTCATTCTGGTATTTTGGTTTAGGAGCAATTATTCTTACCCTTACTTCGGTTATTGCTTGTGTGCTTTTTGAATTTCTGATTCAAAAATACCTGCTAAAGCAAGAGTCAACTGTAACCGATGGCTCAGCAGTAATCACGGGTATTCTTCTTGCGCTCAACGTTCCAAGCAACCTCCCAATCTGGATGATGATTGTTGGTGCTTTAGTGGCTATTGGTGTTGCAAAGATGACATACGGTGGACTAGGAAAGAATCCTTTCAACCCTGCGCTAATCGGTCGAGTCTTTCTTTTGATGTCGTTCCCTGTGAATATGACATCATGGCCAACCACATTAGCGCAACGCGCTATTCTCCCAGATGTAATTACAGGGCCAACCGCCCTTGGTATAATCAAAGAGGGAGTTGCAAAAGGCGAAACCGTTCAGCAGCTTATGCACAATGTTCCATCATATACCGATATGTTTATTGGAAATATGGGTGGTTCACTTGGCGAAGTTTCTGCAATTGCCATAATCCTTGGTGGATTATTTATGCTATTCCGAAAAATTATTTCTTGGCATATCCCAGCATCATTCATACTAACAGTATTCGTTTTTACGGGGATGCTTTTTTATATCGATAATACAAAATTCGTTGACCCTGTATTTCATTTGCTAACAGGTGGCTTAATGCTTGGTGCAATTTTTATGGCTACCGATATGGTAACCTCTCCGATGACAAAATCGGGCATGCTACTCTTCGGGTTTGGCTGCGGATTGCTTACAGTGCTAATCAGGGTTTGGGGTGCTTACCCCGAGGGGGTTTCATTTGCAATTCTTATCATGAATGCATTAGTACCTTTAATTAACAAGGGTTTCAAACCTAAAAAATTTGGGGAGGTTGTCAATAATGGCTAATAAATTAGAATCGTCTCTTAAAAATATGATATTAAGCCTTTTCCTGATTTCAATGGTAATGTCAGGAGCGCTTGGTTTTGTATATGTAATTACTAAAAAGCCTATTGAGGAGACTCAGAAAAAGGCAGAAATTGAGGCTGTTAAAAACGTACTTCCTGCTTTCGATAACGACCCAACCAAAGATGTAAAAAACATCGATGGTTTGATGTATTACATAGGAACAAAATCGGGAGAAGTGGTTGGTTGTGCTGTTAAAAGCTACACCAACAAAGGCTTTAGCGGTCATTTCGAGATTATGGTTGGCTTTAAGCCCGATGGTACTATCTATAAAACAGCGGTGCTCGACCAAAAGGAAACTCCAGGACTTGGCGATAAGATGAAGACAAAATGGAAGGACCAGTTCAACGAGAAAAATCCTACTTCATATAATATGAAGGTGAAAAAAGATGGAGGCGATGTTGATGCGATTACCGCTTCAACCATTACATCTCGTGCTTTCTGCGATGCTGTTACTAGAGCATACGATGGATTTATGAAAAATATCTCAAATACAAATAAACAATAGGAGAGGTTGGTATGAGTAGTCTGAAATATTTCACCAATGGGTTATTAAAAGAAAATCCAACTTTTGTGCTTGTTCTAGGAACATGCCCAACTCTAGCTGTTACCACTGCTGCATTCAATGGAATAGGTATGGGAGCTGCAACAACCTTTGTTCTGGTTTTTTCGAATATGTTTATTGCAATGCTTAAGAGCTATATCCCCGATAAGGTTCGTATTGCTGCCTTTATCGTGGTTATAGCAACCTTTGTAACCATTGTTGACCTTGTGATGAAAGCCTTTGTGCCTGATATCTACAAAACGCTTGGTATCTTTATTCCTCTGATAGTTGTAAACTGTATTATTCTTGGCAGAGCCGAGGCATTTGCTCAAAAGAATGAGGTAAAGGCATCAATCCTTGATGGATTGGGTATGGGATTAGGTTTTACTCTTGCTATCACAGTAATGGGTTCAATCCGTGAGGTGCTTGGAAATGGTTCAATCTTTAATATTCCTCTAGTTGCTGAGAATGCCAAAACCATGCTACTCTTCATATTACCTCCAGGTGCATTTATTACCTATGGTTATCTGATTGCAATCTTCAATAGAGTTAAAGCTAAGTATAACGTCTAATTCGATACTAATATGGAATTTATTAATATTATCATTCTAGCCCTAATCGTAAACAATGTTGTACTTGCACAATTCTTAGGGATATGCCCATTCTTGGGTGTTTCCAATAAAGTGGGTACATCAATTGGGATGGGGGCAGCCGTTATTTTTGTTATGGCGCTGGCTAACTTTGTTACCTATTTCATCAACTTCTATATCCTTGTTCCCTTGCATATAGAGTTTATGGTAACCATCTGCTTTATCTTTATTATTGCATTCTTGGTTCAGGTGGTTGAAATCATTCTTAAAAAGGCTACTCCTTCGCTATATCAAGCATTAGGTATTTATCTCCCTTTGATTACAACAAACTGTGCTGTATTGGGTATCGCAATTTTAGCGATTCAGAAGAACTATAACCTTGTTCAGAGCGTTGTTTACGCATCTGCAACAGCTGTTGGCTTTACCCTTGCAATGATTCTAATGGCGGGTATTCGAGAGCAGATGGAATTAACTGGTGTCCCAAAAGGGATGAAAGGGTTTCCAATCTCGTTGATTACAGCAGGGCTTTTGTCTTTGGCTTTCATGGGATTTTCGGGGTTGGTGAAGTAGAAAATGGAGTGATGGAATGGTGGAAAAATGGAATGATGGAAGAATGTTCGTTGCAAAGATTATAAAACTTAGCATTACCCCAATATTGACTTCGTAGAGTTTCGCTACGCTCCAGTTCCAACCTTCCAATATTCCATTCATTGTAAAAGCAAGAATAATTATACTGTAGAAAACTAAAGCTTAATAATATAACTAACAAATCTACTTATGGCATCAAAAATTACAAAATGGCTTTTTACAATCTCGGCCTTAATTCTGATTCCCTACATGGCTTTTGCCAGTGGTGGACATGCTGGAGGTCTTTCGATTGGAGGCATTAGGATTGAGTTTTTCTTGTTTGGATTAACACTGCTTGGTGTTGCGCTATTCCATCATCAAACATTTTATGTAGCCTTAACAGGTTTAACCGTAATTGTCCTTTATAAATTGATTTTTGTAGCAGGTTACCCTTTTGCTGAGCATTTCCTTGGAAGTAATTCCATTGTTGATCAGCTAATGGATAAACATCTCCGTCAGGGGGAATGGGGTATTTTGGTTAACCTTTTAGGCCTTCTGCTTGGTTTTGCTGTTCTCGCTAAGATATTTGAAGAGTCTGGTGTTCCCGATATTCTTCCAAAGTACTTACCAAACGATTGGAAAGGTCCATTTGTACTATTAATAATTGTTTTCATTCTTTCATCGTTCCTTGATAATATTGCTGCTGCAATGATTGGAGGTACTGTTGCGTTGATTGTATTTAAAAATAAAGTACATATTGGTTATATAGCAGGTATTGTGGCTGCTTCAAATGCCGGTGGGGCGGGTAGTGTTGTGGGCGATACCACTACAACCATGATGTGGATTGATGGTGTCTCGGCGTTTAATGTTCTACATGCATTTGTAGCAGCTGGTGTTGCGCTGATTATCATTGCTTGGTTTGCTGCGCATCAGCAGGATAAATATCAAAAAATTACAGCTGATGCAAAGGTTGGAGCTAAGGTTGACTGGGTGCGTTTAGGAATTGTTGTTCTTATTCTTGTTGGCGCAATCCTTTCAAACGTTTACTACGATATGCCTGCACTTGGTGTTTGGGTTGCCATTATAATTGGTGCCATATTTACAAAGATACCTTGGCATGAGGTTGGTGCTTCGTTTAAGGGTGCTATCTTCCTCATGTGTTTGGTTACTGCCGCTTCGTTTATGCCAGTGGAAACCTTACCCGATGCATCGTGGATGACTGCTTTCATTCTCGGTTTTGTATCTGCAGTTTTCGATAATATCCCATTAACAAAGCTTTGCTTAGATCAAGGTCACTTCGATTGGGGTATGCTTGCCTATTCCGTTGGATTCGGTGGTTCAATGATTTGGTTTGGGTCATCGGCTGGGGTTGCTATTACCAACAAATTCCCCGAGGCACGCAATGTAATGTTGTGGATACGAAAAGGATGGCATGTAATGCTAGCTTACATAGTTGGATTCTTTGTTTTATTATTGGTAATGGGTTGGGAACCTGATAGCAATAAGCAGCATCAGGAGCCAGCCATTGAGTGTAAAGCACCCGATTGCCCTGTGAAGGCAAAGGCGGAGGCCATGCAAAAGCTAAATGAGACTCCGAAGGAGTAATTATATTTGTTTTGATAATAAAAAAGCACCGTTTCTTCAACGGTGCTTTTTATTTTACTAACCTTTTTTTTGATGTGTTTCCTGTTTTCCTCGTTGGGACACCCAACTAAGCATAAAAAACGTTAAGGAGTTCTATTTGCTCTTGATTTGGTAGGTATAGCCTAGTCTCTTGGGTTTTCGAGTA
>RPRQ01000103.1 GCA_003818205.1 Bacteroidales bacterium
GATGTTTATAGGAAAAATGCCCATTTATGGTGCGACCCCAGCTGGGGTCGAATGTTCCTAGGGATAGATATTTTCTATAGACATATAATCCCTCTGGGATTAAGAAAGCCAATGAATAAAAAGTGTGTAAGGTTTTCAAGAGATCCCCGATAAAATCCTACACTTGTAGAATTTCAACTACCCACTAGTTTTGTCGAATAACCAATTAAAAAGACTTAAGCATCTTTATTTCCTGCGCCCAAATCGATTCATCGGGAGTTTCGAGAATGAGCGGTATATTATCGAAGCGTGGATCCTGCATAATCCTTTTAAAAATTTCTATTCCAAGAAATCCTTTGCCCAAGCTATCGTGCCTATCGACCCGCGTGCCCAATTCCTTTTTCGAATCGTTGATATGCATCCCCCTTAGGTAATTAAACCCGATTATGGAATCAAACCTAGCAAAGGTGTCGGCGAAACCCTTTTCGGTCTTTAAATCGTACCCTGCCGTATAGGTATGGCAGGTATCGAGACAAACGCCGACTCTGGATTTATCATCAACATGATCGATAATCATTTTAATCTGCTCAAATTTGTAACCAAGATTACTACCCTGCCCCGATGTATTCTCGATAACAGCTATAACCCCTGTGGTTTTATCCAACGCAATATTGATACTCTCGGCAATAAGTCTGAGGCATGCCTCATCGCTAATCTTACCCAATGAGCTACCGGGATGAAAGTTCAGCCTATCTAGCCCCAGCTGCTCGCAGCGCTGCATCTCATCAAGAAAGGCTTCCCTCGATTTGTCAAGCCCCTCCTTTTCGGGATGACCTAAATTGATTAGGTAACTATCGTGAGGGAGTATCTGAGATGGTGCATACCCGTACTGTTCACAGCTTTTTTTAAACTTAGCGATACTATCCTTGGTTAAGGGTGCCGATTTCCACTGCCGTTGATTCTTAGTGAATAGAGCAAATGCTGTTGCTCCTATGCTATGCGCATTAACAGGTGCATTTTCAACACCTCCCGATGCACTAACGTGTGCTCCAATGTATTTCATTTTCGTATAGTCTATGGTAACAAATCTACTAAATTTTTATTTCAATTTATTATAACATCATATAGAAAGAAATTGTTCTTCAAGAAGATTATCCTTGAGTTTATTACGCTATAGGTAATAAGAATTATGATGCATTATAATCTTGTTATAACGTGAGTTCGATATAAGAATGCTTATTATATCATTATTTATTAGTGCTTTAATGCCAAAATTATGTTTTTGGAAGACTGGAATAATGCCTGCCTGCCGGTAGGCAGGGAACATTGGAGTTACTTCTAACTTATTTCTTCCCTATCTGCCCTGCCTACCGGCAGGCAGGCGACAGGCAGGCAATATTCTATTTTTCCACCATTCCATTCTTTCTCCCATCAAAGCAAAATATTGATAATATAGCATTTAAATTATTTTTTACGTCGAACTGACGTTAATTAATACTTTAACACTAACATTCCATTCTTCCATCATTGGCTACGCCGAACTTGCAAGCTCGATTCCATTTTCCCAATAAAGTAAAATACTGATAACATGGCACTTAAATTGTTTCTTGCATCGAACTGACGTTATTATATGATGGTTACAGTATGCTCCAGAACAGAAATTAATAGTTTTTTACTTTACTTACTTGCAGGTAGGGTTTAAGGTGGAGGCTATGAGAAATAGAATCTTTGCCCATGAAGGTGGTTAATGGTTCACTTCAATCTATTGAATTCTTACAGTGTTTAGCTTATAAGGACAAGAAAGTCTCACTGAGTAACTACAGAGTGATACGAAAATTAAAGAGGTTTTTGAGCTCTTCTCAACGCTTCAATGTAGAAAGTTAGCGGGTATAATTTTTCATCATACCAAAGGGTAGCAAAGTATAGGCCTATTGGTTTAGACCGGAGACCTTTGGTGTTATATTCTTTCTCTAGCCATTTAAATCCTTTCATGCAAACTTCTCTATCCTTTTTTGTAAGGGCACAAATAGCCAAAGAGGTTTCCTCTATGCTCCCTGTTAAATCTCTATAGCCACCCCAGCTTCCATCATCGTTTTGTTGTTGCATAAGGTAATTCTGAGCGGAGGTCAGCATTAGCTGAAGTTCAACCCTTAACTTATAATCTATCCATTTATATTTAAGGCAATCCTGTATGTACGTTGCAACCTTTGCAGTTCCGTAAACAGGGTTTTTTTTATCAGATGTATTTTGATTTCCAAACCATAAAGGCATCCACGACCCCAATCGATGCTGGTTTTTTTGTAAGTAAATTGATGCTTTATTTATACATTTTTTAAATTTTGCTTTTTGTGGAGCGGTAATTTTATCTCCCAAAATATCTAAGGAACATGTGATGGCCAAAAGGGTATGCCCTGTTAGGTCAGCACAGCTTTGGTCGAAAGGAAGTCGTCCCCAACCCTTGCAGAATGTTGGAATTCCACCATCGCTATTCTGTAGATTTGTCAACCAATTGCAGCCATCGATGATGGCTTTCGTCTCATCATCATTCCCTTGATACATCTCCGAAAGAGCAAGAATTGCCCCTGAGGTATCATCGGCATCAGGAACAGAACCTGAGAAACTAGTCCAACCCCAACCACCATGTTCAGCACCGTTAAAGGGGTGCTTCTCCTTGTATTGTAAGCTAAGTAGATGATTCTTCATCTGCTCGACTGATTCGGGGTTAATCGTGGTGAAAAGATTATCACCCAATGCCTTTATGCTAAGAGTTGTTACCCAAGTTGAAAGGTCGGTATCAATGGGCCAACTGCCATCCTCACGCTGCTGATTATTGAGGAACCCAATCCCCTTATCAACAATTGAATTATCGGTATATCCACATGATATAAGGCACATACTAACAAATGCGGTAAGTGGAATTGCTTCTAAAAATCCTCCGCTTTCAGGAACCAACCCGTTTAGCTTGCTAATTGCAGGTTTAATGGATTTTTTTCGAATCACTTTTACTAAAAAATTGGCGCGATTCTTTTTCTTAAAAATATAGATACCAACAGCCACAAGCGCAGGAATTGCATAGCTGACTACCTGCATATTAAAGAAGCGGTAAAGCGAAGCGGGTAGGAGAGTAAGCTCAAAGGGAAGCTGCGGAATTTTTCGGATATCCTCATCGCCAAGCATTCTGCATATGGTGAGCATTGAAAGTATTGGAACTGAAAATGTGTAATCCTTGCCGTAGTGGACTAAAACCGAGTTCGATATATTTCCTGATTTAAGGCTGATATTCTGTGATTCGAGGTAGTTCTCTATTCCTTTTAAAATCCTGCTTCCATCAAGTTCATGTGTTTGACAGAATGTAATGGCAGCATAGCAAAGGAATGAAGTACTTACATTGCTTTCGCTTTCAGGGGTATCTCCGTAACCACCATCAGCGTTGACATTATTGAATAACCATCGTAACCCTTTGTTAACCCTTTCCTCGTTTTGAGGTAATCCTTTCAGTTTGATAGCAACTATTGAAACTGCAACTGCAAGCGCGCTAGAGGAGAGTTTTCCTGTCCAACAGCCATTGCTATTTTGCTCCGCAATTAGCTTATTACAGAGGGTTTTATACTGATTTTCGAGTTGTAACTTTTCCATAAAAATATTTAGAACGCAGATGACACTAATTAAACGGATAATCACAGATTTTTAAATCATTTCTCTGCGTCTCCGTGTCTCTGTGTTTATTTTTTTCACTCCGCTAACGCCCCCAATGCCAATAAACCGTAAAATGTATATTCGATATCGATATCAAAATCCATTTCGGTTGCACGGAAACCACCATTCAAATATAACCCATCAATAAAGCTAAGGCAATCAGGCTTCATCTGCTTTATATCTGCTTCGATAAAATGCAAAGCGTAAAGGGCTACAGAGGTTGAAAGCAAATCCTCAATGGGTGATTTTTTTAGCGCAACAAATCCACCTTTCCCCCGATAGTATGTCATCAATTTATCTTCAAACCCTTTTGTCGATTTCAACGATATTTTATGGAGTACAGCCTCTGCTCCTACAAGGGTTGATGGCGTTTCACCTTTAAATTCAAATTTCGAATTTTGAGATAGTAGTTTTCGTAAAAATTGATAATCCTGCAGATAGAAAAGCGCAAGCGTGCTAAGAAATATTGAATAATCTGATTTTCCTGAGGAATTGTTCTGAAAATCAACTCTTACTTTATCTTTTAACCTTTCCGCATGTTCATCGTTTCCAATTAGCTTTGAGTATAGGATCGCTCCACAATAGAGGTTAATACCTGAAAGAGAAGGATCTTTCACTTTATTTTTTGTAAATTCTTTTAAGTGAGGTTTTACTTCATTTATTGATAGCGCTTCGGCAACAAAGCAACCAAATAGCGAGTAGTAAAGGTCGCTTTTCCCCCCTCTGTCGGCAAAACCACCATCATCCGAAAAAAAAATTAAAACCCTATTCCTAATCTCAGCAAGAATGGATCCATCAAGAAGATTTAAAGATTTTCCCAAAATCGATTCGAGCGATTTCGTTTTGTATTTATTCAGAAATGGCTTGGCCGCTATTTTATATATAATCTTTAAAAATCTTTCCCACAATTTCATGCAGTGCAAGTTTTAGTCCAAAGTTATCAAGGTTGTCGAGGCTACTCTTTGCTTCGCTGATATATTGCTTTAAAAGAGTTTCTGTGTCATCCTGAATACTATTGGTTTTAATTAGTTCCATAATTCGATTTGTATCCACAGAATCAAAGGTTGATATTTTTTCCAAAAGCAACGAGAGTAAAATGGAAAATTTACGAATGGCAATATCGCCATTCTGACCCTGATAATCGTTCAAATCATCCATAATCTGATAGGCGATACCGATGTTATGGCTAAACATATCGAGCGCTTCCAACGATTTTTTATCGGCGCCACCAACAGTTGCTCCAAGCAAAAGGGAAACCTTAAAAGCAGCAGCGGTCTTGTTATCAAAAACTTTAAGAATAGCATTGAGCGAAAGTATTTCTCCATTTTTGGTGGCAACTAGCTCTGCTCCTTGTCCAATCGAAAGGGCTTTGTGACCCTGAGCAATTATTTTTAGGCCATCACGAATCCGTTCAGGGGCCAATTTGCTCTCGGCAATCAGCCGATAACCCTCACCAATCAGCAAATCACCAATATTGATAGCTATTGGAGTTCCATATTCAGCATGAACAGTATCTACTCCGTAACGTTTATCGTCATTGTCCTCAATATCATCATGAATTAGCGAGGCTTTGTGGAAGCATTCAACTGAAACAGCCATACGATTTGCAATCGACTCTATGGGTTGTTTGCAGAATGCCTCGTAACCTAAAAGTGCTAAAAATGGACGAAATCGATGGCCCCCAAGTAGAAGCGATTTAAGGGCTATCCTTTCGGTTTTGTCGCCGTTATACCCTAAGATATTCGAAAGATGTTTCTCGATGAAGATGGAATCGGTCTTAGCCTTAATTTCGCTTGAATCGAGTATGCTGAATTCTTTTTTTTCTTGAAGGTTGAAAATCTCCTCCTTAATCCAATCTAGGTCGGCAATGGTATCCTTACAACCACAGGTTAAAAGGGGAATTCCGATGCTTGGGATTGCATATTTATTGACTGAAACGAATAGCTTTTGGAGAACCTCCATGCATCCCACACCGATTACGGCATCAATCTTTCCGGTTTCGATAAGCTGTGCTGTTACGGTTGTCCCATCGGTCACTAAAACCTCATAGCCCAATTTTTCGGCTTCTTTTAGAAAAAATGAGATGTTACATTCCCCACACTCCCTGCATAGTAAACCCAACTCGTCATACTCGGCTTTGCATAACCTGCTATTTTTTAGGCATTGTGGGAGAAGAAGAACTCGTCGATTATATGGAACTGAACCCACAACGTTTCGCCAAATAGAATTGCCGCAGCAAACCATTATGAATGCTCTATACTTCTCGTCCCAGCTGTATAATTTGATGAGTTTATCGGCAAAATCAAATAACCCTTCGTACGATATGGGTGGAATTATGCGATTCTCTCGAAAAAACGCCTCCACTTTACCGCGAATCTCTGCCCGAGTCTCTTTAATTTCAGGCACAATAAGGTCTAATACTGCTATGTTCATCTTTCGCTCCTTTCAACCATAAGCCCCTAAACCAAAAAAGGCATGTTTTTTACCCATGCGGTACATCCAATTTTTTTCAGGGATAACTTTGCACGAGCCATGACTTGGTACAACCTTGCCATTGGCAAGCTGATTCGGCATATCGATTCTATTCGAAGTGTTCTTTGCCAGATGGTTTGATGCAAAATTTTGAAGCCAGCTGGGATCTTCCATAAGAATACAACCCCTCGTTTTATTTAATATCTCCGTTTTAAAATCCTTAAGAAATGTTGAATTCTCATAAACTGACTTTATATCATCTTTATAGATATTATCGCATGAGTATTGGATAACAGGACATGGTTCAATATTTCCCGAAGGGTTTATATGATGGCTTAAACCTTCTGCAGCAGGGCAGAATGGGTTACCATCGGCATCCCAATAGGAATCAATGATTACAATAGGATACTTTGTTCTGCCATCAACCAAAAAGTACCTCAATCGCTCAATCTCCTCGGAGCTCAACGCTAAATCGTAGCAAGGATTTTCGCCCGATGGGCGATAGATGTAGTACCAAAGGTAAACCACCCCTTTATCGTGAAGCAGATTGATAAACTCATCGGATAATGCCATATCGATATTCGATTTGCAAACGCTTATAGCAACACCCGTAACGAGTTTATGTTTCGTGGCGGTTTCAATTGCCTGAATGGTTCTTTGGTAAACACGATTGCTGCCACGTCGGATATCTGCAATGGTTTCGTTCCCCTCAAAGCTGATTAGCGGGGTTACATTGCCAAGACTTCGAAGTTCTTGAGCAACATTATCATTTAGCAAGGTTCCGTTGGTGAAAAGCTGAAAGTAGCAATCGGAGTGGTTTTTGAATATATTCATCAACGGCTTGTACATCAACGGTTCACCTCCGAGGATACCAAAAAAGTACGATCCGTACTTTTTACTACCATCGATTATTTTATTTACCGAAGCAATATCGAGGCTATCAGTTTTTTCACCTTTAGTTACCCAACAACCTTGACATTGTAGGTTGCAATCGTTGGTAACTGATATAAACTGAAATGCTGGAAACATCTCACCCCTCTTTTTACGCTTTTGGAATTTATTAAATCCCCTCAACCCTTTCCACCCAAAGGTAAAAATGAACTTGCGTAAGCACTTAGAATCGGTACGTAGTATATTTCGGGTTATTGACATCTTAATTTTATTAAACGCTAAGGCGCAAAGCCGCTAAGCAAAGAGTTTTTTCTTTGCGTCGTAGCGTCTCTGCGTTTAAATTAAAACAGTGCCTCATTTTCAAATTGCCTCATTGT
Organism: Bacteroidales bacterium; assembly: GCA_003818205.1. Lineage (GTDB taxonomy): Bacteria > Bacteroidota > Bacteroidia > Bacteroidales > Tenuifilaceae > UBA8529. The sequence continues at coordinate 7,416 of RPRQ01000103.1, forward strand.
TCTTTAGCCCTATCCCTCTCCTCAATCGCTTTCCTCATTGCATCTGCTTTGATAATCGATTGTCGTTTTGCTTTTCGCATTTCTAGAGCTTTGTAGATATCGCTACCTAAAATGGTTTTCAAATCTTGCCCTTGACGTTGATGCTCGGCAGCCTCATCGATGGAATCAGAACCGCTAATTGCCCCGCCATGCTTATACTTTGGAAAGATAATTGCCGTTTCGGGGCAAATGCGAGCACATGCAGGACAGCTATTTTTACAACCCTTTGGGTTAACAACCTTAACTATCCCATCAACCTTTTCGTAAACTCCGAATAGGCAAAAGTCGGAGCATTGTCCGCATGCTGAGCATCTTTCGTAATCGATAACAGGATACCACGATGGCCAATTTGTTTCGCTGATATGCTCTGTTTGCAATGCAGGCTCATCGTTGCAGAAATTTTTTAGGGTTGATACTATCTCGTCTATAGATGTTTCGCGTAGGTTGAGGAATGATAGGTTATCAAGATTACTTTCAACCCCCGCAAATTCCAATAATTTCTTAACTGCTCTAGGGTGACAGGCAACCACAAGAGTTGGGAATTGAAATGAAATAATATTTCTTACATCGTGTTTTTCAGAAACGCACAAACCGCATAGGTCGGAGAGTTGAATGGCATCAACTTTTTCTTTATAGAGAAAGTTTGATATTGATTCTTTAATTTCTTGACTTACTATCTCTCCCCCACAATCACAGTAAATAATTTTTTTTTGCATATAATTTTTGATAATTTATAGCTTTTTATTCTATCGTTATTATTCGGTAAAAGTAATATTACTAAATGATTTTAAATTGTAATGTTTATCCTTGAATGCTAAAAAAGATTGAAACAAATGTTTTTACATGATTATTTGATAAAAAATTATAGGAATAGTTTAATCGATAGAAAAAATTACAAACCATGGAGACACGGAGTTCACGGAGAATATTTAAAAGATTTGGGAATATCGCAGATATCTTTTAAAAGACTTTGTGTTTCTCTGTGTTCCTTGCCTACCCTGCCTACCGGCCGCAGGTGCGGCTTTGCGTGAGAATTTTTATTGCTGCTGAATAGTTTCAAACGTTTAATTTAAGGTTTTTCATTGATGGAAAAGAACTAAACAATCGATAAGTCTAACTAGTAAATAGAAAAAACCTTCGTGTTCCCTGCCTACCGGCAGACAGGTCTGTGTCTCCGTGGTGAATGGTTACAAATATTTGAATCCGCTCCGAAAACCATTAATATTTAAAAATGCTACTAAGGCTCTAGGGTGCAAAGAGTAGCAAGCAAATGTATATCAATGCAATATGATTTTGTATTTCTTCAGGCCTTAGTGCCCCTGCATGCCGAGGTTGTATAAGAAGTCAAATTTAACCACAAAGGACTCAAAGCCTGCCTGACAGACAGTGATACACAAAGGACACGAAGCAAAAGTGTTGCAAATAAACATTTTGTGTCCTTTGTGTTTAGCTCTTTAAGAGACGACCTCGTTTATGGCAAAATTGTCTTTTCGGAGTGGATTCATATTTTGTGTTCGCTGTTTGCAATCCTAAGCGGTTAAAATATTTTTCTTTAAAAATTTGCACCTATAGCTTATTGCATCATAATTATTGTTTCCAACAATAACATAAAGTAGTATAGCCACTTAACAAGCATGCTTCTAGTAAATATTTCAACCTATATGTTATATAACATATAGGTTGATTGAAGACTTATATTGCATATGATATTTAAATATATACTTTCGTATTAATTATTAACCTTAAATTTCATAAAATGAAAAAAATTCTTTGTATTGTATTGTTAGCAGTAGTTGCTCTTTCAGCAAATGCTCAGGACAAAAAGTTTAACATCGGTTTTGGTGGTGGTCTTGTTAAAGGTCAAGGAGACCTTAAGGATTATGTTAGCGGTGGTATTGATGGCTACTTGAACTTTACCTATAACCTAGCACCTAAGATGGCTGCAGGTATAGAGTTCAATAACTCTGTACTAGTTGCTGTTGAAGAAGAAGGTGAATCAATTGATGCAACCAAGATTAATGGCGTTCTGTTAAAAGGTGTTTACTATTTTACAGAATCTGCAGTTCGTCCTTATGCCGCATTGATGACTGGTTTGTACATGTCCAAACTGTATTCTGCTGATGTACTCGGAGAATCTGCTGAATATAAGAAAACCAAATTTGGAGGTGGTTTAGAACTTGGTCTTAAACTTAAATGGTTCAACCTAGGTGTTAGCTATCATAATATGGGTAAAATTGAAGAAGCAAAAGTTTCTTACTTACAATACAATCTTGGCTTTAACATTGGGTTCTAATACTTGAAGTTAAGGATATAAAAAAGGTTGCTTTTAGCAGCCTTTTTTTATTCTACATAGTTAAGGAAAAAAGAAATTGTTTATATGTTCGAAAAATAGCCACATTATTTCAGCATTCGGCAAAACCAACCCTACACCTTTACTTTATTTACTATATTTGAATTGTCCTTAATAATTCGATATCGTTAAGGAATTTAACGCTAGCATGTTCTGCGGATTATGCTAGGTTAATAAACCATCCAACCCCGCCATGCGGGGCGGAAAAGTTGATTAAAAAACGCTAAACGACATTGCTTAATAATTTACCATTAATGTATGCCTATACTTAACTCAATCTTTAGCTGGTTTAATACTAAGCGGTTGCATCAGATTGAACTATTCCGCCAATTCCCTTTCGAGGTACAGCAAGAGGTTCTATTTAAGCTAATCAATAAAGCAAAGGATACCGAATACGGTAAAAAGTACGATTTCGAATCCATTAAAAAGATTGAAGATTTCCAGCAACGACTTCCAATTCTAGACTATGAGGGAATCAAACCTTATATCGATATGCACCGGGAGGGTCAACAGAATATTCTTTGGCCTGGTGCCATTAAATGGTTTGCCAAGTCATCGGGAACAACCGCTAACAAAAGTAAATTTATACCCGTTAGCGGTGAAGCGTTGGAGGAATGTCACTTTAGGGGCGGTCGCGATATTCTAGCAATTTACACTAATCATCACCCTGATTCCGAGATTTTTAAAGGCAAAGGGCTAACCCTTGGCGGCAGCCATCAGATTGATAATTTTAGCGTTGATTCCTACTACGGCGACCTTTCGGCTATTCTTATCGAAAATATTCCTTGGTGGGCTGATTTTATTCGTACACCTAGTCAAAAAGTGGCTTTAATTCCTGAGTGGGAGGAGAAACTTGAAAAGCTAACCCACGAAACCATCAAGGAAAATGTGACGAGCATCGCAGGAGTTCCATCGTGGAACCTCGTGATGATTAAGCACATTCTGAATTTCACAGGCAAAAACAATCTTTTGGAAGTTTGGCCAAACCTCGAACTTTTCTCTCATGGGGGGGTCAGCTTTATCCCTTACCGTGAGCAGTTTCATCGGTTAATTCCATCGCCAGCGATGAACTATATGGAGGCTTATAACGCTAGCGAGGGATTTTTTGCCATTCAGGACGATCCTAGAACTGATGATATGCTACTGATGCTCGATTATGGCATATTCTACGAATTTATCCCGCTTGATGAGGCTTTCAGTTCAAACCCCACGGCGTTGACCATCAATGAGGTTGAACTCAGCCAAAACTATGCCTTGGTCATTAGCACCAATAGCGGCTTATGGCGGTATATGATTGGCGATACCATCATGTTTACCAGCAAATACCCACATAAAATTAAGATTACCGGACGAACACGCCATTATATGAATGCTTTTGGTGAAGAGGTGATAATCGACAATGCCGAAAATGCACTAAAAACAGCATGTGAAAAGACAGGGGCTTTGGTCAAAGAATTCACCGCAGCACCAATATTCATGGACGAAAATGCAAAAGGTGCACATGAATGGCTTATAGAGTTTGAACAACCCCCTACCGATTTAGATTTTTTCACTCAAATTCTCGATAATGCGCTCTGCTCAATTAATTCCGATTATGAGGCTAAACGCTATAAAGGGATTACGCTAGGAATACCAATTGTTAGAAAACTTAGCATTGGAACTTTTTTTACGTGGATGAAAGAGCAGGGTAAGCTAGGTGGCCAGAATAAAGTTCCAAGGTTATCGAATACTAGGGAGTACATCGAACAGCTAATGGAAATAAGTAAAAGAAGTAAAAATGACCAGTAGGACAAGAGGATTATCAATCGTTTTTATTATACCATTTCTTGCCTCATTGAACAGTGCGAATAGTCAGTGTTGCTTTACTCAAGCAGATAGGTTCGATAATGTTTGGGTTGTTAACCACGGTGAGGTAATCTGTTTCGATGTTCAGCGTAAAACGATAGGAACCTACTCGAATATTCTCCTTGGCAATCCATCCTCCCTCGATGCGCTTGACCCGTTTAGGGTGATCGTTTACTATTCTAGCTTCCAGTCATTGGTAGTACTGAATAATCGGGTTGCAGAAATATCAAAACCTATTCCCCTCAGGGAGAAAGGGATTACCGATGCCCTTGCGGTTTGTCGAAGCGGTAAAGGAGGCGTTTGGGTTCTCGATAGGGGCAATTGGGCAATTCTTCACTTCGATTCAGGGTTTAACCTCTCTGGCGAAAAGATCACCCTTGACCCAAATTTTTCTAACTCCCAGCCTATTTTCATGCAGGAGCATGAGGGCGTGCTATATATTGTATTTAAGGATATAGCGATCTGCCGTTACGATTCTTATGGTGCTCGCATGGGCGATATACCTCTTAGAATCGACAGCTACTTTTCGTTTATCGACGGTTCAATCGTATATCAATCCAAAGGAACTATCTATGAATATGCTATTGAAACTAACCAGAAAGTACCTTTTAGCTTTCCTGTAAGCTGTATCCCGATAAAAGTTCAAGGACAGCTTTTATACTTCGATGGACGAATATTGGCAGTTTGCAAATAATGATTGGAATATTGGTGGACAAGAGCTAAACTTTTGTATTTTTATCAAGCATAACTATTCATATTATTCTCATAAAAAAGTATCATGCATATAGCCGTTGCCGGTAATATAGGATCCGGAAAAACTACCCTTGCACGCCTTCTCGCAAAGCATTATGGCTGGAAGCCCCATTTCGAGGATGCTGACGACAACCCATATCTAAATGACTTTTACGAGGATATGCAACGTTGGAGCTTTAACCTTCAGATATACTTTTTGAATAGCCGCTTCGGTCATATTGTTGATATTCGCCGCAAAGGCGATACCGTAATTCAGGATCGAACCATCTACGAGGATGCTCATATTTTTGCACCCAACCTACATATCATGGGGTTGATGTCAACTCGCGATTTCAACAACTACCTGAACCTCTTCAACCTGATGAATTCGCTCATTCAGCCACCCGATCTGCTCATTTATCTCAGGGGATCGGTGCCCACCCTCGTTAGCCAGATACAGAAACGGGGTCGAGAGTATGAGAAGAATATCCGGCTGGATTACCTTCAACGCCTTAACGAGCGCTACGAGGCTTGGATTGAATCCTATTCCTTGGGTAAAATGCTAATCGTTGAGGTTGACAACATGAATTTTGCCGATAGACCAGAGGATTTAAGGCACGTTATCAATAAGATTGATGCGCTTATTCATGGGTTGTTTTAACTATTATTATTGATTATACTCTTATTAAAAAAGCCTTGGATAATTCCAAAGCTTTTTTAATAATATACAATGCAATATTTATTTCACTTCTCCCTTTAAGTTTTTATTAAGGAAATCGAGGATAGCGCTATACCCTTTAATCTCATTCTCTTTCTTTACAAATCCATGCCCTTCATCGGGGAATACTACGTATTCGACTAGTACATTGTTTTTCTTCACGGCAGCAACAATTTCATCCGACTCAATCTGCAGCACTCTTGGGTCGTTAGAGCCCTGAAGAACCATTACCGGGTTCTTAATTTTATCGGCATGGAATAGCGGTGAGATGTTGTAAAGGCGAACCGAATCGGCAGTGGTTGGATCGCCCATTTCTGCATAAAGGGCTTTCCTAAATGAAGCCCAGAATGGAGGAATCGATTTTAAGGTTCTTAACCAGTTGGTAACACCAAAAAGGTTAACCCCAACTTTAAACTCATCGGGTTGGAATGCCATTGCAGCCATGGTCATGTAACCACCATATGAACCACCGATGATACCAATCTTTTCAGCATCGATATAATCCAACGATTGAAGATACTTTTTACCATAAACACAGTCCATCAAATCCTTCTCCCCATGGTTCTGATCGTCCATCTTAAAGAATGACTTGCCATAGCCACTGCTTCCACGGTTATTTACAGCTAAAACTGCATAGCCATGGTTTACAAGGTACTGCGTAAAGGAGGAGTATCCTACTCTTGATTGACCACCTGGTCCACCATGCACCGATACTAAGGCAGGTACCTTATTCCTTTTGCTAGCATTAATCGGTTTGTAGTAAATGGCTGGAATCTCAAGTCCATCGAACGATTTATACCTTACAACCTCTGCGCTAACTAAATGATTTGGGTCTAGCTCAGGGTTAAGGGTATTGGTAAGCTGCTTCAACTCTTTGGTCTCAAAATTATAGAAATAGATATTTGAAGGAGACTTTGATGTACCTACCCCTAAACGCATATATTTTTCGCTATCGGAAATTTCCAACGATAAAATGTCGCCATCAGCTACTTCTGGAAAAGCCACTTCTTGGCTAGTTGCATTATCAAAGATTTTTAGGGAGTTCTTTCCATCTTGATTTATTGATATTACTTTGTATTTTTCATTCCAAGAGAAGGCGCAATACTGTACATCCCAATTCGTTTCAAAAACTGTTTTTCTTTCTCCTGTTGCAATTTCGTATGAAACAAGGAATTGAAATTCTTTTCCGGCATTTGTTGTGTAGAATAAAAACTTACCATCCTGCGAAAACCCGTTGGCATTGTATGAACCCGGCTGCTCTGGAATAGAAATCTCGGTCTCTTTTTTATTGGTCAAGTTCAAAAGATAGAGCTTGTTTTCGCTAGTGGTTATACTCTCTCGTAAAACTATATAGTCCTCGTTCCATGATATATTGACAATATCGAGTCCCTTATCATTCTGATAGATAAGGGCTGATTTCCATGTATTAATGTCCATCTTATACAAATCGTAGTAACGTGGATCCCTTTTGGTTGAGGCGTAGTAGAAATAGGTTTTGTTCTTATTCCAACCGGCAAACGATGTTTTGGCCTTTGGCTCTGGGGTTAGGTCGGTAGAGGTGCTATCCTCATTCAGGAGGTAGATGTGATCAATCTCATCGCCCCCTTTATCGGCACTGTAAAGAATCTTGTTGGTGCCTGGCACATAATCGATGGCAAAGCACGATTCAACCGTTGAGTAAGTTATCTGCTTTTGGATTCCATCGGCGATGCTAATCTCGTAAAGATTATATATGCCAGATTCGTTGCTGGTAACAAGCAAGCGGGTTTCATCGGGTGAAAATGTACCCCCGCTAATCTGCTTGTTTTTAAAGAATTGCTCAATGGAGTACTCTTTAACATCAACAGCGGGTTTCTGATTACATGAAACGAACACAGCTGCTACGACTAGCAGAATTGCAAATAGAATTTTTTTCATCAGAGTAAATTTTTAAATGATAAAATTTAATGGATAGAATTTTGAAACAAATTAAGGAAAAAAGTTGAAAAGAGAAGCATATTGTTTTACAATTAAATAATTGGTAACTATTCACCACGGAGAAACTGAGGGCACAGAGTTACACAGAGAAAATATTTATGTTTTTCGTGTTAGTGACTCTTTTGCCTTTTGATACTTAGTCGTTTTTTAAAATGCCTCTCCCGATAAATCGGGACAAGTTGTGGTTCTCCGTGCCCTCCCTGCCTACCAGCAGGCAGGCACTATTCCAATTAATCATTAAGGATATAATAACGTCAGTTCGATGTATAAAACAATTTAAGTGCTATGTTATCAATATTTTACTTTGAGGGGAGAAATGGAATATTGGAAGAAAAAAGTTAGAAGAAACCCCATTATTGACTTCGTCGTCCGGCAGTTGCCGGATCGCTCCAGTTCCAC
>RPRQ01000104.1 GCA_003818205.1 Bacteroidales bacterium
AAGAATTTTTTTACAGACAATTACGACCACCCTATTTTCGAGGGCGACATACAACTTGTTGATATGATTTATCTTAAAAAGGATTTATAGGAATAGCAGGAATATATTACAAACGAATTAAACAATGTTACCCAAGCAAATGCTTCATCGGCCAAAGAAATGGCCTCAAATTCTAACCTTCTTACAGGTCAAACTGAACAGCTCGAAAAACTAATAGGTTTTTTCAAAACCTAAAGTATAAAATAGCTAACTTACAACAATTAATTAACGTCAGTTCGACGTAAAAAATAATTTAAATGCTATATTATCAGCACTTTACTTTGTTGGCAGAAATGGAACTGAGCTTGCGAACCGAACATAGTGAGCTCAGCGTAGCTAGTTCGGCGTAGCCAATGATGCCTGAAGCCTGCCTGCCGGTAGGCAGAGCAGACAGAAATGCGCTAAGAGTGCAGACTTAAAGTATAAGGTAATTAATACTTTGCGAACTCTGCGATTTGCCTACCGGCAGGCTTTGTTTACTTTGCAGTTGAAATATTTACTACTTCTTAAACAACCTCATTGGTGTTAAAATTGTTATTTTTGTAAAAAAAGAGCCCAATTATGAAAAGAAAACTGAAATATAAGGAGAAGATTATTTTATCAATTTTAGGGGCTTCTATCATTATTTACACAACGATATTCTCAATTATTTACATTAAATTTTCAAACGAGGCGTACAATAATGCTTTAAGAATAGTTGATGAGGTTGCTGATGCAAATGCTAATAAAATTGCGAGTGAACTTCAAGTTAATATCGGAATAGTAAGGTCATTAGCATATAGTTTCTTGGGCTATAAAGATATTGAGGAATCAACCCGTTGGGGTATATACCACACAATGATTACTGAAGTTACTAAAAAATTACCAAACTGCATAAGCGTATCAACTAGTTTTGAATTAAACACCTATCAAAAAGGTTATACTGCGAGTTATGGAAGAAGAGTTCTGGGTGCTAATAGGTTAAATAATAGTATAGTTCAAACAGATGTATTCAAAAACCTTGATGGTGATATTGTTGGAAGCGGTTATCATCAATTTAAACTATCGAAAAAAGAGAGTCTCAACGATCCGTATTTACAATCCATTACCAATGATGGAAAAAACGAAATGCTTATAACAACCATTTGTACTCCGATAGTTGAAAACGACAAATATCTTGGATTGACTGGAATAGATATTGAACTTGGGTGGTATCAAGAGCTTATTGATAAAGTAAAACCATTCGAGAAAAGCTATGCAATACTGCTAAGCAGTAAAGCCATGATAGTTGCATATCCTGATAAAAAGAATATAAACGAACCATTCGAAAAGATAGAACCTGAGCTGGAAAAGAAAAACAATATTATAAATAGACTTAAACAAAGCGAAAGGTTTCATGTATTTAAAACTGACGAGAATGGCGAAGAGTACTATTTAAGCTTTGCTCCAATAAGAATTGGAGAATCAGTACGTTCTTGGTCGTTGGCTGTTGTAACCCCTATGAATGTTATTCTTAAAAACTCTAAAGCAGCTCTACGCATAATTATCATCATTGGAATTATCGGGTTACTTCTGCTCGGAGTAATTATTTTTAGCATCTCTAGTAAACTCATGGATATTGTGAACAAAGTAATCCTCTTTAGCCAAGAGATAAATGAGGGCAACCTGAATGCAACCATTACAATCAATAGAACCGATGAGATGGGACAACTTGCTAAGAGCCTTGAAGGGATGAAGAACAGCCTTAAACAAATGGTATTTTCCATAAAAGAAGGAAGCGAATCCATATCCCAAGCAACTATTCAGATGAATTCCAATTCAATGCAGCTAGCATCCGATGCAAATCGCCAAGCAGCCAGTATTGAGGAGGTTGCTTCTACTATTGAGGAGGTATCATCAAATATTCATCAAAACTCCATGAATGCTCAGAAAACTGTCAATATAGTTGAAAATACCGCTAAAAGCATTATTAAAGGGAATGAAGCCACCCAATCAGCTGCTCGGATCATGGAGGGTATTCAAGGTAAAATACAGATCATTAACGATATAGCATTTCAAACAAACCTACTTGCGCTAAATGCTGCAGTTGAAGCTGCACGCGCAGGAGAGCAGGGTCGAGGATTTGCCGTAGTTGCGGCTGAAGTTAGAAGACTAGCAGAAAGAAGCAGGGTAGCTGCTGACGATATTATTAAATCAATCTCGTTAGGGGTTCAAACAGCAAACTCTGCAGGAAAGATGCTTAGTGATATTATACCCGAAATTCAAAAGACCGTTCAGCTGATTCAAGAAATATCAATAGCTTCGCAGGAGCAAGCCAATGGATCAAGTCAAATCAGCCAATCGATTCAAGAGATAAACAATGTTACCCAAGCAAATGCTTCATCGGCCGAAGAAATGGCCTCAAATTCTGACCTTCTTACAGGTCAAGCTGAGCAGCTCGAAAAACTGATAGGTTTTTTCAAAACATAAAGCGTAAAATAGTTAACTTACAACATTATTTAGCATTACCAAAACTATAAAACTCTTTAAAATGAAAAAACTTACGCTCTGCTTACTTGTTCTTAATTTACTAAGTTCTTTCTCTTACGCCCAACCCGTTAAACATACTTTTGCTTTTAGCAATACCGATTTTCTGCTCGATGGCAAACCATACCAGATAATCAGCGGTGAGATGCACCCTGCTAGAATACCTGCAGAGTATTGGCGTCATCGAATTCAGATGGCTAAAGCCATGGGCTGTAATACCATTGCAGCCTACGTATTCTGGAATTACCATGAGTTATCGGAAGGTGTTTACGATTTTACCACATGGAATAGGGATTTAACCAAATTCATTAATATCGCTCAGGAAGAGGGTATGTGGGTCCTACTCAGACCCGGTCCATACGTTTGTGCCGAATGGGACTTTGGGGGTATTCCTACCTATCTGCTAAAAATACCAGACATTAAGGTTCGATGCATGGATCCTCGATATATGAAAGCGGTTGAGAGCTATCTCTCAAAACTTGCTGAGGTTATTAAGCCGTTGCAGGTAGATAAAGGTGGCCCAATACTAATGGTTCAAATTGAGAATGAGTACGGTAGCTACGGAAACGATCGTGAATATCTAAAAACCTTAGCAGATTTGTGGCGAAAAAATGGGATTACCATTCCCTTTTTCACTGGCGATGGGCCAACCCAGCATATGCTCGAAGCAGGAAGCCTAAAGGGTTGTGCAAGCGGACTCGATTCTGGTTCAGAACAAAAAGATTTTGATTTGGCAACAAGTATGAACCCTGGAGTACCTGTATTCAGCAGCGAAACTTACCCCGGTTGGTTAACCCATTGGGGTGAGAAATGGGCAAAACCAGATTCTGTAGCACTGCTTAAAGAGGTTAAATTTTTAATGGATACTAAAAAATCGTTTAACCTATATGTTATCCATGGTGGAACAAACTTTGGGTTTACAGCGGGGGCTAATTCAGGTGGAAAAGGTTATGAACCCGATGTTACCAGCTACGATTACGATGCTCCTATTGATGAACAGGGTCTTCCAACAACAAAGTACTTTGCGCTTCGAAAGCTAATCCGATCATATCTTCCAAGTGGAAGCAAACTTCCCGAAATACCTAAGCCAATTGCAGCAATCGAAATTCAAGAAATTCAAATGAAAGCATTTGCTTCCATTTGGGATAATCTACCCACCGCAATACTTTCTGTCCAACCAAAATCCTTTGAAGCATTAGATCAGAATCAAGGGTTTATGCTTTATCGAACCACGCTAATCGGTCATAAGAGCGGAAAACTTGATGTTACTGAACTTCACGATTATGCTAATATTTTTGTAAACGGAAATTTTATTGGCAAGCTCGACCGTAGAGAAGATCTTTCAACAATTAGAATTCCGAAAACAGATGTTAAAGATCCAATCCTCGATATTCTTGTTGAAGGAATGGGACATATCAACTTTGCTCAGCATATTATCGATCGAAAAGGGATTACCGAAAGGGTTACCCTTAACGGAATGACCTTGATGAACTGGGAAATCTTTAAGCTACCAATGAATGATGATTTCATCTCATCACTTAAATCCTCAACAAACCTATCAAAACCAGGGATCTTCTTCAAAAGCACTTTTAATCTTAATGATGCTGCTGACACCTATTTTGATATGTCAAATTACTCAAAAGGAGTTGTTTGGGTAAATGGGCATAACCTAGGAAGATATTGGGAGATTGGGCCTCAAAAACGACTCTATTGCCCTGCATCATGGCTTAAAAAGGGTGATAACGAAATTGTAGTCTTTGATTTACATCTAACAGAAGCAAAAACGATTAAAGGGTATAAGACCATCGAGTAAATCGCTATTTTACAAATACTTGATTCTTTTTTAATATTATATTAGAATAAACTGGTAGGAAAGATTGGTATTGTTTGAGAAACAATACCAATTTTACTTTGTACTAGTTTTTATCCTGATTCATTATAATTAACCTATTCTAACCATGAGACAAATACTATTTATTACCCTTGCAATTCTCTTTTCAAATCTGAATGCATTAAGCGATGAGTTCAATTTAAAGAGTCCATCGGGCGAAATAATTATCAGTATATCAGCTAATGATAATATTTCTTATAGCGTTAAATACAAAGGGAATATCGTACTAAATCCTTCTACAATTGCAATGCAAATCGATAATAATGTTTCATGGGGAGTAAACTCAAAAATATCAAAAAAGGAAACTGGCTCAAAAACTGAAACAATAAGCCCCGTTGTTCCTCGAAAATTCGAGAAGATTGAATCCTCCTATAACTTTTTAAAACTATACTTTAAAGGAAATTACCAACTTGAATTCAGGGCTTATAACGATGGGGTAGCCTATCGTTGGGCAACAGATATTGAAAAGGATTTTAAAGTAACATCAGAGGATGCTAACTTTACCTTTAGCGATGGTGACCAAATATACTTTCCAAAGGAAGAAAGTATGCACTCTCATCAAGAACGATTATATAAATATTTAAAAATTTCGGATGTTGAGCCTGGACAATTCTGTTCAACGGGTGCTTTGGCCGATCTGAAAAATGGAGTTAAGGTTTATATTTCCGAATCCGATCTATTCTCATACCCCGGAATGTTTCTCGAAAAGAGCGCTACAAATCCGAATGCTTTTAAGGGTAAATTTGCAGGATACCCCCTTGAAACCAACCAAACCAACGACCGTAATGTAAAGATCATAAAATACGCCGATTACATAGCGCAAACCAAGGGTTCAAGAACATTTCCTTGGCGATTGATGATCATTACCGATAATGATGCAAATCTACTCACCTCCGAGCTGGTATATAAACTGGCAAGTCCAAATCGTTTAAAGGATGTGTCGTGGATAAAACCGGGTAAAGTTGCATGGGATTGGTGGAATGCGAATAATATCTATGGTATAGACTTTAAATCGGGGGTTAATACTGAAACCTATAAATACTTCATCGATTTTGCCTCAAAGTATGGCTTACAATATGTTATTCTCGATGAGGGCTGGTATCACCTTGAGGATGTTCTTAAGGTAAAACAAGAGATTGATATCAATGAACTGGTAAAATATGGGAAAGAGAAGAACGTTGGCATCATCCTTTGGGTAACATGGAAAGCATTGGATGATAAGCTTGATGAAGCGCTAAAGCAATTTAAACAATGGGATGTAAAAGGGATTAAGGTCGATTTTATGCAGCGCGATGATCAGTGGATGGTGGAATACTACGAAAGAGTATCACAAAAAGCCGCTGATTACCAATTATTGGTAGATTTCCATGGAGCATATAAACCAACCGGTTTGAATGTAACCTATCCCAATGTAATTACAAGCGAGGGCGTTGTTGGGCTTGAGCATTGTAAATGGTCTGAGAATGCTAACCCAGAGCATAACTTAACCCTGCCATTTATTCGCATGGTTGCAGGGCCTATGGACTATACACCGGGTGCTATGATAAATGCGACCAAGCAAAATTTTAGAATTGTATTCACTGAACCCATGAGCCCCACTACTCGTTGCCATCAGCTTGCCATGTATGTAGTATTCGAGAGCCCTCTTCAGATGCTTGCCGATAACCCATCAAACTACCTTAAAGAGCCTGTTTGCATGGAATTCTTATCGACAGTTCCAACGGTATGGAACGAAACTAGAGTCTTACAGGCAAAAGTTTCCGACTACATTGTTTTAACCCGAAAAAATGCCAATAAATGGTATATCGCAGCTATGACCGATTTAACTGAGCGTAATTTTGTTGTAGATCTTGGCTTTTTACCCGAAGGAAAGTATAGGATAGATATATGGCAGGATGGTATAAATGCCGATAAGCATGCATCTGATTTTAAAAAGATTTCCGAGGAGGTAACCAATAAATCAAAATTGAATATCCATTTGACTTCAGGGGGTGGATGGGTGGCAATAGTATCGCCTATTGAATAGTTTTAAAGCTATCTTTGTAGTGATAAAAACTATCACTATGTATAAAAAGTCTTTACTACTATTTTTTATTCTGATTCATTGCCATAGCCTATTATGGTCGCAGAGGGACTTCTCAAGTTCTGATACCACCAAAGTAATACTTTTGGGTACCGGAAACCCTAATCCCTCTCCCACCCAATCGGGTTGCTCTATTGCAATAATAGTTGGAAATACTCCATACATAATCGATTTTGGTCCTGGGTTGATTCGGAAAGCAGCACAGCTATCGCCTTATTATGGTGGTAAAATTGCGGCATTGGATACTAAAAATATCAAGCATGCTTTCCTTACACACTTACATTCCGACCACACAACCGGTTACCCCGATTTAATCTTAACCCCTTGGGTTATGGGACGTGATGAGCCCCTTGCGGTATATGGACCCGAAGGCATTAATGAGATGACCTATCATATCCTCAAAGCGTATGATAATGATATTAAGTATCGTTTGTATGGCGATGAACCTGCAAACAATCAGGGTTGGAGAGTTAATTCACATGAATTTACCAAGGAGGGCGTTATTTACACCGACTCACTTATTAAAGTTGAAGCATTCCCTGTGCCTCATGGGAAATGGCCCAACGCATGGGGCTTTCGCTTTACAACTCCTGACAAGGTAATTGTAATATCAGGTGATACTCGTCCGTCGGAAAAGGTATTGGAATACGCAAAAAATGCCGATATTTTGATCCACGAGGTATATAGTAAAAAAGGATTCGATACAAAAAATGAGTTTTGGAAAAACTATCACTCTAAAAACCATACCTCTACGTTAGAACTTGGTGAAATTGCGTCCAAAGCAAAACCCAAACTGGTTGTACTTTATCATATTCTATTCTGGAACGCCACCGATGATGATCTGCTAAATGAAATAGCTCAGACTTACAACGGGAAAGTGATTGTTGGTAAAGATTTGGATATTTTTTGATACTTATTTTATATAAAAATGAATATCAGCTTCATCCTAGTAGAGCCAGCAGTTCCCGAGAATGTAGGAGCAGCTGCGCGAGCAATCAAAACCATGGGGTTTACCGACTTTCGGTTGGTTAATCCGTGCGATTACCTGAACACCAAGGCAAAGATGCTTGCCCATGCATCGCACGATATACTTGAGGATGCAAAGGTTTATACATCGTTAGCCGAAGCGATTACCGACTTAGATTTTATTATTGCTACCACTGCAAAGCAGCGATGGGTTAAGCTCGATATAATCCCAAGTAATAAGCTATTACAATTCCTGTTGGAAAAAGAGGATACTATCTCAAATATCGGAATCGTTTTTGGTCGGGAGGAGTCGGGCTTAACCAACGAGGAGATTAGCATTTGTAGTCGCGTATCCACTATTCCTTTGGCATCCCCCTACCCTTCCATCAACCTTGCCCAAACGGTTATGATTTATGCCTATACCCTTTCAGCTTTATTTCGAGATGAAAGGAACGTGAAGGGTGAGGTAAATACACAAAGTTTAAAATCGCTACAAGAAAAGGTAAGCGAAACGCTAAACATTGCAGGTATTACCCCTGATATGATGATTTATGGCCGAATCCACGAGCGAATAACCGAGCTAAACGCAAAAGATATACGGCTTCTCCACTCAATAACCACAAAACTCTT
Organism: Bacteroidales bacterium; assembly: GCA_003818205.1. Taxonomy (GTDB): domain Bacteria; phylum Bacteroidota; class Bacteroidia; order Bacteroidales; family Tenuifilaceae; genus UBA8529. Next base: position 8,115 of record RPRQ01000104.1, read on the forward strand.
GGATTCTATCAATAAGTAATACAAATTGTTAGCTTATCAACCTATCAAGCATTCTAGTCGCTCGTCATAATAAACAACGGCAACATTTCAAAGGAATTGAAGTATGGTCGAAGTCTATCAGTATTATAAAATCGTTGAATATTTACAGCCTTCTTCTGGCTGGTTACAACATCAATTGGAACCGTATCGTAACGACCATTTTTGAGAACAACGAGTCGGCCATGAACTCCTTTTAGAATTAAGTCAAGGGCTAGGTTTCCAAACGCCATTGGAACAATTGAATCAATCGCATCGGGTTCTCCGCCACGAACGAGGTAACCCAAGTTTTGGCTTATTATATTAACAGTTTTTCCCTTGTTGTACTTGGGCGTAAGGTCCTTAATCTGCTTTGACACCAGCTCTCCAATACCGCCTAATTTTGAATGACCGAAAGCATCCTTCTCTGTTCCCTGAACAGCCATCATATCCATCCCTTCAAACATAGCACCCTCAGAAACCAGCAGTGTTGAGTATTTACTCGGGTTTTTATCTCTATCCTCAATTAGAAGCTTAGTTAATTTGTCGATATTAAATTTATACTCCGGAATAACGCATCTATTGGCAACGCCGGCCATTGTTGGAAGCATTGCTGTAAAGCCAGCATATCTGCCAAAAACCTCCATTACAAGGATTCGTTCGTGGGAACCTGCTGAAGTCCGCAGAATATCTGTTAATGATATGGTTCTTGTAATACAAGTACTAAAACCAATACAGTAGTCGGTTCCGGGCACATCGTTATCCATCGTTTTAGGGATTGCAATAACCTTAACGCCCTCCTTATAGAGTCTAACACCATAGCTTAAAGTATCGTCTCCTCCAATGGGTATTAGAAAATCGATACCCATAAAGTGAATATTTTTAAGAACATCAGGCGTTAAATCGTTAATCTCTTTTGTATAATGCTCCTGAAGATGATCGGGTACCGATGCTCTAGCAACCTTACTCGGGTTGGTTCTTGATGTATGCAAGAAAGTACCACCCGTTCGAAAAGCTTTATTGACCCTCTCCTCGGTAAGTACTTCGAAACAATTGCTATTGTCAACCTTTTTATCGCGAATCACCTCAATCATCCCTGCCCATCCCCGTTTAATCCCAATAACCTCATAGCCTTCGCGAAGAGCACGTATTGTAATTGCCCTAATGGCAGGGTTTAAACCGGGAACATCGCCACCACCTGTAAGGATGGCAATAACACCTTTGCTTTTTCTAGTAATAGCAGTCATAATTAATAGTATCTAATGATTATGGCTAAAGGTATGCCATAAAACGTATAAAGTCAATAGGAGATTCGGCCATAAAAAATAGGGTGTATCAGATAGTTGATACACCCCATAGGAAGTATTGATATGATGTTAATTCCAGGTAATCATAAGATCAGTAGTAGCATCACCTTTAGTCATTGTAGTGGTTGGTTTAATCTGCACATTTTTACAACCACAAACCTCAAGGGCTTTTTGAATCCAACCGAAGATTCTTGCTTCAAGCACCTCATGGTTAATAGGCAATTGAGAAATGCTAAGAACAACATGCTTTGCACCAGTTTCTTTAACAGAAAGATTGGATGGATCGTAGTACGAAGGGAGTATTTTCCCTGAACGACCAATGATAAACTGAGGGGTAGCCATTTTTACAAATACCTTATAAACCCCATTCAATGCAATTTCAGAGCTATACCTTCCTGTTTCCCAACCTGCTTTAACAGCGTCACCATTAAAAATAACCTTTCCGATGGCAATGGTTGGCTCAATGGCTGCATCATTGGCTGAATACCAATCAGAAACATACACCGGTTTCGACATAATAATCCTCGAAGTTTCGGGCATAGCCTTTAACCACTCTGCATACTTATCCCCGTGTCGAGTTTGAACAAACTCTTGAATCGATTTTACGGCTGTTCCTTTTACGTGCATAATAAATATTTTTAAAATTGTCATGAAATATAGCTCACAACTTCTAATGGTACAAATTTTTTACAGGAAGAATTGAAAAATTGGGATAAATGGGCTAATATTGTTAACTATTAAAACAATAATTATTTATCACTACCAAAAAAAAAATCACTTATGAAAAATTTATTGCTTATTTTTCTTCTATTCAATTCATTCATTTCGATAAGCCAGGTAGATACAACTGTCGAGTATAATAAAATATCAAGTAATAGCAAATCGGCTAATTATTTAGCTCCAAATCCAAAAATGGACAACTATGATGTTGTTTATTATGGGCTAAACCTCGAAGCAACAAATGCCAATAAAACAATAACATCAGGCTTAGTAGTAATAAAAGCAAAGGTCGTGAATAACCCACTGACTGAATTTGTTATACAATTAAAGAATGCTCTCACTGTTTCACAGGTAAAACTAGATAATCAAGTTGTAACTTTCACCCATCAAAATGATGAAATAAACCTGACTTGTCCATCATCAATTGCTGTTGGAGAACTTTTTATTGTTGAAGTTCAATACTCAGGAACACCTGTTGGAGAAGGATGGTCAAATAGAATTGCTCCAACATGGAATATTCCAGCAACCTGGTCATTGTCAGAATCGTTTCATGCTTATGAGTGGTTTCCTGTTAAACAATCACTTACCGATAAAGCGGATAGTTCAGACGTTTACGTTACCGTGCCAGCCAGCTTGGAAGTTGCATCAAATGGGCTATTAAAAAATGTTGTTGAAGTTGCTGGAGAAAAAAAGCGATATGAATGGCAAAGCCGTTACCCCATAGATTACTACCTTATATCAGTAGCAATATCTGATTATGTTGAGTACAACATAAACGCAAACCCTATTGGGCTTGGTAAACCATTGCTTATTCAGAATTTTGTTTATAATGCGCCTAATTGCTTAAATACCTACAAAACCAATATTGATGGAACGGCTGCAATGTTAGAACTCTTCTCTAACCTTTTTGGCATGTATCCATTCTTCGATGAAAAATATGGCCATGCAATGGCTCCATGCGATGGAGGGATGGAGCATCAAACAATGACCACTATAGCATATTTTAGTAATTTTATAATTGCCCATGAACTCGCTCATATGTGGTTTGGCGATTATGTTACCTGCGCAACGTGGCAGGACATTTGGGTAAATGAAGGGTTTGCGACTTATTCTGAATACCTTAATAATCAGAAATTAATAAGCCAGACTAGCGCCGATTCGTGGATGATTACAAATCAAGGCTATGCAAAAGAGAAACCTAATGGTAGTGTTTACTTAAACCTTGCTGAATCAACTAACGAGAGTCGAATTTTTGATGGTGACCTTACATACAGTAAGGGTGCATGCATTATACATATGTTAAGATATGAAATTAATAACGACGATATCTTTTTTAATATTATTAAGCAATTCCTTCAGAGATACGCACATTCTACTGCCACAGGTCAAGATTTTTTAAGTGTCGTTAATGAAACCACCGGTCAAGATTATACATGGTTTTTCGATCAATGGTATTATGGTTATGGTTTCCCAACTTTTAGCTTTCAGTATGGTTATAATAATGAGAATAAACCTTGGGTTACCATATCTCAAACTTCATCGAACTCATTAACCCCACTCTTTAAAGGTTCGATGGATTTAAAGCTAACTTTCGATGATAATTCTACTTCAGCTCAACGAGTTTTTATTTCTGAAAAACCTCAAACCTTTACATTCGATTTGCCTAAAATTAAATTAATACAAGCGGATCCTCATAAATGGTTATTAATGAACACTAGCACAATTACCTCCATTGATAACTTAATGAAAAGTGATATTAAAATAAGTTTTGGACCAAATCCGTTCAGGGATAAGATTCAATTTAACATTACTGAGGATTTTCAGACAATCAAAGTATCGATATTAGATGTTACTGGAGAGGTATTGTTCCAATCCGATTATGACGAGCAATTTTTTGAGGTAGATGGATCTAATTTACCAAAAGGAGTTTATATTCTTAAAGTATCGAATGGAAAATATACTTCAACTAAAAAGTTAGTGAAAGAATAGCGCTACTTGCACCAATAGGGTTTTGACTCAAGCATTGTGGGGCTATACAATATACTTGATGTAGCGGAATAGCTGCATTACATCAACCACCCAAGGATAAAGAGCTGCTCCCAATGATTAATCCTACGTGGTACAATAATATCCTATAAGCTGAACCAAATATTTTAGAATCAAGCGATTCTTTTATAGATTGATGCCGCAACCTTTCGCCAACTCGTATTGATATTATCGTTATTCACCATTTTTGGGCTAAATTTGATTGGAAAAATACAAAACGTTAGCTTCATATTGAACTCTTAATTAGAATAAAACCAATACAATCGTAGATAATGGCTGTTAAAGAAATACTGAAACTAGGCAATCCAATACTTTACAAAAAATCAGTAGATATTTCAAAGGATGAGATTGAACTTATAAAAAATCATGTAAATGATCTACACGATACCCTTTTCGATTTTAGAAATCGATATGGCTGTGGCAGAGCCATTGCTGCTCCTCAGCTAGGTGTGATGAAACGATTAATATACATGAATATCAATAAACCTATTGTATTCATCAACCCTACGTTAGACCAATTCAGCCCTGAAACCTTCGAAGTATGGGACGATTGCATGAGCTTTCCCGAATTGCTAGTTAAAGTATTACGATATAAAAGTTGTAGAATTAGCTTTAAAGACACTAATTGGAACAACCAGGAGATGCTACTCAGCGATGATCTTTCAGAGCTTATTCAGCATGAATTCGATCATCTTAATGGGATTCTAGCGGTTCAAAGGGCAATAGATAAATTCTCATTTGCTATTCGAGACAGGTAAATTGGTAGGTAAAAATCTATTAATTGAAACAACCAAATAAATAAAGTAGCATCCCCAACATATAGTATCAACGCTTATTCAAACTCATTTTCAATGGCATAAGAAAAGCTGAAAATATCAAAACGGATAGCACGTTAAACAAAACAAAACCTATAAATAATTATGATTGCATAATTATAAGCTTTTATCTACTTTTAGCACTTACCATAACTATCTACTATTATACCTTAAATCGTTATTAAAAATAAAAATTATGAAACAATCATCACGCTCAACGCTTATTCCAATTACAATTATTGGCGTTCTATTCTTTATCTTCGGATTTGTTACCTGGCTAAATGGAACATTGATTCCATACCTAAAAATTGCCTGCGAGCTGAATACTTTTCAGTCGATGTTCGTTGCATTTGCATTCTACATTTCCTACTTCGTAATGGCACTCCCCTCCTCGTGGATATTGAAATTAACGGGGTTTAAAAAGGGGATGATGCTCGGCTTGCTCGTTATGGCGGCTGGGGCATTAATCTTTATCCCTGCTGCTAAAACCCGAACCTATGGGCTTTTTCTAACTGGTCTATTTGTTATCGGGACTGGCCTTTCCATACTACAAACCGCTTCAAATCCATATATCACCATATTAGGTCCTATTGAAAGCGCTGCAAAGCGAATCAGCATTATGGGTATATGCAACAAGGTTGCAGGATTCCTCGCCCCCATTATTTTAGGCGCCATAATCCTTTCCGATGCCGATACTCTAGTAAATGAGCTACAAGGTCTTGATTCAGCAGCAAAGTCAATCATGCTCGATGAGATTGCATCAAGGGTAGTAAATCCTTATATTATTATAGCTATTATTCTAACAGTACTTGCATTAATGGTAAGATTATCACCCCTGCCTGAGGTTGAAATGGAGCAGAATGGTGATGGGAATTCATACCCAACAGAGGATCGAAAGAATATTTTTATGTACCCTAACATAGTGCTTGGTGTAATTGCTATCTTTTTTTGCGTTGGGGTTGAGGTTGTTGCCGGTGACACCTTGCCGATGTACGGACAATCGCAAGGAATTGCTTTATCAGAGGCTAGAAGTTTCACCTCATACACCCTAGCAGCCATGGTTATTGGCTATATCATCGGCGTTATCTCAATACCTAAATTTATCTCCCAATCAAGGGCTTTAGCCCTTTCAGCCGGTGCTGGAATCCTTTTTAGCATAATAGCCATTTTCACAAAGGGCTATACCTCGGTCCTATTCATTGCATTGCTAGGACTTGCCAACGCATTGATGTGGCCTGCAATTTGGCCCTTAGCCATTCATGGCTTAGGAAAATATACAAAGATTGGATCGGCAATGCTAATTATGGGTATTTCTGGCGGGGCTCTGCTTCCTCTTCTCTGGGGCCGACTATCGATGATTCATGCCATTGGGCATCAGCATGCATACTGGATTTTAGTTCCCTGTTACCTATTCATCCTCTACTATAGCCTAAACGGTTATAGGATAAAGAGTTGGATTAAGAGTAATTAAAGGTTCGAACCATTCAACTATTGAATTCGTATTAACAAATTGAAAATAGCATAATTAAAAAAATTATGCTATTTTTTTCTATTCGATTCATTTTATTACCACTTTTGCACGCTTTTTAATAAGAACAAAGTGCTAAAGGTATGGGAATGAGTAACAACAAGTTTTTGGAGATTGCCCTCGAAAAGCAAACAGTAAGTAGAGCCATCAAGATTTGCCTTATTGTAGGCACAATTCTTAATATTATCAATCAGGGAAGAGTTATCATTAACGGGGATTGGCAGAATATTTCAGCAGTAAGAATGCTTTTAACCTATTCGGTTCCCTATTGCGTTTCAACCTATTCATCGGCAATGGCTAAAATATCGGGGTAATTAGGGTCTGCTGATTAAGTCCCAAATAGGTTTATGAAGCCACTAAAAACAAACCTCAGAGGAGTGAAAATATGATAGAAAATATATCAGTATAGTATTTTAGCTCCGTAGGATCGACATTACAAAGCAGATAGGACAGAGGATAATGTCATGCCTACGGCATTTCATCTGTTCCCAGCTATA
>RPRQ01000105.1 GCA_003818205.1 Bacteroidales bacterium
ACTCCGCCTTTTAAGGCGGAGTCAAGATAAAGAAGAATCCTCGGCTTTAGCCAAAAGCGTAGTGTACGGTTTTAAGAGTAGAATTGTTTCTACGTTGATTAATAGAAAGTATATAGCAGCTGGTGTAGAAAGTCAAGGGCTGAAGCCCACAAATCGTTAGATCATTATCTCCGCCTTAAAAGGCGGAGTTATTAGAATAATCCCCTTTCCGAGGGCTATAACGCTTTGGGTAAGCAGTATAGACACAACAGCTGATGCTTAATCTGTATAATGTCTATTAAGGATATGAAGTGATTTTTAATTATTTCATTTGCTATTTGATACTAAAACCTTGCTGCTGTTGATAATCCTTAAAATTTGAAAGAAAAAATGATGAAAATCTGATTGAGAGATTTACCGATTTTTTTTAAGTTAGTTACTGTATAGGTTGACATCTGTGTTTACATATATAAGATGCTGCATGTTAATTGTTTATCAAACTATTGTAGTAAGGTTAAATAATTTTTCCTCAAAATATTATCTTACTCGCATCGTTACCTATTAATAATACGTCTTGGCAGTAAATAAAAAAACTAAATATGAAAAAATCTGTATTATTTCTATTTACAGCACTTGTTGCTTTAGTTTTCTTTGCTGCTTGCCAAAAAGAAGACGATAGAAATCAAAAAAATGAATCGAGCCTAAGATTCACTAGTGTTAAGCCAAACTCTTTGGACGTTAACGAAAAGCCCTTTACAATTGACCTTGCAGGTATTTACTGTAACTATTTATACATAGGGGTTACATATACTGGCGGTCAAAGAGGACATGAGTTTATTGTAGCATGGGACGGTTTAGTTCAGCAAATAGGTGAAAAGAAATTTATTGATCTAAAGGTGTACCATAAAAATGTAGGGGATAATGGTACAAATCAGATCACCGATTCATTGATGCTTGAATTGAAGCAATTAAAGATCTCTGAGGAGTTGATGAAAGATAAGAATCTTTACTTCAATGTAATCAACTCATCCGATCTATCAAATGTTAAGGTTATTCAAGCATATATCCCTGAAGATGGTGGGACTACAACAGACCCTAATCTTTTTGAGAATGTTGAGGTAGAGGTTGTTTCTCAAGGGGATTGCAGTAAAGGAGTTTTCGAAAATCTTTGGTTAAAAAACTCTAGTAACGAAATATTCTACATTCCAAAAGCTGTCGAAAGTAATATTAACTATACACCAACGTTAAATGATAGATTGAAAATTAGCTTTGAGAGAACTTGGTTTTCTGATTCAACGATTTACTGTAGTTCATGGACAGGCAAACAGGTCGAAGTAATCAATATTAAGGCACTAGTTAAGGTTCAGTAACCATTAGCTAACAAATAGCGAACGAGGGGTTGGACGGACAAAAACAACTAATTAACTTAATTAAAAGGTGTTCCCGAGGCGATAGGAAAGCTCAGGAACACCTTTACTACTCTTATTATGGTTATTGTATAAGTATTGCCCTTCGTTTCTCGGGAACTCGTGAAATGGCAGAAGAGATTGTGAATGATTCGTTTTTGAAAATCTTTACAAAAATCGAAAGCCATAATACTGATAAAAGTTTTAAAGCTTGGATAAGAAAGATAGTAGTGAATACAGCACTTGATTATAACCGAAAAGATTTGAGAAATTTCTACACCGTTGAACTTATTGAGGAGAAACACGATAGTGTCGTTGAAAATATTGAATTTCCTCATGCCGAGGAGATAATAAACTTACTACAGAAATTATCTCCAATGTATCGTTTGGTATTTAATCTTCATGTCATGGAAGGATATTCGCATGAGGAGATTGCCCAAATGTTGGATATTAGCGTAAATACTTCTCGTTCAAATCTAAGCCGAGCAAAAGAGAGAGTTGTTGAACTTGTTGAAAAACAACGTTTGTATGCAAAATCCTGACGATAAACACATAATGGATCGGGTACGATCGATGCTTGAGGAGTATCAACCTCAATGCAGCCCTGAGAGTTGGGCGAAAATGTCGGCATTGCTCGATCAACAAACACCAAAGGCAGTACCCGTAAATTGGAGGGTTTGGTTTAACGGCTTTATTAGCGGACTCATTATATCTTTAATATTTATCTCTTCGTACTTTATTATATATAGTTCAAATACGGATGGAGAGACGATGGTCAATGTAAAAACAATCCCAACATCTGAAAATAAACCAATTCTCTCATACAAGAAGTCGATTGATCATTATCAATACATAGTAAGTCCAAGTATTGAACTTAAACTTAAACACAGTTTAAAACTATCAAATAATTATAATTCAACTCAATATGTTTATCCTGAGCCAGATCAAGGCGAGCGTAATTTTGTAAAACAGGATGTAGGCATAGAACAAGAAGAAAGATCAAGTCGTTTTAATGCTGTTAATGAAAAGAAAAGGAATCTCTTAGACTCAAATTTTCGACCTCTCCGCCCAATGGAGATTTCAACCTCCTATTTTAATAGGAAGCCTACTATAGAAAAAATAAATATAAACCCTAATCTGCCGGCAGTTAGCTCGAAAAGGAAAGAGGAAAAATCAAGAAAGAGTATTTTTAACTGGGGTAAGTTCGATTTCTCATTCAAACTTCAGGATGATCTGTATAAAAATTTTGTTGGCCCCGATAAAGTAAAGATCGGGTATTCTCCTGAACTTGTTCTTGGAGATTTTCAGAGCGAGGTGGGCATTAGTCAGGGTTTTGGGTTATTACTTGAGGGTAAAATATCTAATAGAATTTCATTAGGGTTTGGTGGTTATATGCGACAATACGATTGGCAAAAGAAGAATGAATTTAAAAGTTTAGTAGAAGGAACACCTCCCGATACAGCAACCATGCATTTTGTTATTGACTCAATTCATATTAATAAAGGGAATTGGAAATATTATGAAATCCCTTTTGAGATAACATTACATATTTTACGAAACCAGAAATCAGAAATTAATCTCAATACCTCATTAGCCGCAATATTTTTGCAGAGCGAGAACTATCAATTCGATAGAATAATTGGGCAGAATACAATTTCTCAAAAGCAGCCGTTCAAGCCCTACTCTAACTACCGTATTTTGGGAAATATTAAAGTTGGAATTGAATATAGGTATAGATTTAGTGAAAGGTGGAGTATATGGGCAGAGCCTTACTATAAATGGTATCTAAAGGGAGTTGGCATAACTTCCTATAAACCTAGAAGCTTTGGGATTAATGTAGGTTTGATTTACCAATTTAATCTACATAAAAAGAGTAATTGAAATCAATAGATTTCAGTGTAACCGTAGATAATTTTTACCAATCATATTTGAAGTGAAAACTGAAGCAAGGTTAAAATAAAAAACCCACAAAGATTATTCTTTGTGGGTCTATTTGTTTGAATAAAAACTATTTAATAGTTCGATTTACCTTTTACTACTACCTCAATTATCTCCCTTGAAATAGTATTCTCAAACTTTTTAACGGCCTCTTTGTATGCCTCCATTCCAGCCTGTTGATAATCGAAATGTGCACCCATGATATTATCCAACTGCTTGGTATAAACCTCCATGCCCGATTTGTCTTTTACTGAAATTGTGGCATTTAGGATTGTTTGCTTATAGTTTCCAACTTCACCTTTACTTTTGGTTGAGGCTATTATGCTAATTCTATAATCAGCCTCCATTTCCTTGTCAGAAGTAGAATAGCCTCCCTCAAGGATTTTGCGTTTTAAACCTTCGCTAATCGGAGCGGGGTTTAACTTAGCGTCTAGATTCGATTCTGTTGAGGTAATATAGAATAACGGCTTTATAATGTTAATGCTAATGCTGGCCTCAGGAGCTCTAAATCTGACGAAAAGTTTGCGAATGATAAAATCGGTTGTAGCCTCGTTGGCAATATTTTCTAAGTTTAAAGTGGCGTTTAATGTTTCAGTATTCTTGTTCGATCGAATAGCATCAATGGTAAAGGAGGCTAATCCGTTATTATCCGTTAAAATCTTGCTGGTTCGCAATGGCTTTTCGGTGTATGTGCCCGAAAGTGTAAGTCCATTGAGGGGTTGTCCATTTTTATAGGATACCTTAAATTCAAGTGAGCCTATTGCCAATGGTTGACCCTGTTTAACCTTAATTTGCCTATTGCTTGCCTCAATTCGTATGGAGGATAGAAGCCCAGAGATTTCTTTCGAGATTTCATTTCCTAAGTAAATGTCTTTCCCCTGATATTGAACCTGAAGAGGATCGGCAAAATAGGGCTTTAGCGGTTCTAGAGCCTTAATGAAGCTGATGAATGCTAACCGAACATCACCAATTTTCTCAGCATTAACCCCCTTATCGAATAGATCGAGGGCTATAGTAACCGCTTTTGATCTTCGCTCCTCCTTGATTCGCTGATAATCAGCTTTCGAAAGCCGAAAGTAAATCCAGTAATTGTTCTGATCCTCGTAATTTCCAACCGTTTCATAGCCCTCTAAATCCTGCTCGGCTTGGGCTTTTATGGTTTTCGAGAAGTCTTCGCTGAAGTTCGAGCTGTTTTCGAAGGTTGAAAGTAGCGAGTTTGTTGATATATTAACCGAAATGTCGCTAGCCATATCCGCTAAGGCATTCTGCTTCGCATTCTGCTGAGTCTGGTTGATGTCAGCCGTTTTCCTTGCTGAGCCAACGCCAATGTAGTAACCCGATGAAACAGGTCTATCCTTCACCCAGGCAGGAGCGGGAGGGTAGGTTGTAACAATCTTCTTTGAGCCGCCACAGCTAACCAGGAGCATAGCTGAAAAAAGCGCAATGGTTAATCTTTTCAACTTCATAATCTTTTATTCTTCAGGATTGTAGCTATTTATCTTTTTGGCAACTCGTGCTGCGATGCCATTTAAAACCTCTGATTTTAAGGCTTCAATGCTCTTGATGTTTCGATTAGATTTCAGGAGGTCTCTCAGATTGCCAACCTCCGTTGATGAATCGTTTACTTTGTCTTTTGGCGAATTTCTGTCAATATGCTCCCAGTAGCCGGGTACAAGCTGGTTACCCTTTCCTTCAAAAACGATGTAGTGAATCTCGTCAGAGGCGCTAATCTCCATGGCATCTGAAACCATAACTGCCGACGATTCGGTTGATGTTAATTGGTATTGAAATGAGCTAGCTATTTCGTTTTCTTGCTTCCATTCGGTATAGGTTACCTTATGGTATTTATAGTTTTTCTTGGATTCTCCGGTAACGGGGTCTTTAACGGCATACTCTTCCTTTAAGAATCCTCGCTTATCCTGTTTTTCCAATTTCCCTTCGCTAATTTTAAAACTCACCAACGATCCTGCAAAAATTGCTTTTGCAGCAAGTATTTTACCAACCTGAATATCAGAGCCTTGATTCAAGCCTCGTTGCTGTTCTTGGATTAGTTGATTGGTATTCTGACTATCGATAACTTTTATGAAAGGATTCTTTAGCCCATTCAACGAGGATTTTAGTTTGCTCTCAATGGTCTCACTCAGATTATCGTATCTCGATTTATTCTCAATCCTATTGAATGAAATGGTAATCATTCCCTTAGCCAAAGCCTCATCACGAAGCTCCTTCGAATCTTTGTAAGTACCATGATTGCGAACAATCTGATCGAAACTCGCAAACGATTTACGGTACATCCCTGTGTTTAAAAATTCTTTTCCTTGTCGGTAAATGGGTTCGCTTTTCGAAACCTTCATCAGCTCATCGGAGTTGCCATAACCAGGCTCAAGACGCTTAACCTCTGCAAGGAGACCTTCCGATTGTTTAAACTTTTCGTCTTCGAGAAGAAGTTGAGCTTCATTATAAATTTTATCAATGTATTTGGCTTTAGAATCCATAAATAGTTCAGGCGTCCTTTCGGACAAGGTAAGTTCCACCCCTAACGTAGCAACCTGATCCTGGTACTCCTTAGCATCCAGATAGCTGTAAACGGTTTTTTTGTCATCCCCAGCATCGTAGGCATTGTGAACGGTAAGTACCTTCTGGTCGAGTAGCCGTTGTCCATTCTTTTTTAGGCCAATGCGGGCATCGATATTATCGTTATTCGCCTGAAGCGATTTGAAGTACGATTGGGCAGCCATCTCATACATGCCGGCCTCTTCATATTTAACGCCCTTTTTTGCATACCGCTTCGAGGCGCAGGACGAGCCTAAAAGGGTGATCCCTATTACAGCTATTGCAATTAAAAATCTATTCATATGGTTCAATTTTAGTTCGATGAAGAGTATTCAAAACATATACCGAAAACAAGCATAGTAAATCAAGGCTAAGTTATAAATTCGTTTGAATCGAAGCAAAAACAAATTATTTCAATACTCTTAAACCTATAATTCCAATAATAATAAGGAAAATGAAGAATAAGCGGTACAAATCATAAGGTTCTTTAAACAGAAAAATACCAAGAATAACAGTTCCAACAGCACCAATACCAGTCCAAACAGCATATGCAGAACCAACGGGCAATACTTTTAATGAATACGTTAGCATTACTACACTTATAAGCATAAATATTGCAGTAAATACGCTAGGCCAAAGTTTAGTGAAGCCATCGGAGTATTTCATGCCAATAGCCCATCCAGTTTCGAAGAAACCAGCAATGATTAGTATTGTCCACGCTAGCGATGTTTTCATGATTCTTAGAGTATGAGATGCAAATCTACTAAATAATTGTGATGCGATGTTGCTGTTTTGCTGTGGTTCAGTATTGCCGTGATGTTCTCTTCTATCTTCCAACTTCCGACTTCCAACTTTGACCACTGTCTTCCGACTCACTCCTGAATATCTTCCGACTATCTTCATTATTCTTCTTATTAATTTCTTATTTTTGCCAACTATATTTTTAAAATATCATTATTGCTGATTTTATGGAAATTGCTGCAAAGTACAATCCTTCGGAAGTAGAGGATAAGTGGTATAGGTACTGGATGGAGAATAAGTTTTTCCGTTCGAAACCCGATGAACGTGAGCCTTATTGTATTGTTATTCCCCCACCTAACGTTACAGGGGTGTTACACATGGGCCACATGTTAAACAATACCATTCAGGATGTACTTGTCCGCAGGGCTAGGATGACTGGCAAAAACGCTTGCTGGGTTCCTGGCACCGATCATGCATCAATTGCTACTGAGGCAAAGGTTGTTGCAAAGCTTAGAGCCGAAGGAATCGACAAGAATACTCTTACCCGCGATGAGTTTTTAAAACACGCTTGGGAGTGGAAGGAGAAGCATGGGGGTATTATCCTTGAACAGCTTAAGAAGTTAGGCGCATCATGCGACTGGGAGCGTACGAGTTTCACCATGGATGAGAGCCTTTCGGCTAGTGTTATAAAGGTTTTTGTCGATCTTTTCAATAAAGGGTTGATATATCGTGGTGTGCGGATGGTAAACTGGGATCCTCAGGCCAAAACGGCTGTAAGCGACGAAGAGGTTATTTACCGCGAAGTTCAGAGTAAACTTTACTATTTAAAATATTCAATTGAAGGCGAGGAGGGTTTTGTAACCATTGCAACCACTCGCCCCGAGACAATTCTCGGCGATACCGCTGTTTGCGTTCACCCTAACGATCCCCGTTATGCTCATTTAAAGGGCAAAAAGGTTATTGTTCCGCTGATCAAAAGGAGTGTCCCAATTATTTTTGATGAGTATGTTGATATAGAATTTGGAACAGGAGCTCTAAAGGTAACCCCTGCTCACGACATCAACGACTACTTGTTGGGCGATAAGCACAATCTAGAATCAGTTGATATTTTCAATGACGATGGAACGATGAGCACCGCTGCTCAGCTATATATTGGTAAGGATAGATTCGATGTTCGTAAAATAATTGTAAAAGATTTAGAAAGCGCAGGTAACCTAGCAAAGGTTGAGGAATATCAGAATAAAGTTGGTTACTCCGAACGTACCGATGCGGTAATTGAGCCAAAGCTCTCCATGCAGTGGTTCTTAAAGATGCAGGATCTTTCAAAACCCGCTTTGGATGCCGTTATTAATGGAGACATTCAACTTTATCCACCAAAATTTGTGAATACTTATCGCCATTGGATGGAAAACGTGAAGGATTGGTGTCTATCTCGCCAGCTGTGGTGGGGGCATAGGATACCTGCATACTATCTACCCGAAGGAGGCTTTGTAGTTGCTGAAACGGCAGAGGAGGCAGTTGAAAATGCAAGGAAGAAAACAGGTAATGCATCACTTAAACTTTCTGACTTACGTCAGGAGGAAGATGTTCTCGATACTTGGTTCAGTTCCTGGCTATGGCCAATCTCCGTATTCGATGGAATCCGCTACCCTGAGAATGAGGATATAAAATACTACTATCCAACCAACGATTTGATCACTGCACCCGAAATCCTTTTCTTCTGGGTTGCACGTATGATTATTGCTGGGTATGAGTATCAGGGTGCAAAACCTTTCAGAAGCGTTTATCTAACGGGTATCGTTCGCGATTCGCTAAAGCGTAAGATGAGCAAACAGCTTGGCAATTCACCTGATCCTCTTGACCTTATCGCAAAATATGGTGCCGATGGAGTCCGTATTGGAATGTTGTTTTGCTCTCCTGCTGGCAACGATCTTCTATTTGAGGAAACTCTTCCTGAGCAGGGTCGAAATTTCAGCAATAAGATTTGGAATGCATTCCGCCTAGTAAAAGGTTGGGAGGTTGATGCAAATATACCTCAGCCAATCTCTTCAGCGGCAGCAATTACATGGTTCAACAATATTTTGAATCGTGAAATTGAGCAGATAGATGATCATTTCGACAAGTATAGAATCTCCGAAGCGTTGATGACCGTTTACAAGCTATTCTGGGATGAGTTCTCATCGTGGTTGCTCGAAATGGTTAAACCTGCATACCAACAGCCTATTGATGCTAAAACATGCAAGGACCTCGTTGATCTTTTTGAGAAGATGCTTACGCTGCTCCATCCGTTTATGCCATTCATTACCGAGGAGTTATGGCAATCCTTTAACGAAAGGAAGTTAGGAGATAGCCTAATGATCACACAAATGCCTAAATCTACAGGATATGATACCGATTTGCTTGAGCGTATGGAGTTAATGAAGGAGATAATTTCTGGTGTACGTACAATCCGTCAGGAAAAGAATATCCCCAATAAGCAATCGCTAAAGCTTTTCATAAAATCAACCGAGAAATTTGGGGTTGATGTTGAGAGTATCATAGCTAAGCTTGCTGGGTTAGAAACGCTAACTTACACCAACGACAAGGTTGAGGGTGCTGCATCATTCCTAATCAAATCAGCGGAGTTCTATGTTCCATTGGAAGGATTAATAAACTCTGATGAGGAAATCGCTAAGCTGAAGGCCGAATTGGAGTACGCTAAGGGATTTCTTCTGAGTGTTATGAAAAAGTTAAGTAACGAACGATTTGTGAATAG
This sequence comes from Bacteroidales bacterium, assembly GCA_003818205.1. GTDB lineage: Bacteria > Bacteroidota > Bacteroidia > Bacteroidales > Tenuifilaceae > UBA8529. The sequence continues at coordinate 9,373 of RPRQ01000105.1, forward strand.
CGCACCCCCTCAGGTTGTTGAAATTGAGAAGAATAAACAGGCGGATGCTGAATCAAAGATTAATATTATCGAGGAGAGGCTAAAGCTTCTCTCTAAGTAGAATACTCATCATTTAAAAGAGACCTTTCAGGACTTTCCCTGAAAGGTCTTTTTGCAACCAATCGATGTTGCGAAACATTTTTTGTTTTGCACCGGATACAAAAGACTTTCTTAGTTTTGTAAAATTTTCTTTTTAAAAATAGAACAAAAATGAAAGATGTTGAATTTTCGATGAACCCTAATGAGTTGGTTCAATTTCTTAAGAAACCATCATCAGAATTTACAAAGGATGATATTATCAAATTTTGTGAAGAGAATCGAATTGAAATGGTTAATTTCCGATATGTTGCTGAAGATGGGAAATTAAAAACCCTAAATTTTGTAATCAACTCGAAGGAGCACCTCGATTCAATCCTTTCAACTGGTGAACGGGTTGATGGCAGTAGCCTTTTCTCATTCATCGAGGCGGGAAGCAGTGACTTATATGTTATCCCGCGATATAAAACAGCTTTTGTAAATCCGTTTACATCGGTGCCAACCATCGATATTCTATGCTCTTTCTATACCAATGAGGGTAAACCGCTTGAGAGTTCCCCAGAATATGTACTTCGTAAAGCGCACGATCTTTTCAAAAAAGAGACAGGCTGTACATTTAAAGCACTTGCAGAGCTTGAGTACTACGTGATTAGCGATCGTGAGGAAACTTTCCCTGGAGTTGATCAAAAGGGTTATCATGCCTCTGAACCATTCGCAAAATGCGAAGTGCTAAGAAGAGAAGCGCTAGTGTTAATCGCTAAGGCAGGTGGAAAAATCAAGTATGGGCATTCCGAAGTTGGATGTTTTATGACCGAGGATAAACTATACGAACAGCACGAGATAGAATTCCTCCCAATTCCTGCTGAGGAGGCTGTTGACCAGTTTGTAATTGCAAAGTGGATTGTTAGGATGCTTGGTTATCAGTACGGTGTAGATATTAGCTTTGCACCCAAAATCATTGTTGGTAAAGCAGGTAGCGGTCTCCATTTCCACATGTTAGCCGAAAAGGATGGTTGCAACCTAATGATTGAGAATGGCAAGTTAAGCCCAATGGCTCGCAGAATGATTGCAGGTATCCTTGATGTTGCCGATGCTCTAACTGCATTTGGGAATACAATTCCAACATCATATTTGCGTTTGGTTCCTCACCAAGAGGCACCAACCAATATCTGTTGGGGAGATCGCAATCGCTCCGTAGTGATTCGTGTTCCGCTAGGATGGTCAGGTGCTCAGCACATGATCAGCGATGCAAATCCGCAGGATTGCAACTGCCAACCTGTAAGCGTCAATAAACAAACCTTTGAATTTAGAGTACCTGATTGCTCTGCCGATCCATATTTACTAGTAGCAGGGTTTATTATTTCATCATTGAATGGGATAAAGCGTCCTGACTCATTAGAGGTTGCCGAAAAATTGTATGTTGATGTAAATATATTCAGACCTGAATTCAAGGAGAAACTCGCAACGCTAAAACAATTACCTGCATCGTGCTTCGAATCGGCAGAAGCACTTGAAGCGAAACGTGCAGCTTTTGAGGAGAACGGAATATTTCCAAAGGGTATGATTGATTCAAAGATTAAGACCCTGAAAGCATTTAACGATAAGGGTTTAAGCGAGAAGCTGTACGGCAAAAACGATGAGATTGCCAAATTGGTTCAGCAGTTCATGAACATTGGATAGCGTTAATCTCTCACGGGGCTAATCGTACAACATTCCATTTATTTTCAACAAGGGTGTATTGGATTCTGTCGTGCAGGCGGCTAGGGCGACCCTGCCAGAATTCAATCAACGTAGGAACGAGGCGATACCCACCCCAGTTTTTAGGTCGGGTAATAGTTTTGCCACCAAATTGACTATCGAATACAACCTTCAACGATTCGAGGAAATTACGACCATGGATTACTTGGCTCTGAGGCGAAACCCAAGCGCCTAACCTACTACCTTCGGGTCGAGTATTAAAGTATTCATCGCTTTCTTGCTCACTTACTTTGCTAACCAAGCCCTCGATTCGGATTTGCCGTTCTAGCTCAGGCCAAAAGAAAACAAGGGCAGCGAATGGGTTCTGCTCTAGCTGAGCAGCCTTTCGGCTTTGGTAGTTAGTAAAGAATGAGAATCCCTTTTCATCGAATCCTTTGAGCAGAACAACCCTTGCCGATGGTCGTCCATCAGTAGTTGTCGTAGCCAGAACCATAGCATTGGGTTCAGCAACCTCTGCTTTAAGCGCATCGTCAAACCATGCGCCGAATTGAACAATCGGGCTTTCATCGACCTCGCTTTCATCCAATTGCCTCAGTGTATAATCTTTACGAATTGATGATATGTCTCTTGTGTCCATTTAGCGAGTGTTATCAAATTCGAGTTTCAGCTTTGCCGACGAAATCGAAGCGTTTAGCTCGAACCCAAGTATTAAGCCTAAAGCGTTAAAGTAAATCCACAAAAGGAATACGATTAATCCTCCCAATGAACCGTAAAAAGTATTGTATTGGCCAAAGTTATTTACATAGAATGAGAATGCCAGCGAGGTAATTATGATTAGGAATGTTGCCAACGATGATCCTCCAGAGAAGAAGCGAAACTTCTCTTTCTTTGCAGGGGCTAGGTAATATAGAAAGGAGATACAAAAATAGAAAAGGGCAATTACTACTATCCATTTTCCAGCACCAATTAAATAGTAGGTAAAGTCCATCTTCATCCAGCCCAGCTTAATGGCCCATTTCAAGGCAGCCTGACCAAAGAATATGAGAACAACCCCCATCATAACAAGCACTGGTAGAAGTAGGGTTAAAACAAGCGCAATGAGATGTTGCTCAATAAACTTTCGAGTTTCTATGGTATGGTAAGTGGCATTGAACGCCTCGATCAATGAGTTTACCCCATTATGGCTGAAAAATAGGGCGGCAAAGAAACCGAATGATAGCAATCCTCCACTTTTCATTGTTAAAACCTCTGTTAGCGTAGTTTCAACGGTATGAAAGGCATATTCAGGCATTATCCCCTTTAGCAATGAAAGGAGTTGAATCTGAAAATCTTGTACAGGGATATATGGAATTAGGGTGAATAAGAAAATAAGTGTTGGTACAATTGCAAGGTAAAAGTTGAACGCAACGGCTGATGCTCGGGTGGTGATTGCCCCATTGATAACTCCTTTAAAGAAGAATTTTACTACGTAGTAAAGCGGAACACCATGAAAACCAATGATTGAAAAGGTCTTAGCCTTTTTTGTGGCAAGATTATATCTTATGGTAAAACCTCTTTTCAGTCCTGAGAAACCCCTTTCTTGCTGTTTGCTACCCATATAAAAGTTCTTAAACTTTTTTGAGATTCATATCAATGCTCTGGATTTGGTGAGTAATTGCTCCTACGGAGATGTAATCAACACCGCATTCGGCGTAACCCCTTATGGTGTCACGATTAATACCCCCCGACGATTCAGTTTCGAAGCGCCCATTAATTAGCGTTACAGCCTTTCGGGTATCATCGAGGTTGAAATTATCGAGCATAATTCGTTGAACGTTGCCAATCAATAAAACCCTTTCAACTTCATTTAGATTTCGGGTTTCAATCTCAATTCCTAGCTTTCGACCTGTTTGGGTAAGATACTCGTTTGCCTTTCGGATGGCCTCCTCAATTCCTCCTGCAAAATCAACATGATTATCCTTTAGCATGATCATATCGAATAGGCCCATCCGATGGTTTTCTCCACCACCAATCCGAACAGCCATTTTATCAAAAACCCGCATTCCTGGGGTTGTTTTTCGGGTATCGAGAACTTTTGCTTTTGTACCCTCTAAAAGTTTAACGTATTGGTTGGTTTGCGTTGCAATACCGCTCATGCGCTGCATTACGTTCAATACAATTCTTTCGGATTGAAGCAGGGAATGATCCCTGCCCGAAGCGTAAAAAACTATATCGCCGTATTTTACAGCGGCTCCATCGCTAATCAGCTGTTCTAATTGTATTGAACGGTCAATCTTACGGTAGATGCGCTTTGCAATCTCAATGCCAGCAATTATACCCTGTTGCTTTACCATCAGTTTAACCTTGCCTACAGCATCAGCGGGGATACACGATAGCGCAGAATGATCGCCATCCCCAATATCCTCGGTAATGGCTAAATCAATTAGTCGGTCAATGAGAGCGGTTTCCATGTTAGCACAAGTGGATTAGGGGAGGTTTATTCGGGAGCACCCTCATCGTTCGGCTCAATCCGAAGCTGATGAATTAGGGTTTGATTATTCTCCGTTTTCATAAAGAACGAAACCCTTAGATTACCTGTTTTAACGGTAAGCGTACCTATTGCAAAGCTTGATACATCCTTAATGCCTTGGTGATTTATTTTAAATGAGGTAGGCTTGCTCTTCTCAAAAAATTTTTTTAGCAGAATTTCGGCCTGAGCAACGCTGTAAAAATTTTCCTCGCCCATAATCTCCAATTCTATTGTATTGGTAAAGTATTTGGTGAGCTCCTCCGAGTTTCCTACTTGAAGCGCAGCAGTTACCTTTTTAATAACCCCACTTGCGTCTTGGTTTATATTGGTAAATGCTGCTGTAACACACAATAGTGCGAAAACAATCAAAAGCATTTTAACTCGTTTCATCTTTTTACATTTATTAAATTAAGTATTATGCAATGTGCAACAAAGTTTAGACCAATTAACAGCAAACATTGTTGAAGTACATTACGGTAAATTTATATTAGAATTGGGAAAATACCTAATTTTTCACTAAAATCGGGAAATAATATGCACGCCTCTGTCGGAATGCAGAGCCTGATTTTTGAAAATTGTCATTCCCCTTTTCATCGAAATGATACTGATATTCGATTTAGGTTATATTAAATGATATAATAGATGAAGGTTACACTAATCGTTGTAGGTAAAACGGATAAGAAACACATACTCGAAGGGGTTTCGGAGTACGAAAAGAGGCTTTCGCACTACTGCAAATTTGAGGTTAGAGTAATATCTGATATTAAAAATTCCAAGTCGATGTCTGCAAGTGTACAGGTGCAAAAGGAAGGGGAACTCATACTCGGGGTACTTCGCTCGAAGAGCGAAGTGATCTTACTCGATGAGCGAGGGTCTGAGTTTTCATCGATTGATTTTGCAAAGTTTATCGAAAAGAAAGGTATTGCGGGGCAGCGTGAATTAACCTTTATCATCGGAGGTCCTTATGGCTTTTCGCCCGAGGTAAAAGCTGTTGCAACAGCTCTAATATCTCTATCGAGGTTAACGTTTTCCCATCAAATCGTTCGGTTAATTTTCATGGAGCAGCTTTACAGAGCTATGACCATAATCAAAGGAGAGCCTTATCATCACGAATAGGTGAAATATATAGCTTCGTAGTGACGCCATTTTGTTGTTAGTAGCTGATTGTTAATCGTATTAACTGCTTGCTATTAGTATATATATGCGAATTAAGGGTTGAATATTACAGCTAACACAATAAATAACTCCGCCTTTTAAGGCGGAGTCAAAGGGATAAAGGGTACTGGGCTTTAGCCCAACATCGATTAGAATACGAATGACAGAGTAAAATGAACTCAACATTTATCATC
>RPRQ01000106.1 GCA_003818205.1 Bacteroidales bacterium
ATCAATTGATGATCAAACTTGAAAGCAGCATTATTCCTGATGTTATCCTTATGGACTACCATTTAACTGGGCTGGATGGGATAAGCATTTGCAGAAATCTAAAAAGCCATGAAAAATACAAAGGAATAAAAACTATTATACTTTCAGCTTACTCATCGCAGTTTCTTGATGCCCATAACTACGATTTAATCCGTGAAGCCATTGATGTGGGCATTGAAGGCTACCTGCTAAAGGATTCCAACATCGATGAGATTATCAACGCCATTACGGAGGTAGTTCACGGAAAAACCTTAGTTATGGGCGAAACAGTGGATATTCGTGAGATTAACAAGGAGATTATTGAGGATCGACGACGTTTGGTGAACTTCCTAAAGAAGAATAATAACTACTGCCTAACCGGAAAGGAGATTGAGATTCTCCAGCTCCTTTCCCAGGGTCATAGCGCAAAAACCATTGCAAGCCAGCTGGGGATTAGCGAGGAGGGGGTAACCAACCACAAGGATAATATTAAGCACAAGTTGAACGAAAGGTATGGTTTAAACTTCAAAAACGTAGTAGAGCTTATTGTTTGGGCTATTAAGAACAAAATTGTTAAGGTATAGCTATCCTCCTATAAAATCTTCATTTCAAACTACCCCCCCCCATTTCTGCCATAGAAAAGGTGGCATTTTTGCCAATTGACCGCTATTCGGATAGCGGTTTATTTTTATGGGATATTTCATTTCTATAAGTTTATTAACCTATTTAACTTTAAAACTATGAAAAACTTAAAAACTGTATTTATGGCAATGGCTGTAATCCTTACGGTCAGCCTATTAATAACCTGTCAGAAAGAAGGTGATGAAACCATTGCAACAGACAATGAGGTAGCATTTGCCATCAACATTTCACATTCGAAAAGTGCATCCATGTTAAAAAGTGCTATGGCGTATAACCTTAGCGATGTAGAAAAAATTATCCTTACTATTCAGAACAGCGATGGAAGCCCCACAAAATACACCTCGTCTGAAGTTAAGGTTCAACATATGAATGGGAGTTACTTCACTCAAAAAATAGTTCTAAAAACGGGTACTTATAAATTGACCGAATTTGTTGTACTAGATGCATCGGGCAATACAATTTTTGCTACGCCATTAACGGGTTTTCAGGAAGCCCAAAATGTTAGTAACCCATTACCTATTGTATTCTCTATTTCAAAGAATACAAGTAACCCTATTAATGTTGAAGTGTTAAGCACTGAAAATAAGAAACCGGAAGATTTTGGGTTAAACCATTTTCCTCTTATTGAGGTGAAAACTTTTAGCTTTTTGATCGGAGTGGTTGACAATGATAGCAATAAATTACTCGCTGCAAAGTTAACTGTTGGTAATGGCTCATATTCTTACATTCAAAATCTCGATTCAGTTTTAAACAATGTGGTTACAATTAAAGATGGTTTAAGTAATTATACATTAACATTAGAAAAGAGCGGATATACAACTTATACGCATACGTATCCGATTGATTCAATGAAAATGTACAAGAATGCAGTTGGGAGTTTGCCAATTTTGGTAGAACTTAAAAAAAATTCAATTCCTACAGAGGGACTTGTTGCTTATTATCCTTTTAACGGTAACGCTAATGATGAGAGTGGGAATGGAAATAACGGAATAGTGAATGGAGCATTATTAACAACAGATAGATTTAATAATTCAAATAAAGCATTTTATTTTGATGGTGTAGATAACTCTATTCAAATTCCTTCTAGTAGTTTTAATTCAGTAAAAGGAACGATATCAATTTGGTTTAAAATAGGGGGAACACCAAACAGTGAAACAATGTTAATATCACTTACTAATTTTAATGAAACGAATTTAAATGAGTTTTATTTAGGTTTTGATCAAAGATGGGATTCTGGGGATAGAGAAGAAATAGAAGTTATTTTATACTTAAATAATAGTACATCATGGTTTATTCAAGTTCCTATTGAGCAATTTAATTGTAATGAAAACTTTAATTGGAATTTTCTTACTTTAGTACATAATGGTATTCAACCAAAACTCTTTTTAAATGGTCAAGAAGTTGGTAATTATCATCCTGCTCATAATGATTATTCTAGATGGTGGAGTGATATAATTAATGCTCAAGAACCAGCATACTATACATCCATTGGTGGTATAAATAGAAGTGGAGGTTCATTTCGATTTAACGGTATAATCGATGATATCTGTATATATAATCGCGAATTAAATGAAAAAGAAATCCAAACTCTATATAATGTAAGGTAAATAGAAAAAAAATGCCATATTTGCTAGTTACGCTATAGTCAGTAAGAGTTTCAGTGGTATCAAGTACATTCCTGCCTTGAGTTTTGTGCCGATGGGTAGGTTTTCATCTCCGAAATTCCTTACTGCCAATAGCGTTAAACGTTATATTTTGTAAAATAATGAACGAATTTGCTTGAATTTATATACAGAAATACATTGTCATAGCCTTACCCTCGGATCCAAAATTGCATAAGCCATATCAACCAAAAGGTTAACGATAACAAATATCAATGAAATGGCAATTACACACCCTATCACCAACGGCACATCATAGCTGGTTAGGGCATTAACCATTACATAACCCAAACCCTTCCATCCAAAGATATACTCAACAAAGATTACTCCTGCCATAAGCGATGCGAACCACCCTGAAATTGCCGTAACCACAGGGTTTAGTGAGTTGCGGAGCGCATGACGCCATAAAACCTTACCAAATGAGAGCCCTTTGGCCTTGGCTGTTCGGATATAATCCTGCGAAAGCGTTTCGAGCAACGAGCTACGGGTGAGCTGCGTTACGATTGAGAGGGGTCTTAACCCAAGGGTTATGGTTGGAAGAATTATATTTTTTAGCTGAAGATGAACACCTTCGCCCAAATCATCGACAACCCAAAGATTACCCGTTAGGTTCAACCCAGTATATTTCCCCAAGACAAAAGCGAATAGCCAACCAATGAGTATGGCGGCAAAGAATGATGGGAGTGACATGCCAATGGCCGAAAAAACGAGCGAAAACCTATCAATAAGTTTATCCTTTTTAATTGCAGATAATACGCCAAGCGCAATGCCAAGAATCGTTGCAAAGATCATTGAAGTTAGCGCTAGTATGAATGTGTTGGGTAGTGTTTCGCTAATTATTGATGTTACCGTTTTTTGGCTTTGGTATGAACGTCGGAGGTATGGTGCTTTAACAACCAAAACCCTTGATTTTGATAACCGGGCAATTTTGGTATAATTTGAATATGAGGTTTTACTGATATAGATATAGCTATTTTTTGACCTCGGGTTATGAATGGAGATAGGCGAAAGGTCATTAACATATTTGATGTATTGAGTAAAAATGGAACGATCCAACCCTAAATCGTGACGAACAGCAGCAAGCGAGGCTGAATCGGAACGCTGCCCCATCATCATTCTTGCAGGATCACCCGGTACTAGGTTGAAAAGTAAGAATATCATTGTAACCACACCCCAGATTATGAGGATGCTGTAGAGAACTTTTTTGATGAGATATCTTAACATAATTTAGAAATTCCAAATTCCAAAAATCAATACTCAGCGACAACCGAAAACCCACAACTGACAACAGGAAACTTTATCTATCGTACTTTTTCGCTTCCTCCCAGTAAACATTCATCTCATCGAGGGTCATAGTTTTTAGCGAGCGACCTTGCTTGATGGTTTTTTCCTCAAGGTAACCGAAGCGTTTAATGAATTTTCTGTTGGTGCGCTCTAAAGCCGTTTCGGGTTCGATGTTGTATAGCCTTGCAACGTTAACCATTGAGAAAAGAAGATCGCCGAATTCCGCCTCCATCTTATCGCTATTGTTAGCCATTATCTCACTTTTCAGTTCTCCCATCTCCTCCTCAACCTTTTCCCAAACCTGCGAACGTTCCTCCCAGTCGAATCCAACCGCCCGTACTTTTTCCTGTATTCGATTTGCCTTGATTAGCGCAGGTAAAACCTTTGGAACTCCCGATAGGATTGTTTTATTGCCATCCTTTTCTTTAGTTTTCAGCTGCTCCCAGTTTTCTACCACTTGGGTTGAATCTTTTACTTTGACATTACCGAAAACGTGGGGATGCCTAAATATTAGTTTTTCGCATAGCCCATTGATAACATCTGTAATATCGAATGCATTCTTTTCGGATCCTATTTTTGCATAAAATACAATATGAAGAAGAATATCACCAAGCTCCTTCTTAATTAGTTCCAAATCACCATCAAGTATTCCTTCAGATAGTTCATAGGTTTCCTCAATGGTAAGCGGACGAATGCTTTCAAGCGTTTGCTCCCGATCCCAAGGGCACTTTTCACGGAGTTCATCCATAATGTTGAGCAGCTTCTCGAAAGCGAGGAGTGCGGCTGATTTATCGTTATTCATTTTTAACTTGTTTGTGTTGTTGTGTAACAGTATTGCTGTGTTGCTGTGATGTGGCAACGGGCTTAATTTTTAGATACTTCATGAATTTGGCAATGCTATTTTTTTCAAGTTCACATTTTTCTCTTCTTTTATGCGATGTCTCTGCATCCAAGTATTTGAGATCTTCAGCGATATAGTACATGTTTTTTACTTCACAGCATGATCCTTTGGCAAAATCTAAGAATCGATGAAACTCCTGTTTTGATTCTCTGCCAAAACCTTCAGAAATGTTATTCATTATTGAGAAACCTTCAGAGTAAATCTGATTTTTAAAACTATAGTCCTTAATTTCACTAAAATCATTATGAATATTATTAACAATTTCACGTGCTATTTTCCAAATCTCTAAATCTTCAAAACGAGTTGCTAATGGCATATAATAGTTAGTTCAAGTTTAGAAAAATCAATACATCGTTAAGGCTTTACTGCATCACATTTTTACTGCATCACAGCAATACAATCCTATTCTTCATAAAACTTAATCCTAATACTCGACCCATTCGATAAGTTTAGCAGTTGAGCTGCATGTCCATTATTTATGGCAATTTCGAGAAGCCCTGTTGAGTTGAAAAGCGCAACAAGTTCCCCCGAATCAACTTCATTATATGTATTTGATATTCTTTCGACTTTATTATGTTGGCTTTGAACGAATAGCTCAAACCTACGTCCTTTACCGACCCTGTCAAACAAACTCTTTGATACATTCGTAATGGCATTCATATACGAGTCGATATAAATTATATTTCCTGTAATTGCCGAGTTTTCGATGGTTGCACGTAAGGGTATTCGTTGATCGAAGTTACTTGTTGTTTCAGCGATACTCCCAAAATCTTTTCCATTAAAAATACATTCAATTGCCTGAATTGACGGTTCAAGGGAAGCAAAGCTCCCTTTTGAATTGAATGGAAACGCAAAAACGTTTTGTGGCGGCTCTTTGAGCATCAATCCAATCAATCCGTTGTCGGGAACAATAAAGTGGTGATCATCATGATTGAACGCAATCATCCGTTGCGATTGGCAATTATCGCTATTCACCAGCACAAGGTGAATTGTACCCTTGGGAAAGTGTTGATAGCTATGACGCAGAACAAAGGCTGCATGATTGACGTTAAATATAGGTATCTGATTGGTGATTTCAACCACTTTAAGCTGAGGGCAAACGGTTACAAGCTTACCTTTAAGCACACCGTTGTAGTAATCGTGCTGATTCCAATCGGTTGTTAATGTTAGTATTTGGCTCGACAAACCCTCGCTGTTCATTCACTTTCTTGATTATTCTACAAAGTTGTAAAAAATAAAGCAGCTACTCATAATCTTTACTTAAAAAGGTTATCAGTTTTAATCAACAACAACCTGCCAAGTATTGCTAAATTGTTAAATTTGGATTTTTATTTGAATGAAGAGGTTTTGGAATAATGGAATGATGGAATGATGGAAGAGTGCATTCATGTTGATTGGTAGTTTTTTGCATCTAAGGAAAAGATGGAATTGTCGCTTTCTTCGTTTTATTCTTGCATTATTCCAACATTCCAATGTAAGTTAGAACTAAAATTGTTTCTATTTCACAGTGGTTATTACAATTAAATAATAAATACAACCTGCCAACATGGGAGAACGCGTAATACTTATTGAGGGGATCGATCCTTTAGCGCTTTTCGGAGTTAAAAATGCAAAATATGATATCATTGCAAAGCATTTTCCGAAGCTAAAGATTGTTGCTCGGGGTGATGAGTTAAAGGTCATTGGTGACGAAATCCAAATCAATATTCTTGAGCAGAAAATCAATAAGATGATCGAGTTCTTTGGTCGATATAAATACTTGACCGATGCGAATATCCAGGATTTTCTTAATGAAACCAACGAAACGATAGAGAAAGCCGAAGAGGATTCGACCGATGTTCTAGTTTTTGGAAATCAGGCAAAGGCAATTAAGGCAAGAACAATCAATCAGCGATTGTTGGTTGAAAAATATGAGACCAACGATTTGCTATTTGCCATTGGTCCAGCGGGCTCAGGGAAAACATATACTGCCATCGCTTTGGCCGTAAGGGCGTTAAAGAATAAGGAGGTTAAGCGAATTATACTTACCCGACCTGCTGTTGAGGCAGGGGAGAGGCTCGGTTTTTTGCCTGGCGATATGAAGGAGAAGCTCGATCCCTACTTGCAACCCCTATACGATGCGCTAAACGATATGATTCCCGCAAAGAAACTTCAGGAGTACATGGAGGATAGCACTGTGCAGATCGCACCGCTTGCCTACATGCGAGGTCGTACGCTCGATAATGCCTTTGTTATCCTCGATGAGGCTCAGAATACAACCATTAGCCAGTTGAAGATGTTTCTTACCCGAATGGGTAAAAATGCGAAGTTCATCGTTACTGGCGACATCACCCAAATCGATTTACCCCGTAGGGAGGATTCAGGGTTAGTAAAAACCATTGAATTGTTGAATGGCATTAAGGATATTGCGGTAATTTACTTTGATACTCGCGATATTATTCGCCATACATTGGTGAAGTATATTGTGAATGCATTCGATAAGTTTTCAGAAAATAGAGAGAGGGTATAGAATTTTAAATATTATTGTAAAGTGTAATTCAACAAAAGATGTATAAAAAACTGGGGGAACAGCTAAGGAAGCCATCAGGTCTTTCGGGAGTTATTGTCTCCAAAATGATGGATAGTTGGAATAAAGAGTTTTATAAAAAAATCATTTTCAATTTAGATATTAAGAAAGACGATAAAATATTTGAAATAGGCTATGGACCGGGTTTAGGCATTAACTTAATTGCCAAAATGAATATAGGATGTACAATTTCCGGGCTCGATTATTCGGAGTTGATGCAAAAAAAGGCAATCAAAAGAAATCAAAAGTTTGTGGATGGTGGCATTGTTCATTTAAAGTATGGTGATATCTTGTTTTATGAAGTTGGCAATGAGAAATTTCACAAAGTATTCTGTGTTAATGTAATATATTTTTGGAACGATTTGAATAAAGTTTTTCAAAAGATATATTCAATGCTAAGTGATGGTGGTATGTACAGCATTTATATGGATCACGAGAAGGATTTTGAAAAACTTAAGTTTACAAAAGATTTTTGTAGATATTCGATCGAAAATGTTGAATCAGAGTTGAAGGGGGTTGGATTCACCAAGGTTGAATACATTCTTGATAAAGGGTATTTTATAAAAGCCATAAAATAGTGATAGTTATTGAAATAAATTAAATTAGTAGTAATTCATAAATCGAACCAAAAAATGGAAAAGGCAATCGTTCGTACCGATTTCAATTTTCCCGGACAAGCCGGGGTTTATCATGGCAAAGTGCGCGATGTTTACAACATCAATAATAAGATGTTGGTGATGATTGTATCCGACCGTATTTCGGCCTTTGATGTTGTACTTCCCAAAGGCATTCCTTACAAGGGTCAGGTATTAAATCAGATTGCATCAAAGTTTTTGGATGCAACTGCCGATATCGTTCCGAATTGGAAGATAGCAACTCCCGATCCAATGGTAACCGTTGGCCATTTCTGCGAACCCTTTAAGGTTGAAATGGTAGTTCGTGGTTATTTAACGGGTCACGCTTGGCGTGAGTATAAATCAGGCAAACGCAGTATTTGCGGTATGCCAATGCCCGATGGTATGAAGGAGCACCAGAAATTTGCTACCCCAATTATTACTCCTACCACTAAAGCATCCGAGGGTCATGATGAGGATATCTCGAAGGAGGATATTATCAAAACGGGTTTAGTTAGCAAAGAGGATTATGAATTGCTTGAGAAGTATACCCTTGCAATATTCGAAAGAGGTACTAAAATGGCTGCTGCCATGGGGCTAATCCTTGTTGATACTAAGTATGAGTTTGGTAAAAAGGATGGTAAAATCTATCTAATTGACGAAATTCACACGCCTGATTCTTCACGTTACTTCTATGCCGATGGTTATGAGGAGCGTTTAGCCAAGAACGAGCAGCAGAAGCAACTTTCGAAGGAGTTCGTGCGTGAGTGGCTTATGGATAATGGATTTCAAGGTCAAGATGGTCAAAAAGTTCCTGAAATGACCGAAACTATCGTTAACCAGATAACCGAAAGGTACATCGAACTATTCGAGAATATTACAGGCGATAAGTTCATTAAAGCTGATGGAGCCGATGTGGTGAAGAGGATTGAAAGGAATGTGACGGAGTTCTTAAATAAGCAATAACAGATTGATTTATAAAATATCACTACTGACCGACTAAAATATTATAAATTCATGAAATACTTGAGACTACTACATTCAATGTATAGGTCACCCCTGCCTACCTTAGTACCTAAGTACTTAAGTACGGTGGGCAGGGTTGCGAGAGACAAAAGCGAGTAATAGTCTTTATAGCTGTCGTTTACATTTGCCTATGAAAAAAAATGGTTATAAGAAAATGTACCTGAGTAGTTACAATGTTTGTACTTATTGTAAAGGAACGATATAACAAGAAGCATAACTCCCAGCGAAACAAAAAGTATCGTTTTTTGGATGGTTTCCAAATGCGAGACATCATAGAATACAAGTTTTAACAGCGTGATGCCGAAAAGAATAATTGTTCCAACACGAAGATGCTTTATATTTTCCCAGATACCCAAAACGAAAAGAACAAGGGCAAACACTTCCCAAAGAATGCTTAAACCTAATCTGTAGGTTTGTGACGATTGCATCATATTCATCCATGAAATTAGATCGCTGCTCGAAATACAGATAATCGAAATGAATAGCAGTAAATCAAAGATTACTTTTAGATTAAAACGGTCAGTTTTCATGTAATCCTGAGTTATCGATTTGTACGATGTTGCAAATACCACTAGGCTGGTTTTTGTTGCAATTCCAAGATAACCATGACCATAAATGGAAGACCCGCCTAAGTGTTTTTTGCTTTGCTATTGTGCATAACGAAATACCGCAAGGGGGATGACTAGCATTAGGATTTCGAAATCTGATATAAAACATAGTTATGTTTTAATCTAATTATAAAATAATAGAATATATTTGCTTTTTGTTGAAAATCGTAATTGAATTTTTGATTAGTGAACTATTTTATAATTAAAATCTGCTCATCGCCTCAGAAGAGGGATTCTATCTTACAGAGATAGTTCCGTTTTTTTATTGGTTTGAGTGGTTTTATTATTTTTTGTTCATATCGAAAATTCATTTTTTTTATTTTAACCATA
Organism: Bacteroidales bacterium; assembly: GCA_003818205.1. Taxonomy (GTDB): domain Bacteria; phylum Bacteroidota; class Bacteroidia; order Bacteroidales; family Tenuifilaceae; genus UBA8529. The sequence continues at coordinate 9,651 of RPRQ01000106.1, forward strand.
CATAAATCTTTTAATTATGGCTAGTATTGATTTGTCGGTATATGGGGTTAAGAACCCCAAAGAGGTTTTCTATAATCCAAGCTACGACTTATTGTACGCTCATGAAACCGATAAGAACCTTGAAGGTTTTGAACGAGGTTACCTCACAAATCTTGGGGCAATAAACGTTGATACAGGTGTTTTTACAGGTCGTTCGCCTAAGGATAAATATATTGTAAGGGACAGCTCATCGGAGAAAAATGTTTGGTGGGCTGAAGCAGGGAGGAAGAGCTCCGATAATAAATCCATTACCCAGGAGATATGGGGGCACCTAAAGAGTATCAGCTCAAAGCAGCTGAGCGAGAAAACGCTCTACGTTGTAGATGCCTATTGCGGAGCAAATTCCGATACCCGTTTATGCGTTCGCTTTGTGATGGAGGTGGCATGGCAAGCCCATTTTGTGAAGAATATGTTTATTCGACCTTCTGATGAGGAGCTAAAGACATTTAAACCTGACTTTGTTGTACTTGTAGCATCAAAAACATCGAACTCAAAGTGGAAAGAGCAGAACCTTAATAGCGATGTATATGTTGCGTTTCACCTTAGCGAAAGAATGGCTGTTATTGGTGGTTCATGGTATGGTGGCGAGATGAAGAAAGGGATATTCTCTGTGATGAATTACTATTTACCGCTCAAAGGAATAGCCTCAATGCATTGCAGCGCAAATGTTGGCAAACAGGGTGATGTTGCTGTTTTCTTTGGTCTATCAGGTACAGGAAAAACAACTCTTTCAGCCGATCCGAACAGAGCCCTTATCGGCGATGATGAGCATGGCTGGGACAACAATGGGGTGTTCAACTTCGAAGGCGGTTGCTATGCAAAATGTATCGATCTTGATCCAGCTAAAGAGCCTGATATTTACGCCGCTATCCGTCGCGATGCGCTGCTTGAGAACCTAGTTGTAAATGAAAATGGGCAGATTGACTTTAAATCGAAAAGCAAAACCGAGAATACAAGGGTTTCATATCCAATTTACCATATTGATAATATTGTCAAACCCATTTCTAAGGGTGGACATGCAACACGTGTGATATTCCTTACTGCTGATTCATTCGGCGTATTACCTCCTGTTTCGAGGCTTACCCCTGAGCAAACGCAGTACCATTTTCTTAGCGGTTTTACTGCAAAATTAGCGGGTACTGAACTTGGTGTTACCGAGCCACAGCCTACATTCAGCAGCTGTTTTGGTCAAGCATTCCTAATGTTACACCCAACGGTTTATGCTAGAGAATTGGTTAAGAAAATGGAGAAGCATGGTTCAAAGGCTTACCTCGTAAATACAGGATGGATCGGAGGCTCGTACGGTGTTGGTAAACGAATCGATTTACCCTCAACCCGAGCGCTGATCAATGCTATTCTCGATGGAAGTATTGAGAATTCAGAGTTTGAAACAATTCCAATTTTTAACCTTCAGGTTCCAAAGTCGGTTAGAGGCGTTGATTCTAAATTTCTTAACCCTCGTAATAGCTGGCCAAACCCAGCCAATTGGGATGCTGCAGCGCATAGTTTAGCCGAAAAATTTATCAAGAACTTCGATAATTTCACCGATAATGAGGCGGGTAAGAGGTTGGTTGAGGCTGGCCCAAAAATCTAAAACGCAAATTGATAAATAAGAAACCCCGTTAGATAATAATTTAACGGGGTTTCTTTTGTGAATAGACATTATACAGATTAAGCATCAGCTGTTGTATCTATACCGCTTACCCAAAGCGTTATAGCCCTCGGAAAGGGAATTGTTCTAATAACTCCGCCTTAAAAGGCGGAGTTATTGATTTCTAGTTTAAAAAATGCTGTAACTATCATATTATGAGATTTTAACGAAGCGCAAAACTGCTTAATCTATATAATGTATAATCTACTTTATTATTTTTCAATGAAATAGATTATGCAAAGAATTACCGAATGTCTAATATCGAAAATTAAATTATAGTGATCGTGGGTTGAATTGGTCGATTTGAAAATAGTTTCAATTAAAATCAATACTATTCGATGACCATAAGGCATTGTAACTCATCACCCAATTTTCTCATGAAAGAACCGAGCATAAGTTCGCTTTATCAATCGCTAGCTCATAGTTTGATGGAGATGGGCATAACCATTGGAATATACACTGGTTACAGGGCTCCTGATTACGAATTCTTCGCCACGAATTATTATTACTCATCTCTTTAAGGAGTAATTCAACAATAGGTTCATCAAGAATACCTATAGGTTGATGATTGGCATTAGCATAAACTTTACCGTTTGCCATTAAAATAAGCTTCCCGAAATCGTATGTGTTTAGTACCTGTTTCACGAATATATCATCGCGGCTTAATCGTGTATTCAGGATATCCTCTTCATCAAGATAAACATTGCTTTTGAAGAGCTGGAGGTTTGACCCTGTAAATACAGGTTTTATCAGCGCTTTATCCAATATATTCTCATCGATTAGTCGTTCCGCACTCTCATATTCATCCATTGAAGTAATGGCGAATAGCCACTCGACTTCAATTTTTGATGATTTGATAAGTGAAACAACATGATCAAATTTTTTTGAATTTAGCGGGAAATCGACCAGTACCTTGAGCTTTACCTTTTCACCCGACAAGAATTCGTATGGGGTTAAATTGTCGGGGATGTCGTTGTAGCAAGTGTTAAATATCTTAATGGCATGAATATGCTTTATACCTTCGGCGAAATCATGTAATTCAGGGTATGTAAAAATATTCCCCCCTAGGATGTTTACTATCCCTAAAGGGGCATGTTCAATTTGCGAAATGAAAGATAAGACGGCCTGTATAGGTAGCTGTTGGCTTTCTAAATCACAATTGTAATCGAATTGTTTGTAAACGGGAATATCCGAAAGCATGGAAGTGGGCTTGCTACCACCAATATAAATGCTCAACTCGTTAAAGTATGATAACACATCGTCACTTGTCAACTTATAATCAGTTTCTTGCAGCTGTTCAATAGTTTTGTTGATTTTGAATTTTGGAACAAAAACTACAGGTTTTTTTGCAAAAGATGAATTATCTATCAGATCGCCTGAGTACGTGTTGCGGATGTAATTGATAAAGTCAAGCAGATCAGAATCCTTAAGATCCGCTTCCGTGATGTCCACACAGTACATGTTGTTAATATCATTCATCTGGTTTACAACCGCTTCTATCCTGCCATTATTTTTAAATTTTTTCCCTTGATTAGAGAGAGAGTTGAATATTACGATATGACCATTCCTTTCAAAAAGAAAAGTGTAGGGTTCAAGGTACAACCAATATTTTTTCATCATTTTAATTTATTTAGCGCTAATTTCAGCTCCGCTTTTATCCAATGGATACTTCTTCAAAAGCCTTTTTAAAATCCTCTGGCTTGTTTTCAAGGTAAGATATATTGCTGGCCAAGTAATCAGAAAATCGTTTTTCGTTAGTAAACCCTTTACAAACAGGTCTCTCATCCAGTTTATCGAGGTAATATATACATTGAACACATGTCTGCGTCCTGTGGCAGCTCATACATTGATCTGTTATTTTCTCGTAGTAGGAATTTATACGTTGGGCGATTTTCTCAAAATCAAGTTCCACACCACTTTTAGAGACGGTCCCTAATGCATGCTGGAAGCCTATCCGTTCGCAGGGTAATATTTTCCCATTAACCGTGACAAATATTTTTTTACTAAAGGGGGTGCATGTTCCTGAAGGTAAGTATATTTTCTTAATTTTTACGCTTAGCATATCGGTGTACTTCTCGAAGATATTTCCGCTGTACTGGCTCATAAATGAGACTAATCCTTTAAAATCGGGATTGTTAAGCATAGATTCATTAATAATCTCTTCATAATTCTCTGCTTGTTGCAGGCTTTGATAATTATTTCGATAAGTTTTTTTAAACTCTTCAACTTTTTCAGGCCTTATTCCAACATCGTTGAGCTCGTTGATGGATGGATTTTTATCAAACTCTTTTTTGATGTAGTTAAAAATTTCACTGACGGAATTCTTGTTGTGTAGAACTGAGTTAAAATTCACATTCTTTTTAAAAAAATCGGGATACTTTTGCTGTAATTGCTTAATGTTTTGAAGTACGTCACGGAATGAGTTTTTATTATTATGCTTAACCCTATAGCTATGATTCTCTTCGTTACCATCGAGGCTGATTAGGATGTTGAAATTTTTTTCAACCAGAAAATCCATGTTCTTACCCAACAACAAAGCATTTGTTGTCATCGACCAATTAAAGTGTATTTTGGGAATCGGTAATTTTTCAAGGTAATCAATAACGCTTTTTATGAAATCCATGTTCATCAGGGGTTCTCCACCGTAAAAGCCAATTGTGACGTTATGGTTTCGCGAATAGTTTAGGGGTGATTGCCAAAGAGCTGCCAAATAGCTTATCATCTCACGGGCAATTTCAAATGGCATGTATTTATTCACGCGCTCATCGTAGTCAGCATAAAATTCACCGTACCCACAATATTTGCATTTCAAGTTACATGCATCTGTTACTTCAAAAACCAAATGATCTACGTTTGCTAGCTGCCATTCAACTTGTTTTCCATTGAGTTTCCCAAATTCATCTTTCCTTTTCTTTAAGAAAAACCCCTTGTTTTTCAGAAACATGAATTTGTTGTAGTAGTAATCTATCTGTTCTTTCAGGTACTCCTTGTCATTAATAACTAGCTTATCAGGAAGGTTGAGGTCATTCTCATTTTTAATGAATTGCTCTACTATGTAAGAAAAAACGGGAGATGCTGGTATAATATAATTATTAGCAGGAGCTGATAAATACTTGTTGTTGTTGGCTGTGGTAAATATTATATCTGATTTCATTATCGTTTTATTAATGATGCGAATCTAGGTTCTAATAAAAAAGATTGTACTTTAGTAACTATTCAGCCGTAATCGAATTGAACAAAAACCACTGAGACACAGACCTGCCTGCCGGTAGGCAGGGAGCACGGAGAACCACAACTTGTCCCGATTTATCGGGAGAGGCAATTATAAAAAAACGACTGAGTATC
>RPRQ01000107.1 GCA_003818205.1 Bacteroidales bacterium
ACGACCTATTTGTAGTAATTAGAGAAAAATCAAATTCAAGCCCCATTAGGGGCGACCTATACATAGAATGTAGTAATATCAAGTATTTCATAAATTGTATAGTATTTTAGTCGGTCAGTAGTGTATTTTTATATCAAAGATAATTGAAATTTCTAGTAAGCTGCAAGGTGAACTATTTGGGTATGATTACTTCTGGAAATATGATTAGCGAAGGAAGAGCAGGTTAATTTAAAGTTCATAAGAAATTTTGTTGATGGATTAGGTAAAAATCCTATTGCTTTTGACCCTGATTTGCATCTGGAAACTACTTCCGCCATTCAAATTTTTCTAGCAATTGAGGTTTGGGGAATCTAAAATAACGTCAGTTCGATGTAGTAAATAATTTAAATGCCATATTATCAGTATTTTACTTTTTGGGTTAAAATGGAATGATGGAGAAATGGAATATTGGATGAAGAAAGTTAGAAGTAACCCCATTATTCCATTATTCCAGTCTTCCAAAAACATAATATTTGTATTAAAGCACTAATAAATAATGATATAATAAGCATTCTTTTATCGAACTCACGTTAAAATATTACCTCAAAGCAAATACTCATTGTTTTATCAAGGGATATAAAAAAAGAGTTCCGAACTTTTATAAAGTTCGGAACTCCGTATTAAAGGAAAATATCAATTACAAATAATCTTCAATCGTACCGCAAGAGCATACCAAGTTTCTATCTCCATACCCTGAGTCAATCTTACCAACGGCAGGCCAGAATTTATTCCCTGCAATCCAGGGTAGAGGGAATGCCGCTTTCTGACGACCATAAACGTGTTTCCACTCATCGGCAGTAACCTCAGTGGCTGTATGAGGGGCGTTTTTCAATACGTTGTCAACCTTATCGGCTTTGCCATCCTTAATATCATCAAGTTCTTGCCTAATGGTTATTAGGGTATCAACGAAACGATCGAGCTCCTGCTTCGATTCGCTTTCGGTGGGTTCAACCATCAGGGTTTCGTGAACTGGGAACGAAAGGGTAGGAGCATGGTATCCGTAGTCCATTAAGCGACGAGCGATATCACCTGTTTCAACATCGTAGCATGATTTGAAATGATGACAATCAAGAATCATCTCATGCGCAACGCGACCAGTTTCACCCGTATAAAGAACGCTGAAATGTCCTTTTAGGCGGGTAGCCATGTAGTTTGCATTTAGAATGGCCCACTTGGTAGCGTTGGTTAAACCTTCGCCGCCTAGCATTAGGATATAGCCATAGGTAATTGGTAGAACACTTGCACTACCGTAAGGAGCAGCAGCAACTGCGGTAATCGCCTTATCGCCACCAGTTTTTACAACGGGATGTGAAGGCAGGAAGTGAGCAAGTTCTTTGGTAACAGCAATTGGGCCAACACCAGGACCACCACCACCATGAGGAATTGCAAAGGTTTTATGAAGGTTAAGGTGACAAACATCAGCACCAATTTCACCGGGACTAGTTAGTCCAACCTGAGCGTTCATATTCGCACCATCCATGTAAACCAATCCACCATTCCTATGAATAATGTCCATCATCTCGCGGATTTTGAACTCGAATACCCCATGAGTCGATGGGTAGGTAACCATATATGCAGATAGTTTATCCTTATGCTGTTCTGCTTTTGCCTTTAGATCGTCAACGTTGATGTTCCCCTTTTCATCACAGGCAACAACAATAACCTCCATGCCCGCCATAGCAGCACTGGCTGGGTTTGTACCATGTGCCGATGCAGGAATCAAAACAATATTACGGTGAGTATCGCCTCTATCTATATGGTACTGGCGGATAACCATTAGCCCAGCATATTCGCCAGCTGCACCTGAGTTAGGTTGTAGCGAAACGGCAGCAAAGCCAGTGATCTCTGCAAGGTATTTTTCTAAATCATGAATCATCTCCATGTAACCAGCAACCTGATCAGCTGGAACGAATGGGTGGATACTTCCGAATTCTGCACGGCTGAGCGGTAGCATTAAAGCAGCACCGTTTAGCTTCATGGTACAGCTACCTAGCGAAATCATGCTATGGGTTAAGGAAATATCCTTACGTTCCAACTTCTTGATATACCGCATCATTTCGGTTTCGGAGTGGAATATGTTGAATACTTTCTCGGTTAAATAACCGCTAGTACGCTTTAGGTTAGCAGGGATTTGGTTTGATTCAACGATTTCGTTGATCGATGTTGCTTTTTTACCTAATGCTTCAGCGAATACTGAAAGAATAGCGTTGACATCATTAACACTGGTTACCTCATCGAAGCTGATACCGATATTGCCATTCTCCTTGTAGAAGAAGTTCAGCTTGCTTGCAAGCGCTTTTTCTTTAATGGTATTAACGCTTACCGAGGATGGAAGGGTAATCTCAAGTGTATCGAAGAAACTTTTTACATTTTGTGTGTAACCAAGTTTAGTTAACTCGTTGGCAACGACCACTGCTGCGCTATGGGTGTAAGAAGCAATTCTTCTTATTCCTTCTTTTCCATGATATACTGCAAACATACCGGCCATGGTAGCAAGAAGTGCTTGAGCAGTGCAGATATTTGAGGTTGCACGTTCGCGTTTGATATGCTGTTCGCGGGTTTGCAAAGCCATACGTAATGCTTTATTACCGTGTTTATCGATTGAAATGCCGATAATACGACCAGGCATGCTACGTTTGTGTTCATCCTTTGTTGCAAAGAATGCGGCATGAGGGCCGCCAAATCCCATTGGAACACCAAAACGTTGGGTTGAACCAACAACGATATCAGCACCCCATTCACCTGGAGGTGTAATCAGCGCAAGGCTTAAAAGATCTGAAATAACGGCTACTAGAACACCCGCTTCATGAGCCTTCGCTGTAAACCCAGCGTAATCTCTAACAGTTCCTTTTGCTGATGGATACTGAACAATTGCACCAAATTCTTTTCCTGTGTAGGTGTATTCGCTGTAGCATCCGGTTACAACCTCCATACCCAGAGGTTTTGCACGGGTTATGATAACCTCAAGGTTTTGTGGGAAAATATCCTTATCAACAAAGATTACATTCTTTCCATCCTTTACGGCCTGACGGCTGCGAAGGTTAAACATCATAATCATTGCCTCAGCGGCAGCTGTCGATTCATCGAGTAGCGATGCGTTAGCTATCTGCATACCGGTCATATCCATAACCATAGTTTGATAGTTTAGCAAAGCTTCTAAACGACCTTGGCTAATCTCTGCTTGGTATGGAGTGTATGAAGTGTACCAGCTAGGGTTTTCAAAGATATTTCGGATGATAACTGCAGGAGTTGCAGTTCCATAATAGCCCATGCCAATGAATGAACGGTAAATCTTATTTTTTGCTGCTAGAGCATTGATTTTGTTTAGATATTCATGCTCGGTTAGCGGAGTAGGTAGGTTGAGCGGTTTTTTTAACCGTATTGATGTTGGCACAGTTTGATTTATCAGCTCGTCGAGCGACGATACGCCAACAACTTTCAACATCTCACCAAGTTCTTGGTCGCGAGGACCAATATGGCGTGAAGCAAATGAATCGGTAATCATTATAGTTGATTTTATTTAGTTAAGTAATTAGGTTTAAAAAAATTGGTGTAAAAGTAGAAAAATGATTTCGGATTAAATCTGCGATTAATCAATTATTTAAAAAAGAATTTATCCTTATCCCTTTTGCAGGAAAGGGTTGTTTTGCTTTTCGAATCCAATTGTAGTGGAATTGCCATGCCCTGGGTAAACCGTTACGCCTTCTCCAAGAGGAATAATCTTTTGCGAAATACTAGCGATTAAAACTTCGAAATTGCCGCCCGGTAAATCGGTTCTGCCAATCGACCCATTGAATAGGGTGTCGCCTGTAAATAGTATTTTTTCATTTCGAAGAAAAAAGCAAACACCGCCCATGGAGTGTCCAGGGGTATGAATTACTTCTATAATCGATTCCCCGATGGGAATTCTGTCGCCATCTTTTATGAACGCATCAATTTTAGGTGCTTTATCGAACGTTAACCCGTACATCTGCCCTAGTTTAGGTGATGCTTCAATTAAAGGGAGATCGTTGTCATGGGCGAGGCATTTTACCTTATATAAATCCCTTAAAGAGTCAACTCCAAGGATATGGTCGATATGCCCATGGGTAAGAATAATTTGCTTGACCGTTAAGCCATTTGAATCGACAAACCATTTCACCTCATCGATTTCCGATTGAGCGAAACAACCCGGATCAATAATTAAGGCTTCGCCTGTTTGGTCGTAAACGATGTACGTATTTTCTTGAAATGGATTAAGAATTAACTTTTTTACCTGTATCATTTTTCCTTTTGTTGGGGTGATTTAATAATGGAATGATGGATTTTGTTTTTTTATCCAATTTCCTTGTCTTCCTTAGAACGGTTGTTTAGACAAACACAGTTTGGAAGTTACTTAGCGAGAAGTCAGTTAGTTTTAAACTGGTGTACCATATTGTTAAGACCATTGGCTCCATCGAGCAGTTTGATGGAGTTTTCGGCCAGAAGGTCAGCGATAGAAGTGTTTTGTTGGCTGATGTTGTTTAGAGACATTATTGCAGTTTCAATCTGCTGGATTGAATCTCTAATCTCTGTGCCAACAATGGCAATTTGCTCAACCCCTTTAATTATTTCGTTTATCTGTTCAATTAAGTTAAGTACTGTTTGCTCTGTTTTGTGCGCAACCTCTTTCCCATTTTTTGATGCTTGCTCAATTTCTAATGCAGCTTCCTTAGTTCTTTCGGAAAGCCTTCTTACTTCATTTGCAACAACAGCAAAGCCTTTACCCGATTCTCCAGCTCTAGCCGCTTCAACAGCTGCATTTAGGGCTAGTAGGTTGGTTTGCATGGCAATGGAGTTGATAATGTGAACCTTTTCGTCAATGTGAATCATTGCCTTCCCTGTTTGGCTTACCAATTCTTGACTGTAAGAAAGGTTTGAATCAATATCTTTCGATTTCTTACTGATAGTAGTGGTGTTGATCATTGAGGATTTTATATTATCGTTCATCGATGAAAGAGAGGAAGATACCTCCTCGGCCGAGGCGGCAAGCTCCATTGATGAATTTTGGAGTCGGCCTGATCGAAGTTGTTCCTCGTTTCCGATTTCAATCAGATTCGTTGATCGATTCTTTAATTCGTTAATAATTAGTGTAAGGTTATCTTTCATGAGCATTATCGATGAACCTAACCTTCCTATTTCATCGTTTGTTTTAACTTGTATTAATTTGGTGAGGTCGCCTTCGCCAATTAAAGTAGAGATATCAATTACTTCATTAATAGGATTGACTATTCGGGTTGCAATAAGAATGATTATTATATATAGCATTGCAATACCTGCAATTCCAAGTATTAATGCTATAGTTAAAGCCGATCGGCTTTCTTTGAGTATGAGTTTGTAGGGGATAAATGATCCAAAGTATAGAAAATCATCGCTGTTTGCTGGCCGAATGGGAATAAAACTACAGTAAAACCTTTCTCCTTGTAAATTATAATAATCCCCTTCGAAGGGCTTTACCGAAGAAAAACAATCGCGAAAACGGGTATCAATTCGGCCAAGTTTAAAGAACTCTTCAAATGGTTTGGTTCTGAATTCTGGATTTGGATGGTAAATGAAATTCCCTTTGCTGTGAATAAGCAATGAGAAAGATTCCTTAAAAGGGGATATTTTATCCAAATAATCTGCAATTTTATCGAGTGTAAAATCCATGCCAACTAATCCAATAAACTTTCCATTATAATTTATTGGAACGGCTATGTTGATATACATATTTTCATCAGCACTGTTGCCAGTATAGCTGCCAATATATGGGGTGTATATAACCTCTGTATTTCGAATCCTGATATCTTGATACTCCTTTCCCTCAATATCTTTATCAGCATAGCTGTCTTTAAAGATGAGGTTTTTCCCTGCTCGATAATATTTAATCTCATACCTCCCATTTTCTTTATTCCACGAAGGGTCGATGTTACGAATCTGTCTGTTATACCAAAATGCAGCGGCATCGATATTCTTTTCAAGAATGTTGCGTTCTATCTGGGTTATTATCTCTTTGTGAATCGATTCAGGGTAACCACTTAAGGAGGTGTACATGTTGGAAACAGTCCGAGCTTTTTCCAAAAATTGCTGAAAATAGCTGTTTATTAGCATTGAACTCTGTTGATTGAAGGCATTGGCTTTCTGAATATAATGCCCTTTCGATAGTTGGAAAAATTTTTGGGTATAAAAAAAAATAAGAGGAAGCATGATTGCCAATGATACACCCAAAAAGTAAGCTGTTATCTTATTTTTTAATTTCATATAAAATGGGGTTTGAAAAAAATCAATCTGTAATGATCAAATATAACCATATAATTCCAGAATCATAGAATACTACCAAGGTGATTTGTATCAATTATCTCTTCAATGGGTGAAGTCTCATGACTTAAAAAACTATCTACGCTGGACAATGATTTTTGTTTATCCCCTTTAAACCTCAGTTCATCGGAGGATATACAACTTAACTACAATGTTAAAATATTGGAAAATTGGAAAAAGGAATTAATCATTACGGTACATTTAAGCTGCTAAAGCAAAAAAACATTCAACCAATATGATTTTTACGATAAATCACCTGCTGCTTGTCCCTTTCAGCAATGGAACGAAGATAAAATTTCCGTGCTGGGTGATGACTGTTTCCGTTTCGCTCACCTTTTCAACTAATGTCATCACCTGCTTTTGGGTGTCGCCAACAGGGGCGATTAGCTTTCCTCCAACTTGAAGCTGTTCCACAAGTGCTTGGGGAATCTCGGGAGCACCCGCAGTAATAATAATTTTGCTGTAAGAGCCGTAGCTGGGCATTCCTAGGTAACCATCGCCGTAGAAGAAATGGGGGTGATAGCCTATGGCCTCTAGCTGCGCTTTGGCTTTTAGGTAGAGCTCTTTTTGGCGCTCGATGGTGAAAACCTTGGCGCCCATCTCCAGAAGAATAGCCGTTTGATATCCTGAACCCGTTCCAATCTCAAGGACTTTCTCCATCGGTTGAATATCCAACAGCTGGGTTTGGAACGCTACGGTGTAAGGTTGTGAAATGGTTTGACCTGCTCCTATGGGAAATGCAGAATCTTTGTAAGCAAAATTGATAAATCCGCTATCCATAAAGAAATGGCGAGGAACAGTATTAATGGCATCCAACACCCTTTGATCGGTTATCCCTTTTTGCCGAAGCTCTTCGGCTAATATCTTCCGAAGGCCTTTGTGTCTGTACGTATCCTGCATCTTTTGTAACAAATCTGATTGCACGCACAAAGATAACAGTAGTTTTAATATTATGGGCTGTTACTATTTCTCATAAATATGAAAGATTGTTGAAAACTTTTGTGGACATAATTTGTCCAAGGATGAAAATATGATTACAATTGAATCAATTATGTAATTTAAAAGATGGGTATTAATAAGGTTGCAACACTAGGCGAGCAAGTTCGAGCATTGAGAGAGGATGCAAAGCTTTCATTAAGAGAGGTTGCTGAGAAAATTGGCATTGATACCTCTCTGCTTGGTAAAATTGAGCGTAGCGAGAGGCAGCCAACTAAGGAACAAATTAAGTCAGTTGCAAAATATTTCAAACTTGAGGAAAAGGCATTGTTGAAAGAATTAATAAGCGACCAAATCGCCTATAAAATATTAGAGGAAAATGCAGACCTTGACACATTAAAGGTTGCTGAAAGGAAAGTTCAATATCTAAAGATGAAGCAATGACTTATTACGAAAGAATTAGAGAATTAATTCAGATCGTTCCTACAACAATTATTGATTGGTCAGTTGAACGAAAAAGAGGAAAAGCACCAACTCAGGCTTTTTCTGAGTTTCTGACAAATAGAGAACAAGGCGATTGGGCTGAAAACTTGATTCTGCAAGCAATAAACACAAAACTTAGTAATTATGTTGCAGTCCAATATGGTAAATCCGAAAATATTGTAGCAGGAGAATCAGGTTTTGAAGAATTCTATGAAAATTATCAAGATGAACTGAATGCAATTGGCAAAAGACCTGATATACTTTTGTACTCGAAAGATATTTATTTAGAAGAATGGGGCAATAATATCAGTAATTTCCCTCCAGAGATATTGAATAAAATAGTTCCGCTAGCTGCTGCTGGTATTGAAGTTAGGTCAAGTGCATTTCTGGTTGAAGAATACAATCAGTATATGCAGCAACGAAAAACCGAAATAATTGAAAAAGTACTTCAAATTAAAGCAAATTTATTAGACAACTATAAAGATCTGCTAAGCCAGAAAGAAGGTTGGATTGATGTTTTAAATGCTATTACCAAAGAAACTATTGGAGTAATAAAAATACAAAACGCACCTGGTTGGAGAGGGTCTGAAAGACTTAAGAAAGCAAGTGATCAGATAAAAGAAATGAATTGTGCTTTAAAAGAATTTAAGAAACGTGATTTTTTAAGCATAACACCTAAGGTTGAAGATTTAAAGGTTGTATATAAATGGATTGAAACCTATAATGTCCCTCATTTTTACTTTCAGGTTTTCTTCGATAAGGTTTATGGAATTTCTTTTCAAAAAATCCTTGAATTAATATCTACGCCTGAATTGGAGGGAGATAAATTCTTTGTGAGTGATGAAGATAGCAAAAATCAAAATAAATGGACTGTGAAAATTGATTACAAAGAAGGTAAAGAAGTTGCCTTTAAGGTTGTTATGCCTGACCATGAAAGTGTTATGAGAAAACTAGGTAGAGGACGTCTTCTGTTTCACGTTAAATTCAATGGAGGGATTGCATATTTAGACGTCAACAATTTGAAGTGCATTTTAGGTGTCAAGGAGAACGAACTCTAATGCAGACCATTAAACAAAATATAAAAAACAACGAACCTGAGAAAGAGTATTCTCTGCTAGTTTCCATCGAGCATAGGAAAAAATTTGCTCAATTCTTCACGCCTTTTTCCATTGCTGAGTTTATGGCTGAATGGATACTGGGAAACGAGAGTTTAAAAACTGTTTTAGACCCTGCATTTGGATTGGGTATATTTGCACGAGCCATAAGGCTATCGAATAAGGATTGTTCGATTAAAGGTTTTGACATTGACGAAACTATCTTAAATCAAGCATTGAAACTTTTCGAGGACGAAGACAAAACTTCGATTTACCTTAAAGATTACATGTTTAATGATTGGGACAATCGTTACGATGGAATTATATGCAATCCGCCTTACTTCAAATTCCATGATTACGAGAATAAAACAACACTTAAAGAAATTGAAGAGAAACTCGGGCTGAAACTAAACGGTTTTACAAACCTATACACCCTTTTTCTTCTAAAATCTGCACATCAGCTAAACTTAGGCGGGAGAGCCGCATATATTATTCCTTCTGAATTCTTAAACTCTGACTATGGGAAATTGGTTAAAGCATATCTTATCAAAAATAAACTACTTCGTTTCATTATCATTTTTGATTTTGAGGAAAATGTTTTTGATGATGCTTTAACTACTTCATCAATACTCCTTTTCGCAAACGATAATGAAAGTTCAGCGGTTGAGTTCGTTAACATTAGAACTCTTGAGGAATTGTTATCTTTTAAGACAAAACTTAAATCTTATCCGAAAGTACAAGCAGGGAATGCAATAGCATTTTGTAATCTTAATCCTGACATCAAATGGCGGACTTACTACCAAGAACAGAATGCCGCAAGGTTTAGGAATCTTGTCCCTTTTTCAAGTTTCGGTAAAGTTGTTAGAGGCATAGCCACTGGAGCAAACGAGTATTTTACCTTTAATAAATCTAAAGCAAAACAATTCAATATTTCGGAGAAATATTTATTGCCTTGTATTATTAAATCGGTTGACATAGATGGTGCATTCTTTACCAATGATGATTTTGAAAATCTGAAACAGAACGATAGGTTTATTTACCTATTTAAAGGAATTAACAGTAATGATAAATCAGTAAAACAGTATATTGAAAAGGGTGTATTGGAGAATGTAGATAAGAAATTCTTAACAGCGAGCCGTACACCTTGGTATTCAATAGAGAACAGGCCTCCTTCGCAAATATGGGTTTCGGTTTTCAACCGCAATGGACTTCGTTTTATTCGCAATGAGGCAATGATTAGCAATTTGACAACATTTCATTGCATCTACTTGAATATTTTTTCTGAACAAAAAATTGATTTGCTTTTTGCATACCTGCTAACCGACATTTCAAAAGATATTTTTAATGATAATCGCAGAGAATATGGTAATGGATTACAAAAATTTGAACCCAACGATATAAATAAAGCAATGATTGTTGATATTGACCGAATAGACAAAAAAAATGAACAAAAAATAATCGCTCTATTCCAAGAGTACCGAAGATCTGAATTACAAAAACAACCTAATAGAATGTTGCTTGAGAGTATAAATTCAATTTTCAAAGGGCTATTTGAACAATGATTGTTATATAGCTAAAAGATTAGAATTAGTATAGTTGACATTTGTCGGTTGTGAAATTTTCAATAAAAAATAGCATCTATTTATGAAAGCAGGCTTTTTCTTTCAAAATTCAGTGAATATCGGTTTGCTGCAAACAATCGCCGATGAGAATAGCCTTGAGCTGGTAGGAGCATTCTTTCAATCTAATGATGAATCCAACAGCTCTGACCCCAAAATTTATGAATCGGAGGATGAGCTCTTGGTTCAGATTGAGGTGGCATACATTTTCTATAATGGAGATAATTACTTCGATTTTGCTGCAAAAGCGTTAAAGAGGGGGGTAAATATCTTTTTAGCAAGCCTTCCCGATTATTCGCATAGTTCGCTTGTGGAGATCAATGAACTTTCAACTGAGATAGGCGTTCCCATTGGTTTTGGCTGCGCAGGGGAGATACTGGTTAAGCAGGATGAGATTATTGGGAACTGCTTCATGCTAGAGCTAACCCGCGATACAGGGAAAGCAACAAGCGATGAGGTATTTCGACGAATGCTTATTTATGATATAGCCTCGTTTGTAAGGATTAAACCTTATGGCATGAGGAAATTAAGGGTAAATGGATTGCCATTGTTCAACCAAAAGCCAACGGTTATTAACCTTCGCTTTGAGTACGATAATAGCAGTATCATCGCATCGAGTATAGCTCGGGTTGACGAGGATGAAAAATGCGTATTACGATTCTTTTCGGGGGATGATGGGTATTTTAAAGATTTGTCCATCAATAGTATTGCTTTCGAATCTAAAATATTGGAATCGCCCCAGCTCATTCTATCCGATGAAGGGTTTATAGCAAATCTCGGCATATACTCTCAGGAAATAATATCAAAATCACCATTAAGCTTTGGTATTGAGAATGCTATAGAAACGTTCAACCTTTTTGAAACGATAGAAGAACGCCTTAACCCATTTAGCTAATCCATTTTATTTTTGTAATCGGCATAATTTCCTTAATTTAGAAACCCTAAAACAACAAGATGTGAATAGGAAGTGGCAGGTTGCTAAATACATTACCTTTGATATTGTAGGTGTTTTTGTTGCATGGTTACTGTTTACCTATTTTCGGAGCAGTTTAGACCATGGGTTATCAACTCTTGAGCCGATTCCATCAGCATTTTTCATCAAGCATTATTTTGGAATAGCCCTTTATGTGATTTTTTGGATAATCCTTTTCAGCCTAGCCGGTTTTTATAACGATATTTTCAGAAAATCACGATTAAATGAGCTTGGCAATTCAATAGGAATAACCTTAGTCGGAACGCTAGTCATCTTCTTTATTTTAATGTTCAATGATGTAGTTTTATCATCGCTATACTACTTTAAGCTATTCTACACCCTTTTTCTGCTCGTATTCGCTTTAACCTATTTCCCAAGGTTGATCATTACATCAATTACTATACATCGGATTCATTCCCGAAAATATGGTTACCCAACTATAATTATTGGCGAAGGCGAAAAGGCTCTTGAGCTGTACAATGAGCTTCAGGCACAGGTTAAATCTCAGGGATACAAAATTGTTGGTTATGTTGAAGTTGGTGGTGAAACTGAAAATCGTTTAGCAGGAGTTATACCCTGCCTAGGCAATTTTAAATCCATAGCTAGCATTATTCAAACTAATAGGATAGAGGAGGCGCTGATAGCCCTCGATAGTACCGATAATAAGAGCATGCTTAAGCTGATCAACGATCTGCTGTGCATGAATATTATTATCAAAGCGATACCAAGCCTTTATGATTACCTGACGGGCAGGGTTAAGATGTCGGAGATTTTTAGCGCACCGTTGTTTAGGGTATCCTTTGAGCTGATGCCCCCTTGGCAGGTAAAGGTGAAGCAGCTAATGGACTTAGTAATTGCAGGTATTGCCCTGATAGTTCTCCTTCCCCTTATTATTGTTTTATGTATCCTGATTAAGATAACCTCTAGGGGTTCAATAATTCATAAGCAGGAGAGGGTTGGGCAGTACGGTAAACCCTTTACGCTCTTTAAGTTTCGATCCATGTATTTCAATGCCGAGGCTTCGGGCCCTGCGCTATCGAGTAAAACCGATACCAGGGTTACTCCGCTTGGTCGATTTATGCGTAAAACTAGGCTCGATGAAATACCAAATTTCTTAAATGTTCTTAGAGGGGAGATGTCGTTAGTAGGACCTCGACCTGAACGGCAATATTTTGTTAGCCAGATTGTTAGAATTGCCCCCCATTACATACACCTTCAAAAGGTGAAGCCTGGAATCACTTCGTGGGGGCAGGTAAAGTATGGCTATGCTGAGAATGTGGAACAGATGGTAGAAAGGCTAAAGTACGATCTTCTATACATCGACAATATGTCGATTTTGGTTGATCTTAAGATAATTATTTATACCCTGATTACTGTTTTTAAAGGGAAAGGAGTTTAATCTCTTTAAGCTGTTTATATATTGGTCCAGTGGGCTTAAGAATACTTTGGTAAAAAAACACTCTATCTATTTCGGCATCTTGTAAAGCCTCTGATTTGTTCTTGTTGATATAGTTACTAGTTCAATTGAAGATTTTAACTGTTTAACCCTACCTAACGTTATATGAGGAGAAAACTTACCTTGAGAGTCATCAAATCCTAGTGTTGATAGTGTTGAATTAACAATCTTTTTCAGTTGCGAAATATGTTGTGATTCTGAAATCCCTACCCATATAACTTTGGGAGAGCTACTCTTCCCAAAAAAACCGAATCCATTAAGGGTAATTCTAAAAGTTGATGTTTTCTTAAGATTCAATTCAAGTTGTTGAGTAATATCTTCAATTTGGCAGATAGGAGTATCACCTAAAAAGGAAAGGGTAAGATGAATCGTTTGCTCATTAACCCATTTGATGCTATCGTTGCAAAGCAATATTTTTAATTCTTCCCATTTTTTCTTTAGTGTTGGTTCAACCTTAACATCAATGGCAATAAATGTTCGTAATGTTTCCATTCTTTTGATAAATAATAGTTTTTCACTACTGACCGACTAAATTATTATGTAATTCATGAAATACTTGATATTACTACATTCAATGTATAGGTCGCCCCTAACAGGGCTTGATTTTCGGTTTAATAAAAACACTACAAATAGGTCCTCGCTACGCGACTTTAAAAAAGCAGCATCGCTGCTAACTAT
>RPRQ01000108.1 GCA_003818205.1 Bacteroidales bacterium
AAAATTAGAATAACAAGTGCACGTATTTTAGGCTTTTACATAAAAAATGCTTGCGCTTACACAACAAAAAATTGTTGTAATATTTTATATTTCTGTGTTTTAACACTTAATCAGCAGACCCTAACTAAAAATATAGCTCCGCTTTCTTATTTGGCTATTGGCATTTATTACCATCAATACTAATAGAACACATAGCGCTGCTACAACATATACATTCATCAATAGAGATAGATAAACCATAAACACCGCAATACCCATAAGCATCATTAACAAAAACATTCGAGCCATATTTGTGCCTTTTTGCTGCATATCGCGCGCTTGCGTAAATGGCAACGACATCTTCATAAAAATTATTGAGTACTGATTAATCAATATTATTAGCGCGCTACCAACAAATAATCCAGGCAGTTTAGATACACCCCATATCCACAAAGTGATTGTTAAAAGAATAATCAGCACAGGAACAAAAAACTTAAAAAGCATAGCTTTTATAGCACCTGTAAGTATATGCCCATGATTACTTATTGGGAGAGCCTTGTAAATCCATGCCCCTTCAGGCGTATCGGTGTATGGAAGTTGAGTAATTGCAGTTGTTCCAAAAAAACAAATAAAGAAAAAGAACAAAAAGTTCTTACCCTCGCTAAGTTTCTCCATCGTATTGGCAAAACTAGAAAAATCGGGCTTAATCATTAGCACAGCCATTACAATCATTATCCCAAAAGAGGGATAAACAGCTTGTTTAAACTTTCTATCACGCTTTGTAATCGCCATAGCTAATCGCCAACCCATCTGCTCAATTTCCGAAACACATAAATATTTAAGTGGACTATATCTAGTCGTATTTACGTTAACAGGTCTCTCGCTTTCGGAAATCTCAGCTGCGCTATCGCTTAGCGCATTTGAAAAGCTGTTGGAAAGATATCTTACAATAAATACTCCGCCAGCAATAGAAACCAGAATGGCTAAAACAGCCAATCCGATTATCGCAAAATTAACCTCAGTGCTACTAAAAACATCGACAAACCCGGCAAGCCAAGTTGGAGGAATTAAAAAAGTGTACCAATGAATACTCATTATGGAGTCCTTCAGGTTAGCGCCTTCCATTAGTCTAGGCATAAGCTGATATCCACCAAACAGAACAATAGCGAGAAAAATCTGGAGGTACGACATCATGTCCTTAAATCGTTCTCCAGAAACCACCCTAGATAAGGCCATATAGAAAAACGAAGTAATTAAAAGTGAAATCCATGCGCATAATCCTACTGCAACCCAAAATGCAAGAAAAGGGGAAATACCATATTTATATGCTATAACAGCAGATGGTATTGCTGAAAGCGCAATAGCCATTAAGCCTATATAAACCTGAATGTGCAAAAGTCTTGAAAGAAGCAAAGTCCTGCTGCTTATTGGTCGTGATAGTAATATTTGATTATCTCTATGGTCAAACAATACGGTGGAAAACTCTGTAATAATTGAAGAACAAAGCATTACCATTATAATTGAAAAGCAAATGGTTAAATTCAGCAACAGGTTATCGATAGTTGTAATACCAAAAGATATAAATATCCCCAAGAACAACATTATAATCAGCTGAAAATTGAAGGTTTTATCGGTACTACCCGATGCATGAAATATGGATGGGCTTCGACGAAAATCCATCGACAGCTTTGTTTTAAGAATTATCTCAACCTGAGCATAGTCGGCACCCCACCATTGAATGGGGTACTTAAGAAGTCTAATTATAAACATTGCAATTTTTTCCATAGCGGTTATTCCTCAAATGCTTTGTTAAACACTTCGGATTTAAACTCGCTATCCTTATTACCTGTTAGGTTGGCAAACAGTTTTTCGAGGGTTGCAGATTTCTCGGTCTTTAACTCATCAAATGTGCCATCAGCAAGAACCTTACCGTCGTTAATGAGTATAATCCTATCCGAAATCTTCTCTACAACATCCATTAAATGAGAGCAGAAGAATATCGTTTTCCCTTCGGAGGCCATGCTTATAAGCATCTCTTTAACCAAAATCACCGAATTAGCATCTAAACCCGATAAAGGCTCATCAAGAAAAAGAATATCCGGATTATTGATTATACCCGCCATAATAAGTATTTTCTGCTTCATCCCCTTTGAAAAGGTGTCCATGCGTTGATCTGAATTCTTATCCATCCCAAAGAACGAGAGCAGGTGGTTAATTCTTGTATCAAGTTTATCTTTCGAAATACCATATATTGTTCCAATAAAACTGAGGTATTCTCTTGGAGTTAGAAGGTCATATAGAGCACCATTCTCAGGAACATACCCAATTCGTTTTTTAATTTCGAGCGACTGCGTTCTTAAATCCATGTCAAACACTTTTATATCGCCTTCATATTCAGTGATAATTCCACAAAGAATCTTTACGGTTGTACTTTTTCCAGCACCGTTTGGCCCGATATATCCAATAATTTGACCGGGAGTGATATCTATATCAATACCCTTTAAAACCTCATTGCTGCTATATGATTTTTTGAGTCCTCGAATTGTAATCATAGAATTTGTCATTAAAATTACCACCTAATTATAAAAGTGTATAAAAGTATAAAATAAATCGAAATGCTGATAACACAGAAAAACAACATAGATTTTCGAAAGTATCCCATTTAATCCGTTTATACTAAATTCCTTTTATTAAATCATTCGTAACTATTCACCACGGAGACAAAGAGATCACAGAGGCATGTTTCATTGACCAAAGAATAATAACCATGATAAGTTTTTAAATAAAGTACAAAAACATATGCTTTTTTTTGCAATCATTATGACCGAAAAGAATATTCTAAACTATTATTCTCTGTGCCCTCCCTGCCTACCCTGCCTACCGGCAGGCAGGCGGCAGGCAGGCGTGTCTCCGTGGTTTTTTGTTCATTTTCAATTACTACAGAATAGTCACAATTAATTCCTAAACTATTTTATCAACACCCTTGTTTATAGGTTGATTATGAATTGTTGATAAATGGTTTCAAGCCAAATGCAAATACCTAAAGAATTATCAATCAAACTTTTTAACTTTACAAATAATTACCTATGACGACAATAAGTTTAAAATCAGGAGATAAAGCTCCAGAATTCAGTTCTGTTGACCAAAATGGCAATCAGATAAAACTCTCTGACTACAAGGGGAAGAAGGTTATTCTATACTTTTATCCAAAAGATAATACATCGGGATGTACTGCCGAGGCATGCAGTCTTCGCGATGGATATGAGCAATTAGCTAATCTTGGATTTGAAGTAATTGGTGTTAGCCCTGATAACGAAAAATCGCATCAAAACTTTATCAAGAAGTTTGATTTGCCTTTTAAGCTAATAGCAGATACAGACCAAGCAGTAGCCAACTCGTATGGCGTGTGGGGAGAAAAGAAGATGTATGGCAGAAGTTACATGGGAATCCTACGAACAACATTTCTTATTGATGAAAAGGGAATTATTAACCATGTAATATCAAAAGTAAACACGGGTGATCATTTGAATCAGATTCTTGAATTGATAGGAAAACCTTAGAAAATTAATCATATAATGGAAAAAGCGGAAAACAAAGAAAAAAAGGAAATCAGCAAGGAAAAGCTTAAAGCCCTTCAGGTAACCCTCGATAAAATCGAAAAAGATTTTGGCAAAGGTTCCATCATGAAAATGGGCGACAAGGCCGTTGCAGATGTACCAACCATTTCATCGGGTTCAATTGCCCTTGATGCTGCGCTTGGAATAGGCGGATACCCGAGAGGCAGAGTTGTTGAGATTTATGGCCCTGAATCATCGGGTAAAACAACTCTTGCAATTCATGCCATTGCTGAAGCACAGAAAGCCGGTGGCATTGCAGCGATTATTGATGCTGAGCATGCTTTCGACCGCACCTATGCCGAAAAATTAGGAGTAGATGTTGAAACACTTCTTATCTCACAACCCGATAATGGCGAGCAAGCTCTCGAGATTACTGAGAACCTAATTCGCTCAGGGGCTATTGATATTATCGTTATCGACTCTGTTGCAGCGCTCACACCAAAGGCTGAGATTGAAGGTGAAATGGGCGATAGCAAAATGGGCTTGCAAGCTCGTTTAATGTCTCAAGCACTCAGAAAACTTACAGGAACAATCAGCAAAACCAATACTTGCTGTGTATTTATCAATCAGCTCCGCGATAAAATTGGTGTAATGTTCGGCAACCCCGAAACAACTACAGGTGGCAATGCGCTTAAGTTTTATGCTACTATTCGTGTGGATATTCGTAAGATGAACCAGATTAAAGACGGCGACGAATCAACCGGCAACCGTGTTCGTGTTAAGATTGTTAAGAACAAGTTGGCTCCACCTTTCAAAAAAGCTGAGTTCGATATCGTTTTCGGTGAAGGAATCTCCAAAACAGGCGAGATTATTGACATGGGCGTAGAATTGAACATCATTAAGAAGAGTGGTTCATGGTTCAGCTACGGCGAAACTCGCCTTGGACAAGGGCGCGATGCTGTTAGACAATTATTGCTTGACAATATTGAACTTGCTGATGAGCTTGAAAAGAAGATTAGAGAGGCTTTGAAAAATAAATAAAAAACGGACAGATACAATACTGAAAAAGAGTCAAGTCTAATGCTTGACTCTTTTTATTAAGATTATAATCTACATTCACTATATCATTTTTTGAAATTTTCTGACCTTAACTTTTCTATAAACTCAGCAGATACCCAGTAGATTGCTAGATCACCATTTGCCCCGCTTTCTCTTGCTATTTCTTTAAACTTCTTAAGGGTTAGTTTTTCTCCTGAGGAGAAGATACCTTCTTTTATCCGACTTGAGCAAAAGAATAAGTAACGGCTATCCCTGCTCACAAAAACACTGATCTCACCATTCGTTGGGGTATTGATTGTCGAGCCAAGGTTGATTGGTTCACACCATGTATCATCAGGGTTTCTAAAAACAATATAGTAGTCCATTCCTCCTTGAGTATCTTTTAACCCATAGATTGGAAGGATCACATAGCTTTCGTCAGGCGCAACGAAAGGGTTGTAACGACTTTCTCCAGCATTAACTTGCTTTGGTAGTTTTTCTGGAGAGAGGTAGCCGTCATCCTTACCTTTTTTTACACGCCATATTTCTCCAAGACCATCTTTCCCTTCCCTACCGTAATATAGAGTTCCATCCTTGGTAACAGAAGGAAAGAATGTACCATCGGAACCGTTGATTGAATCATTAAGGCGTAATGGTTCGCTCCATCCATTTGCCATACGCTTCACTCTCCAAATATTGAAAGGACCAGGTTTATCCGATGCTGGGTCAGCTGGACGATTTGATGAAAAGAAGAATTCCTTCCCATCAGGTGAAAGACATGGCTCCAGATTACGCCATCGAGGATCTGAGGAGAAAGAAGTAACCTCTGGTGCAGTCCATCTACCATCAATTTCTCGTGTTTCTAAAATCGCTGTTCGAGAAAATCCCGGAAGACCAACTCTAAAGTAGATTTCTTTTCCATCCTCTGAAATGGCAATATCTCTTGTTGTTAGTCCGAAATTTACAATGTTCGGTGCGAAAACTTCAGGGATATTCCCAGGTAACTTTTGACCTAGATACGAGCCTTTGAGGGTTGGATAATAAACATTATCAACCTCTTGTGAAAAAATCGTACCTGAAGAAAAAATGGTATAGGCAATTGTAAGTGATAAAATTGTTCGATTCATTTTTTTATACGTATATTAAATTAATACAATTGATATAAAATATTAAAAAGTATAAACCTATTACATATGTGCTGTCATTTAAAATTTAACAAACTATTGTATTGTTTACTATCTTATAAATCTTTTGGCTAAAGCAGTTTAATAGCCATTGTTTTTGTTATATTGGATTTCTACTCCCCACCATACTGCATAAGGTAAGCCTTTAAGAAATCGTTCAAATCTCCATCCAAAACATCCTGAACATTTGATGTTTCATAGTCTGTTCGCAAATCCTTAACTAATTTGTAAGGATGTAGAACATAATTTCGAATCTGCGAGCCCCATTCTATTTTCTTCTTCTTGCCCTCTATCTCTGCTTGCACTTCCTGTCGCTTACGAAGTTCTAACTCATAAAGATGTGCTTTAAGGATACGCATGGCGTTCTCCCGATTCTGCATCTGCGAGCGGGTTTCAGTATTCTCAACAACAATGCCTGATGGCAAGTGGTAAAGCCTCACCCCTGTTTCAACCTTATTCACATTCTGCCCTCCAGCACCACCCGAGCGGTAGGTATCCCACTTAATATCAGCTACATTTACCTGTATTTCAATGGTATCGTCAATGGCAGGGGAAACAAATACTGAAGCGAATGTTGTATGACGACGCGCACTAGAGTCATAAGGGGAGATACGCACAAGACGGTGAACGCCATTCTCGCTCTTCAGGTAGCCATAGGCCATTTCTCCAATAAATTCGAGGGTTACCGATTTCACTCCTGCCTCATCCCCTTTCTGAATATCGATAATTTTAGTCTCATAGCTATTTCGCTCACCCCATCGTAAGTACATGCGCATGAGCATCTCCACCCAATCCAAACTTTCAGTTCCCCCAGCACCAGAGTTGATCTTCATGATAGCACCTAGCCTATCCTCCTCCTTGCGGAGCATATTCCTGAGCTCAAGATTTTCGATCTTCGAAATGGTTAGAGCGTATTGTTTGGCAACCTCATCCTCAGTCGCTTCTCCCTCCTTGGCAAAATCGAAGAGAACCTGAAGATCTTCAATGTTCTGCTTTACATCGGAAAATGATTGAGTCCAACTTTTAATTGATGAAACGAGTTTAAGCTGCTTCTCAGCATCAGCAGACACATCCCAGAAGTTTGGAGAGTGAGTCTTCTCCTCCTCCTCGTCGAGTTTAATTAGCTTATTATCGATGTCAAAGATGCCTCCTCAGCGCATCTTCGCGCTTTACAAGTTCCTTCAATTGTTCAATATTGATCATCTATTTTGTATTTTCCCTCAAAAGTAGTAAAAAGGGCTCAAATGTTTTTACAACGAATGAAACCATTTGGATTATCTTTGGTCTAAATAATTCAAAAACCAAAAATCAAATTTCAAAAGTCAAATAACAGATGAACAAGAACCTATTTATCGATTTACGTAGCGATACAGTTACCCGACCAAGTTCTGCAATGCTCAATACAATGATGACCGCAAAAGTTGGCGATGATGTTTTTGGTGAAGATCCAACTGTAAACGCATTGGAGAAAAAAGCAGCTGAGATGTTCGGGAAACAGGCTGCAATATACTGTCCATCAGGTACAATGACCAATCAAATTGCCATAAACGTTCATGTTAGGCCCGGCGATGAGGTTATCTGCGATCAGACTGCACATATCTATAATTTTGAGGGAGGTGGAATTGCTCGTAATTCTTCCGCTTCAGTACGTTTACTTCAGGGAGGTAGAGGTAGATACACCGCTGAGGATGTTTTAGCAAACATCAACCCCGATAATATTCATGCCGCTAGAACTAAATTGGTTGAGATTGAAAACACAGTAAATAAAGCCGGTGGAAGCTATTGGGATATCAATGAGATTCGAAAAATAAAAGAGGTTACCGATAAATATAAATTGAAGTTTCATCTAGACGGAGCAAGATTATTCAACGCTTTGGTCGAAACGAGTGAAACACCAAAGCAATACGGCGAACTTTTCGATTCTATTTCAATCTGCCTATCGAAAGGGCTT
Organism: Bacteroidales bacterium; assembly: GCA_003818205.1. Lineage (GTDB taxonomy): Bacteria > Bacteroidota > Bacteroidia > Bacteroidales > Tenuifilaceae > UBA8529. The sequence goes on from RPRQ01000108.1 coordinate 7,710, forward strand.
GGCGCACCTGTTGGCTCATTACTATTGGGAACACAGGATTTTATAAACGAAGCTCGTCGAACTCGCAAGGTATTTGGTGGAGCAATGCGTCAAGCAGGATTTATGGCAGCAGCAGGGCTATATGCGCTTGAAAACAATATTACAAGGCTGAAAGAGGATCATCAACGGGCAAGAGCAATTGCTGAAGTGCTATCAAAACAATCATATGTTGAAACTGTAAATCCTGTTCAAACGAATATCCTTGTATTCAAGCTAAAACAATCGATGAAGGATAAAGAATTTGTTAAACTGCTAGGAGAGAAAAACATTCACTGCCTTACATTTGGTCCTCAAACAATAAGAATGGTTACCCATTTAGATTTTACAGATGAGATGCTCGAGACTACTATTCTAGCTTTGCAGTCGATAAAACACAATTAACCACGGAGACACAGAGAACACAGAGTTAAATGGAGTATTGGGTATAATTGCTATTCTTAAAATATTTTGATTTTTTTATTATCATCTCAGTGAATCTCTGTGACCTCAGTGTCTCCGTGGTGAATAGTTACGAAACTAATATTTAATCTTATTCTCAAAAAAAGTTTACTATGAAATCATTAATTTTTAGCATTATTATCTTTTTTACAAGTATTTGTATTTATGGGCAAGAAGTTGTATTTACTAGCGTTGAGAAGGATTTAATTCCTGAAGGAATCACCTTCGATTCAGCCACTGGCAATTTTTATATAAGTAGTATATACAAGAATAAAATTGTAAAAATCTCGAAAAATAGCGAATGGAGCGATTTCATTGCAAGTAATAGCGATGGATTTGTTGGTGGAGTTGGCTTACATGTGGATAGTAAGCGTAGAATTCTCTGGGCTTGCTCGGGCAATGTTATGGGAGATCAGTTTAGAACAGGGATATTTGCCTATGATCTGAATACAAAGAAACTGATTAAAAAAATCTTTTACCCGATCAGTACTTCTCAACGACTTTTTAACGATATAGCGATTGATAATGAAGGATTTATTTATATTACTGATACATTCGATAACAGCATTTGGAAATGGGGTATTTCGATGAAGGAGCCTCAAAAAATCAGCATCATAGGTGATTTGAAATACCCAAATGGAATTGAGATTTCACCTGATAATAAGTATCTTTTTGTTGCATCAAATGATGGATTAAAAAGGTTTGACTTTAGCAATAATAGAATGGAGATGATACAGATGCCCAAGGATTCATTAACATCTAGGAGGCTTGATGGAATACAGTTTTATGAAAACTCAATAATAGGAGTGCAGAACAGAATCGGAAAGTCTAGAATAGTAAGGCTATACTTGTCTGATGAATTTGATAAGGTTGTGAGAATCGAGCTAATTGACGACAGTAATAAATATTTTAACATTCCTACCACTAATGTAATTGCTAACGGTTACTTATACGTTATAGCTAATAGTCAATTGGATAACCTAGATCAGGACAACATTAAGATTATTAACCCCGAAATATTAACAAGTACCTTCATTCTAAAGTACAAGTTAAAATAGGGTAAAAATGTATTAATGGGTCAAATTGACAATAGATACCAAAACCTCTAACGGCTGATTCGACCCATATTAACTATCTATACCCAACCGAAGCATACCCAACCCAATGCCTTATTGTAGCAATGGCGGTCTTCCCCATTCTCAAATCATCAACAGGTAATGGTTTATGGTCGATGCTTGTAGAATAGCCGATAAATATGCCATTTAGCGGGTCGCTGTTTAATTCCTTTTGAAGATTAAGGGCTGTCATCAACCCAAGGGGAACGCTGTACCTACCACACCAAGTCCATTTATACTCCTTATAATTATTGGGTTGAACAGTGAAATCGATGAATCGTTTTACCTTTTCAAGATTTGGTTCTCCGACTAAACAGCTATCGATAATCCCATGCTCATGCATAACCGCTTTTGCGTATCCAATGCTATCAACCCCGTAAGGAGCCATATTTTTCCCGCCCCAATCCTCATCGCCATAATGCACTGCATCAGTGGTAATTAATAAGGCAATATCCCTCCCCCATTCAAGATTATTTCTATTCATCACCTTAGCTATTGCCGATGATAAATGTTTTGATATTTCAGCCATCTTTTCTGTATTCATAAATGGAACAAGAATGGAGATAATCTCCACATCACGGTTAAAGTGCTGAACAAAAGGCAACATGCTCTCTACCGAATGCTCAACCTTTTGAAGGCTATCGTTTACCTGATACAGTTCTTTTGGCATTGCAGCCATCAACTCCTCCCGAATTGGCGAAACCTTGATATCCTTATAAGGGCCATTCCAATGAGAATAGCTATCAAATACTATCATGTCGGAAACGTTCAGCTGACGCGCCTTATGTGCAACTCCAAATATGATTACCGTTTTTGCCTTTAAATTTCTAAGCAGAGCAGGATATTGCCAGCTTGCATAGGTATAATCGTCGTGAGGACAGATTGCTACTCGCCAAGATGTTTTGTCATCAATCTTTACCTCTGACAACTCCTTGGTATAGGTTCGTTCAATCCTATTTATAATGGAATCTTCCTGCCAATTGATGTGGGCAAAACCAACTGTGTCAACCATTTGGCGAACATTCATATCATTCCTACTTACATTACCTGTATTGCAACCCTGCATCAACACACAGGCAGTTGCAAGGCTGAGCGTATTTATCAACTTCTTCATAGAGTATTTTTTTCAAGGAGGAAAACAAACCAAAGATAGGAATTCACATCAATGGAAACTCATTTTTTATTAACTTTAAGCAATCAACCGATTGCAACCAAAATGGAACCAATACACAACGCTCAACTTGAACTGGCTTTTAATTTTGTTCAATACACCAATAAAAACATATTCCTTACAGGTAAGGCGGGTACAGGTAAGACAACCTTTCTTCACAACCTAAAGATCAAATCGCCTAAGCGAATGATTGTTGTTGCGCCAACAGGAGTTGCAGCAATAAATGCAGGGGGAGTAACCATCCATTCATTCTTTCAGCTATCCTTTGGTCCATACCTTCCAATACAGAAAAATTCAGAGAACCCCTTTCACGATTTTGAGGAGAAACCTACATCCGATAGCGTAAAACATTTCAGCCGCGAAAAGATTAACATCATCAAAAGCCTCGACCTGCTTGTCATTGATGAGATAAGCATGGTGAGAGCCGACATTCTCGATGCCATCGACGAAGTGCTTCGCAAATACAAGAATCGTTTTGAGCCCTTTGGAGGAACTCAACTTCTGATGATTGGTGACCTACAACAGCTCGCCCCCATTGCAAAGGATGATGAATGGGACATTCTGAAGAATTACTACGAAAACACCTTCTTTTTCTCAAGCCGAGCGCTTCAAAAAACACGATATATCAGCATAGAGCTAAAGCATATCTACCGCCAAAGCGACTACCATTTCATCCAAATACTGAATAAGGTTCGCGAGAATAATCTTGACGATGAAACGCTGAATGAGCTGAACAAAAGGCATAAACCCAACTTCAACCCAAGCGATAATGAGGGCTATATAACCCTTACCACTCATAACTATCAAGCACAGGGAATCAACGAATCGAAGTTGAACAAGCTAAAGGTGAAGCCCCATACCTTTAAAGCGATACTAGATGGTGATTTCCCTGAGAGCACCTACCCTACCGAATTCGAACTGACAATGAAGGTTGGTGCTCAGGTCATGTTTGTTAAGAATGACAGCTCGTACGAAAAGCGCTACTATAACGGAAAGATTGGAACGGTTACAGATATTGATGAAGATACAATTTACGTGAAGTGCCCCAACGAAACATCGACCATACCCACAAAAAAGGAGGTTTGGCACAACACAAAATACTCAATCGATTCTGAAACTAAAGCGATAACTGAAAAGATAGCAGGCACTTTCACCCAATACCCACTTAAGTTGGCATGGGCAATCACCATCCATAAAAGCCAAGGATTAACCTTTGAGAGGGCTATAATCGATGCCAATTCAGCGTTCGCTCATGGACAGGTTTATGTTGCTTTAAGCCGATGCAAGACCCTTGAGGGGATGGTTCTTAGCACTCCCGTTGCAGCAAAAAGTATAAAAAGTGATTCTACCGTCTCACAGTTCGTTCATGACATTGAGCAAAACCCTCCGAAACAAGAACTTCTGGAGGATTCCAAAAAAGAGTATGAGAGAACCTTAATTCTTGAACTCTTTGATTTCAATGGTATAAATCGCCGCCTAATCTACTTGCTAAAACTAATCAATAACCATCAGGAGAGTTTCCATAAAACTGCCAGCGATCCTTTTATCAAGATGAGTTCTTCCCTTAAAATCGAACTAGTAGAGGTTTCAGAGAAGTTTAAGATTCAGGTTCAGCAGCTCTTAACATCTGTAAATTCAGTTGAAGAGAACGAACCCTTGCAGGAACGGTTAAAAAAAGCCAATAGCTATTTCTCCGAAAAAGTGGAATCAATAATTATCAATACTCTTAACGAAATAGCAGTTGAAACTGATAATAAAGCAATTAGAAAGCAGATTACCGATCAAGTAGATAGATTAAAAGAGGAATCCTCCATTAAGCTGAAGTGTCTTAAAAGTTGCCTTAATGGATTTAACACCAAAGATTATCTCGACATCCGCGCAAAAGCAGCCATTGAGAAGGTAGAACAAAAAGTTAAGCCAAAGAGTGAGTATTCCACAAATCGCAAAACCTCATCAGAGCCATACGCCACGCTAAAAGCATGGCGTGACGATAAAGCAGATGAGCTAGATGTGGCACAATACTTAGTACTCCCACAAAAAACCTTACTCCTACTGGCAAATCAACTGCCCTGCAATCTTGCAGAGTTGAAAAACATAAAGGGGCTTGGCAAGGCAAAAATTCAACAGTTCGGAAGCGAAATACTCGAAATTATTATAGAATATCGCATTAATAATGGCATTGAGCTACCCCAAGCAGAAATTGAATTAACCCCATCAAAGAAAATCGAAAAAATTGATTCGAAGAAAATCAGCTTCGAACTATTTAAGGAGGGTAAGTCCATTGTAGAAATTGCATCAGAACGCAAAATGGCATTATCAACCATCGAAGGACATTTAGCACATTATGTTGGTACTGGTGAGCTGGACATAAGTAATTTCTTGACACAAGAGAAAATCGATCAAATATCCAAGTACTTTATTAGCAATAAATCCAAATCGCTTAGCAATGCAAAAGCAGAATTTGGCGATAAGGTTAGCTACTTTGAACTAAAATTCGTTCTAAAACGCTTAGAGTTTGATGAGAAATTAACGATTGAGTAAGAACAAAAGAGGGTGTCTAAAAAGACCATTTCACGCAAAGAACGCTAAGATTTTCGCTAAGATCGCAAAATAAATATAGTTACTAATCAATGCTTTGCGGTCTTTGCGTTTTCACTTTGTGGTCTTTGCGAGAAACTATTATTGACTTTTTAGACAGCCTCCTTCTTTTGTCGGGGTGGAGAGATTACTCGCTTTGCTCGTGAGCTCACTCCGTTCGGTTCGAACTCCCGACCCTCTGGTCCCAAACCAGATGCGCTAACCGGACTGCGCTACACCCCGAGATAATAATGGCGGAGAGAGGGGGATTCGAACCCCCGGTACC
>RPRQ01000109.1 GCA_003818205.1 Bacteroidales bacterium
GGCCGCCACCTTGCCGTCGGTGTTTACCTGGATAAGGTATAGCCCCTTGGGGAAGCTGGATACGTCTATCGACCTGTCGCTGGTGTTGAATCGGTACTCAAAGACTTGACCCGATAGGCCGATAACCCTTACAACCGAGTTGTCCTTAACCCCCTTGATGTAAACAATGGAGCTGGAGGGGTTCGGGTAGATGTCAACACCACCCGCTACCGCTACCTCCTGGGTGTTCGGATCCGCAATGGCCTTCGCTGCAGCAGCGGTTACGAGTACTGTGTAGTCCTCAACCTCGCCGTAGGTAAAGGTGCCGCATGGGCTGGTTGTCCCGGAATTATCGCTCATGAGCACGCGCATCCTCGTGCTGGCCGTAACGTTCTTAACGGTGAACGTTCCCGTTACCATCGCCGCACCGGAACCGCTGTAAACCAATTCACCGGCATCGGTGAACACGCCGTTCTTGTTGTAGTCAACCCAAACCTTGAAGTACTCGGTGTACTTTGTGCCCGAGTAGCTGGGCGTCAGCTTGATGGATACGGATTGATTGCCCGTTAGGCTGATGGTTTTACCTGTAAAGTCGGTGTACTTGGAAGCTGCCGATGTGTTGCTGAATGCTCCGACCTCCACCTTCGAGATCCACTCGTAGGTGCTGTTGGTGCTGGCAGCGGTGCAGTAGGTTGACGTGCTGCTAACGGTGATGTACCCGGTCATCGTTTTCGTACCACTTCCTGCGGTATTTGTAGCAGTAAGAGAAACACTATAGGTGCCAGCTGTATTGTAGGTTACAGAAGGGTTCTTTGTTGTACTTGTTGCAGGTGTGCCACCGGTAAACGACCACGACCATGAAGTAGGAGTATTGGTAGATAAATCGGTAAACGTTACGCTCTGTCCGGTAGTAACCGAGGTTGCGCTTGCGGAGAAGTTGGCAACTGGCTTCTGAACAGCTCCGGTTACCGTGATATACCCGGTTACTGTTTTGGTATTGCTACCAGCGCTATTGGTTGCTGTAAGCGTAACATTGTAGGTTCCAGCGGTGTTATATTTAATAACTGGGTTCTTTGCCGTGCTGGTTGATGGCGTACCCCCAGTAAACGTCCATGACCATGATGTGGGCGTATTGGTGGATAGATCGGTGAACGTTACGCTCTGTCCAGCAGTAACCGAGGTTGGGCTTGCTGAAAAGTTGGCAACAGGTTTTATCGGTGTTCCAGAATTTTTTACTTGAATTGTAACTGTAAATGATCCATCACCGTTTTTAATAACATTGCTGAATTTTACGTCATTATTTTCGTAAACCATTCCAGGTTTTAGAACAACATCGCGAATATCGTAGAAATCGCCCCATGAATAATGGATATTTGGCGATGGGCTCATATCTAACATAAGGTTCTGCAATCCGGAATTTTTTATTACAAACAATCCTTCAAGGTTACCTTTTAACAGGTTGTGAGTGAGCATTGGATCGAATGTTCCGGCAGTTCTTACTTCTAATGTGTACCCATCATTTTCATATAACCCAGGCCATTGGGTTGGATATGCCGGATGAAAAATTGCGATTAACCTTTTACCCGATGTATTATTTAAAGGATACACAGTAACCGTTTGAGTAGTATAAGTTCTAAAAATATGTAACATATTATCGTCCATAAAACGTATATGACGTCTGAAATACCCGTTAAGCGAAGAACCATAACTTGCAGAGCCCCCCATTATATCGTATAAGTTTCCATATTCACTATTCCAATAACCGTTATTATTGGGATCTTGTGAAACATAATCGGGTTTACCGTTATTTGTGCGGGAGTTTGCATGTGCTCCGATTCCTAAACTATGAATAAGCTCGTGAATAAATGTCTGCTCAAAATTGCTTAAAGGATGTTTTACATAATCCTCCTCTGTTGTCGGCGGATTAGTTGTTGTGATTGGCAATAAGTACGAATTTTTATCGACCGTCGAATTTTCTATAGAATTGCTGGCAACCCTATTATTTTTACCTATTTTGAAAAATGTTACTAATCCAGGTTTTGTATACTGAACACCATTCACTCTATAAGTATAGGAGTAGGATTGGGAACCTCCTAGCCGTGCATCATGTCCAATTAGGAAAACAACGTAATCAAAGTTAGCCGGATTGTACCCAGGAGCATTAATATTCACACTGGCTATTACTTCATTAACGGTTTTTAATGCTCCTGTTGATGGATTCCAGTATTGTAAATTGCTGGTTGTGTAGTTATAAACAGTGCCTGAAACAGTGCAATTATTATACGATATCATATCGTAATACTGTTTTATTTTACTGTTAAACATTATTGTATTCCATTGGGATTGCGTAGGCCAAAGCGCTCGCATATCCGAGGGAATATCGGTAAAATCGATAAGAAATACTCCTAGCCTGATGCTAGTTCGCAGTTGTCCCATAGCACTAATAGATAGTAGTGCCAAGAAGATGAATAAAGTAAATTGTTTTCTCATACAATTTTTTTTTAGGTTATTGTTAGTAATTGTTTATATTAAACCTAAAGGTCATTCCTTATGGCCAAAATACTAATGATAACAAAAGGTATCCAAAAATATTCCCCCAACAAGAGATTAAAACCGATTAGGTGTTAACATCATAAATACTTACCATTTTGATGCGTACAACTCCAGCTATCTTTCCAATAAGTACTAGAATAATACTTTTTTAAAGTAAAATCCTAAGAACTAAAGCCATCGCTACAAACCAACCCAAAGAACTGAATTTTTCCGAACGAACAATTTTTATTGGATTTGGTGCTCATCCAATACATTTAAAATTGAAGCTCAGTTTTATCTATACACAATTAAAAACCCCATAATGTTAAAATGGGGTGACAAGGCTAAAAAAAATAACGGGATATAGAGAGAGCGTTACACTCTTTGGTGTAACTTTAAAGCAATTAAATCAACCCTTACGTTGAGTTCAAACTAATTATTTATATGAGTAAATTGTTAACCCGCTTTATTCATACCTTTCGCTGGGATCAGGTATAAATGTGCTATGGATTGTGGGCCGTAAAGCGAAAACCGAGCGATAGCGAGTTCACCTAAGTAAACCCCGAATAAGGGCTGTCCAAATTTACGGTAGTCTTTATTAGCTAGGATTATTATGAACCGGAGCGCAACGAAGCTCGACGAAGTCAATAATTCGGGCCAAGGTAAAATAATACATAGCTACACTAATTAATTATTTTAGATTACAGCTATACTGATTATCTTTATTTCTTTTTTAAGATTATTGATGCGAAAGTATAAATTCAATAAAATCAAACCTTGATTACTCTAGTTAGTCTAAATATTATATTAAACTAAATCTTTATCGACCATGCGCTCTAAACTATTACTCTTTCTAATTTTATCGCTTTCGGGTTTTCTTGCCACTGCGCAGCAGGCTGAACTAATCCGAAAGGCAGGTACTGCAATGGAATTCCCAAATGCAGGTTACATCCTCGTGTACGATAGCACCCGGGTTGATGTTCAGGAAACAGGCTTGAGCTACTACAACAACTCAAGGCTATTCAAAATTCTGACCCCAAGTGGGGCGAAGGAACTCGCAGTAATTAAGTTTGACTACGACCCGCTCACCGCATTTATACGTGTTGAAAAAGCGCGTATTATTCGAAGTAATGGAAAGATTGAGGAGATAGATATTAAAAAAATATACGATTATCCAGCACCTGCTCGTGCAATATACTGGGGAGCCCGTCAGCAGATGATTGGAATTGGACGGTTAGAACCCGGCGATGGTATTGAGGTAAAATATTTTAAAAAAGGTTTTTCCTACGCATTGCTTACCCAGGAAGAGCTTAGCGACGATTACTATACGCCACCCATGCGGGGTCATTACTACGATATCGTTGAGTTTTTCTCTTCTTTCCCAATAAAAGAGAAGGTTTACAGCGTAGCAATTGCCAAAGAGAAAAATCTACAGTATAAATTCTACAACGGAACGGTTGATGATAAGGTAAGCGAAAAGAATGGTAAATCGGTTTACTCATTTACTGTCAAAAATATTCTACCCATGAAACGAGAGCCAAGAATGGTGGCTCAATCGGATGTTGCCCCTAAACTACTGCTCTCAACCAGCCCCGATTGGGAAACCAAATCGAAGTGGTTCTGTGGTGTAAACGAGGATTATGGGAGTTTTATGTCAACCCCCGAAATCGATAAGAAGGTTAAGGCAATACTTAAAGGGGCTAAGGATGAGCTGGACTCCATCTCAAGGCTAAACCATTGGGTTGCTGATGAAATACGCTATAGCGGGCTTTCAATGGGAAAAGGTGAAGGGTTCACCCTCCACAAAGGTGAAATGGATTTCAACGATCGATGTGGGGTTTGTAAGGACAAAGCGGGTATGCTTGTTACAATGCTTAGAGCAGCGGGATTCGAATCGTATCCAGCAATGACCATGGCCGGTTCAAGGATAGATCGTATCCCTGCCGACCAATTCAACCATTCTGTTACTACCGTAAAACTTCGCAATGGTGATTACATGATGCTCGACCCTACCTGGGTTCCATTCACCCGTGAGAACTGGAGTAGTCGCGAACAGCAGCAGAACTACCTCATGGGCTTACCCCAAGGTGCTGATCTGATGGAAACACCGATATCTGCCCCCGAGAATCACTATTTTAGGATTAACGGAACATCAACCCTACAAAGTGATGGAACTTTAATGGGTGAATTTACTCTCACAGCCGAAGGTCAATCGGATGCTAGCGTTCGAGGTATTTTTACCCGAAATTTCAAGGCCGATTGGCAATCGAGCTTCGAGAGAGAATTGGTAAAAATCTCCCCAAGAATCGAAATCATTGGGATGAGCTACACCGATCCTTACGCATATCTACTTCAACCCGTTCAGATTAAGGTAAAATACAGAATACCCGATTATGCTATCGCCACAAAGGATGAAATAATCGTTACTCCTGTTGTTGCAGCAAATCTTTTTGGTAGCCGTCATAGCCACACCTCTTTCGATACATCAATCGAGAAACGCCTATACCCCTTTGCCGATGGCTGCACCAAACTGATAGAACTCAGCGAAACCATCACTTTGCCTGCCAATATGAGCATAAAATTCAAACCCGAGGCGAAGCAAACAACAGGGAGCGGTGCCGATTTTGAATCGAACTACGCCCTAGATGGGAACACGCTAACGTTTAGCCAAAAGGTTGTACTTAAAAAGCGAATCTATCAGCCTGAGGATTGGGCATCGTTCCGCGATGCGGTTAAATATCAGAATGAATTTGCAAACACACCCGTAATCCTTAAATACTAAAACAGCCAGCTATGAACTCAAAATATATAATCGGATTAATTCTCCTAATTTTCACAGCATGTAGTGCTCCGCTTACCGATGAGCAGAAAAATGCCGATGCGGTTTACCTCAAACAGGTAAAAGAGTACACCCTAAATCCCGATGGAAGTTACAGCTATCATTACTACCATAAATTGCAATACAACACCTATCAAGCCATAAATCGGTTTTATGGTGAAACCTTTGTGGTCTATAACCCTCAATACCAAACCCTAAAGGTCAATAAATCAGAAACCAAAATGGCTGATGGGAAGAAGGTTAAATCACCAGAGAATGCGTTCAACGAGGTATTACCCTTCTCTGCTGCCGATGCCCCCGCATACAACCATCTTCGCGAGATGGTTATTACCCACGTTGGCTTAGAACGAGGTGCTGTTGTTGAATTGGATTACGAGATTCAAACTAAGCATGGCTTTATGCCATTCTTCTTCGATAGGGTTAACCTTTGCGAATCGTCACCAGTTAAACAGGTTGAAGTGATAGTAAGGATACCAAAAGGGGAAAAATTGAACTTTAGCCTTCTCAATCAGCCCCAAGGCATAACAAGCCAGAGCAAAACAATTGGTGAATATGAGGTTTATACTTGGAAATCGGATAATCTATGCGCATATTCTCATGAACCGCTCCAAGCTGAGGGGCAGACAGCATACCCTTTCCTCACCTTTAGCACCCAGGATTTTGCAACGGTTTTCAACTTTTTGAAAGGAAAACTTACCAATACCTTTGTTCCTGATGAGGAATCGAAGAACCTTTTAAAAAATGCATCGACAGGTTGGGATAAAATTAATCTCATTCAAAACTATGTGGTTTTAAATATCAATACCTATGGGGTTTCTCCTCAATTGACAGGCTACAGGTATCGCACCCCTGAAGAGGTATGGCAATGTAACGGTGGGACAGAGGGCGAAAAGGCAGTGCTTTTAACGGCAATGCTTAAAATTGCAGGCTTTAATGCACAAACGGTCATTGCAGGGTATAGCCACAGCTTCAATAAAGAGGTCGGGTTTCCCGGTTCGTTCGATAGATATTGGGTGAAAGTTGAATTCGAAGGTGAAACACGCATCCTATCCGCTATTGATGATCATGCAGCAATTCCAGGGCAAAGGATAACCATTGCCCTTGCGGACGATATTTCACAATTTAACTTTGAGAATCAAGCAAAGCCTTTCTTTAAGGCTTTGCTAAATGCAAATATTAACCTAACGAACGATGTTAAACTCAGCGGAACGGGCAACCTGTTTTTGAATCGATTCGAGAGCGATAAAGGCCTACTCACCGGCATTCCAACTTCTTCATTCACATCGTCAAAAACGTGCAACGCAAAGGATTCGGTAACCCATTCGATAGTTTTCACTAACCCAAACCTTGCCGAAAGGGTCGATGGCTACTTTATTCTTAACCTGCCAAAAATTGCGCAAGGAATAGCATCCGTTGGGATTGGCGAATTACCATTGAGCCGCCAAACAACCATTGAGCTACCCTTCTCATTCGACGAAACCTACTCATACACATTCACGCTCTCGGCAGGGATAAAGATTATTGCCCCCCTGAAAAAAGCGGTAGTTGAGAATAGCCTAGGGTATTGCAGCATTGAAGGGGTTGAGAAGGATGGTACGGTTATCATTACCCGCAAAATTAACCTAAACAGATCGAGCATTGCACCCGAAAACTATACCGAATTCCGACAGATTATGACACTTTGGGCTGATAAAAACCTTAATAAAGTGGCGATAAGGGTTGAATAGCAAAATAATTTAAGTGGAAAAGATTAGAGGCACGGAGATATATTTTTTTAGTATTTCTCCGTGTCTTTGTGTGCATAATAGTGGTGATTCAATTAATCTTGGTCAACCGAAAATCCTACCTTCTTAAAATCGTCCCAGTATGATGGATATGATTTACTTACCAAATTCGGATTTTCAATAACCACAGGTATTCCTGTAATGGCTATAGGAGCAAAAGCCATAACCATTCGGTGATCGTCAAAGGTTGAAATACTAATCAATTTTTTCGAAACCTTTCTAACCTTCCCATTAAAACAAAGAATCTCATTATCATCCTGAACCTCTACGGTCAGATCAGCACCAAGCTTATGAAGTTCAGTTTGAAGTGATTGAATTCGATCGTTACATTTCATCCTCAGGTAATTGACTCCATACATGCGGAAAGGGATTTTAAGAATCACGCATAGTACAGCAAAGGTTGGAACCAAATCGGGATTATTCGAAAAATCGTACTCAAAGCGTTTAATCGTTCGCTTACACCTCGTTAATAGCACCCCGTCTTTGATAAATGTTGTTTTAACGCCAAATTGGTAGAAAAGCTCCTTGGTAACAATGTCGCACTGCGAGCTATCAACATTTAAACCATGTAATGTAATACTGCATTTATTGGAAAGAGCGGCAATTTCGTACCAGTACGAGGCTGCACTCCAATCAGCTTCAAGGGTTAACTCCGAACCATCCTTAAACTCCGACTCGATAAGCGTTTCTGATTTTTTCCATCCCGAATTTATTCCTAAATACTGCAAGGCTTTCAGGGTTAACTCTATGTAAGATGAGCCGATAATATTATCCTTCATCTCAAGAATTGTCGCATTGGGCAAATTCGGCGAAAGAATCAGTGAAGCTGAAACCAGCTTGCTGCTGATATTGCTATCCACTCTTACTACAGTATTCCCTTTAAAACCTTTACCAATCAGTTTAAACGGGGGCATCCCTGCACGATCGGCAAAGCTAATGGAAACACCTTGCTTTTGAAGAATCTTTACAACCGATTCAATAGGACGTCCATTGGCCTTATCGGTTCCAGTTATCATCCATTCTCCCTTAAAAAAATGAAAGAACGATCGCAAATGCCTTAGCGCTGCTCCCGCCTCCCCTTTGTCAATGGTTTTCCTGAATCTTGGAACATTTTCAAACATAACCTCTACCTCTTCCTGTTCGGGCAGATTCTGGTCGCTGCTTGAATGTTTTATAACCCTGAATACCAATACCTTATTACTAATTTTTTTTGCTGGGAATAGGGAAACCTCCCCCAAAAGGTCATTGTTAGCCTTTGAAATGGTGTATCGTAACATACTTTCTCGAATTGATAAAAAACACAGTCCAACATCAAAAGTAAACTTTTTAAAACAAAACCGATCAAAACATGCTGTCGATTTCTATTCCTCCCAAATCGTAAGCTCAATATTAAGCTAATCGAATAATTAATTTATTGTTTTTTAATTACTTATAACAATTCCGATTATAGAATTATTCTTATAAATGGGCAATAGCTATAATCATATTGATTCAATTAACTTTTGGATAATTAAAAATCATTTTCCACCTTTGAATGGTTCATCAGGCTAGGCTAAAATTATGTAAATCACTTATTTTATGAAGATTGACAATGAAAATACCGTAGTTAAGATTCAGGCTTTGAAATACATATATGCAATTGCTGTATTAACTACGATGGTAGTGCTTTACACCACTAATATTGAACCTTTCTTAATAAAATACCTCGGATTATCGAACCTTTGGGTAACGTTAATTCTTGTTTTTGCTTATCTGATTTACTATTTCTACCATTTAGCTGCAAGAACATCATACCTCTTTTTATCCGATGAAGGGCATAAGATTACCATTCGTTTTTACCAACTTAAGCCTTTGAATCCCAAGAAGAACGCATATGAAATACCTAAAAATCAATTTGTTAAATTTTCATATAGCAAAACACTTATCAGAGAAGAGGTTACCGTCTATCAGAAATTTGGGAATGGCATCTCCAAATACCCTCCATTTAGCCTAAAAGGCCTAAGCAAGGAGCAAAAAGCATTGCTCTTCTTAACCCTAAAACAGTATCAGCAAGAATCCAACTCGTAATTTGCATCCATTGCCCGACAATCTGCTGAAATATAAAATTGGAATCGAAATGATTCCAAAGATAGGGAGCATCAATGCAAAAAAGTTGATTGCCTATTGCGGTGGTATAGAGGCTGTTTTCAAACAAAGCAAAAAAGCATTACTCAAAATACCGGGGATAGGTGATTGCTTAGCCTCTGAAATAACCAATCAGAAGGTTATTGGCCTAGCGGAAAAGGAGATTGAATTTATCAATAAATATGGTATCAAAGCACTTTTCTATTTGGACCCTGAATACCCTGAACGTCTTCGTCAATGCGAGGATTGTCCGATTGTTTTATTCGTAAAAGGAAAGGCTGAAATAAACTTCAATCGCGAAAAGTTTATTAGCATTGTTGGTACCCGCAAGGCAACCGACTATGGAAAGGTGGTTTGCGAGAAGTTAATAGCAGGACTTTCCGAAAAGGGTTACAACCCAATAATTGTAAGCGGTTTAGCTTACGGAATAGATATAATTGCTCATAAATCAGCCCTTAAGAATCAGCTGCAAACCTTGGCCGTTTTGGGGCATGGCCTTGATATGATTTACCCTACAGCGCATCGGAACATTGCCAAGAGTATTGTTGAAACGGGTGCACTCCTTACCGACTTCCCCTCGAATACAACGATTGATAGGAATAACTTCATCAAACGGAATAGGATTATCGCAGGGCTATCGGATGCAACTATTGTTATTGAGAGCGGAGAGCAAGGAGGTGCGCTTATCACCGCCGATTTGGCTAATTCGTATAGCCGTGAGGTTTTTGCTGTACCCGGTAATGTTGGGGCAAAATACTCCCAAGGATGCAATCAGCTGATAAAAAGCAATAAGGCGGCACTTATCGAAACTCCTGAAGATATTGAGTTTTTTCTTGGATGGGAACCTGCTTCTACTCAAAAACAACCAAAGCAGATAACCCTTTTCGCTGAACTCACAGTTGAGGAACAAATTATAGTTGACTATCTAAAAACCGTTGAGCAAGAATCCATTGATTTAATTAGCATAAAGACCCAAATACCCGTTTCAAAGGTATCGTCGCTACTACTGAATCTAGAGTTTGCAGGTTTAGTTAAAACCAAGCCAGGAAAAGTCTTCTCGCTTAACGGATAACTATTCATTTTGAGGGGTGTACGACAAAATTCGCTGCTAAGAGAAATCAAAAACTATTTCACGCAGACGCCAAGTGCGCTAAGAAAAATAGCATGCTATTTCTCTGCTTTGCGGGCTCATATCCTTGAAAATAAATGAAAGGCTAAAAAGGGTTTTGTCGTGAACCCTTTTGAAGCTATTTGGGATTGAAGAAAAAACTTTTGCTAAGTTTGCATTCTATTTCAAAATAAAAACCTGATGATATTCGTTGATTCACATTCCCATATATTCGATAAAGATTTTGATTTAGACCGTGCCAAGGTAATTGAGAATGCTGCTGCTTTGGGCGTTAAATATCATATACTCCCTAATATCGATTCAACCTATTCCGATAGGGTGCTTGAAACTTCAAAAACATTTGAGGGTATTTGCTTTCCGCTTATCGGACTACACCCAACATCGGTATCAAGTTCTTACGAGGAAGAACTCGCTCATGTTGAGCATATGCTTCAAACAACCAAATACTATGGCATTGGTGAAATTGGGATTGACCTATACTGGGATAAAACCTACTTTGAACAACAAAAGATTGCTTTTCGATATCAATTAAAGCTTGCGAAAGCTTTAAATTTACCTGTTGTTATCCATTCACGAAATTCTTTCGACGAGATATTCGAGATAGTCGATCAAGAGAATGATTCAACGCTTCGAGGTGTTTTCCATGCCTTTACAGGCACAATTGAACAGTATCAACATATAGTGGATTACGGGGGATTTAAAATTGGAATTGGTGGTATTGTAACCTATAAAAACAGTGGTTTAGATAAGGTGGTTGCCAATATGGATATATCGCAAATACTACTTGAGACCGACTCGCCCTATTTAACACCTGTTCCCAAACGTGGGCAGCGAAACGAAAGTCAATACCTCATCTACGTTGCACATAAAATCTTTGAAGTATTGGGCATCCCAATAGAAGAAGTTGCAAGAATCACAACCAAGAACACATTAGAACTTTTCAATATCAAAGCATAATAAGGTATGAATCGAGAAGGAATTTCAATACTAATTATCTACACCGGTGGAACAATAGGAATGAAACAGAATCCTGAGACCGGTGCGCTAGTCCCTTTCAACTTCAATCAAATTGAAGTTGAGGTTCCAGAACTTAAAAAATTTCATTACAAGCTCGATACCATCTCGTTCACGCCGCCTGTTGACTCATCCGATATCTCGCCCGATTTTTGGGTTAAGCTGGTTGTAACCATTCAGGAAAACTATAAAAAATACGATGGCTTTGTAATTCTTCACGGAACCGACACCATGTCGTTTACAGCATCGGCCCTTAGCTTTATGCTACAAAACCTCGATAAACCTATTATCCTAACAGGTTCACAGCTACCAATCGGTATGCTGCGTACCGATGGTAAGGAGAACCTGATTAGCGCAATTGAGATTGCCGCCGCATCGCGAAATGGACAACCATTGGTTCCTGAAGTTTGTATCTTTTTTGAGAACAGATTGTTTAGAGGCAATAGAACCACTAAGCACAATGCCGAACATTTCAACGCTTTTCGTTCCGATAACTACCCTCCTCTTGCCGAGGCGGGTATCAACATCAAATATAATTTTGCCTATATACACTACCCAACCAATAAGCGCGATTTGATAATTCACACCAACTTGGATAATAGCATTGGCGTTTTAAAACTTTTCCCTGGCATTACACCTCTATTTGTAGATGCTGTTCTTAATGCTCAAGATGTTAAGGCAATAATATTAGAAACATTCGGTTCGGGCAATGCACCAAGTCAACCATGGTTCCTCGATTGTATTAAAAAAGCAGTGGATAAAGGCATTGTAATCCTAAACGTTACTCAATGCCATGCAGGAAGTGTTGATATGGATAAATATGAAAATGGTTTAATTCTTAAAAACGCAGGGGTCATTAGCGGCTTCGACATCACCTTTGAAGCAGCAGTTGCAAAATTAATGCTACTACTTGGCAAAAAATTACCCTCAGAATCAATTAAGCAGGAAATTGTTAAATCGATGAGCGGCGAAATAAGTGGATAGATTCATTCTTGAAACATTCCAAGAGCATACAAAATAAACTTTATGCTATGCCATCAATATCGAAATGGAATATTGGAAGAAAAAAATAGATAATTCATATTAAACCATCATTCCAATCTTCCATAGGCATTATAAAGCTTTGCACTTAAATTGATATCAGTTTATTTCTTTTATGATTGTGGTATAGTTTTTTTTTGTAATTTGCGCCGCATTTCATAATAAACCTTTCAAGGAGAGATGGCCGAGTTGGTCGATGGCGCACGCCTGGAAAGTGTGTAAGCTCCAAAAGGGCTTCATGGGTTCGAATCCCATTCTCTCCGCCTTCGCTCGCCGAAGTTCCGATTCATCGGAACGAAGGCGAGTTTCGCTCTAAATCATTTAGTATGAATACTTCTGATTCGGCGAGCTTCGGCGGATGCCATCCGCAAAAAGAAGTGTGGCACGTTTACATACTCCTCTGCGCCGACAACACCCATTATACTGGCTGTACATCTAATATCGATGAGCGCTTGGAAAGGCATTCAAAAGGTCAAGTAGAGTATA
>RPRQ01000110.1 GCA_003818205.1 Bacteroidales bacterium
CAGATTCCGTAACATTCAATTAGCATTACTGATATTACTAACCTCACAACTGGCAGTCTCCATGGCTAAGAAAACTTGTTTTTGCCTTTTGAAATGATGACATTAGAATCTCATAATAAAACTAAAAATGAAAAGGGTTTCAATTTAACTAATTGAAACCCTTTAGCAATCTATGATAGATTAACATTTTACCAACCATTTTTGACTATTATGTCTAATCAGCAGGCCCTAAATAAAAGAATGACAGTATATTACCTTGAAATCAATGTTGGAATAATGGAATATTGCCTGCCTGTCGCCTGCCTGCCGGTAGGCAGGGCAGACAGGGAAGAGAAAAGTTGGACGCACCCTCCAATATTCCCTGCCTACCCTGCCTACCGGCAGGCAGGCGGCAGGCAGGCATCATTGGCTACGCCGAGTTTCGCTTCGCTCCAGTTCCAGTCTTCCAAAAACACAATATCAACATTAAAGTAACGTCAGTTCGATGTAAGAAACAATTTAAGTGCTATGTTATCAGTATTTTACTTTGAGGGGAGAAATGCCTGCCTGCCGGTAGGCAGGGAATGATGGAAAAATGGAATATTGCCTGCCTGTCGGCAGACAGGGAAGAAAAAAGTTAGAAGAAACCCCATTATTCCACTATTCCATCATTCCAATACCAAATGATAAACTTGTAACAAATTACAATTTAGAGTATTACTACCATTTCTTAAATCGAACTCACGTTAAAGCATTAAATAACAGCAATATAACAAATCATCTTATGTCGAGTTCACGTTATTTAGCGTTTCGATTAGCAAGGAACAATTCTGAGATATGTTTTCATCATCTAACGGACAGATAATAGGGCTATTTATTTTATTGCTTAACCCAAATTGATAGGCTTTATCGTAATAATAAAGCGATATTCCTACAGCCTCTTCAAACTTACCTTCCTCAATACTTTTAATGGCCTTGATGACATTGTCACCACCCAAACGTTTAGCTATTTTATTAACCGAATCAATAAGCAGCTGAGGATTGCAATTGGTGTATTCGGATGTTAACCTTTTAATTCGAGTCTCGGTAGGCCGCTCAATAGCAATAACTTTACTTTTCAGCATCTGATTGAAGAATTCTTCGGGAATAAAGACAGAACCAATGGCCTTGCTCTCATCTTCCACCCAAATCGGTTTATCGATATCTAACCTGTATAGATTTTCAAAAAGTAAATTCTCAAAAAACTCGGTTGAGGGTTGAGGTTTTTGCCCAATGGCCCCGAAGGCAGATCCTTTGTGGTTTGCCAAACCCTCCAAATCAATTATTTGCTGATTATGCTTTGAAAGCTCATGGATGAGTTCGGTTTTACCGCTACCCGTCATACCGCCGAGTACGACAAGTTTAAAGGGTTTTGACAGATATTCTTTTGAGTATCTTCGGTACGATTTGTAACCGCCTATCAACGTTTTCGAATTAATACCGGCAAGGTTCAGCAACCACGACATGCTTGAGCTGCGCATTCCTCCTCGCCAGCAGTAAACCAATAGTTTTCCGTTAAGAGCAATCTTCGAAGCGGTTTCAACAAAACCGCTTAGCTTTGGACCGACCATATCGAGGCCTGCAATAACTGAAGAGTAGCGTGATTCTTGAACGTATTTTGTACCAATAATAATCCTTTCTTCATCAGTGAATAAAGGAATATTATATGCACCAGGAATGTGCCCCTTATTAAACTCAGAGGGGGAGCGAACATCAACTATTGGTGTTCGCTCTTTTTCGGTTAGGAAATCTTCAATGCAAATACTCTTCATTCGGTTATGGTGAACTATTTATTAAGGTTAAACGAAATGTTAACTTAAGAAGTATGATTAACTGTAATTCATTTATTTGGAATGATAGAAAAAAGCAAGCCTCCCTTATTCCATCATTGACTTCGTCGTCCGGCAGTTCCCGGATCGCTCCAGTGTTCCATTTTTGTATTATAAACTACTTGAATCACTCTAAAGTAAATATTATTCTACACTATTGACCGACTAAAATATTACTAATTTATGAAATACTTGATATTACTACATTCAATGTATAGGTCACCCCTGCCTACTGGGGCTTGATTTTCATTATAATAAGAATTACTACAAATAGGTCGTCGCTCTGCGACTTTAAAAAGCAGCATCACTGCGAACTATTTGTAGAATAGATGATTATATTTTAACTAGAAGCAGCATCGCTGCGACCTATTGAATTTAGATTTTTTTCTCGGTTAATAATGATTATTCTATTAAATTAAACTCTTCTACTTTAATCTTGTAAGAAACCACCTAGAATTCCGCCAGTCTCCTTACCAGAATTTCTTCCATACGGAGCAATAGCCTGAATCAGCTTACGGATTGGCATCGATTGCAACCAAACCCTTCCTGTTCCTCGCAGGGTGGCTAAAAACAAACCCTCGCCGCCGAACACCATGCTTTTTAGGCTACCTGTTGATTCTACATCAAAGTCTATCTGCGACTCATACGCAACTATACAACCTGTGTCTATTCTTAGAACTTCGTTGTTAAGATACCGTTCAATGACCGTTCCACCTGCGTGAACGAAAGCCCTACCATCTCCTTCGAGCTTCTGGAGAATAAAACCTTCGCCGCCAACAAGCCCAGCACCAATCTTACGATTAAAGTGCATGGTAATCTTTGTTCCCATGGCAGCGCATAAAAATCCATCCTTTTGAACGATAAGTCGGCCGCCTAATTGGGTCAAATCGATAGGAATTACCGTGCCAGGATAGGGAGCCGAAAAGGCAACCTTTTTTTTACCCAATCCACGATTGGTGAAATGGGTGATGAATAGCGATTCTCCTGCCAGGACCCTCGATCCAGCGGAAAGAATTTTATCGAAAAATCCTTGGTTCGGTGCTGTACCATCGCCCATTTTAGCCTCAAACTGAATGCCGTCCTCCATATAGACCATCGCCCCTGCTTCAGCGATAACCGTTTCCATTGGGTCGAGCTCAACCTCTACAAGCTGAATCGATTCACCCATAATCTTATAATCAATTTCGTGCGATTTCATAGGTTAATTGTTTTGTTGATTAATGGATAATTTTGCTTTATATACTTTATTGATGATTAGATTACATGATTACTTTGGAATATTAGAATGCTTGAATAATGGATGTTGTGAGAAACATAACAATTTTTCATTCATTGATCAAACTTTCTAGTTTCCAATATTCCAACATTCCATTCTTCCAGTACAAAAGTTAAAAAATCTTCACATAGTGAGACATCTGTTATATCACCTATACTTATCATTCTCATCATCGAATATACTCAAGTAGCTAATATAGCGAGATGGATTAATAGCACCAGTATCAACGGCCTTAATTACAGCACAATCTGGTTCGTGGATATGGGTACAGTTATTAAACTTACAACCCTTTGATATCTTAAAGATTTCGGGGAAGTAGTGGTAAAGCTCGTTCTTATCGATATCAATCAATCCAAAACCTTTAATGCCAGGGGTATCAATTATATAACCGCCAAAACTTAGCTCAAACATTTCGCTAAAAGTAGTAGTATGTTTACCTGTAAGGTGATAAGCTGAGATTATTTCAGTTTTTAAATCGAGATTAGGTTCAATCTTGTTAATCAGGGTTGATTTTCCAACCCCTGAATTACCCGAAATTAGGCTAACCTTATTGCTAAGAATCCTTTTTAGCTCAGTAATATTCTCTTCGGTTTTGGCCGAAACTTTAATGCACTGATACCCTATTTTTTCGTAGATAGCGATGTACTGGTTAAGCTTCTCATTCAGCTCATCGTTATAAAGATCTATTTTGTTGAATATTAAAATGGTTGGTACGCTATACGCTTCTGCGGTAACCAAGTACCTATCAATGAAAGCAACTTGTGTTTCAGGAAAATCAACGGTAACGATAAGCAGGGTTTGATCGAGATTTGCTGCAATAATGTGCGACTCCCGCGAAAGATTTGTGGAGCGACGGATAATGTAGTTTTTCCTATCGTGAACCCTATTTATTGTTCCGGTATTACCATCCTCTACTTCAAAATCAACAATATCGCCAACGGTAATAGGATTTGTAGTTTTTACTCCCTTTAACCGAAGCTTCCCTCTAATGGTGCAGAAATATGTTGCCCCTGTATCATCCTGAATAGTATATCTACTACCGGTTGTTTTAAACACCAACCCACTTTTCATCGTACCAGCTAAATCGTTAATAATGGACAAAAATAGGGATTTGAAAATCGATCTATACCATTTCATCGAAAATAATAGCCACTTGAAATTTGGTAACTATTCAATACGGAGACACAGTCCGTCCCGATGTATCGGGAGAGGGACAGAGTTTCACAGAGAAAATATTTATGTTTTTCGTGTTAGTGATTCTTTTGCATTTTGATACTCAATCGTTTTTTATAATTGCCTCTCCCGATAAATCGGGACAAGTTGTGGTTCTCCGTGCTCCCTGCCTACCCTGTCTACTGGCAGGCAGGTCTGTGCCTCCGTGGTTTTTGTTCAATTGAATAGTTACGAAATTTGAAATCGAGCCTACGAGTCCGCTTTTCAGGGGGATAAGAAATACACTTTTTGTACAACATTTCAGATACTATAAAGGCATTGCTTAGAAAAAGAGATGAGCTATTCGCATCCAAAAAAAGAATTCGCCCTTTGAGAATCTGTAAATTAAAAGCTATATTTGAATAGAAGATGGCTATTATCAGACCTATCCTTTAGATTTTCATGTATAGGTCTGATAAAACTAGACATATAAATGAGTTACCAACAAGCCTAAGAAAGATACGACAGCGGTAATTTTGCAGTGAGAAAAAAGATAAAATGAACAGCCAACGCACAAAACAACACATTTGCAAACCGCTCAAGCCAACACGATACCAAAGTTTGCAAAAGAGTTGTTTTCTTGCCGACGCACCAACGGAAATTGATACATTTGTAGTTATATGAAATTGATGGAAAAAAATGAATCTAGAACAATACATAGACAACGTAAACAAACGCTACAAATTAGGCAATGCAACTGAGCATACTTTTCGTGGCGACTTACAGCAGCTTATTGAAAGTTTAATACCAACAATTAGGGCAACCAACGAACCCAAAAGACAATCTTGCGGAGCACCCGACTATATTCTAACAAAGAAAGACATCCCCATTGGATTTATTGAAGCGAAAGACATTGGCGACAAAGACCTTGAAGGGGCAAAGAAAACAGGAAACAAAGAGCAATTTGACCGTTACAAAGCATCGTTAAACAATCTTATTTTTACCGATTATTTAGAATTTCATCTTTACCGTGATGGACAATTTGTAACCAAAATAGCAATTGCTGAACTTACCGACAAAGGCATAAAACCGTTACCAGAGAACTTTGCTAGTTTTGTAAACTTCATTAAGGACTTTTGCACCTATATTGGACAGACAATAAAAAGTTCAAAAAAACTTGCAGAAATGATGGCGGGCAAAGCCCGCCTGCTTTCTGAGGTTATTGAAAAGGCGTTGACAAGTGACGAAACCCACAACGAAGACAGTACGCTAAAAGACCAAATGAACGCCTTTAAGCAAATTCTAATTCACGACATTACACCCAAAGGATTTGCTGATGTTTATGCTCAAACCATCGCTTATGGAATGTTTGCAGCACGTTCGCACGACCCATCGTTGGCAACTTTCAGCAGACAAGAAGCTTATGAGCTTATTCCAAAATCTAATCCATTTCTTAAAAAACTATTTGGATATATTGCAGGTTTGGACGTTGACGACCGCATAAAATGGATTGTTGACGATTTGGTAAGTATCTTTCTTGCTTGCAACGTAGATGAGATTTTGAAAAACTACGGTAAAAGCACGAAAATGGAAGACCCGATAATCCATTTTTACGAAACATTTTTGAGCGAATACGACCCCAAATTACGCAAAGCGCGTGGTGTTTGGTATACACCAGCACCAGTTGTGAATTTTATTGTTCGTGCAGTTGACGATATTCTGAAAACCGAATTTGATTTACCCCAAGGACTTGCCGATACTAGCAAAACAAAGATAAAGGTTGATGTTCAAGGTAAAAAGATTGAACAAGAAGTACACAAAGTTCAAATACTTGACCCAGCCACAGGCACAGGAACATTTTTAGCCGAAGTTGTAAAACTCATTCACAAGAAATTTGAAGGCCAGCAAGGCATTTGGAGCAACTATGTTGAAACGCATTTATTGCCTCGCCTTAATGGTTTTGAGCTGCTAATGGCAAGTTATGCAATGGCACATTTAAAATTAGATTTACTACTTACTGAAACAGGCTATAAACCTACCAAAGACCAACGTTTTAGGGTTTACCTTACCAACAGTTTAGAAGAGTACCACCAAGATACAGGAACTCTTTTCGCCAATTGGTTAAGCACTGAAGCCAACGAAGCAAACCACATTAAACGAGACACACCTGTAATGTGTGTTATTGGAAATCCGCCTTATAGCGGAATTTCTTCAAACAATGGAGAATGGATTAGTAAACTCATTGAAGATTATAAATATGTTGACGGAGTTCATTTTAATGAACGTAAACATTGGTTGAATGACGACTATGTAAAATTCTTGCGTTACGGTCAACATTTCATTGAGAAAAACGGAAGCGGAGTTTTGGCATTTATTAATCCTCACGGTTTTTTAGATAATCCTACTTTCAGGGGTATGCGTTGGCATTTGCTAAAAACCTATGATAAAATCTATACAATAGATTTACACGGCAACAGCAAAAAGAAAGAAACTGCCCCAGATGGTAGTGCTGATGTTAATGTCTTTGATATTATGCAAGGCGTTGCAATAACTATGTTTGTAAAAACAGGCAAGAAAAAAAGCAATCAATTAGGTAAAATATTTCATTTTGATTTGTTTGGGAAACGAGAATATAAATATGATTTTCTTTCCCACAATACACTTAAAACAGTTGATTTTAAAGAATTAAATCCTGAAAAACCATTTTTATTCTTCGTTCCAAAGAATACTAAAGGTCAAGGAGAATATGAAAATGGTTTTAGAGTAGATGAATTATTCTCTAAAAATGTAACTGGCATTGTTACAATGGGTGATAGTTTTATTATTGAAGAAAATTTAAAAGTTTTAAAAAGCCGTTTAGATTCCTTTACAAATAATGAAATGAGTGAAGATTATTTAAATATGGAATTCGGTTTAGGGAAAAATTATGCTGAATGGATTTCAAATAATAAATCATCAATAAAAATTGAAAATTCAAAATTTACGAAAATTTCGTATCGCCTTTTTGATGATAGATATACTTACTTTGATAATAAATTACTTTGGCGATGGAGAGTTGATGTAATGCAACATTTCCTAAAAGGAGATAATGTTGGAATTGATTTATGCAGACAGATAGTTTCAGATACTTACACTCATATTTTTATAACAAATAAAATTGTTGACGATTCTTTTGTTTCCAATAAATCGAGAGAAAGAGGCTATGTATATCCACTCTACCTCTATCTCGAAACCAACGGACAACAAACCATCGGGCAAACAAATGAACGAACGCCAAACTTAAACGCAGAGATTTTAAAACATATAGCCGAAAAATTAGATTTAATATTTACCAACGAAAAAGAAACAACCGAAAATACCTTTGCCCCGATAGACATTTTAGACTACATCTATGCCGTTTTGCATTCGCCAACGTACCGTGAGAAATACAAAGAATTTTTAAAAATAGATTTCCCTAGAGTTCCGTACCCAAAAGACAAAGTTACCTTTTGGAAATTGGTAAAATTGGGCGGAGAAATTCGACAAATTCATTTATTGGAAAGCCCAATAGTTGAGAAATACATAACACAATACCCGATTGATGGCAATAATGTGGTGAGCAAACCAAACTATCAAAACAGTAGAGTTTACATAAACGACACGCAGTATTTTGATAATGTTCCCGAAATAGTTTGGAACTTTTACATTGGCGGTTATCAGCCAGCCCAAAAATGGTTGAAAGACCGTAAAGACAGGAAATTGGAGTTTGACGATATTTTGCATTATCAAAAAATAATTGTAGCCTTATCGGAAACGGGTAGGCTAATGAAAGAGATTGATAACATTGAAATTGAGTAATATGGTTGATTATTCGAAATATAAACGAGGTTCAGAATGGCGTAAATGGGATTTACACTTTCATACACCATCATCACACGATTACGAAAATAAAAGTATTACTAACAATGAAATTATTGAAGAACTAAAGTCAAAAAATATTTCAGTAGTAGCAATTACAGACCATCATGTTATTGATGTTGCCAGAATAAAAGATTTACAATCTATTGCAGGTAATAATATTACGATTTTGCCAGGGATTGAATTTTGTTCAGAACTTGGCGGTAGTGAGTCAATACATTTTATAGGTATTTTCCCTGAAAATTATGATATAGAAAGTATTTGGACAACTATTCAAGGTTCTATCGGATTGACAAAAAAAGATATTGAAGCAAAAGGAGGGTATGAAAATGTTCAGTGTGATTTAATTGATACTTGCGATTTAATTCATAAACTTGGTGGGTTAACTTCTGTTCATGCAGGTACTAAAACAAATACTGTTGAAAGCATTAAGAACAACATTCTTAATAAAATGCAACAAAAAAGAAGAATATTATCTGACAGTATTGATATTCTTGAATTAGGTAAGGTTGCTGATGAAGACGATTATAAAAAGATTGTATTTAAGAGTATTGGGTTTTCTTTGCCAATGATTATTTGTAGCGATAACCACAATATTAATTCTTATTTACTAAAAGAAAATCTTTGGATTAAGGCTAATCCAACTTTTGAAGGATTAAAGCAAATAACTTTTGAACCTGTTGAACGTGTTAAATTACAGGCTTCTAAACCAGAAGAAAAAGCAGGATACCATGTTATTGATTCAGTCTCTATTAATGAAGACGAATTTTGGAGCAACGAAATATTTCTTAACCCTAACCTTAACACTATTATTGGCGGGCGTTCAACAGGAAAATCAACCTTATTGAAATGTATTGCAAAAAAAATTGCGCCAAATACGGAACTTTCTCCAAAAGAAAAGGATTTTATTAATAATCATGTTGGGAGCATGACTATTAAATGGCAAGATGGAGAATCAGGCGAAAATAGAGATATTGAATTCTTTCCACAAAGCCACATGTATGAAATCGCAAATGACCCTAAACGCACAGATAGTCTTATTCAGGATATAATCAGACAAAAAGATACAGACAATAATTTTACAGCTTACGAAAATTTTTGCAGTTCTAATCGGACTGAAATAATTAATAAAACGGGTAGCTTGTTTCAGTTACAGACTGAAATTGATAACCTTAAAAAGAACCTTAAAGAAAAAGGAGATAAAGAGGGTATCGAAAAAGAAATAAAAACTCTTGAAGAAAAAATAAAGGGAATTAATTCTGGCAGTGCAATTTCAAAAGAAGAATTAGCTGTTTTTGAGGAGTCTGTAAAATCAATTTCTTTAAAGGAACAGACAATCCAAACCTTGAAAAATGACCTCGAAACATTTAAAATTTTAAAAACACGTAGTATTGTAAATACTTCATTGGAATACGAATTCAATTCACTTTCAGATAAATCCAGAGAAAATATATCTGTCCTATTCACAACTTTATCTCAAGAAGTTAATAAGAAATGGCAAGAACAGATTGGCATTAAAGAAGTTGAATTGAATAAGAATATTCAGGATTTGACTTCTGATATTTCAAAATTAAAGGAAACTGAAATATATAAAAAAGGTCAACAAAACCTTGATAGTAACAAACAATATCAAGTATTTAAAGACAAACTGGAAGAAGAGCGTAAAAAGCTAAATGTCATTATAGAAATTGAGAAGAGTATTGCAAAAGTATCAGAACAGAAAGACCTTTTAAAAATAGCAATTGTTGAATTACATTTCCAATACTATTCTAAAGTTAAAGACCTGACAACAAAGTTGAAATTAAGTTACAATGGAATAGAGATAGAATCAAAATTCCGTTGCAATGAAGATAGTTTGAGTGAATTCTTTGAAGGGAGATTAAATCAGCGAAGTGGTGAAAGACAACGTTATGTCAAAGATTTCATAACTAACTATGCATCGAACATAAAGTCATTAATAGGTGATTTTATAACTCGTGCTTTATCTAACCAAATTGAGTACAAAGGGAGTTATTTTAACAGCAATGTTACCTCAGAATTATTATCAACAAATTGGTTTGAAATTAGTTACAAATTAACTTATCAGAACGACACTTTTTATGATATGTCACAAGGTAAACAAGCTTTTGTGATACTTAAATTGTTGTTAGAGTTCAGCGAAAAAAGTTGCCCAATTTTAATTGACCAACCTGAGGATAGTTTGGATAACAGGGCTATTTATAATGAACTGGTAAAATATCTAAAAGACAAGAAAAAAGAAAGACAGGTGATTATAGTTACACATAATCCGAATGTCGTTGTAAGTGCTGATGCGGAACAGATAATTGTTGCAAATCAAGACGGTAAAGATTCTCCAAATGAAGCATCGATGAAATTTCAGTATGTTTCAGGTGCTTTGGAATTTTCAAAACCAGTTGATGAGAGAATAAGTTTTGTACTTAAATCAAAAGGAATTCGTGAACATGTCTGCGAGATTTTGGAAGGTGGAGAGGATGCTTTTAAACAAAGAGAAAGAAAATATGCAATCAAGTAATGCCCACGCTTCACAGCCACACACATTGCCAAGCCACACGAGCCAACGCTAAAGCCAAAGCTTGTCAAAGAGTGTGTCTGCCCGAACGCACGGCAGACTGCAAAATTGACAGATAAAATGATAAAAAACAATAAAGGCCAGTTGGTAACAGCTGCTAAAAACCATTGGGGCAGACGGTTAGATAAGTTTTATTTTAGTATATTGCATCAATTTTACCGTGGGACGACGATGCTGCTCCGAACTCCCCAACGTTTTTTAGCAGCAAACGTTAGCGAACAAGCGGTTGACAATAATAATGTAAATTTACGACTTAAAAGGTAATTCTGAAAATGGATAATTTTGAGGAATATTTGCGGCAAGGTGAACCCAACAAAGCAGAAAAAGCAAAGGTTTGGAAAACAGCTATAGGCTTGCAACAAGTTGATGGGTTAAAACCTTCTGAATATTTGATAGCAGCTGCAAAGCAGAACATTGAAGGGGATATTTCCATTGATGAGGTAAAACAGTTAATAGACAGTTATTACAAGCAACATCCTGTAAAAGATACCGAAAACCGCACCGAAGAAGCAGACAAAGTTTCGGCACGAATTGCCGAAATATTGAGCGAGCAAACTTTTAGGTTTTCGCCAGCCGAAT
Source organism: Bacteroidales bacterium (assembly GCA_003818205.1). Lineage (GTDB taxonomy): Bacteria > Bacteroidota > Bacteroidia > Bacteroidales > Tenuifilaceae > UBA8529. Next base: position 11,342 of record RPRQ01000110.1, read on the forward strand.
ACCTTACTATTCATCGCAGGCTGTTTCAAAGTATCTACAGCCACGCAGGCAAAATCCGTGATTATAACATTACAAAACAAGAATGGGTTTTAAATGGCGAAACTGTTTTGTATGCGAGTGCCGAGAGTTTGATAGCCACTTTGGATTATGATATTGAACAAGAAAAAAAATTTAGCTTCAAAGGTTTAATCCAACAAGAAATTATTGAACACATTGCACATTTTATTAGCGACTTGTGGCAAATTCATATTTTTGGCGAGGGAAACACACGGACAACGGCAATTTTTTTAATAAAATACTTTCGCAAGCTTGGTTTTAAAGAAGTAAACAATGACTTATTTGCAGAGCATTCATGGTATTTCCGCAATGCACTTGTGCGAGCCAACTATGAAGATTTATCCAAAGGAATTCACAAAACAGAAAAATATCTTATTCATTTTCTTTCAAATTTATTGCTTGGCGAAAATCATTCGCTGATAAACCGTGAAATGCACGTTCATTATATTGATATTGTAAAAGCACAAAATGACACTGTAAAAGCACAAAATGACACTGTAAATGACACTGTATTATATTTGATAAAGCAAAATAACAAAATATCCGCAACCGAAATAAGCGTGCGATTAAAAATTAGTTTAAGCACAGCAAAACGAAAAATAAAAGAACTTAAAGAGAGCGGAAAAGTTGAACGCATTGGAAGCGACAAAACAGGTCATTGGAAAATAATTGAGAAATGAAATCAACTCACAAAAGTCCGAAAAAAGTAGCAAATTGTAAGAAAAATGACGAAGAAAAAACACCAGCACCTAACAGTTGCTAAAAACCATTGGGACAGATAGTTAGACAAGTTTTATTTTAGTATATTGGCAATTATTTTACCGTGGGACGATGACGCCCGCCTGCCCGCTCGGACGCGCCGTTCGGATGGGAATGACGCAGTCGGGCAGGCTGCTTCGAACTCCCCAACGCTTTCGTTACCGTGCATTTAAAAGAACGCATTACATATAATGAACAGATATCAAAAAGAATATATAAACAGGATAAATCGAGTTTGGGATTATGTCGAAGCGAATCTTGACAAGGAGCTTTCTTTAGAAACCCTATCAGAAATTGCTTTATTTTCTCCATTCCATTTCCATCGTATTTTTTATGCTTTTACAGGTGAGACTATTAATGGTTTTGTGAAACGTAAGCGGGTTGAAAAAGCCGCAAGTTTACTAATCAGTAATTCAGATGAATCCATAAGTGATGTTGCATATTATTGTGGTTTTAATAGTGTATCTGTCTTTTGCAGGAATTTTAAATCACATTTTGGTAAAAGTGCTCAGGAATTCAGAAAAACACATTTTACACAAAAAAGCAAGAATCGTCAATCGGAAAGCAAGAACAAGCAATTCCTTCCAACAGGTCATAATTATGTTTGCAATATTGAATCGTTAAAAAATATCATGACTGTCCACTTAGATTAAATTGAGTGACAGTTGGTTATAGTTAAGTTCTTTGACGTCATTGTAATCTATGTTTGTAAATAGTTCATTTATTGGGTTTTTATCCAGTAGAGATATTC
>RPRQ01000111.1 GCA_003818205.1 Bacteroidales bacterium
AGGTTCATCAGGCAGGTATCACATACCCCCCTATACTATACCATATCTTTAGATTATGTATATTGCTGGTATTATGCCAATTAAATATCTTTAGGTTGACGGCTATGCCTTAAAAGGCGGAGTTATTAGAACAATCCCCTTTCCGAGGGCTATAACGCTTTGGGTAAGCAGTATAGATACAACAGCTGATGCTTAATCTGTATAATGTCTATTATAAAGAACCTATCAAGGTTATTATTTTGGGGTCAATAAATCTTACCTCGGTGATCTTCCTGCCTACCGGCAGGCAGCCGTGTCTTCGTGGTGAATAGTTACAATCCGTTAATTATTATTTACAGTCGCTTATATTATTTTTTTGAATAATATCTGAATACGAGTTCCTTTATTCTCCACGCTAAAGACATTTAGCACGGCAGAATGCAACTCCATAATCTTAGCAACCAGAGAAAGACCTATGCCAAAACCTCCAATAAACTTTACATTGGATGCCCGCTTAAAAGGCCTGTAGATACTTGCCAATTCATTTGCAGGAATTCCAATGCCCTTATCTGAAATAGAGATATCTATGAATTCGTCTGTAATTAATAATTCTATACCGATTTCTTCACTTGAAAACTTACAAGCATTGTCAAGTAAGTTTTTAAACGCAATTTCAAGCAAACCAGCATTACCATTAATTAGAAGGTCGTTACCTTCTTCCGAATATTGAATTTTTGGTATAATCTTACGACCTTGATATTTGTTTTTCAGCTGATGAATGGCATTAAAAATTATTTCGTCAATTCGGACCCTTGAAAAAAGAATATTAATATCTCTATTGATATGTGCTAATTCCAACAGGCTATTCAGTAGGAAATTTATTTCTTTAAGGTCATTAACTAAACCTGAGATGTGGTTGATATATTCTTCTTGTTTTCGCTCACGGCTTAGTAAATAATCGCTTTCACCAATCATTACTGTTAAAGGGGTACGCAGTTCATGTGAAGCGTTTGAAACAAAATCTTCTTGATTTTTAAATGCAATTTCCAAATTGGTAAGCATTTCGTTAAATGTTATAGCCAGCTGGTCTATCTCATCTTTTCTATCTCCTTCGTTAAGACGATTACTAAGTTTTAACGAATTTATTTCTTTAACGCTTTTTATAATCTTTGAAATTGGTTTTATAGCCTTCTTAGAGTAAAAATAAGAAAAGAGTACCGACAACCATACACTGAAAAGGATGCTCCAAAATAGAATCCCTCGAAGTTCTAATAAATTCTCAGTACGAGATTTGTCGTATGCCATTACAAACACATCATATGTTCGATTTTTAAAATTGTGCTTATAGCATACACCATCTTTTTCAACTACAGAAAAATAGTTTATTATATCATTATCAGAGTTTAACCGTATCTCTTTGATTGAAAGATATTGAATATTATTACTGTAAATCATGTTATGAGCAGAATCAGTTAGCGCAATCTCTTCGTTCTCCCAAGAAATTGTTGAAAGGTGGATTTTTTTTAATAAAGTTGAATCCACTTCAGTTACATTGATTAAAAGAATAGCCGTATTCTTTGCGCTGCTAAGTAGGTTCTCCCTAAACTTTTTTATTTGACTTGAATAAGAAAAATAGTATACCAATACAGAGAAAAATAATAGTATTAAGGCTACAATAAGAGTGAATTGAAATGATAACCTTGTTTTTATATTCATGGCTATACCTCTTTTTCGCTGCAATAAAACCCGAAACCAAACTTGGTACGTATTAACTTAGGATCATAATCCTTATCAATTTTCTTCCTCAAATAGTTAACATAAACATCAATAATATTTGTACTTGGATCAAAATCGAACCCCCATACTTGTTCAAGAATAAATTCACGGGTAAGTATTTTTTCTTTATTTTTCAGAAAGGTCTCTAATAATAAATACTCTTTTGCCGTTAGTTCAATTTTATGATTTGCTCTTACAACGGTCTTTGTGCTTAAATCCATTTCGAGGTCGGCAATTCTTAATTTTTCAGTAGCTCTTTTTGTTTCTGTTCGTCTCAAAAAAACGTTCACACGTGCCAATAATTCCCTGAAATCGAATGGTTTTACTATATAGTCGTCTGCTCCAGCATCAAAACCGACAATTTTATTGTCGAGCGTTCCGAAGGCGGTAAGCATAATAATAGGAATTTTACTGTTTGTTTTTCGAATGTCTTTACATAGATCATAACCATTAATTAAAGGCAAATTAATGTCTAGGATGATGAGATTATAGGTATTCTTCTCAAGTAACAGTTTGCCAACATACCCGTCGTTAGCAATTTCAGCATTGAAACCAGAATCTTCTAATTGCTTTTTTAAAATTTCTGCAAGTCTTTGTTCATCCTCTACAATTAGTATGTTAACATTCTCTAGCGCCATCTTGATTTTCAATTTTCTTCAAATTTAAGATACGAAAGGTAAAAAATTATTTTTTAAGGGGTTCAAATGTATTTCTAATGAATTTCTAATCAATGCCACGAGGATTCATCTGTAGATTTGCCCAAAGTAAATCAATTACCAATACATCATCCTTATGAAAAGGCTAAAATTACCAGATGGCTATATGGTTTTTGTTTTTTGGATTGCTATAATCACGATAATGATTCTTGCTAAGGTATTCTTTTTCTAAGAATGGGAATACGTCGGAAAAGTGGTGGCAAAACTTAATTGTCTGAAAAATGTGAAATACTGTGGTTTGTTTATATAATGTTTTCTATGGAGTGGCAGTTGTTCTAATAAAATCATTAGACAACTGCTATTCATTTTTAAGTACATATCATAATATTTAGCTTTATGTCTTTATTTAACTTTTTCATTTATAACTACAATAATAACATCAAGACAACTTTGTTGTGATTGGAATTCAAATTTTTTAAAACGACATAAAATCAATCTATGGCAGTAAAAATCTCAAAATGGCTATTTGTAATAACAGCCTTAATTCTTATTCCATACTTTGCATTTGCAGAGGGTGGAAGTAATAGCCCATCAATCGGAGGTATCAGAATAGAATTCTTCCTTTTTGGATTAACGTTGCTTGGTGTAGCGGTATTCCACCACCAAACATTTTGGGTTGCACTTACTGGATTAACGGTAATCGTACTTTACAAGTTAATTTTTGTATCGGGTTACCCTTTTGTTGAACACTTTTTGGGCGTTAATCCTTTTGTTGAACAGTTTCTGCATAAAGAAATGCGTCAAGGAGAATGGGGTATCTTATTAAATCTTTTAGGGTTACTTCTTGGTTTTGCAGTTCTAGCAAAAATTTTTGAGGATTCTGGTATCCCCGAAATTCTCCCGAAATACCTACCTGATGACTGGAAAGGGCCATTCGTTTTGTTAGTTTTTGTCTTCATCATGTCTGCATTTCTCGATAATATTGCTGCCGCAATGATTGGCGGTACTGTTGCGTTAATCGTATTCAAAAATAAAGTTCATATAGGGTACATTGCTGCAATTGTTGCAGCTTCAAATGCAGGAGGTTCTGGTAGTGTTGTAGGCGATACGACAACAACCATGATGTGGATTGATGGAGTATCTGCCTTTAATGTTCTCCATGCTTATGTTGGTGCAGCAGCCTGTTTTGTTGTTATTGCTTGGTTTGGAGCGCACCAACAGGATAAACATCAAAGAATTGTTGCTGATCCAATTCCAGGAGTAAAAGTTGATTGGGTTCGACTAGCTGTTGTAATACTCATCCTTATTGGGGCTATTTTATCGAATGTATTCTATGATATGCCAGCTTTGGGAGTATGGATTGCAATATTAATAGGAGCGTTCTTCACAAAGATTCCTTGGCATGAAATATCAACGTCAATTAAAGGTGCAATTTTTCTAGTCTGCTTGGTTACTTCTGCATCGTTTATGCCTGTGGAGACATTACCTGATGCATCATGGATGACAGCATTCATTCTTGGATTTGTTTCTGCTGTTTTCGATAATATTCCTCTTACAAAGCTATGCCTCGACCAAGGTCATTTCGATTGGGGTATGCTTGCTTATTCTGTCGGATTTGGTGGTTCAATGATTTGGTTTGGTTCATCAGCAGGAGTAGCTATCACCAATAAATTCCCTGAGGCTCGCAATGTTATGCTCTGGATTAGAAAGGGATGGCATGTTATGCTAGCTTATATTGTTGGTTTCTTTGTTCTATACCTAATTATGGGATGGGAACCTGCAAGCAATAAGCAGCATCAGGAGCCAGCAATAGATTGCAAGGCGGAGAATTGCCCTGTAAAATTAAAAGCAGAGCTGAAGGTAGAATTGAAGACAGAAAAATTAAAATAATTCTTTCTCCAAAACTTGATGAAATAATGGAACTCCTTGGATAAGATATAAACTATAGAAGAATATTCCAAGAAATGTATTTTTGGGATGTTTTTTAGTAACTTGTAATAGTATTGCTTACTTTTAAAATTATTATTATAATCAATTACCAAGAATGGATATCACAAAATTATTTAATGATTTCTACAAGAGTGAAAAAACTGGCGGATTAATCTTGGTCTTGGCAACATTGATTTCTTTATTTCTCGCTAACTCTCCCTTTCAAATCGATTATTTATACTTCTGGCATCATGGGTTATTCGGCTACAGTTTTGTCAAAATAATTAATGATGGTTTAATGACCATTTTCTTCTTGCTGATTGGACTTGAGCTGGAAAGAGAAATTTATCAGGGAGAACTTTCAGTAATCAAAAAGGCTTCATTTCCGATATTTGGAGCTATAGGAGGTATGCTAGTCCCTGCTTTAATATACTTATTTATTAATTTTGACAAAGCAACTCAAACTGGTTTTGGTATTCCAATGGCAACGGATATTGCTTTTGCAATTGGGATTTTATCGCTATTAGGCAACAGAGCTCCTCACTCGCTTAAAATTTTGCTTATCGCTATGGCGGTAATTGACGATTTAGGGTCAATAATTATCATAGCAATTTTCTATTCAACATCTATTTCATTAGTATATATTATTCTGGCATTAAGCATTTTTGGGGTACTTCTAATTCTGAATCGATATAAAGTTTACGATTTAACTTATTACATACTTGGAGGGATTATAATGTGGTTTTTTATGCTAAAATCAGGCATTCATCCCACTTTAGCAGGTGTACTTCTTGCCTTTGTAATTCCTTTTGGAGATGGTGGGGAGAAATCACCATCGTTTTCTCTTCAGCACGTTCTTCATAAACCAGTTGCATTTATTATTCTACCCTTATTTGCTATTGCTAATACATGCATTATTATCAGCGATAATTGGCAAAACATTTTAAGTCAGTCAAGTAATCTAGGGATAATCCTTGGGTTGCTGATTGGTAAGCCTTTAGGCATTGTTTTGTTTTCCTTTATTGGAGTTACCTTAGGATTAAGTTCAATACCTCAAGGCTTAAAGTGGATGAATATTTTAGGGATAGGTATTTTGGCTGGAGTAGGATTTACTATGTCAATTTTTATTACTCTTTTAGCTTTCGACAAATCATATTTAATAAATAGTTCAAAAATTGCAATCATAGTTGCTTCAACTATTGCCGGAATAATTGGGTTTATGTTTCTTAGGTTGACACTTAAAAAACGATTTGAGTCCTAATTTTATGCTTATTATCTTTGAAATTTTCTTCATATTCTATTCATAGAACTTCAAACCCACCTAAATAATTGGTGGGCTTTTCTTTATCCATTGTAATATTCTTTAAATAATATCGTATGAGAATTATTATTGACATTATTGAATTATGGTCTAACTTTGCTGAATACATAGAGAAATGGGTATTCAAAAAAATAGTGTGCTATGGATAAGAAAACCATAGCGTTTTTTGTATCATTAATTAAAATTATTTATTAATTTTTAAAAAGTGATAAATATTTGACAGGTCATTGATGAATAAGCTTTTAAAAGAAAAGATACTTAGTCGCTTAACGCCAATACCCCTAATCGTTAGCATTTTTTCATTAATGGCTGTTCTATACGATTTCGGGTACGATCATCAGCCCTATGAATATGTGGTGCTGCGATTTGTGTATTTATTTGCTTTGTGTATTGGGGCAATTTCCATTATTGTCCGATATTCTTTTCAAATAAACCCTCCACGATTGAAAGTAAAACAATTTGATCTTTTTTTTCTTTTCATCCTCCTTTTACTGATTTTATTGAACTTAAAGATTCTTGATGGTTCGTCAGGGCTTATGGATATTCTGAAACTAAGATTTTGGGTTTACGTTTCAATTATTACAATCTTTATACGGGAATTTTCCTCTATTCGAGTTTATCTAAAACGAACAGTCATAAATCCTGCACAGCTATTCATCGTCAGCTTTTTGCTGATAATTATTGCAGGTGGTTTTCTACTAATGCTTCCAAAAGCATCGAATTCAAATATCTCATTTATTGATGCGATGTTTACTTCAACTAGTGCTGTATGTGTTACAGGTCTTACAGTTGTCAATACTGGTAGTTTTTTTACGCAATTTGGGCAATTTATTATTCTTGTACTAATTCAAATTGGGGGTCTCGGCATTATGACCTTTGCAAGCTATTTCAGCTACTTTTTTAAAGGGAGTTCTACATACGAAAACCAACTTTTGCTAAGTGATATAACTAATACCGAGAAAATAGGAGAAGTATTTAATACCCTGAAAAAGATTATCCTTGTAACCTTTATTTTTGAAGCAATTGGGGCACTTCTAATATTTCAGTTTTTAGATGAAGATATTATTCCAACCTTTTCCGATCGGTCATTCTTCTCAATATTTCATTCTGTTTCAGGGTTTTGTAATGCAGGATTTTCCACTTTGCAGAATGGTTTATTCGAGCCCAATTACCAATTCAACTACCCAATTCATCTGATAATTGCATTTCTGATCATCTTAGGTGGCTTAGGATTTCCGATTGTTTTTAATTTATTAATGTATTTAAGAAAGCACATTACAAATATTCTACTACACATATCAGGGAAAAGAGAACGAGCCCAAATGCCTTGGATAATCAATATAAACACACGTGTTGTTTTGATAGCATCATTAGCTTTAACCATATTTGGCACCATCATATTTTTTATTTTTGAGTATAATAACACGTTATCAGGTTACACTTTTTGGGGGAAAGTAATCACTTCGTTTTTTGGGTCAGTAACGGCAAGAACAGCAGGGTTTAACACTGTTGATACTTCAATCCTAAGCTATCCAACCACGCTAGCAATACTTTTTCTTATGTGGGTTGGTGCATCACCAGCATCAACGGGTGGTGGTATCAAAACTAGCACCTTGGCACTTGCAATGCTTAACCTTATCAGCTTAGTGAAAGGGAAAGCACGAATCGAGGTCTTTAAGCGTGAAATAGCACAAACATCAGTCAATAGGGCTTTTGCAATAATTGTTCTTTCAATACTTGTAATCTGTATTGCCATCTTTAGTATTTCGATATTCGATAGGGAGAAAGGAATGCTCAATATAACCTTTGAATGTGTTTCTGCTTTTGGTACGGTAGGTTTAAGCAGAGGAATAACTGCTGATTTAAGCACTTCGAGCAAAGTTGTATTAGTTTTAACAATGTTTATTGGTAGGGTGAGTATGCTTACCGTTATGATAGCCATATTCAAAAGGGTAACCTACAGTAAATATCACTATCCTTCTGAAAATATATTAATTAACTAAACCTTCTACACATGAAATATATAATTATCGGGCTTGGTAACTTTGGAGCATCTATAGCAGAAAAGCTTACCCTGTTAGGGAATGAGGTAATTGGAGTTGATAATAATATGGAAAAAGTAGATGCTATTAAAGATAAAATAACCCATTCTATTTGCTTAAATAGCATCGACTCAAAAGCTGTAATGAGCTTACCTTTTAAGAATACCGATGTTGTATTTGTTTGTATTGGCGAGGATGAGGGTGCAAATATTCTGGTAAGCGCGCTGATGAAGAAGATGAAGGTTAAACGCCTAATAAGCCGTTCAGTTTCGCCGCTTCACGAAACTGTACTTGAGGCGATGGGGATTGAAGAAATTGTAAACCCTGAGGTAGAATCCGCAGAACGATGGGTAAAAAAACTAACATCAAAAGGGTTAGTTGATTCCTTTGAGTTAACAAAAAAATATAGCATTGTTGAAGCTGTTGTACCCGAACAATTTATTGGAAAAACAGTTGAACAAATTGGTATTCGTAGAAATTTCAATGTCATTATTCTTACAACTATTAAACATACTACAGAAAAGAATCTAATTGGTGTTCCAAGAAGCGTTCCAAGGATTCAAGAAGTAGCACATGGTAGTACGATACTTAGCGAAGGAGACGTTATGGTATTATATGGTAGTAATGAGGATATCCATCGGTTACTGAAAGAATAAAAATAAATTAACGTGAGTTCGATATAAGAAATGTAATAGTGTATTTAATTGCAGAGACATATAATTATTTAGTGAGATGATGGAATAATGGAACTGGAGCCTGCCTACCGGCAGGTAGGCGAAGCGGAACCCGACGAAGTCAAAACAAGAGGTTAGATTTTTGCTTGCATCTTCCATTTTTCCAATTTTCCACTATTCCATTGTTTCAAATAGAATAATCTGATTGATATTTAGATTGATACATTGTTTCTTTCGTCGAACTCACGTTAAATTATCAATACTGACCGACTAAAATATTATAGAATTCATGAAATACTTGATATTACTACATTCAATGTATAGGTCACCCCTGCCTACCCTGCCTACCGGCAGGCAGGCGGCAGGCAGGCCTAAAGGGGCTTGATTTTCGATTGGATAAGAATTCCTACAAATAGGTCATCGCTCTGCGACTTTAAAAAGCAGCATCGCTGCGAACTATTTGTAGAATAGATGATTATATTTTAGATAGAAGCAGCATCGCTGCGACCTATTGAATTTAGATTTTTTCTCGGTTAATAATGTTAAATTATATAAGATTATGTCAACAGCAATCATTATTACCATCTGCTTTCTTCTATTACTTGCTTATATATTCGACATAAGCTCAGCGCTTACTAAAATTCCTTCAGTAATTTTATTGCTTTTATTAGGCTGGGCAGTTAGAGAAGGATCAGATTTGTTTCAAATACATGTTCCTAATCTTAATCCTCTTTTACCCATATTTGGGACAATCGGACTTATCCTTATTGTGCTTGAAGGTGCTTTGGAGCTTGAACTGAACAAATCAAAAGTGCATATAATCAGAAAATCATTTCTGGTTGCCTTGATTCCAATGATTGTATTAGCGTTTTTATTGGCATTTGCTTTTCAGTACTTTGGGCAAGTATCCTTTAAAATGGGTTTGGTCAATGCAATTCCCTTTTGTGTAATAAGCAGTGCCATTGCAATTCCTAGTGTAAAAAATCTTACCTCTTCCGATAAGGAATTTACAATTTATGAAAGTAGTTTATCCGACATATTAGGGGTACTCTTTTTTAATTTTATTGCTTTAAATAGTATAATAAATGGAGGATCAATTGGCCTTTTTATTTTGCAAATACTCATTATAACTATTATTTCGTTTGCTTCTGTACTAGGTCTTTCATTCCTATTGAGTCGAATTAAGCATCATGTAACATACACTCCAATCATTCTGCTTGTTATCCTCATCTATTCCATTTCAAAAATTTATCATCTGCCGGGTCTAATTTTCATACTAGTATTTGGCCTATTCTTAGGAAATCTTGACGAGTTGAAAAAATTTAAGTGGATAGAAAAGTTAAAACCGGAGAAATTACATATAGAAGTTGCCAAATTTAAAGGTATTACTGGTGAAGCAACATTTTTGATTCGGGCTTTATTCTTTATACTTTTTGGTTTTTTAATGGAAGCAAAAGAAATTCTTAATACTAAAACAATACCGTGGGCAGCGGCTATTGTTGCATCCATCATAATTATTCGTTGGATTACCCTTAAAGTCTCAAAACTTCCAACATCTCCACTTTTATTTATTGCACCTCGTGGACTTATAACAATTTTGCTTTTCTTGGCTATCCTGCCTGAGCAAACAATTCCTATTGTTAATAATTCACTTATTATACAAACAATTATTTTATCTGTTTTGGTAATGATGCATGGTTTGATGATGAGCAAAAACAATGGCAATGCTCATTAAACGCTCAGCATATTTTTTTTGCCTTTAAGAAATAGTTTTCGAAACGGTAATTAATTATATTACAAGAAATAAATGCCGAATAACTAAAATGGATAATTTTAGTTTGCGCACGTCTTTAGATGCATGCAAAAGGAGTTCAATGGTAAGTAAATTGCTGCGGCATTTCAAAATATTAGGGCTTAATAAATTTTGGAAGAGACATTTCATCCGAAAATAAAGTTGCCGTATTAATTAAGGCTAAGTGCGAGTATGCTTGTGGGAAATTTCCCAAAAGTCTTTTGGTAGAAAAATCAATATCTTCACTAAAGAGTCCAAGATGGTTACTGCAAGCCAATAAATCTTCAAATATGGTTTTTGCATTATCCTCCTTACCGATTCTGAATAGAGCCTGAATTAACCAAAACGTGCAAATTGTAAACGACGATACTGGCTTACCAAAATCATCCTCATTTTTATATCGGTACATTAAACCATTCTTGAAGAGCGCATTTTTAACTGCTGTTACGGTTTTAATATATTTTGGATCGTCATGGTCTAAAAACCCATATTCAGCCATGAGTAGTAACGAAGCGTCAACATCTGTATTACAATAGGTTTGTGTAAATGTTTGCAAATCTTCTTTCCAACCTTGATTAAGAATTTCCTCTTTAATATCATCAGCTATACCTTGCCATGTTTCGGCATAGTATGTTTTATGAAGCAAATAGGCAATTTTTGAGGCTCTGTCCATAGTAACCCAGCTCATTACTTTTGAAAAAACATAGTGCTTTTCGAAGCTGCGTATCTCCCAAATACCTTTATCTGGTTTTTCCCAATGGGTAGAAACTGTCCGGCAAATATTACGCACAATCTCCCACATATCCTCTATTTCGTCTAATGTACCGGGAAAAAAAGTGTAGTACTGGTAAATAACATTCAAGAGATAGCCAAATACATCGTTCTGTCGCTGAGAAAAAGCAGCATTTCCAATTCTCACGGGTTTTGAGTTTTCGTATCCTGAAAGATGTGGCAGATCAAATTCAGTTAGTTCTCGCTCACCTCTTATCCCATACATAATTTGAAATGTATCGGATTTTGTTTTGATTATCCCTTTGATATAGTTCAAAAAACTTCGTGCCGATTTTTGATGCCCCATTTTGAGGAGAGTGTCTATCGACATTGATGCATCGCGCAGCCAGCAAAAACGATAATCCCAATTTCGAACTTCTCCGATCGTTTCAGGAATACTTGTAGTTAATGCTGCTAGCAGAGCTCCAGAAGGTTCATAGGACATTATTTTAAGTACTAATAGGCTACGGACTATTTCCTCGGAGTATTTCTCATACTTTTTAGAGCGATTTGACCAGTCGAGCCAATAAACCTTTGTCCGCTGAAATTCTAAATAAACCCTTTCAATATCTATTGTAATCAGTTTTTGGTTGTGCGAAAGTAAAATAAACTGGTGTTGTGTAAGCACAATTTCTTTTGAATCAAGAATATCACTACAATTTAAGTCGGTATACAAATACATACAATTTGTAGGATTTTCCAACGAGTATGTTCTTATGTAATTATCCTGAATAATATTCGAAACCTCCTCTTGGGCATAATTAAACACAGGGAGGTATTCGACTTTAAAAGTTGGAGTACCTGAGATATGCTTGATGTATCGAAAAATTTCGGCAGGGATAAAATAATCATTGTCACTTGTTTTATATCTTGGCATAAAGTCAATTACCTCAAAAGTTCCTTGAGCCGATTTATACTCAGTACATAAAATATTTGTCTTGTAAATATATTTTTGGGTTACTGTATATTGATCATCCACAACAAAACTAAAGGAACCCCCTTTTTCGTCATCAAGAAGTTTGGCGAAAATGGAAGGTGAGTCAAAATCGGGTAGGCAACACCAATCAATGCTTCCTTTATCAGACACCAAAGCTGCGCTACGGCAATTTCCAATGACACCATAATTTAGATTATCCATAATTAAGTTTCCTTATTGTTTGTTGAAATTATCTCAGTCATAACATATTCAATGAAAATTTGTTATTGCCTGTTTTTTCAAATTAAGAACTGCTTCACTAGTGTCCGGATGTTGAATATGTAAAAGTTATATAAACCTTGAATAACAATGTTTTCAAGTACGTTCTTTGATTTTTGGATTTGAAATTTCGAGCTTTGATGCAAAAACATGAACGAA
>RPRQ01000112.1 GCA_003818205.1 Bacteroidales bacterium
CTTTTGCATTTTGATACTCAGTCGTTTTTTTATAATTGCCTCTCCCGATAAATCGGGACAAGTTGTGGTTCTCCGTGCTCCCTGCCTACCGGCAGGCAGGTCTGTGTCTCAGTGGTTTTTGTTTAATTCGATTACGGCTGAATAATTACCAAAAATCAAATTGCCTAAACTACACCAATGATTTTTCTCTTCGAAGGATTAGTAGTTGAATGAAGTTTGCAATAAACCCGCTACCATAACCTCCGAACTGAGCTAATACTGCAATAATTGATAGAGCCCCAACCCTGGGGCTTTTGTTTTTTATGGTGGAATCGATAAATATTAGCGTAAAATAAAATATTAATAGAATTGACCCAGCAATAAAAAGTTTAGTGCTTACCAATGGGCTTAGCAGTAGAAAGGCTATTACCATTAGAAATGCAGCAGGAAAGAAATGGGTTAGCTTTAGCTCATTGGGGTATAGTTTATAAATATTTATCCGAGCAGCTCCAAAGCGATAAACCTGACGGAAGAAAGCCTTAAATGATGTTCTTCTCTTATGGTAAACGTAAGCCTCGGGGATTAGGCCCGTTTTAAATCCCATGCTAATGATTCGGATGCTAAACTCAATATCCTCGGCACATTTAAGGCTAGAATAACCATCGGTTTTTTCGAAAATCTCTCTTGAAATTCCCATGTTAAAACCTCTTGGGTGGAACTGGCCAACATGCTTTTTCTTTCCCCGAATACCACCAGTTGTTAACATCGAGGTCATTGAGTAGCTGATGGCTTTTTGGATTGGCGTAAACGATTCGTCAGCAGCATCGGGGCCGCCAAAGGCATCGAAATGGTTATCGTTTAAACCTTTTATAACAGTGTTGAGATAATTTTTTGGAAGTACGCAATCTGAATCAAGGAAAATAAAGTATTGCCCTTTAGCATGCTGACAACCAAGATTTCGGGAATCGCTAATCCCTAGATATGGTCTATGCAGATGTTGAACGGTTAATTCAGTTCTGTACTTGTCAATGATTTTAACCAACGATTCATCGGGAGTTCCATCGGCAAGGATTAGCTCAAATTCACGGTATGATTGGTGAGTTAGACTTGCCATCAGCTCATCTACCTCATCAGGTCGGTTAAATGTTGGGACTATTATGGAGAAGTGTGGGGAAGTCATTATTGGTTATCGGTTGTCTGTTATCAGTTATTGGTTGTCAGTTACTCATGGTTCTACATTGCCCCATTTTCAAATTGTCCTATTGTCAAATTATTTTTCGTCAATCATTTCCATTAACCTCGGTAAATCGCTAGGTGTAAGTATTCCAACTAAAGGGCTATTTGCAAGTCCATTCTTGGTAATCAGAACGGCTTGAATGTATGTTCCCTTTTTAATGGCATTCTTAAATTGTCCAACTATTGAAACAATATCGGTGTTTTCGCTAACAATGGTATAATCACTTTGGTCGGCGAATGGTATAACCGCTTCAAGTGAAGCATTCTGAAAATTTGATGGGTTGGTGATAATCCAACGGGCAAGGGTTTTTGCTGTGATTAAACAGATAACCTTATTCCCATCAACAACCGGACAGCGCATAAAACCTTTGTTGGCAAAGGTCTCAAGCATTTCCATAATAGGTGTTTTTGGCGTAGCAATATAGGCCACGCCTTTAATTATGCTTGAGACTTTTGGAGGGTTATACAGCAAATTACGGATACGCCTAATCTCCTTAATTACATCATTGTGTGGCTCGGCAATGATAAAATTCTCCCTACGGGTATGAATAATAGCATTCCTCAGCTGGGCGTACTCCCGCAAATCGTTTGCGAATTGATGTAAAATTGGGTTGATATTTCGTGCTCTACGGAGTAATTCCGAGAAATTTGAATGGTAGGTATCCCCACAAATCTCTTTAAGCTTTTGCTCAATCTCGGTAAAAAGGTCAATAAAGACCTCAGAATTAGGACGGTTGTCGGTTTGCATTACTTTTATAATATTTGCTATAAAAGTAATAAAAAGTAATGACTGATACAGGTATGTTTGTTTTACTTAGGGTTCTCAGCGCCTCAGCGGTTAAATTACCTAAATTATTGCAGCTATCTGTCGTGTGTCATTGCCGCCAATGAATGCCATTAGCCCTTTTTGTATTCCTTTGGCTAGATTGGTAAGATCGGGTGTACGACAAAATCCCTTCTTAGCATTCCATTATGGTTTTGTAATATGGTGGCTAACCCAGGCTATATCGCCACAAAAGTATTCAGAGTCATGCAAACAGTCTTAACCGACATTAACTGAGATTATTCTCAATCTGTCAAAGTAGAATAATATTGATTACCTTAACAATAATTATCAACCAAACAACCCTTAACCAAGTATTAAAGGGTTGTTTGTGTTGTTTTTTATCTCATTTACAAGATATTACTGGTTAATTCGATTGTAAAATATACTTGTAAATTAGGGTGTTAACATGTTTGGATTTGACAGAAGATTGCTATTCCACCATTCCCTCCATGGATTTCTTTAATTGTTGAGCAGAAGAAAGAAACTCATCAACAGTCATCTCTTTTACGTAAAGCAATCCATGGCTCGCTCTGATCTGAGGATGAGAATTCTGGTAGAAGTAGTTTTTCCCCATTAACAGCTGAATATCCTGTAGCTGATCAACCCAGATTTTCTGGGCTAAAGCACTGAACTTCCCATTGAGTTCATAGCTGGGGAATGAAGCTTCAACCTGGCTAACGTAGCAAGCACTGAATGACTCGTTCATTGATGCCATAGTTTCGAGTGAAACGGGATATATAATATTTGCTTCAACAGGGTTGAAGCGATACCAAACATTTCGATATCCCCAAATTCGTAATCCTGTCAGATCCTTTTCTAAACTCCATAAACGTATAGCTTCTGCAATTGCCTGTAGAACTTTGTAGTGGGTATCTGGACCGCTGCCCTCTGGGTCGAAGGTGAGGCTAACAACCGTTGGGTTTATCTCCCTTAGCATATTGAGTATGGGCTCAACATCGCGCTCTGTTTCGGGTTGTTCAGTAAAAATATCACCTTTGTAAAATCCTAAACGGGCATGGTGTACATTCTGAACTTGAACTCCATAATGAGCCCAAACCAATTCCTCCTCAAACTCCCGAATCATCCCTTTAAGCCGTTGAACCTGTGGTGGATTCTTTTCTCCATTGTAGCTATTCATAAGAGTTTGCAGAACGCTATCAATAACTTGATACAATTGTTTCTTGTTTTGGATTGCATAAATATCTACTAATGCTCTAACAATTCTATGGCAAACCCCCCTGCGACGCTGGGAGTAGTCACCCGCAGCTACTTTTGTTAAGTAGTGGTACACATCCTTATCGAATTTATACTTATAGCCCTTCTCGAAAAAGTCAGGATAATTTACCATTTGTATCGTGTTGATATCAAGCAATTCTTTCGTTTCGTTTAATATATCAATCACGAACTTATTGGTTACTGCCGTGAAGCCAGAGGTGAGCACGGTGAAGTGGAACTTATTGGATTGAATACGGATATGGTTTGTAATGAAAGGTAAGATTCCCAGCATTATATCGTCGTGGTGAGGTCCTGTGTGTAAGAAAACCTGATTCTTTTCCGACTGCATCCCCCTGAAAATCTTTTTCTCGATGCTGTCACAAACCAACTTTACTGTATCCCCTGTAAGGTTCGGGATAAGTTTGCAGTGTTCATTCTGATTCAGATCATCTATTGTGAGATTATGGCCATACTTATCAATTTTCTTGCATAGGTTGATAATGGCATGCTCGGTTTTGGCAGATGACCATGGTTGAGTCTTAAAATACCTATCGATTGTATCATTTAATTGAACTGCCGCTCCAGAAGTTACGTAAAATCGGCTATTTGAGAGTTTTGATAGTGTGGTTGCTGGGTATAAATTGCATATAGGGTTTTCAAGGGCATCCTTAACCATTCTCGCTTTGGCTTCACCCGCAACTATAATAATTGCAACTGAATCTGGGTTGTAGCTAATTGTTTCGAGTCCAATGGTTATTACAAGACGATTTTTCGATATCTCAATACCTCCAAGATCAGAAGCCGCAACAGCTTGGGTTTCGAAATTTGTTTCCGTTAATCTTGTAGTACTATGGATGTCTGAACCCTTTACGTTAAAGGCAATATGGCCATCGGGGCCAAGTCCTCCGAGGAAGAACCCAATACCACCCTTGTCCCTTATCTTTTGTTCGTAATCACTGCACCAGCTATCGATCATGAAAATTGATTTTTGCTGTTTTTCCTCTATCTTCGATCTGCATTCACGGTAACGGAGCGATAGGTCAACTCGTAGGTCGGGAAAAATTTCGTTAAAGTGTTTACCATCGACTAAGGGAATTTGATCACAGTTAATTAGTAAAGCATTATTGAGGTCGAGATCAAATCCTTTAATGTAATAATTCAATACGTAATCGTAGAAGCTGTTCTTCTGCTTTGAGCTAATAGGGTAGAACTCATCAATCTGAATGAATTGTAGATTTTTTAAGTTTGGTCTCTGCTTCAGGTTGAAGCCGTACTGGCTCTTTAAGGCTCTGCCGCTGTCGTTATCCCAATTTTCGAGAAGGAACTTTGTCCATTTGATGAAAAACTCAGGGGTTTTTCCTGTTGGTAGGCTAATTACCCCCATAGGATTTTCTGTTACCCATTCCAAAAATCTTAACGATGTGAGTAACCCTAACTTGGGAAAGTTATCGACACAGATGTATGGTATTTGTGTTGAAGGATTAGGTAATCCGGATGCATTGAGAAACGCTTTCTCAACGCTAGAAGTGAAAACAGTCTTGGCTTGACTGCTTTTAAGTGAATTTGCTGATGTCATAACCTTGTTATAATGTATTGATTGTGTTTGATTTGGAAAATATTGTGTTGAATATATATATAAGTCTAGACCCTTTAAATTGATAACTCTTAAAGGGTTATCGAAAATTAGGACTAGTGTTATGTTAAGTATGTATTATTACGTTTTTTTAACCGACGGGTTAACCCGTCGGTTATAGCCCTGAATGCTATTACGTCATCGTATGATTAACATAACACTAGTTCAGGTCAACTATTTCTTCCTTAATAATTGACCTTTTTAGTAAATACTTTTGACCTGTTACGCTCTGCGTTACTTGCTTAATCTTTTAAGTAATATGTAATTTTGTCGATTTCATTATAAGCCCCTCTTGTGAAATCGGGGATTTTTACTGACATACTGAAATTATCAACAGATTTTTCCGATAGTTCAATGATAGAGGACCATTCCGCTGCATCATATACATCCTGATCGAGAGGTAGTCCATGCCTTAAACAATAGATTAACCGATAGTCCATTATGTAATCCATACCCTCATTCTTAGCGATCTCGTGAATATCTTTACCCAATCTGTTAACAATTGGGTTTAATAGCTTCCGAATGGGATGTTCATAGGTGTTTAGTAACTCGTTTAAGTTATTATCCTCTAAATAATCTAGCCCATTTGGAGCGAGAGCCATTCCTTTTTTTGGCCATTTTTGCACAAATCCTTTAGTACCGCTTAGCAGATGAATTCTACTGTACGGTCTAGGACTTGTAATATCATGTTGTAGTAGAATGGTTTTCCCTTTTTTTGTTCGAATGATAGAGGTGTTCATATCACCATTCTTGTAGTTCCTTTGAGCGAAAACGGAATCGGAACCAAATTTCTCTTGTGCATACTGGGTTAGGTTGAACTGATTGGAAGACATTGATACCATGTAATCGAGGGCATCACCTCTATGAATATTCATTGCATGGCAAACAGGACCTAATCCATGGGTTGGGTAGATATTCCCATTCTGTTGCTCGTTATACTTCAACCTCCACATATTCCAGTATCCACCCACGTTATCGAATATAAGCTCTTTCAGATCGTGGATGTATGCACCCTCACCATGGATTATCTCGCCGAGTATTCCATGCTGAATCATGTTTAGGGTGGTCATCTCGAATTCGCCGTAGTTACAGTTCTCCATCATCATACAATGACGGCGGGTTATCTCGGCAGTATTAACTAATTTCCAGCAATCCTCTATGGTAGTGGCTGCTGGAACTTCAATTGCTGCATGTTTACCGCACTCCATGGCATACACCGCAACGGGTACATGTAAATCGTAGTGAGTAGATATATAAACCAAGTCCACGTCATCCCGCTCACAAACCCTTCTCCAATCCTCTTCGTGGAAATAGAGGGCAACGTTAGCTTGATAATATTCCTTGAGTAACTGCCTTGCACTAATTAATTTCTCATGGGAAATATCGCAAAGGGCAACAATTTCAACATCATCAATATGAACAAAACGCTTGAGGGTGGTGACCATACGCATACCAAGCCCAACAAAGGCTATCCGAACCCTCTCAAGGGGGTCACACCTTAACTCCAGAACATGATTTTGTCCGGGCTTTCGAGGTTCTTCATCAAAAAAACGTAAAGGCAAGTTTGAATTCATTTTAACTAAAGCATTGACTTTTCCACAAAACGCTACCTACTAATGCTTTTCGAGAACTTTTTGCTACAGGCAATTAGCATATCTCCTTGTATATGTAAAACACAGCTAAACTTGCAATTAGGATAAACAACTTCAGGTACAACCAAAGGGTTATACCCGAAGAAGTCTAACCGCATTAAACCTAAAACCTCTATGAAAAAAAATGGTAAAAAATACTGATTAACCTGATGAACTATAAATAAAGAGATCAATCCGATTACCATTTACCGAAAAAATATTATTTAGTATAATATTTTACTGTTTTTAATTCATCCCAAGCCCCCCTTGTAAAATCTGGAATTTTAACAGGCATCCCTTGGTTAGCAACCGACACCCTTGATAGTTCAATGATTGAGGACCACTCGGCTGCATCATAAACATCCTGATCTAGAGGGAGTCCGTTGTGCAGGCAGTAAATGAGACGATAATCCATAATAAAATCCATACCACCATGACCACCAACCTGACGGGCTTTCTCACCTACCTCTTTTACAATTGGATGCTCATACTTGCTTAGCAGTGAATCCAAGCTTTTCTCGGAAAGAAAACTATGACCATTGGGATCAAGGGAGATGCCTGTTAGAGGCCATTTTTGAGCAAAACCTTTTGTTCCACTAATCATATGAATACGACTATAAGGCCTTGGGTTAGTGATATTGTGCTGAATCATCATGGTCTTACCTTTTGCCGTTTTGATGATTGTTGTGCTCATATCGCCCTTCATATAGTTCTTTTTTGCGTATTCAGAATCTTCGCCAAATTTCTCTTTTGCGTATTCGGTTAGCCCGAATTGATTGCTTGATACGGAGACTAAATATTCCATCCGATCGCCTCGGTGAATATTTAATGCGTGAGCTATGGGCCCAAGACCATGTGTAGGGTAGAGGTTACCATTTGCTTTTTCATTGTGTTTTAGCCTCCACATATCCCAGTACCCAGTTTTTTCATCAAACAGAAGAAATCTGAGATCGTGATTATATGCACCCTCGGCATGAACAATCTCTCCGAACAAACCCTGTTGAGCCATGTTTAATGTAGCCATTTCGAAGAAGTCGTAGTTGCAGTTCTCGAGCATCATCATGTGTTTACGGGTTTTTTCGGCTGTGTTTACCAATTGCCAGGCCTGTTCAATGGTAAGAGCAGCAGGAACTTCGGAGGCTACATGCTTGCCATTCTCCATAGCATAAACAGCAATGGGTGTATGTAAATCCCAATGGGTGCAGATATAAACTAGATCTATATCTTCCCTTTTGCAGATCTCTTTCCAGTCTTCCGTGTCTGTATATCCATCGGCTTTGGGACGCCCCATTTCTTTTAATGTATTTTGAGCCATTTCGACATTTGATGGCACAACATCGGCTAGGGCAACAATTTTTGTTTCAGGAATATAGCTTAACCTGCTAACTGCACCCTGTCCCCTCATCCCTAAACCTATAATGGCCACCCTGACCGTATCTATTGGATCTGCTCTTAATTCTAAAACGTGAGTTTGGTTGGCAGGACGGGGTTGTGTTTGAAATACATCAACTGCTGTGAATGGTTGCTTGTCGGATTTGGTTGAACTATTATTACATGCTGTTATGGCAAATATCAGCACAACAAATAATGCAAAATTGAGTTTGAAAATTATTTTATTCATTGTTTATGTCTTTTTAAAAATGGTTAATACTATGCTTACTTGTTCCATATGCTTACCTCTATGATTATATGTTGATGGTTGCATCATTATTAGTGTTATACATGAACAGACAGGAGCGTTTTTTCAATAATATTTTTTATATGATTTTCTTGGTATTCAATGGATTCAATAAGTTTTTTTTGTACTTTACTCCTGTCGATATTATGATCGGGGTAAGCTACTTTGTAGTAGGTATCCCCATTAAGGTAATCTGTTAGGAAACGTATTCCAATAATATAGGTCATTAGAATAGGTGCAAGGTGAAAATTCTCAATCTCGGATTTGGTGATAATCGAATCGACCTGTGTTATGTAGCCCTTGGTGAATGCCTCGAATGCCTGAATGTTAAAATGAACTTTACTTAAATCTTTTTCATCCTCAAGTGCGCTATTGGCCGAGGTGCGAAGTGCATCACCATAATCGTAGAAAAGAATACCTGGGCCAACGGTATCGAGGTCTATTACAGCAGAAACTTTTTTGTTTCTAAAGAGTAGGTTGTTAATTTTAGTATCGTTATGAACAACCCTAAGGGGAATTATTCCTTCGTCAACATATGATTCTATCTTACTGAGCTTTGCTTCACGTTCCTTATAAAAATTAACTATATCCTTGACAGACTCTAGCCTCCCAGCTTTGTTCAGATGAATAGCCTCATTCAGCTGGTTAACCCGGAACGATAACCTATGAAAGTCAGTAATAGCTTCTTTGAAATCTGAAGCATTGAATTCACTGCAGGCTTTAGCAAACCATCCGTACCCGAAGCCTGCCTCAAAGGCTTGCCAATCCTCATCAACAACATCAATAGTATATGAATCGTTTATGAAAGTTGTAACCCGCCATGCATTACCTCTCTGGTCGATAGTTAAGAAATTGCCACTTGTGTTTGGTATCAATTCGGCAATGGTTAAAGAATCAGAATATTTTCTGATTGACTTTTGCAACTTTAGATGTGTATCAACTATACCCTGAGGATTCTTGAAAACATCCGTATTAATTCGTTGCAGAATGAAATCTTGAGGCATATTGCTAACCGCAAGTTTGTAGGTATCGTTGATGTGCCCGTTGCCGAATGGGATTACTTCTGAATTTCTACTTTTTGGGAAATAATTATGAATAACTTCTGATAGCATGTAAGTAAATAATTAGTATTCTCGAATAATAATTAAGGATTAATTTTAACACCCCTAGGTGTCTTCCTTTTTACAACTGCCTAATAGAAAAATCAGGCACATTAAGGCATACATATAGGCTCATAATGAAAATTTTGGTTTTCTCATAATTAATCAATTTTAGGTTTGTAATTAAATTGTTAAGGGTTATTTATTTAAGGGTTATTGAAATCTCATATCTATTTTTGTAACTATTCACCACTGAGAAACAGCTCATCCCGATACATCGGGACGGGCTGTTTCTCCTTAGTTTTTGTTCAATTCGATTACTGTTGAATAGTTACCTATTTTTTAATAAGCAAACTCATTTTGTTATCGGAACATCTTTCTATACTATTAATAATTAAGGTGTTTATTATAGGAGTGACGAATCCTATTTTTTTATTCGTTTAGTTTATCTTTTTAAGAAATTACAATGGGTTCGGTTATTTTAATGTAAATAAATAAAGTATTTCAACCCGATAAAGATAATAAAAAAAATAATTAAAAGAATAATTAAAAGAAATAATAAATAAATAATATAATTTAATGACGAATGATAAGTGATTATAAATTATAACTTTGTTTCGAGGATTGCAATTATCAAAATGGCTGAGTTATTTCATTTATATATCAGATATACAGCATTATAGTAATAATAAGTCAAGCATGAAAATCGAATGGTTGAGATATACTGAACGCTTATACTTGTGGTTAATGCTATTAGAAAAAATATATATACTAACAATCAGATATATAATATCATAATCATAGAAAATTAAAATGTGAATCGTGAGTTAATATACCTTATATTATATATAGAAAAATTTGCAGGATGAAAATTTATAGATTAAATCTATTATTAAAATAATATAATTAACTTCAGATAGATAATGATATTAATAACTAAAAATTGCTGCTTGTATGAATAAAATTAATTGCATTTCACTATTCCCGATTTGCCTATTATTCATTAATTTGAATATGGCTTGTAATAAAGCGGATGATTCGCAACCAGACCCTATAATGAGCATTCGAATCCCATCTCAGGGAAATAGTTGGTTCTTTATAAGCCCTGATAGCCCAAGTCAACAGGTATTTGATTTTAGTAATGATGATTGGGTGAGTAGTGGTCAAATCATTAGAACCTATTTCAGGGTTGAGGTTACAGGAAAGATCGATATTGGGATTAGAACTAGGGTAGAAGAAGGAACATCGGTGCTTAAAGCAATGTTTGGTGCTGAAAGTAAGGATGTTGAAGTGAGTAGCAAAGAGTTTAAGTCGGTTTACATTGGCTCCTACACAATCCCATCGCCCGGATACTACTATGTAGATATTGTTGGGGAAAAAAAGGTAGGAAGAAATTTTGCCGAGATTAGCGATATTCTTTTAGGGGGAGAGGCCACTAAGAATGGAGTTCACTATGCAAATGAGGAATATTTCTATTGGGGGCGTCGTGGGCCATCGGTTCATCTTAACTATTCAGTGCCACAACAGGCATCCGATGTCGTTTGGTTTTACAATGAGGTAAACGTACCAGCAGGAAATGATGTTATTGGTTCATATTTTATGGCCAACGGTTTTGCTCAAGGGTATTTTGGTTTTCAGGTAAACTCTTCGAGTGAGCGAAGGGTTTTGTTCTCTGTCTGGAGTCCCTACGATACCCAGAATCCTAGCGAAATCCCTGCAGAATACAGGGTTGTGCTAAGAAAGAAGGGCAATGATGTTGCCATTAATGATTTTGGAAACGAGGGCTCAGGAGGTCAAAGCTATTTGATATACAATTGGAAATCAAGCAATACATACAAGTTTCTGCTAAAGGTAGAACCCGTGCTATTAGAGGATAATAAAACAGATTACACAGCCTACTTCTTTGCCCCTGAAGTTGGAGCGTGGCAACTTATAGCATCATGGAGAAGACCATTTACCAACACCTATGCTAAGAGTCTTTACTCATTTCTGGAGAACTTCGAGACACAAACTGGACCATTAGGACGAATGGCTTGTTATGGGAATCAGTGGGTGTACGATACAAATAATCGATGGCACGAGCTGACAAGCGCAACATTTTCTGCTGACAATACTGCTCGCGATAAGGCTCGCTTGGATTATTCAGGAGGGATCCAAGAAAACCAATTCTTTTTACGGAATTGTGGATTTTTTAATGAGACAACACCTATCGATTGCTCCCTTACTCGTATCGCAAATGGAGTTGCTCCAAATATTGATTTCTCATTACTTCCATAATATTTGATTGTAGAGGGTTTGCACTCTTGTTTTGAGAATTTAACAAATTCTATTTGGCAGATTGTAACTATTCAGCAGTAATCGAATTGAACAAAAACCACGGAGACACGGAGAGCAAGGAGAACCACAACTTGTCCCGATTTATCGGGAGAGGCAATTATAAAAAAACGACTGAGTATCAAAATGCAAAAGAATCACTAACACGAAAAACATAAATATTTTCTCTGTGAAACTCTGTGCC
>RPRQ01000113.1 GCA_003818205.1 Bacteroidales bacterium
CTTCTAGTTAATCAATACGCCCATAGTGAGGCCGCATACGCCTACTGGGAAAAGCTTCGGGTTAGCAATAATGATGATGGTCTATATAATACTCAGCCATTACGCATCAAGGGGAACCTTAAAAGCGTTGCAAATCCAGATTTGGATGTACTTGGGTTTTTCTGCGCATCATCGGTAAAATCCAAAAGAATTTTCGTCAGACGAGTAGATGACCTTCAACCCTTTTTTTTAAATTGCGAACCGCATGAATCAAATCCATCCGATTTTTCAATAGCAAGATATAGATATTTTATTGATGTAGGAAAACCCTCACTTTGGGTTCTGGAAAATGAGTGTGTTGAATGTACTCTTTCTGGAGGAACAACTGTTAAACCTGATTATATGCCAAATATCTAATATGAAAAATTATATTCTAAAAATTTCTTTTACTCTTGTATTCTTAACTTTTTGGTTGCATAACACAAAGGGTCAAACACTTAATAATTACTTTGTTAAAGAGAGTATAAGTTTGATTACAGACAGGACATTGTATATTGCAGGAGAACAAATTCAATTTGCTACTTATCAATTTATTAATAATTATTCAAAAAGCAATACCATTTTTGGTATAAGTAGCGTTAATACAAATAAAAAATTAAGTAATGCTATTAGTAATATTATTTATGTTGAAATAATCACAGCTCGAGGCGAGAAAATAGCTCAAGGAAAATATCAAAGTGAAAATTCGTTTTGCACGGGCATTATTGAAATACCAAAAAACATATTAACCGGAATATACTATATCAGAGCTTATACAAAATCTATGAGAAACAATGGCCCTAGCTCATATTGTTATTATGCCATAAAAATAGTAAACCCTTTCAAATTAGAGATTTTAACCTATAAAGATTTAAATATCATTTCTAAAGATTCAACTACTTTAAATGATACGTTGAATGATCAAGAGATAGTTACACTTTCTCTGAATAAAAATGAATATTCAGCCCGAGAAATTGTTACCGTTCTAATTAATGAGATGAAATCAGCAGAAAATTTAATAGAATTGTTAACCCTTTCAGTAGTACCTGAATTTTCAATGCTTAACTTACCAGAAAATCAACCAATTATCGATAGTTCTCAACAAAATCAATACTACTATCCAGAATCGAATGGCATTTCGATAACAGGCCAATTGGTTGACAGCAAATCAGGGAAAACATTACCTAATTCTATAATTAATCTATCAATTCTTGGTGATTGCAAAGACTTTATGGCTACAAGAACTGATACAACAGGTTCTTTTCACTTTAAAATGCCTAATTTTAATGGTGTTAGAGATATTTTTATTTGCTCTGAATTGATGGTAGATTCTAAATCTACAATACTCATTGATAACGACTTCTGTCAAGAGAATGTAAAAATACCTACACCTTGCTTCCAATTAACGGAGATGGAAAGAAAAGCAGCTTTCAATCTTGTTCAAAATACTCAAATAGCCTCGCATTATAATAAGAAAAATTATACAGACTCATCAATCAATATTAATAAGTCGTTTTATAATGAACCTATAAATAAAATTGTTTTTGATTCATATATTCAACTTCCAACCATGGAGGATTATATTAATGAGCTGATACCCATACTTAAAATCAAGAAGAGTCAAGGGGGTACGTATTTTAGAATATTTAGCACTGAATCAGAAATGGAGATTTATAAACCTCTTGTTTTACTAGATTTAGTTGCTATCGATAATCCTGAAAAAATTCTTTTACTCCCTCCTAATAGTATTTCACATATTGAAATTGTTAACGCTCCTTATATCAAGGGGGATAACACTTACGGTGGTATTATCAGCATATTCTCTAAAAAAGGAGATTTTGCAGGTATTAACCTCCCATCATCCGGAATATTCTTAGATTTTAATTTTTTATCTAATTGTACAAATAACACTTTACCTCAAACTCTTGCAAAAAATCAACCAGATATACGAAATACATTATACTGGATTCCAAAAATAAACTTTAATTCAAATAATTCTAAAGAGATTTCTTTTACTACATCAGACACTCCTGGTAAATATATAATTGTACTGAAAGGGATTACTAACAAAGGGAAAATAATCACATTTAAGAAATCGTTTACTGTAACATCCTTTCGCTAAATGGTTATTTTTATAAGATTAAACTAGTGTTACGTTAATCATACTATGACATAATAGTATTCAGAGCTATAAACCGACGGATTAACCCATCGGTTAAAATAATAACGTAAGAATGCATACTTAACATTACACTAATGTATTTAGAATTTGATTCCATCAAACAATAATGAATAATTGCTTTGTCTATCTTTACGAAAAGGATCATCTAATTTTTTAAACAATTAAGATCATTCTCTTCCCTTATGGTTTCATTATTACATAGTAATGAGGCTTAGAATGTCCAAAAACTCCTTTGTAGCCTCGTCCAACCCTTCGAGAATCCCTATAAGAACTACTGAAAATCCTATCGATCTAAGAAAAATAGGCATAATGGGGTAAAGCATCTCACTGGCGATATCGGTAAATAGACTTACAAATGACAGTAAAACAATAGCTTTAGTAAGGAATTTTGGCATGTTGAAAAGTATTAATAAAAAATATTGTATATATCTAGTTACTAAATGGCTAAATCAATTTAGGAATTATTATTTTTATCCCTGAAAAACATGCAATCAAATGGTGAATTTAAACATTGAAATGATATGAAGAATAATCAATCCCTCCTAATTATTATTTTCTGCAATCTCGCCAACTACAATTTACTATTTGCTCAAACAAATCAGGATATATCTTTATCGAAAGATTTAACACAGCTGGTCAATCCATTTATAGGAACAAAGGATATGGGCCATTGTTTTCCAGGTGCTACTGTTCCTTTTGGAATGGTTCAGCTTAGCCCTGATACCGATACCGCTCAGTATTCATTAGGGCAAGGATATAATAAGGAGGTGTACCGATACTGTTCGGGCTATCAATATGAAGACCCAACCATAGTTGGATTCTCGCATACACATCTCCATGGTACAGGTCACTCCGATTTAGGTGACGTACTAATTATGCCAACTACGGGAGATATCAAGCTAAATCCTGGCATTGTTTCAAAACCAAATTCGGGCTACAGAAGTCGCTTTTCAAAGACAAGCGAAATTGCATCAGCAGGTTACTACTCTGTTTTCCTCGATGACCCAAAAATAAAAGCAGAATTAACAACATCGGCTAGAGTTGGTTTTCATAAATATACCTATCCTAAAGATAAAGAGGCTAATATAATACTTGACCTAGTGCATGGTATTTACAGCTACGATGGGAAAGTGGTTTGGGCATCAATCAGGGTGGAGAACGATTCAACGATTACAGGCTATAGACAAACCAATGGCTGGGCTCGAAATCGATTTGTGTATTTTGCAATTAAGTTCTCCAAACCATTCATATCGTATGGTTTAAAGAATGATGAAAAGGAAATATACCGTGGATTTTGGCGTCGTTGGCAGATGGATAAAGATTTCCCTGAACGTTCGGGACATAAAGTGAAGGCATACTTTACTTTTGGTAACATAGAAACACTAGAAGTTAAAGTTGCCATCTCGGGGGTAAGCACTGCGGGTGCAGTGGCAAACCTTAAAGCCGAGGGCGAAAATCAATCGTTTAATTCAGCTTTAGCAAATGCTAGAGAATTATGGAATAACGAACTTGGAAAGGTTAAAGTTGAAGGAACAAAGGATGAAAAGGTTAATTTCTATACAGCGCTTTATCACTGCCTGATTTCGCCTACAATATTTATGGATGTTGATGGGAAATACCGTGGATTGGATGGAAACATTCATCAAGCGAAAGGTTTTACAAATTACACTGTTTTCTCTCTCTGGGATACATTTAGGGCATTCCACCCATTGATGACACTTCTTGAACCGACCAAAGCCAGCGATATGGTAAACTCCATGCTTGAGCATTATAAGCAAAGTGTTCATGGCATCCTTCCCATCTGGTCGCATTGGGGGAACGATAATTGGTGCATGATTGGCTACCATGCTGTGCCCGTTATTGCCGATGCTTATATGAAAGGGTTAAAAGGTTTTGATAGCGAACTGGCATTAAAGGCTATGGTTAGCAGCGCTTCCTATGGAAAATATGATGCCATTGATGACTATATTAAATATGGTTACGTTCCAAAAGAGCGCACCTCTAGCTCAGCATCAGTCACTCTCGAATATGCATACGATGATTGGACTATCTACCAAATGGCACACAAAATGGGAAAAACCGATATTGCCAATACATTCAAGAAAAGAGCAATGTCATACGCAAATATTTTCGATACAAATTCAGGATTTGCCATTGCAAAGAGTAAAGAGGGTAAGTTCCTCACCCCATTCGACCCACTCCAAACGCATGATATGGGATATATCGAAGGAAATGCTTGGAATTACAGCCTATTTGTGCCTCATGATATTAGCAATCTGATTACTCTTTCAGGCGGAAATAAGAAGTTTACACAACATCTCGATTCCCTTTTCACAATGACACTACCTCCAAAATACTACGAGAATACTGAGGATATAGACAAAGTAGGCATTATGGGCAATTATGTACACGGGAACGAACCAAGCCATCATGTACCCTATATGTTTGTATATGCTGGTCAGCCTTGGAAAACTCAGGAGATTGTTCGAAAGGTGATGAACAAAATGTACCTTAACAAACCTGATGGGCTTTGCGGAAACGATGATTGCGGACAGATGTCGGCATGGTATATTTTTAGCGCAATGGGTTTCTATCCAGTTAGTCCTGGAAGCAATCAGTATGTAATTGGAGCACCTTACCTACCCTACCTTCAATTAACATTAGAAAACGGCAAAACCTTAACCATTAAAGCTGATTTGGTTAGCGATGAGAATAAGTTCATACAATCGGTCTCTCTTAACGGACAAACATTAAATAGAGCATATATAACTCATGATGAGTTAACTCAAGGTGGTGAACTGATTTTTAAAATGGGGGAAAAACCGAATAAGAAGTGGGGAAGTGATTTGAAAGAATTGCCGTATTCATTAAGCAAAGACAAGTAAAATATAGAGTTCATTGAGTTCCGATCTCTAAAAGAAATCGGAACTATAATTAGAATTCTTTATTGAGATATTCCCAGAAATTCTCCTTAGCAACAACATTAAACTCACAATTTGGATAAGTTTCAATGAAAATATTAGGAATTTTTACCTTTTTAGTTGCTTTATACTTACACTCGAAAAGAGTTAGTTTTCCTGACTGTTCTTCAATATAATCAATCTCTTGTTGGTCATATGTACGCCAGAAATAAGTATTAACAAAGTTCCTATTGTAATGATTCATTTTGAGCCTTTCGCATACAAAAAAATTCTCCCAAATAGCACCCTTGTCATCCCGCAGCTCTATTTTATTGTAATTTTGAATTAATGTGTTGCGAATACCAAGATCATAGAAATAAATTTTCTGCCCTTTGGCTATCTCTTTCCTAAGGTTTCGATTAAATGATTGTAACCTAAAAATTACAAACGATTTCTCTAAAAGCTCGATGTATCTCTTTATTGTATGCATATTTTCACCCAACAAGTTTGCCAACTCATTATATGAAACCTCATTCCCAATCTGTAATGCTAAAGCGCGAAGTAGGTTCAATAGCAATTCTGGCCTACGAAGCCTTTCAAATTGAAGTATATCTTTGTAAAGATAATTCGAAGCAATATTCTGTAACTCCTCAATGGCTTCATTCTCCGATTTATTGTAAACCTCGGGATACAAACCAAACCTAAGAATATTATCTAATTTGGCGTTAACATCAATTATATTTTCATCATTCAGCAGTTCGCTGTAAGAAAAGGGATAAAGAGTGTACTGCCTGCTTCTGCCTGTAAGAGGCTCACCAACCTGCTGAGACAACTCAAAGCTCGATGAACCAGTAGCAATAATCTGCATCTCAGGGAAAGTATCAATAAGTACCTTTAATATCAACCCAATATTTTTAATATGCTGGGCTTCATCGAGTATAACAATACTGTAATTACCAAGGAATGCTTTAAGAAGCTCCGTATTGGTTGTTTCTAACGCTGTTTTATTTTGAAGAAGTTCACAATTTATGTATCGTGCCGATACTGAATTATCAACAATAGCTTTTACCAAGGTTGTTTTACCAACCCTTCGGGCTCCATATAGCATTACGACCTTGCCCTTAAACAGCTGTTTACTAATAATATCGTTAATCTGACGTTTAACCATTCTTAATTAATTTACGAAGTTATCTGCGCAAATTTAGTTAAATATAAGATGTTTAACTAATAATCTAGCCTATTTTACCCAAAAAAGCATGTAAATTTTTAATATAACTCCATAACCAGTAAAAACAATTCTTGGAGATATGCCCTTTGATAAGATGTGAATAATGTAACTCTTTTCAAAAGTTGTGTAATAAATTCGCAATCAAATTTTTTCACTTTTGTATTTTACATTAAACTGTATTACAATAAAAAAAGTGGATTCCTATACTCAGAAATTTAAAATCCGTTTAGGACTGTTTATTGCAGGAGGACTAATCCTTTTTGTAATTGCAATATTTATCATCGGAAAACAAAAAAACCTATTTAATCCGGTTTTTAACCTTACTACTACTTTTTCGAGTGTAAGTGGATTACAAGTAGGAAACAACATCCGTTTTTCAGGAATCAATGTAGGTACTGTAGACAATATCGTCATTATTAACGATTCGTCTGTTAGGGTTGATATGGTGATTAAAAAAGATGTATGGCAATTTATAAAAACGGATTGTAAGGTAATAATAGGGTCGGAAGGGATAATTGGAGACAAACTTTTAATTATTACACAAGGTAGTCCCGATTCTCCATTATTAAAAGATGGTCAATACCTTACTTCAATCGAACCAATAGAAACTAATGCCATCATGGCAAGGTTGGATGAAACAGCAAAGAATGCAGAAATTATCTCGCACCAGATTTCCGAAATTACCTTTGATATTAATAAGGGGCATGGAACACTAAGCCATTTAATTCAGGACTCGATCCTTGCCGAAAATTTTAAACAAACCATAGCTAATTTAAATAAATTCTCGCAAGGTCTAACTGGATCTGATGTTGTGATGGCAAGTTTAAAAGTAACAGCAAGGAATGCCGAAGATATTTCGCACCAGCTTTCCGAAATTATGACCAAAATAAACAGCGGAAATGGAACACTCGGTCGGCTAATTCAGGATTCAACCATTGCCGAGAATTTGAATCAGACCATATTAAATCTAAAAAAGAGTTCAATTGGATTGACCGGAACCGATACCATTATGGCAAAATTGAATGTTACTGCCGGTAATGCAGCGATTATCTCAAGTCAACTTAAAGAAATGATGTATGAAATTAACGAGGGAAACGGAACACTCGGTCGGCTAATACGAGATTCCACTCTGGCAGAGAATCTAAACCAAACACTGATCAATCTAAAAAAAGGCTCCAAAGGATTGGATGAAAACATGACTGCTGTGAAACATAATTTCTTTTTCAGAGGCTATTTTGAGCGAAAAGCAAGAGATGCAAAGGATAAAAAGGAAGAATTAGAAAAACTGAAGAAAAACAAATAATAAAATAAGGTTTCTTTTTAAAAGCGGCTACCACCGATGTTGCCAATTCGGGGAGTGAGGTTCCAATTGCAATGATGGTTAATCCAATAACCTTCTCACTCATGCCTAAGGTTTTTGCAAACTCAACTGCCCCAACGACTAAATACCTTCCGCCAAAAAACAGTCCGATAAGCCCAATCAATACTAATATGGTAGTTTTTTTGGTACTAATTAATTTTAAATCAGGGGCATGAGAGATGGAATTACCACTACGGTGGGCAATTCCAAATGTGTAGACTAAAAAAAAATCATAAAACAAAGCAAGATCAATCCATCTGCTCTAGTAATAAGATTAACGGTTGGAGAACTTTCGATAAAAATACTATTAGCCATAATGCCTAGTACAACAATGGCAAGAAGGCCAAATGGAATTTCTTTCCACTTGGTATTAAGTTGAATTGATATTGGGAATATTATAGCCGAAACACCAAGTATAAGTAAGATATTGCTTATATTACTTCCCTAAATATTTCCAATTGCAATATCAGTTGTGCCTTTGAGTGCTGAGAAAATGCTTACGGCTAGTTCTGGTGCCGATGTACCAAATGAAACAATGGTTAAACCAACAACCATATCCGAAATACCAATCTTTTTTGCAAGAGCAGATGCACCCTCAACCATCCAGTTGGCACTGAATAGTATTAAAACTATTCCACCAAATAGAAACAATATATTTATCATTGCATTTAACCTAGAAATCGAAATTGAATTTTTTTATTACTGTCAAATGAAAAAGTTTTAAGCGTTATTATCAATCATGAATACTGACCAACGTTCTCAGCAAGGATGCTGCCCATGAAAAGATATTATATTTGACAATTACTTGTCGCATATGTTTCATTCTCAATTGTTGCTCTTCTTTTGTCATCTCCAATGCTTGTTTTATTGCATCTGCAGATTTTTCAATATCATACGGATTAACAATTATGGCTTCTTGCAGTTCCTGTGATGCTCCCGCAAAACGACTTAGGATAAGTGCACCATCGTTGTTGTTTCGCGAAGCAATAAATTCCTTAGCTACTAGGTTCATACCGTCATGTAACGATGAGACCATGCAAAAATCGGCTCCAGAATAGTATGGTGCTATTTCTTCATGGCTATGATGTCGTTTTAACAGGAGGATAGGTTTCCAATTCTTTAATTTAAATCGCCAGTTAATACGGTTTGCTTCCTTTTCAACCGAACTCACCATGTCGGAATAATCTTTTAGTAGAGTTCTGCTTGGCGCACCGATCTGGACAAAAGTAAATTTTCCAACGTATGATGGATTTTTTTCTAAGAAACGTTCAATTGCAAGAAATTTCTCAATTATCCCTTTTGTATAATCAATCCTGTCAACACCTATGCCAATATATTGTGCTGTGATACCATGCTCTTCGAGCAATTGGGCTGATTTCGTCTTTGGAATACTATTCTCGTAATCTCTTTGGGTGAATGCAATGCTAATTGGAAATGGTTTGACAAAAGAGGTATGGCCTCCCATTTTTACCGAAAAGTCATCCCATTTTACTCTCGATTCAAGAGTATTATTAACCGTTTCAAGGAAATGATTGCAATGGTATTGAGTATGAAATCCGATTAGATCCGCACCAAGCATTCCCTGTAGTATTTCTCTCTGCCAGGGACAAATACCAAATGATTCCGGATTGGGCCAGGGGATATGCCAGAATATAGCAACCTTGGCATTTGGCTTTTCTTTTTTTATCATTTCGGGTAGTAACGCAAAATGATAATCTTGAATTAGAATAAATGGTTGCTCTTCATCCGTTAATTCGGCTAATACCGCTTTGGCAAAATTCTCATTCACTTTCTTATAATATTTCCAATCTTCTGCTCTGAATGTAGGGCGTGTATGTGCAATGTGACATAGTGGCCATAATCCTTCGTTTGAAAATCCGTAGTAGAAATGGTCTTCCTCCTCTTTTGTAAGCCATAATCGTTTTAAAGTGTATTTTGGCTCTTCTGGAGGTACCTGCACCATATCGTTTTTATCAACAGTTTCTTTATCAGCATCTCCAGTTCCCGATGCAATCCATAGTCCTCCACTTGCTTTTAGTATAGGTTCCATTGCGGTTATCATCCCGCTAGCAGGAACTAGACACTTGATTTGTTTACCTTCATGAATGTGCATGTAAGGTTCGCGATTGGAAACAACAATCATCTTTTTACTTTGTAAAAGATTTTTCATTTCCACCGTTAACCTTTCCGATGTCCAAATGGCTTCGGCATTAGTTCTTAGCTGTGCTTCTTCTAAAGCAGTCGCTTTAGCTTCATGCATTGCTTTAGCAATGTTTACAATCTCTTTATGCAATGGTGCAAGAAATTCGGCAGGAGGGTGTAACTTCAATTGGTCTATATTTCCAAAACGTGCTGCTTTTACCCAATCTACTATTTTATTTACAGGGCTGTAAAATCCCCAACGTATTACTATAACTGTTACAAGCGAAACCAACAATGCCTGAATAAACCATCTTATAAAATTTCTAAACCAGATATTGTTGACAATACTATCAATATATTCGGCATCGGTGTATAAAATAATTGCATGGGAGGTAAAATTCACAGTTTTTACTGGTTTTATGTATTGGTAAACTTCTTTTCCATTCACTGAAATGTAATTTCCAATGGATGTGTCTGAAGCTATTGACTGAGAAACATAGTCCAATGATAGGTTAGTTATATCTCTAGAAAAATCGGAAGTAACAATACTATCATTACTGTAATATATCGCAATGTCAAGCAAGTTGTATCTACTGTTTATACTATCTACTAAGTGCATAAAATCTACTTGATGGTTATGCCTGTTGAAAATCGAACTAATATTAGCAATTCGTTCGGCAATCTCTGTTGTTCGCTTTTCATGTTCACCATTTAGTTTGGCCCTTTCCGATGAAATCTGATAAAAAGTAAAACCAAATGTTACCAATCCAACAGCAATGATTATTGAAAGTATAAGTGCAATATTTAATCTCATAGTGATAGTTGTTTTAATAGTTCAACAATCTTATCCACATTGTCAAATTTATATTTTGCATAGGTTTCTCCATTACCAACCTTTATAGTATTTGCATTTGGATTATCCATAAGAAATTCGAACATCTCTTCATCGGTTTTATCGTCGCCAATTGACAAAATGTAATCGTACCTATTATGTTCAAGTAGGTTCTTTACAGCTTTTCCTTTACCTATTTCTTCGCTCATTATTTCAACTACTTGATTTCCATCCAGTACCTTTAACTTGTAGGTATGAATAATATTGTCTAGTAAACCAATTAACTTTCTTGAATGGTTATATCCTGTTTCAGCATTCCTGTAATGCCATGATAAGGAAAATAGTTTTTCCTCTATAATAGAATTAGGACAAACCAAGGTTACCTGATTCAAAATAGGTAAAACTTTTTTTTTCCAGATTTCACTATTATTTGCTTGTTTCTTCCATTCTCCATTATTCTTAACCATTGCTCCATGCTCAGCAATAATATCAATTGGAAGATGTCCTAAAAATTTATCAATATCCTGATATCCCCTACCAGAGATTATAATTACTTTTGTTTCAGGCTTATTAACCAGTTTATTTAATATTTTTAATAAATTCTTAGGTGGCTTAGCATTATCGGGTATGGATGAATAATCAACAAGCGTTCCGTCGTAGTCAAGCAGAATCAGTTTATTGGTTGCCTTTTTATATTTTTTTATCAGTTCTGCTTTTATACTATTCATAAGAATCTTGGATTTTGGGGAATTTAGCTCTTTTACTGTTTAATTTCAAACAATATAGTGAGTAAACATAAATTTACACTTACTTATCATTATTAACCGAGAAAAAATCTAATTTTAGTAGGTCGCAGCGATGCTGCTTTTAGCTAAAATATAATATTCTATCCTACAAATAGTTCGCAGCAATGCTGCTTTTTAAAGTCGCAGAGCGATGACCTATTTGTAGTAATTCTTATTATACGAAAATCAAGCCCCATTAGGGGCGACCTATACATTGAATGTAGTAGTA
>RPRQ01000114.1 GCA_003818205.1 Bacteroidales bacterium
AACTGCCAGTCGCTGGTGAGTTCGCCGAAGGAAATCGTTGTTTCTTGTTCGGTATTCAATTGTTATCCCTCTTTTAGAGGGTTCTGATATTAAAGCCACCGGCTCAGCCGGTGGTGGTTTACTGGATTTATCTTTTTGCTCATAGAGTACCTTAGTGTCATTTGCGACTTTGCGGCTTTGCGTGAGCGTTTTTATTGCGGATGAATAGTTACCAATCTCATAATATGATGATTACAGTATTCTTTAAGCAAAAGAATCAATAACTCCATGAGAATGAGGCAATAGGTGAAAAATGATATTCGGAATAAAAATTTATTGATAGCATTACTTGTAATTTATATTTTTGCAGGCGATGAAAAACGACTATAAGCATAACCTATATAGATTATATATACTAAAGGTATCACACTGGTTCATGCTAACCATGCCCATTGTGGTACTCTTTTACAAGGATAATGGGCTTGATATGCGTCAGGTTTTTATCCTACAGGCAATTTACTCCATTTCAATCGTTGCGCTAGAAATTCCATCGGGCTATTTTGCGGATGTATTGGGTCGAAAGAGATCAATAATAGCAGGAGCTATAATGGGTTTCGTGGGATTTCTGATTTACTCTTTCACATTTGGGTTTATAGGGTTTGTAATTGCCGAAATTATCTTGGGTTTTGGTCAAAGCATGATATCGGGGGCTGATTCAGCAATACTATACGATTCTCTCATTGACAAGAACAAAGAGAAGGATTACCTAAAGCATGAAGGAAGAATGACCTCCGTTGGAAATTTTGCCGAAGCCATAGCGGGCATTCTTGGAGGTTTTCTTGCTTTAATTAGCTATCGTTACCCTTACTATTTTCAATCATTCGTAGCATTTATTGGAATCCCTGCGGCATTCACGTTGATTGAGCCTAGAGTAAGCCAAACTAAGCTAGGCTTGGGATGGAAAAACATCACAGATGTAGTGAAGTATTCGCTTATAAAGAATAACCGCTTACGATGGAACATTATATACTCATCGGTGGTAGGAGCCTCAACCCTTACCATGGCTTGGTTTGTACAACCTTGGTTTATCAGGGCAAATCTTCCTACGGGTATGTTCGGGGTTACATGGACTATTCTTAACCTCTCGGTGGGGATTAGCGCTTTTTTCGCCTACAAGTTAGAACTGAAATTCGGAAGGATACCAACAGCAGCTGCTTTTACAGTAGTGTTAGCCATAGGATTTATAGCAAGCGGGTGGGTTAAGGAGCTTTGGGGTTTAGTATTTATTCTGATGTTCTATTTAGCCCGAGGCGTAGCAACACCGATATTAAAA
The DNA here is from genome assembly GCA_003818205.1 of Bacteroidales bacterium. Taxonomy (GTDB): domain Bacteria; phylum Bacteroidota; class Bacteroidia; order Bacteroidales; family Tenuifilaceae; genus UBA8529. The sequence goes on from RPRQ01000114.1 coordinate 1,313, forward strand.
GACAATATCAATCGGATTACCCCTTCCAATATGCGGGCAACTATACTATCGGTCAGAAACTTTATTATTAGAGTGCTCTTTGCTTTTTTAGCACCTTTCTATGGGTGGGCTATCGATAAATTAAGCCTAAGCTCTGCGCTAACCATTGCTGGTTTAGTATTTATTGTACTATCGGGTATCAGCTTTGTCTTTTTTCGGCGATCGGGGAATTTTAAAGACTAATATTCCACCTCAAAGGATAATCCATCGTAAGCCACGTTAATATTATCGGGTAATTCTCTTAACAGATCGACGTATAACCCAACCTGATGGCTAACATGTATGATAAATCCTTTTCGTGGACTAAATTCTGATATCAGTTTAATTGCATCCGACAAGCAGAAATGCGACATGTGCTTTTGCCGTCTCAAGGCATTAATAATAATATACTTAGAACCTACAATCTTTTCCTTTTCCTCTTCAGAAATAAAATTGGCATCGGTGATATAGGTTATATCGCCAATCCTAAAACCATAGATAGGTAACTTATTATGAAAACATCTAATAGGAATTATCTTTAACTGATTAACCTCGAACGGATGACCATCGATACTATTCATCACAACTTCGGGAACGCCAGGGTATTTAGTCTCGGCAAAAATGTAAGCAAACTCCTTTCGAAGCGACTCCTGAACCCTTTGCTCTGCCCAGATATCCATGGGTTTCTGCTGCACCCAGTTGAATGCCCGAACATCATCAAGACCTGCTATATGATCGCGATGCTCGTGGGTTAAAAGAATGGCATCTAATCGTTTAACATTGGCTGTAAGCATTTGCTGCCTAAAATCAGGTCCAGCATCTATAACAATGGTTGTTCCCTCATGCTCAATAAGCGCTGAGGTTCGAAGGCGTTTATCCCTTGCGTCCGCTGATTGGCAAACCCTGCATGAACAAGCAATAACAGGCACCCCCTGCGATGTTCCTGTACCTAAGAAAGTAAATTTCACTTTACGATGCTTTTATTTGATCTTAAAGATAGAAAAATTAAGTATAACAATACCATAACCGCCATAACCGCCGAAGGGATGGCCGCCTCTTTTCCGAATAGGGCTAAAGCTGTAAATACTGAAAATCCTGAACTTTTAATAGCAATCAGCATACTTTGTGTTACTCGCAACGAGTAGTCCAATTTGAGGTATTTTGCAACAACATCAAATGCTAATCCGAGACCAAAAGTAGCTAACCCCAAGACCAATGATATCTTAACCAATAGAATTGGGTTGGCAAAAAAGATATGCCTATTTATACCCACCGCTACAAATATAAGAATCGCAAATCCCCAATCAACCACCTTCCCCCTGATTGGTTCGATATACTTAAATAGTGGTTTATACAATAAAAATCTTGAAACTAACATTGGGATTACAACTAGCTGAACCATCATAATAAAAAGATCGTAGGGTTTCACACCCTGGCTTGAAGCGAACAGATTAACAATAAGGGGAGCAATAATTATTGATGCTAAAAATGCACCCGTAACGCCTATGATGGCGTATTCAACTCTCCCTTTAAGAATATAGGAAAAAGGGATAATTGCCACTCCCGGCGGTGCAGCAGCGATTACAACAAAACCATAAAAAAGGTTTTTATTGGGCATAACCCACCAAGCCAATGGAATTAATACCATAGAAAACAGTACATAATTGAGAAAAGCACCCATTAGCATGGGTTTAGCAAAATTCGATGGTTTTCTCAAGTACTCCAGGCTAATACCTGTCATGGAGAAAGCCATTGTTACAGCCAATGCTAAAAAAGTATAATCCTTAAAGAAAGAAGCGGTATCACCAGCAACCAATCCAAGCACCACAGCAAAAATGAGTATCGAATTTCGATTTATGAGAATTCTTTTTAGAAAATTAATCATTAACGTTACTTTAGCTAATTATTTGATAAAGATAATATACCTATTCTTAACTACATTCAATCCACAATTTTATTAACGCTATGTTAGGAACTTTATATTTAATACCTACGACAATAGGTACTGAGAGCTGGGAAATGGTTATACCACCTGCTGTTATTGCACAAACTCGATTGTTAGAACATTTTGTTGTTGAGGATATCAGAACTACAAGGCGATATTTATCAAGAATAGGCGTTCATACACCTATCAATCAAATCGATTTTCAGCTACTGAACGAGCACACCAAGCAGGCAGAAATAGAGGTTCTATTAAAACCTCTTATGGATGGTATTGATGTTGGGTTACTCTCCGAGGCAGGTTTACCTGCCATTGCTGATCCTGGTTCTCAACTTGTTGCAATTGCTCACCGAAGGGGCATTAAGGTTGTTCCGTTGACTGGTCCAAGCTCAATTTTTTTAACCCTTATGGCAAGCGGTCTAAATGGTCAAAACTTTTCATTTGTTGGCTATCTACCCATTAAACCCGATGAAAGGAAAAAACGTATTAAGCAGCTAGAGCTACGTTCCAAGCAAGAAAATCAAACCCAACTATTTATTGAGGCACCATACCGAAATCTTCATCTCTTTCAGGATATTTTAAAGGAATGTAACCCTGAAACGCTTTTAACGTTAGGTGTAGAGCTAACAACTTCATCGGAGTATATTTGCACAAAAAAAATCCGAGAGTGGAAAAATTCTACACCCCCGGATATCAATAAGAAGAATTGTGTGTTTTGTCTAAATTATTATTCAAATTAATAATATTTCGTAATAAAATAGATATACTTGCCCCCAGCACCTTCATTTGCATCTTCACAACAATTTGGATTTGGAGGATTTGTAAAACTAAAGCAACTAACTAAATTCCAACCAAAAGGAATCTTATCTCCAACATAAACTGTATTACTCATAATAACTCCGAAGCCCGACATTGCAGGAAAAAAGACATCTTTATTTGCATGAGCCCAAATCCAAGCACCACCCGCTCCAGCATTCAAATCTGCATTTTCACCAGTATCTGCATCCTTACATGTGAATTCAGAAACTGTATTAACACCTTTTGTCAGCGAAAATCCTTTTATTCCCCTAACATAATCTGTAGTTAAATCGTAATAAAAGTAAATGTATTTACCCCCAGCACCTGAGTTTAAATCATTCCACTCTGGATCATTATAGACTCCCTTTAAAGGTTTTCTGTAATATCGACTTGTATGACTATATTTACTAATCTTAAAGTAAATATCTTTAAAGCACAGAACTTGTGATTTGACATTCCCTTTTTTTTCTTTACTATCAAGATCAGCCAATATTATAACCTTATATTCGGGATTATCTACATTATCTATTTTCTCCTTTATAACACTATGTGAGTATTGAGTTTTAACTCCCTCTTCTGTTAAATCATTTGTTTCTTGTTCATTGTCTTTAGAACAACTTCCCATTAAGAGTAGTATTCCAATAAATAAAATAATGTTTTTCATTTTGCATTGATTTTAGTTAATATTTAAGCAAATATAATAAATATATTTTAAATAATAATCATAAATTATAAACATATCATTTTAATACGAATAATCATCAACTAGTAAACATATGTTATAAAAAAATCCGAGAGTGAAATAACGCTTCACTCCCGGATATCAATAAGAAAAATTGTGTGTTTTGCTCGTTATTCTGAACCAACCTTTTTCTTTCCAATCACCTCGACTAGTGTTATCTCGAAAACTAAAGGTGTGTAAGGTGGTATTTTTGTTGTTTCATCACTGTTTTTTCCATTTACACCATACATATAGCTAGATGGAATTATAAAAATAGACTTCTCTCCTTCTTTCATTTGCTTAACAGCAAATTGAAAACCAGACAATGGAGAACTCGCATCTTCAACACCAACTACAAATTCCCACGGAGAGTATGATTTTTTAGCAACATATATACTACTATCAATGGCCACGCTTTTAATATTTGTGTCAAAAATAAAACCATCTAAAAAGCGTCCGATATAGTTAACTTTAACAGTAGAATCTTTAGCCACTCCGGTTAGCTTTGTTGATGCTATCTTAACCTTTCTGTAAACGGTATCAGTAATTGGCAAAAAACCAGCACTGTCAGTCATATATTTTTGAATTATCGACTTTTCATATTCAAGGATATTTCCTTTAAACACTTCTTTTAATTCCACATCATAGATTAAAGATGTATAAGGTGAAATTGATTTGCTACCATATTCTCCAAATGCAAGGCTCGATGGCATAATTAGGCGAGCTTTTCCACCCTCCTTCATCTTACCTATTCCATCAGATAATCCTTGAGGGACAGTATTCTTTGAAAGATACATGATAACTTCGGGCGCATAATGGGTTGTGTTATACAAGCCATATATACCGTAAAGCTTTGCAGTATCCTTATACGTATTTCCATAGATGAAACCGTCAAGATTTCGAACCACAGAGGAGTAAACCACTATATCGCTGTCTTCGGGGCTAAGACCTGTGCCCTCACGTTCGCTTATATAGTATAAACCACTTGGCGTTTTGTAACCTGATAGGTTATTCACTTCAATCCATGCCTCAAAACGAGCCATCTCATCACCTTGGGTATCTTCTTTCACTCTATCACAGCCAACCGCTGAAATCAAAAATGGCATTAAAAAGAATAATAAAAATTTATTGCTCATAATCGTCATATATGTTTATTGTTTAATACTATCAAGTCTAATTCTGTATCGTATGGTTTCGTAAGGTTTTACCAAATCGTTACCATTGTTACCAAATCCTAGGTACGAGGGTAAAACCAATTCTGTAATTCCTGTTTTACGGGTTAGCATAAAACCTAGTTTAACGCCTGGAGGAAGTATATCCGAGGATAATACAATCTGCCTGTTATCTGTACTTATCTCATCAAAAACAGTACCGTTAAAAAGCGTTCCCTTATACCAACCATAAATGGTATCCCTTATTGTGGGCGGCAATTCTGTTCCTACTGTTTCAAAGTTGTAAAATAAGCCGCTTGTATCCTCACTGAAACCGCTAGACACTAAATTTAAGCCGCTAATATAACTTTTTTCTTGTTGAATGTTAAGGCTATTAACTTTTAAAAGCTCAATATCGTATGCTAAGGGTGACCATGCTTCAACAGTGCCAAAGGCTTTTCCACCAAATCCTAAATCGGAAGCGAATAGAATAGTAGCAAACTCATTCTCACGTATTTGAAGCAATCCATCGTTTAACCCATCGATCAAATTACTCTCTCCAGCAATTACTTTGATCGGTACGAAAGAACGAAGCAATGTGTCGAGTTTGGCCTTTTTTGCTTCACTCTTTACATTGGTGTCAAATATTTTACCGTCCAAGGTATAACCCCTATACCAAAATTCAACCGTATCGCCTCTTGATGCCAAATATCCGTATTCAGGCACTCTTACAACGTGATAAATACCATCGGCTTCATTGAAAGTCCATTTATTTTTAGCTATAAAACTTTCGATGCTGCTATTCTCATTGAAATTTCGTTCCTCCTCAAGGTTCTTCTTACAGGAAGATAAAGCAATGAATGCTAAAAACAGATAGATTAAGCTATGGGTTAAAGTTAGCAGGTATCTCATCGCACAAATTAGCCTTTACCTTTTTTAACTTCAATTAGCTCAACCTCAAAAACCACAGAGGTGAATGGAGGTATTATCCCTGTTGAGCTACCCTGCTCGCCAAATGCCAACCTGGATGGTATAATGAATAACGATCGTTCGCCTTCCTTCATCAAACCTATAGCCTCCTCAAGCCCTTCGATTACCTGCCATTTCTGACCATAAACGAATTGGAAAGGTTCATTCCGTTTTTTTGTTGAATCGAATATCTTGCTGTTAAAGAACCTGCCCTCGAAATTGACCGTAATGGTATCGCCAACAGCAACGCTTTTCCCGTTGGTTTTCATTACAGGAATATAGTATAGGCCTGTTGAAGTGGGTGCTATGCTCAATTTTTCACCCTCCATGTACTGCTTCAGAATTACCTTCTCGTATTCACCAAAGTCATTTATCCAATGTAAAAATGCTTCTTTCTCCAGCTCATACTCTTTTTCAGTTTGAATTTCTAATATTTTTATATCCACTCGCATAAAATCCCCTTTACGAATGAACTTAGGAAGAGCGGTTTCGAGGGTTCGATTAAAAAAGGAGTCAGCAGGAAAGTTGAATGCTGCGCTATCGCCTAGGGCAAGCATCATGAAGCATTCATCTATTGAGCCGATATAGCTAGGTGATGTTAGCTGAAATTTCCTTAACCCTTGGAAAAATATTGAATCTTTAAGCGTTCGGTAAGCAATATTAACTGTTATATAATTTGAGATTTGAGGCTTAACAACACCATCGCCAAGGCTTATCAATTTATAATGAATGCCGCTATCGGTAACCGAAAAACCTAAAAACTTCGATGATTTCTTAGAGCAACCGAACAGTATCAGAAGTAATGTAAAAAATAGAAGTACGATACGAATCCTCATCAATTTTTATTTAAAAAATTTATGTAAAGTTAGCAAAATCTTATCTCATACTAACGATAAACATTTAACATTTCAATATCATACACAATAATAGCCCGAGCGGGTATCTTATCGGCATCACCAATCAAGCCATGCGCAAGGTGTGGTGGAAGAATAAATTTCCCTTTCTGACCCTTTTTCATGATAAGGACTGCTTGCTCCAAACCTGACTCTACCCCGCCCATTCCAACCTTAAACTTTTTCGGGCTATCGACCCTGGACTGATAGCATAGGGTTCCATCGAGCAGGGTTAACCTATAGCTGAACTCAACAACATCTCCAACTTTAATTGAATCGCCAGTTGCATCGCCCCAAACGAGTGAGTACAAACCGGTACCGCTCTCTTTAATCCCATCCAAACGATACCTTTTTATGTACCCTTCGATAAGCGCTCGATCCTCATCAATCAATACCTTGTTAATCTTTACAAAGGTTTTTTTTGCTTCATTAACATCTTTTTGGGTCATTCTTTTGGGTTCATTCCGTTTACAACCCAAAAAAAAGGTAATGATGATGATTAAGGTAATTGTATAACGAAATCCCATTACTTTAACTTTTATTAAGTATTGTTGAGTATGATTTGAGTATCTCCTCAAAAAAGTTTTCGACCTGGCTAAGCGACATGAACGCCTTTCCTCCTGCAGCATTCATATGACCCCCACCGTTGAAATGCTTCTGCGAAATCTCATTTACCGGAAACGAACCTCGTGAGCGCAACGAAACCTTAACAAATGAGTCGTGCTCAACAAATAAGACTGAAAAAACTATTCCTTTTATTGCAAGCGGAAGGTTGACAAACCCCTCTGTGTCGCCCATTTTATTTTTAAATCGTTTGAGTTCCTCCTTTGTCAAGGAGATATATGCCGTTTTATACTCGGGAAGCACCTTCATTTTTTCGTTTAAAGAGAACCCCATCAACCTCATTCTTTCCGCCGAAAAGTTATTATAAACCAACCCCTGAACCTTTTCAACATTAACCCCCTTGGCAATGAGTTCGCCAGCTACCTGAAACGTTCGCCCCCTGGAGCAGGCGTAGCTGAATGACCCTGTATCAGTCATAATACCTACGAATAAACAAATTGCCGAATCGGTAGTAACAGAGTCGTTTGCAAATGAAGCTGACAGTAGCTCGTAAACCAACTCGCAGGTTGAGCTGACCTCGGTGAACGAGAACTGTAGATCGAAGTGATTCTCGGGGTTAGGGTGATGATCGATGAGTATTTTCTTCCCTTTTGACTGCATTAAATACTCCCCCATCTCCTCGGTACGCTTAAAGCCATTAAAATCAAGGCATATAACAATATCAGCATTAAGAATCCTCTCTACTGCTATTATTTTCTGGTCGGAATACCTAATTACCTCATCAGAGCAAGGCATCCAAGATAAAAAATCGGGGAAACCATTGGGGGTTACCGCTACAACCGGATATCCTTTTGATTTTAAGGCATGGTAAAGCCCTAGTATTGATCCAACGGCGTCGCCATCGGGGTTATGATGAGTTGTTAAAACAATACTCTTTGATGTATCGAGGATTCTCTTAAACTCTTCTACTTTCTTAAAGTCTGATTTTAAAAGCATTATAAAAATAGATTTAGATTCAAAGATATAACAAAAATCGTACTTGCGTGATGAAAAATATTTCGTTATTTTGATAAAAAAAAGTGATATGGAAAATAACCTTACCTTTTCGATGATAAAGCCTGATGCTTTTAAGAAAGGTGTTACGAGTGATATACTTTTCGAAATACTAAAAGATGATTTTAAGCTAAGGGCCATTAAGGTTACCATGCTTACCCTCGATAAAGCGGAGGAGTTTTATAGCGAGCACCGCGGAAAGGAGTTCTTCGAACGCCTTACCTGTTTTATGAGTTCGGGACCTGTAATGGCTCTTATTCTTGAGAAGAATGATGCGATTAACGAGTTCCGAAAGCTAATTGGAAATACTAATCCCGAAAAAGCTGAAGAGGGTACAATCAGGCATAAATACGGAACTACTACCACCTTTAATGCCGTTCATGGAGCCGATAGCTCCGAACACGCCCAACGGGAATGGAGCTTCTTTTTTTCGAAGAGAGAGATTTATTAAGGGGAAGTACATTAGAGTATTTGGAGCATTTCAAGTACTTACGGTCTGGTCTGCTGATTAAGTCACAAATGGGTTTATGAAGCCATTAAAAATAAACCTCAGAGGGTAGGGACAACATAATAAAGTAGATAGAACAGAGAATAATGTCATGCCTACGGCATTTCATCTGCTCCCAGCTATATTTTATTCCATAATGTCATCCCTACGGGATTAAAATTAGAATAACAAGCGCACGTATTTTAGGCTTTTACATAAAAAAGCTTGCGCTTACACAGAAAAAATTGTTGGTAACTACTCAGCATTAGACGAAACAAAATAACCACGAAGACACAGAGAGCATTGAGAAACACGGAGATGATTACTCAAGCAAAATATTGGTATTGCATACCGTAAGTCAGCTCTCTAGGTTGTCTCAAAGCTATTATTCTGTGATTTGTAAAGCAATTGTTTAAAGTAAACTCCGTGACC
>RPRQ01000115.1 GCA_003818205.1 Bacteroidales bacterium
GATTTAGAAAATAAAAGACTAAACCACTAAGAGCACAAAGTATTTCACAAAGTTCGCAAGAGGCTATATATACTAGCCCTTTGCGAACTTTGCGTTTTTGCTTTGCGAACTTTGCGTGAACCTCTTTCACTATTTTCTTTCACTACTAACCGATAGAAACATTAAGTTAAGGGCTAAAGCCCTGCATAAGTTGGGCTTCACTAACCCCAGACTTAAGTCTGGGGTTAGTGACAAAGATTCGCTTTTGGGCTTTAGCCCAACAAATCCATATCCCTGCAATGAATGTTCTAGCAATTCTCAACATATACTAGCATATTTTAGTCGTTTACTAGTGATTTTTTTTATTTCAAACCAATTGTTCTGTTAACATTTTGACCCAGCCCATGGGAAAATTCTTTTCTCATATCTATAACATACGCTAAGGTTTGATAATAGGTGTCAAAAAGCCTACATCCTGAATTTTTACTACGGTCATAAATTTTATTACAAAATATTTTACTTAATTTTTATGTATCGTTTTAGTATATTTATACTGTATAATATATATTTATTCTATCTTATATAATTTAATAATATTTATTGCGCATACAATAAATAGTTTATTGTAATTTGAATGCGAATCTTAATCGCTATGCTTTTATGATTACAAACAGCTTTTACATGAAGGTAATAACGCATTCAGCAATGCAATAACTCACTACTAATCCATTTTAAACCTAACTATGAAAAAACTATCTTTTTTAATCATCGCCACAATAATGCTATGTAGCATTAAAATGTACGGTCAGGTGTATCAGCATCGGATGACCGAGCAGGAAAAGAAATTGATGCCTGAGTATCTCAAAAATGCTCGATCAAAAACAAAGGCTTCTGCTCCGTCGGGAACCATAAGACCTGTAGCCGAGTTTGAACGAACCCAAGGTGTATTAATCGCCTACCCTCTTGGCATTTCATATTCTGTAATAGCAGAAATGGCTAAAAGCGTAACCGTTACAACAATTGTTAGCAGCTCGACTCAGGCAACCCAGGTGAAGTCCGAATACCAGTCTAAAGGGATAAATGTTACGAATTGTAATTTCCTAATCGCACCTCACGACTCATACTGGACAAGGGATTATGGGCCACTATTTATAGCCGGTGACCAAAAGATTGAAATTGTAGATTTTATATACAACAGGCCAAGGGTCAACGACGATAATATACCTATCAAACTTGCCACTTTTCTTAGCGTCAATGCATATAGCATGAATCTCGTTCAAACCGGGGGCAACTATATGAACGACGGCATAAGCATTGCAGCCTCAACCGATCTTGTATGGGATGAGAACACCTCAATATCTCACTCCGAAATAAATCAGCTTATGCTATCGAACCTTGGCGTAACCAACTATATTGTAAGGGAAGACCCTCAAGGAGAGTACATAAAACACGTGGATTGCTGGGGTAAGTTTCTGGATGTTGATAAAATTTTGATCGCCAAGGTACCAACGAGTAATGCAAACTACTCAAAGTATGAAGCAGCAGCCACTTTCTTTGCCAATCAAACAACTTCATGGGGTAATAAATATCAGGTTTACAGGGTAAACTCTCCGAATGGCGAACCATACACAAATTCATATATTTTAAACAATAAAGTACTGGTGCCACAAACAGGTTCAGCGAATGACGCTAATGCCTTAGCAGCCTATAGAGCCGCTATGCCCGGCTACACTGTTATTGGGTTTACCGGATCGTGGGAATCAACCGATGCATTACATTGCAGGGTGCATGAGATACCTGATCTAAAAATGCTCAAGGTAAGCCACACACCTACCCTGGGGACAATAGCTCAGCAAAACTCTTACTTAATTTCAGCTCAAGTAAAGGCGTATAGCGGGCAATCGGTTTACCCTGATTCTACTAGAGTGTTTTACAAGGTAAACTCCGGGAACTACCAATCGATTAAAATGACCCTAGGCACAGGTAATACCTATACCGCATCTATCCCACAGCAACCCGCTGGAAGTATTATATCATACTATATCCATACCGCTGATTATTCGGGTAGAAGAGAAAACCACCCTTTAATCGGAAACAAAGACCCTCATGTATTTACCATATCCGGTGGACAAAATCTGCCTGTGGCTGAATTTATAGCCAATGTAACAAACATTACAACTGGCGCTACTGTGCAGTTTGCCGATAAATCAACGAATAGCCCTACATCATGGACTTGGACTTTCCAGGGAGGCACTCCATCAACAAGCACATCGCAAAATCCTGCAGTTATCTATAGCACTCCTGGAACCTATAATGTAACCCTACTCGTTTCGAATAGTGCGGGAAATAACTCTATAACTAAAACTGGATATATTACCGTATCAGGCACAAGCTATTGCTCCTCAAAGGGTAACAACAGCACCTATGAATGGATTGCGCAAGTAAAAATCGGCGCATTCTTAAACAGCTCAGCCGCAGCAGGATATACCGATTTTACTGGAAAAATCGTCAATCTAACCGCAGGAGCATCGGCTAGCATTACCTTAACCCCCGGTTTCAAGGGTAGCGCATACAAGGAGTACTGGAGAATTTGGATTGACTACAATAAAGATGGTGATTTTACAGACGCTAATGAGCTTGCTTTTGATGCGGGTTCCTCAAGCAGTTCTGCTATAAATGGTACAATTAACGTTCCTTCATCAGTCTCTGGTAGTACCCGAATGCGTATTGCCATGAAGTATAATGGGGCATCTACTCCTTGTGAGGCATTTAGCTATGGAGAGGTTGAAGACTATACCGTATCCATAGGTAGCAGCATTGCAGCACCTCGCGAAAATACTACTATATCTGCTTTTACAGCACAGATTTTCCCAAATCCGAGTAACGGAAATTTCAAACTGGAGATGAATGGAAAAGGCGGAGATAAAATAATAACCGTTTACAATATCTCAGGTGCTCCCGTGTATAAATCGAAATTATCGAATGACGACACCTATTACCTGTATAACATTGAAATTCCGAATGCTTCGAAGGGAATCTATATTGTCGAGATTATCTGCGAAGGAGAGGTAATCAGAAAATCAATAATCATAAATTAACGTGAGTTCGATCTAAAAAATAGTGGTAATGCTCTAAAATGTAATTTGTTACAAATTTTTCATTTGGAATTGGAATGGTGCCTACCTGCCGCCTGCCTGCCGGTAGGCAGGGAAAGGCAGGCAATATTCCGTTTTCCCACTATTCCCATTAATCATTAAGGATATAATGATAATAAACAAGTAGTTAAGTTGCTTCTTACGTCGAACTCACGTTAAATTAGGCTTTGATAGTTTTTTTCTACTAGCCACAGGGGTGCTCTATAAGCCGAGGTTTATAGAGCATTTCTTTTTTATTCCCAATCCAAATTCGGCATAAAAACCCGAGCGGGCTAATAGGGTTAAAACTCTTCGCTGATGCAAAACACAGAGGTTTGGTATGCCAAAACCATTCGTGTAAGTCAATAGAATCAGGGCTTGTCCCTGACCCATCTCAACTCAACCGAGCACCTCTTATAGCAAACATTTCTTGAAGTTTAAGATAATGATTTTAGAACTTCTCTTCTCTCTCTTCTTCTCGTTTATAGCAAATCATAATACACTACAGTATCATTCTAAAAAAGAATTCATCCATTCAAAGCCCTACGAAAGACTGTCAAAAGATATCGTAAACAAACCGACAACTCATCCAAGTGATCGGATAAAAAAGTTCAAACCCAATCTTCCATCAAAAAATAACAAATAATATTTATACCAAAAACTTACTGCAAGTTTTTTAAAACCGCTGCATACCAGTACAAATTATTGGAAACGAAGACTAGTTTTTTAATATTTATGTACTATAAATGAATATATATTACATTTTATAAAATAGATATAATCTATACTGATTTATAAATAATATTTAAATTATTTATGAGTATATAATTACCGAAATTGCTAAGCAACTAATCTAAACTATTTTATCATGAAAAAAATTCTTCTCACTTGCATTATTGCCATGCTGCTTTTTTCAGCAAAGGCACAGCAAACGGATTGGCAGTACTTAGGCCAACAGAAAAAAACTGCTTCTGATTTTGAACTGGTTAAATCAGATCCATCAGAAATTGTTGTGAAATTCACCCAAACAGCCTATGGCTTACAAAGTATTACCACAGCCAAAGGCAAAGCGTACGTTATTATACCTTTTAAGGGATCGCAGATTGAAAAAAAAGGTGCTCCTGATTTGGGTAAGAATACACAATCAGTGATTATCCCCGATACAGAGGGAATGATGATTGAGGTTGTTAGCTCAAAATTCACTGATGTTGAGAATATTGATATTGCCCCATCAAAAGGGGTTATATCCAGGGATAAAAACCCTAAAGACATTCCCTATGAGTACGGCATTGAGTATAAAACAGATGCTTTTTTCCCAAAGGATATTGCCTATCTCGGAGAGCCTTACATAATAAGAGATTTTCGTGGGCAAACTATTGTTATGCAACCATATCAATATAATCCAGTTACAAAAAAATTACGCATATTCTCTGAAATAACAGTTAAAGTGACCTCAACAGGTAAAGAAGGAAAAAATCCTTTAATGAGGCAAAAAGCCATTGAGCAGGTAGATTCTAGATTTGAATCAATCTACTCTAACCAATTCCTAAACTATACGCAAAGCAAATATACCCCAATAAGTGAGAATGGCGGAAAAATGCTAATCATTTGCTACGATAACTTTGCAAGCACCATGCAGCCACTTGTAACTTGGAAAAACTCCATCGGCATTCAAACTGAACTGGTTAATTACTCAACCATTAACAGCTCTGCAGCACTCAAAACCTATGTGCAGAATTACTATAATACTAAGGGGTTAACATTCCTGCTAATTGTAGGCGATAATGCACAAGTTCCAACATCAAGCACCTCTGCTGGAGATTCCGACAATAATTATGGTTATATTGTGGGTAGCGATCATTACCTTGATATTTTCGTTGGTCGTTTTTCTGCTGAAAACGCTACTCAGGTTACAACACAGGTTAATAGAACCTTATACTACGAAAGGGATATGCCATCGTCAGCCGCTAATATTATTAAGGGGGTTGGTATAGCTTCCAATGAAGGTGCTGGTGGTGGTGGTGATAATGGTGAAAGTGACGAGCAGCACATGAATAATATAAAGACCGATCTCACCGGGTACGGTTATACAATTACTAACTGCTATCAGAATGGTGGAACCACTGCCCAACTTTCGAGCTTGATAAATACAGGTACAGGTATAATTAACTATGTTGGGCACGGATCCAACACCAGCTGGGCTGCCCCTTCATTTAGCAATACGAATGTTGACGCTTTAACTAATACCAACAAATATCCATTTATCTTTTCTGTTGCCTGCGTTGTTGGTAATTTTAAATCAATTACCTGCTTTGCCGAAGCATGGTTACGAAGCACAGATGATAGCGGAAATCCAGCAGGTGCTATAGTTTTCTGCGGATCAACAATCAACCAATCATGGGCATCACCTATGCTTGCTCAGGATGAAATGAATGACCTACTAGTAGCCAATTCCTATAAATCCTATGGAGGTATTTTTGTAAACGGTTTGTTTAAAATGATTGATGGCTACGGAACTGATGGTGCAAATATGGCCGATACTTGGACCGTTTTTGGTGATCCTTCTCTTCTTACAAGAACTCCTGGGCATTTAAATGGACCAAATGCGAATACCGATACTCAAGCCCCAACCGCTCCAGCAAACCTAGCCGCTTCGAATATTGCACAAACCACATTAACATTGGCTTGGACGGCTTCTACCGATAACATTGGTGTGACGGGATACAATATTTACAAGAATGGAACGTTGCTTACAACCGTAACAGGTACAACTTACAATGTTACTGGGTTAACTGCAAATACAAGCTATTCATTCTATGTTAAGGCAAAGGATGCTGCTGGTAATATTTCTGCTGCAAGCAATACAATTAACGTTACAACACTGGTATCTACCGATACGCAAGCACCAACAGCACCAACAAATTTAGCGGCTTCGAGCATTGCTCAAACCACGTTAACGTTAAGTTGGACTGCATCTACCGATAATGTAGGTGTAACCGGTTATGATGTTTATAGGGGAGGGACAACACTCGTGGGTAGCACAGCTACAACAAGCCTTAATGTAACAGGTCTCACCGCAAATACTTCTTACAGCTTTACTGTAAAGGCAAAAGATGCAGCCGGTAATATCTCCTCTGCAAGCGTGGCTTTAAATGTTACAACAATAAACGGTGCTTACTGCACATCGCAAGGCAATACCATCACTGATGAATGGATTGCTAGCGTTAAAGTGGGTAGTTTCACCAAAACATCTGGTGCTTCAAACTATTCCGATTTTACTAGTACTACGATTACTATGGCTCTGGGTTCAAACAGCGTCACACTAACACCAGGGTTCTCATCATCCGCTTACACAGAGTACTGGGCAGTCTGGATCGATTTTAATAACAACCAAAGCTTTACTGATGCCGGAGAACTGGTATTCTCAGGAAACGGACAATCTGCAGTATCTGGTAGTATAACAATTCCAACTTCTGCCAGTGGATCAACACGTATGCGCATTTCAATGAAGTATAACGCTGCACCCACATCATGTGAAGTTTTTTCGTATGGTGAAGTAGAAGACTATACTGTAAGTTTTGGGGGAGTTATCGACACTCAAGCACCTTCTGTTCCTACTGGGTTAACTGCATCAAACATAGCACAAACGAGCTGCACCCTAAGCTGGACAGCTTCTACAGACAATGTAGGTGTTACCGGCTATGATGTTTACCGAGGTACTACGCTTGCAGGAAGTTCATCAACAACGAGTTTAAATGTTACTGGGTTAACTGCGAATACCCTTTACAGCTTCACTGTAAAGGCAAAAGATGCTGCTGGAAATGTTTCCGCAGCAAGTAGTGCATTGAACGTTACAACTCTTCCAAATGTAATTACCTATTGTTCCTCTGCAGGAACCAACTTCAACTACGAATGGATATCCAAAGTTGTTATTGGTACACTTACCAACACATCGGCAGCGTCTGGTTACACCGATTTTACAAGTAAAACTATCACAGCAACAGCAGGAAGTACACAAAGTGTAGCATTAACCCCAGGGTTTTCAAGCACAAGCTATAGTGAATACTGGAAGATTTGGATCGACTTTAATGGCGATGGCGATTTCGCTGATGCAGGGGAAGAGGTATTTAGTAAAAATGGGACTAGCGCTGTAACAGGTACAATTGCTATCCCCTCAACCGCTTCGGGAACAACAAGGTTAAGGGTTGTTATGCAATACAATGCAGCTCCATTGGCTTGTGGATCATACACGTATGGCGAAACAGAGGACTATAAAATCCAAATTAACAGGGAGAGAGCAACAGATGATATTATAACTGAAACATCAATATCATGCTTCCCAAATCCTACCGATGATGATCTTAAACTTCGAATCACATCTGAGTATTCAGGTAGTACTCAAATTTTGGTGATAAATACCATTGGACAGGTAATCCAAAACTTCTCATTCAGCAAGTTGAATAGAACCGAGGAAACAAGTATAAGTCTATCGGACTTACCTTCTGGTATTTATATTATTAGCGTAAGAATGAATGGTAAAGTACTGAATGAAAGGGTTGTACTGAAATAATCCTTCATTTATGTAAACAAACTATAACGTGAATAGTTTGCAAGTGATACTGAGAAAGGGAGGCTGACAAAAACTACAGCCTCCCTTTTTATAAAAACCATGTACATTGAATTAATAATTATTATATCTGTTTTACAGATATTTTATTTAAATTACAATTATGTTAATCTTTTACGACATGAAAAAAATTGAAGTTGACTCAAAATTCTCGAATTTTGAAAATAAGTGGGTTTTGTCTAAGCATGAACTTTGCTGTATTAAGGGAGGTGCTGGAGATGATTCTGAAAATGATGATTCATCTGATAGTCCTAAAGAAAACGACCCTAGTATTTGGGAATTGGCAAAGTATGCGGCAGTTGCAGTTATGGCTGCTTTCTGGCGCTAAAAAAGTGATGCAAATTTGTTAGGCAAACAAAAAATTTTGACAGAAGGTTTCAAGGTTAGCCTTGGAATCTTCTGTTTTTTTATACCATTTATTCACTTTTGGCAAGACCTCATGTGGTAATTAAAGAGTATTTAAACGGGGCAACAAGAAAATATGCAAATCCAGCTCAATTTGCCATTTATCTTATAGCTATTTCAACCTTCATTCTGGTTCAGCAAGGCTATTTAGAAAAAAATAACGAGAGCTTTAACCGAATGATAGACTTTAACGACCCAAAGGGGATTGAGGTTCAAAAGGCTTTTATAGGATTTATAAAGCACTATTTGCAATATTTCAATTTACTGCTAATCCCATTCTTCGCTCTTGCATCAAGATGGCTGTTCAGAAAGCATAACTACGCTGAACATCTTGTTTTGCATTGCTTTGTATTCGGGTTGCTTTCTATAGTGAGCCTTCCCTTTACTCTTTTTATGAATAGTTTCGGAGTTCTTAGAGTTATGCACTTCCTACTAATAATCCTTTTTTACGCTTATGTTTTTCGTAAGCTCTATAGTATTACAATTTTTAAGTCTGTTACCAAAAGCATCCTGTTTTACATTTCTGGGTATATAATATACGTACTAACTTTTTCAGTTGCACTGCTTGGTTACATGTTTATTCATAAGCAAATTACAGGTAGTATTCTTTAATAGCAATAGAATTCTACCCTAAAGCATCCCAAGGGGTGCTTTTTTATTATCCTAATAGTTCAATCAAAAAATATCATTATTAACCGAGAAAAAAATCTAAATTCAATAGATCGCAGCGATGCTGCTTTTTAAAGTCGCATAGCGACGACCTATTTGTAGGAATTTTGATTAAGCAGAAAATCAAGCCCCGTTAGGCCTGCCTGCCGCCTGCCTGCCGGTAGGCAGGGTAGGCAGGGGTGACCTATGATATTACGTAGTAATATTAAGTGTTTCATGAATTATATAATATTTTAGTCGGTCAGTAGTGAAAAAATATATTATTTCAAAAATCGATTTCTTATATCATCCGTTGGAATCATGCACTTCTCCCTTTTCCCAAATACTCTATACCTTATTTTGGCAATGACATTGTATATAAAGTCACGAAGAAATTTGGGAATCACAATAAACACATAGAAAGTTTTCCAAACGGAGCCTAAATCCTTCAAAATATTAAGCACCGCAGCTGAACGAGCGAAGCACCTATCATCTTTGATGTAAACTACAGAATCAGCATTCTCTGTTTGAATATTAAATTGCTTTAGCAAAGATTGTCCTACCTCCGATTGTATTGACGCAAATTTAAACAGTTTTCTTTTATCCCGCTTAATTATAAACCGGATAGAAAAGTTGCATAGATTACACATGCCATCGAAAAGGATGATTTTCACCGGTAAACCTTTTCCAGATAACAATAAAAGAGATGCCATTGTTAATAGAGTAAACCCAATAGCTGTAAGATTATCCGATGACACGGTTCAAAACATTACTTGCAACTACTCACCACGAAGACGAGGTTGCAGGTAAGCAGAGTAGGCAGGTCAATATCTCTGTGGTTTTTGCTCATTTCGATTATTGCTGAATGGTTACGAATTATTTTGTAAACATTCCCCCACAGTTTATGTTATAAAACATAATTTTCTTATCTTTGTGGACTTTATCAATAAAACTAAAATGGAAAACAGGTTAAAGGCGATAATATCCGGCTTTACGAATTACGCATTCCCAAGCAAGGAGATTGAAACGGTTGCACTGCAACGCGCTGCCATATGCGCAACCTGCCCCCTTGCAGTAACCACTATGATGAAGCAGTTGCTCCCCGACGATAGCATTAAGAAGATTGAGGGTTTAAAGTGCTCCGAATGCGGATGTTTCCTTTCTGCAAAAGTACGACAAGCCTACGAGAGCTGTCCGAAGAAGAAGTGGTAGCTAATTAATTTTTAGCCCAATTACCAGAATATCATCTACTGGTTTGTGGTTGCCCTTCCACTCATCGACTGTTTTTTCAAGAATTTCCTTCTGCTCAACCATAGAGTTCTCGTTTATTTGCAGATTTCCTTAATTGGTCGATACAAATAAAGAGGCTGTCTCAAAATTCCATTCTACTTTTGAGACAGCCTCTTTTTCCTGTTTTCCTCGTTGGGACACCCAACTAAGCATAAAAAACGTTAAGGAGTTCTATTTGCTCTTGATTTGGTAGGTATAGCCTAGTCTCTTGGGTTTTCGAGTACGGAGTTACGA
>RPRQ01000116.1 GCA_003818205.1 Bacteroidales bacterium
AACTGCCAGTCGCTGGTGAGTTCGCCGAAGGAAATCGTTGTTTCTTGTTCGGTATTCAATTGTTATCCCTCTTTTAGAGGGTTCTGATATTAAAGCCACCGGCTCAGCCGGTGGTGGTTTACTTATGACTGTGAACATTAGGGAGTAATACTGGTTTAATAAAATAATTTATTAAAATTGTGATTTTTTAGATAGAAAGAATTTATAGCTTTAGCATTTGATGATAAGAACGTTAAAAAATATTGCTCCCATATTACTCTTGTTGGTATTCCTATTACCTTCAATTGAAAAGTTTGAGCATCATCACAAGCATTCTATTCATAATTTAGCAAATGATAAGCATTACCCTGAGTTTAGCGATAACTGTTATATCTGTGATTTTGAGTTTTCTGTTTTCTCATCGAATACAGAAGATATTTGCTTACAGAAAGTGCAACATGTAGATAATTACTCTAATAATTACAGATCTTTTAAATATTCAAACCTTTCATTACATTCATTATTATTACGTGGGCCTCCACAATCGAATTTAAACAAGATAACCTCTCTTCGAGGATAATTAAAAAATCTGTTTGAAACGTAAAACGTAATAGAATGAAAAATATATTTATCATTTGCGTTATGATATTGTCGTATCATATCACAGAAGCACAAAACAAAATATCAGGAAAAATAGTTGACCAAGACAATTTGCCTTTGATTGGAGCAACCATATTCGTTCCAGACCTGAATAAAGGTACAGTATCAAATGCTAATGGAAACTATGAATTATCGAATTTGCCCAATGGCAGTATTAAAATCCAATTTTCATTTGTAGGATATACAAACCATATAGAAGCAGTTTTGCTGAATGGAGAAAACGTAGAATTAAATGTTACCCTAAAGCAGGCTATAATCGATGCGGAAGAGATAGTAATTACGGGTGGTTACAGCTCAACTCAGCACGAAAACGCTGTAAAAATAGATGTTCTAAAGCTTAGCCCTTTGACTATTAAAAACACCCCTAATTTTGCTGAAACCCTCACGCAGGTAGCAGGTGTTGATATGATTTCAAAAGGAAGTGGCGTTTCAAAGCCTGTAATTCGAGGGCTTTCCATGAATGACATCCTAATATTGAATAATGGAGTTCGGTTCGAGAATTATCAGTATTCTAGTCATCACCCGCTCGGAATTGATGAATTCGGAATCGAAGATGTTGAAATCATAAAAGGGCCTGCTTCTCTGCTTTATGGCTCCGATGCGATTGGCGGGGTTATCAATTTTATTAAAGACAGACCTGCCCCAGTTGGTACTATTGTTGGTGATTACAATATGCAACTTTTTTCGAATACGCTTGGCTTAACAAATAATTTAGGAATAAAAGGAGCTTCGAAGAAACTCTTTGGGGGTTTTAGGATTGGACAAAAAACGAATGCCGATTTTCTACAGGGTGGCGGTGAGTTTGCGCCTAACTCTCGCTTTAAAGAGTTATCAATCAAAACCAATGTAGGTTTTACCGATAAAATAGGAACTTTTAAATTGTTTTACGACTTCAATAATCAAAAACTTGGTTTGGTGGAGGATGAAGCCATTGACGCTATCACGGAAAGAGGAAGAGACAATAAAATATTGTATCAGGAGCTGAATACCCATTTGATATCTTCGCAAAACAAGCTCTATTTGGGCAAATTTAAGCTCGATTTAAGTTCAGCATACCAGAGCACCGAATTGATTCATTTTGGCGATTTAAACGTTTTTGAAATTCAAATGAAACTTGCAACCCTTACCTATGAAGCCAAGCTCCACTTGCCATCGAAGGAGAATTCAGAGTACATCGTTGGCTTTCAGGGTTTCAACCAAACAAATACAAATGTAAATAACCGGGAAACGAAGCTTTTACCCGATGCTACAACAAATAACTATTCTGCATTCAGCTTGTTACAATATACTTTTTTCAAGAAGTTTAAAGTACAAACGGGTGTTCGCTACGATATCAAGTCAATTTCAACACAAGCAATCGGCCTACCAGCCGACCCGTTGACATACCGACCAGCACTTGATAGGTCATACGGTAGTTTCAGCGGTTCATTAGGTTCAACGTATAACGTTTCTGAGGAGCTATTATTTAGAATAAACTTTGCAGCGGCTTACCGTACGCCTAATCTAGCAGAGCTGACCTCCAACGGTCAGCACGAGCTGCGGTATGAAATTGGGGACCAAAATCTAGTCCCTGAAAATGCCTATGAAGCGGATTTAAGCGTTCATTTCCATAAAGATAATTACACCTTCGACATTGCTGGGTTTTACAATATTGTGAATAGCTATATTTTTATCACTCCAACGGGCGATACTACGGTTTCGGGAATTGATATATTCAGATACAAGCAGGCTAATTCAGCCCTGTATGGCGGCGAAGCAGGTTTGCATATTCACCCAAAACCAGCTAAATGGCTGCACTTTAAAGCCACATTCTCATCGGTAATTGGGAAACAAGAAAACGGCGACTATTTACCATTTGTTCCTGCTCATAAATTGCGGTTTGAGCTGCAAACCGAGAAGGAGAAGATGCTGTTTTTCCATAACGTTTTCGTTTCGTTGAGTACTAGCACGGCTTTTAATCAGAACAACGCTGCACCCGATGAGACCACCACAAAGGGTTACACCCTTTTGGATTTAAGTGTTGGGGGGAATATAAGAGTGAAGAATCAGTTTGTCTCCTTAAGCGTAAGCGTAAACAACATGCTTGATACGAAATACATCGACCACCTATCAACGCTAAAGGAGGTAAATATGTACAATCCGGGTAGAAATATTTCATTAAGCTTAAGAATCCCATTTGGTGTAACAGGCAATAGTAATGATTAGCAAGCAAAAATAGGATCTTACGCACGGATTACAGCCGAACGAAGTGAGTTCTTTTGTAATCCGTGCTTTTCAACGATATGTAATTCCAAAACACACTTCACATCGTTCTCTACCCAGGTAACAAACCGCAACCCTTTCCGATAGACCCCAAAACAAGTAACCGAAAAGTTTTTATAGCTGAATAGCATCACAATGGTTTTGATTTGTTTAATGAAATAGCTAATTTCGGAAGCAGAAATAATTCAATAAAAACCCGACCTATACACCCAAAATGGATGTATAGGTCGGGAAAAGCTAGACATATAAACGAGTTAGCAACTAGTTATACTGTTCAACGGCAGAGATATTTCTTAGACAACGAAAAGAGAAAAGAAATGAGAACCCAGCGCACAAAAGCAGAGTATGTCAGCCCTTTCCCTGCATGCCTCCCTGCGCTGCCATACACTGCTTTTCTTGCCACCGCACTTGCCAGTTCGATTAATCTTCCTAATGCACTGAATAATTTTAGAATAAAACGGATTGAAGCTGAAACGAAATTAATTTGTATTTTGATGATTAATAATAAAAAAAATATACCTTTGAATTGCGCATGAGAAAAAAATATAATAGCCTTAAGAAAAAGGGAAAGTTATAGAGTTTATAAATAGACAGGTTCTCATTTTTTTCATCTTTTATAGGTTTTGTTTTAAGTTTTAATTGCCTTTCAGCCTTTTACCTTTATTTAGTTACTATTTATCAAGCCTTTAAGTCAGTATAACGTCAAGTTAGCAACAAGGCAAAAAAATGAAACAACAGATAAAAAAACTATTGAGAAAATCATTGAACTGTTATTTAACTCAACAAAAATTAAAATAATTGACAACGAAAAATGGGGCGAAATCGAAAAATCAAATGACTAGGAATTAACTAAAATCAAATACAATGAAAAAACTATTTTTTTTAACATTAGCAATTTTGTTAATATTTGTTGGTTGTAAAAACAACAAATTGAACAATAAAAAAGCAGAAGAATTAATTATTAAGCATTTGAATTATGATGCTGAACATCCTAAACTATGGGGAGCTAAATTTAATGATTTAGCTTATTGCGTTGAATTTACTGTAAACGCAAATGCCTTAGGTGAGGTTAACGAAAGATCTACATCTTTTTATGTTCCGAGCAAAGAACTATCTTCTTTTTTGCCTCATTTTGTAAATTGGGCTATAGATAATGGTTATTTTGAAAAAGGGGAATTGAAAGAAGTACCCCATTCAGTTTATGGTTGCCCATATATAGAATTAAAAGGTAAAGGAATTACAAAAAAAGGAGAAAACTATTTTGGTAATATCTATTATTCATTTATTTCAGAGACTGTTATCGACAGACCAGACATACCAGCAAAAAGAAAAATACTCTTTTTACAATATAGTAAACCAAAAGTTATTGGTATAAGAGACGTGCAAAATGGTATGTATGAAGTAATTTATCAGCAAGGGATAGAGTTTATTAATATAGATTACGTCAATTCATTAAAGAATTATCTACCTAAACCAAATTATATCCCTACTGAACATACTGTGGTAATTAAGAAATATGGGGAAGAATATAGGTTTGAATAATTAATTTATAGAAATATGAAATCAATAATGATAATATTACGTTTTTTTGAAAAGTTTTTAACCTTAAAAACTTTAGTTCTTCGTACTTTAGTTTTCGCATTAACGAGGGATAGAGAAACGGTTCTTTGCTCCCAACCGTAATTTAGCGTGGAAACATTATGAACTTACATTTTTTTTAAATAAAAAAGTGGAGACCAGAAACCACTTAAAAAAACAGGACGTTACCGAAAAGCCAAATGAATAGTAACAAAAATAAACCTTAACATTATGAAAGATAAGTTTCCTAATTTAAATATTATTTCTGCAGTATTAAAAGTACTCTGTTATATTGCATTAATAGTTGGTCTTTATTACTTTATTTATGAAGGAATTATTGAACCTATTTTACCTAATCATTCTTTTGGACCAAGTGATATTCTTCAATTACAAATAGGTGGGGTAATTATTTTCTTTAGTTTATTAACCATTGCATTCTGTGAACTTATTCAAGTATTTATTGAAATAGAAAAAAATACTCGCTTAAAAGAATGACCTAATAAATAATCCTCTTTCTATAAAGGTGTATTATTCATTAATTGTGAAATATATCAATTACAAAATGAAAAAAGCCACATTTCTTTTTATAACCTTATTTTGCATAAGTAATTATTGCATTTCTCAAAATAATATTACTGTATCTACTGGTGAATCTACCGTACATAAAAAATCGGATAATGGCAAAGCATTAAATGAGGCTATCAATGATGCTCAAAGAAATGCAGTAATAGCATATGGAGGGTATATTAATGTACTGACTACATATAAGAAGGAGGAGGAGATTACAGAATCTAAAAAAGGGGCAAAAGGTAAAGAAAATAAAACCAGCGATAGCTTTACATCAAACTATAGGTCATCAATACAAAACGCTATCAGCGCAATGATTCTAAATATCGAAATAAAAGCCGATACAGTATGGCTAAATAAGAGTAAATATAAAGTCATTGTTAATGGGAAGTTTGAGGTTAACCTGAAAGATATTGGAAATTATATTACTGATTACCTGAACGAAACAGAACAAAAGATAAAAATTGAAGTAAAGGAGAACGATTGTTTTGGGAAAATCTATAAGCCAATGTCAGAGTATATAAACAGTAAAAAGAGTAACTTCTTTTTCTCGAATCAACCATGGCTAGCTGGTGAAGGTGATTACAAGATTGAAATTAACTCCAACCGTGCAGTCCTCTTCGACAAACGCTTCAGCCCAAATGTTGTAATAAAAATCTACTCATACAAAAATTGTTATAGCTTAATAGATAACCTAGATATTGGTAATAATCTGCTTGACGAAATGATAAAAGATATCTATGCAGTTTATCTTTATAAATCGATAAAATAAATTTCTAACACCAACATAAAATGAAAAATAGCTTTCTTTTAATCCTGCTAATGTTGAGTAATCTCTGTTTTTCTCAAAAGGCTGTCCTTGATAAAGGTTTTAAGAATAAGGAATCCAGTAATGAAATGGCTGTAATGATAATAAACCAGCAAAGCAGTACATTGAATCAGCCATTAACACAAAATATTTCCGATGTCCTAAAAAACAGCAAAGGGTATAACACAAATCCTTCGTTCTTTAATACAGATTTTATTAAAAAGGGTGCATTTGAGAAAATATTTAATGCGGACAAGTTCAAGATAAATAAACTGCACTTAAAAGATAACCTCGATTATATATGCCTCGGTAAGTATCAGGTTAACGGTATATTAAAAAACGAATTTGATATGTTTGTTGCAGATGCTACCTTACAATTAAATATAATAGATGTGAAGAGCGGAGCAGTAATAGATAGTCGCACTTACACAGACAAAGGAATAGGTGTTACAAAAAAAGATGCAGAGCTCAATGTACTTAATAAAATTTCTGAACTACTAAAATAACCTTATGATGAAAAGAACTATTATTGCTGTTGCTATTATTTTAACATTTTGTAATGTTACAAAAGCACAAACCACTTACACCAAAGAGTTGGAAAACGCAGCAAAGGAGATTTCGCAGAAACTATTCTCTTCTGGGAAAACGAGTGTAGCTGTTCTGGATTTTGAAAATTCCAATAAGCAAATCAGTGAGCTTGGCAGCTGGCTTGCAAATGTTTTTACTACTCAATTAGAAAATAGTAGTAATAACCAATTTGCAGTAAAAAATCGTACTGATATTGAAAAAGCTATTCAGCAAATTAAGTCGGAGAGCGGTAGTGGCGCTTTTGATTCCAAGACCATACAGCGTTTGGGTGAAATATCTGGCTCGGACGTTATTGTTTACGGAGAGATAACGCTTATGGATAATGAGATTACTGTTAATATCCGCACAAAAAACATTTCGCTTAATTCCACTATTGGTGGTGTGCTAATTTCTTTTACAGCAACAGATGGTATGAGAACTAAGTACGATAATTACATTGAAACTAAAACTTCACCTTCTGGTAATACCTCAAATTCAAAAACTACTGCATCTGGAGAAGGTTCAGATAGACCAAGCAAAAATATCAACTGCAAAACACAAATGACGGGTGATTATTGTTTTCAAAATAATACAAGATTTAATATAACTGTTAGACTAGTTATATATGGGGGAAGAGGAGGGGTGTATAGCGTCCTTAATGAATGTTCTCTTCAACCTGGGCAAAAACAGTGTTTCTATAATCTAGAAAGTAAAAGTATAGATTATATAATTGTGGCATTGAAAGCGGGGCATCAAATGAATTGGTCTACTAGTGCTGACTATGATTATGAAACTAAAGGGTCGGTATATGTAGAAACATGTAAAGAAAAGACTTTTATTATAAAGTAAAAAGGATTAGAGGTTAATTCGCAGATATTCAGTTAATACAACCTACTCCAATCTATTAGGTTTATCCTTATTGAATACATCTCTGTTTCGATTGAACGCTCGTTTATCCCAATAGAAGACATGTTCCTATCAATTGAACGCTTGTCTATGCCAATTGATAGCATGTGCCTCTCAATTGAACGCCTGTAAGATTTAATTGAAAAGGATTTCGACCCGATTGAATGAATGTATGACCTTATTGAAGTCATTTAAGACCCTTGTGCATGGAAACCAGACCTAGAAAATTGAATTTAAGACGCATTTTCTTCGATTTGAAACCCTATCGAACGGAAACATGATTAGATAACTAATGTGTGATAGGAGTGAAACCTGCCCGCCCCTCCCTGCGCTCTAAGGTACATTTGCAGCCCACACCAGCCCCCCTCAATCCAATGGCTGCAAAAGAACCTTCAAGCCCTTTCAGCACCCCAACGCCACTCGTAAGCATGTGCATTGTACATGGAAACATATACGCTACTTCGTTAATAACCAGTTGCTAACAGCGTATTTATAGTATTTGGGCTGATGATGTTTTGGTAAGTTCAACGCTTTTAAGTAGCTTTATAACGAGGGACAAGAAAACGGTTTCAAACTCCCAAACACTACAAATACGCAAACCGTTAGCGTGCAGTTTGATTACTAAAAATAAAATAATTAAAAAGATGATTAAAATGACTACTAAGTATTTTTTGAATTTCTTCATGCTTATTCTGATATTATCATTAATAACATGTAAAAAAGAAGATGAAGATAAATATGAACTAACTGTAACAAAACCACCTCGTAAAATTGTTTACTATGAAGGTGATACGCTTGACCTTAATGGTCTTGAAGTAAGTATTATGAAAAATAATGAAGATCCGAAAATAATTCCTTTTTCAAATTTCTCAACAGAGGGTTTTACAACATATCCCGCCAACGGATTTAAACTTACTTCTGATATAAAAGAAGTAAAAATTATGCATACACCATCAAAAGAATACATTTCACAAAACTTACAAGTTGATAAAATTCTGATTACATTAAAAGGTGTTGAAAAAATATCTGACACACCATTTTCTAATCCCTCTAACTGTATTATTTATAATGGTAAACTTTTTGTAACAACAAGGACTGGTATTTATTCATTTGACTTTTCATCAAAAAGTTGGAGTCTTATTAACGCTAATGCAAGAATAAACTATAATGGTGATAGCGGTGCGGGAGTAAGTAGTATTGTAAATGGAAAGTGGCAAATCTTCGCAAATCTTTACAACGCAGGGTCAATCAACCTTTTTACATATGATTTTAATCAAAATATTTTATCAACAAAGATCTTAGAACAAAATTATTCTCATGAAGTAAAAGCATTATTTCATAATGACTCATTATTTGTATATGACTTTTCTGATTATAGCATTCATAAACAGAAAATGTATGTTTATGATTTCAACAAAGAAACTTATGTGAAATTGTCAGATAATAATGGTGTGTCGCCTAGATTTTTTAACCTTTATTATTTGAATGATGCAAAGATTGGGAATGATTATTACGCATTAATTGGAGAAAGCAACCCTAATGTTTACAAATTCAACAAAGCAAAGAAGGTTTTAGAATTTGTGAAAAATATTAAGCATCGCACCTATTTTAAAGAATGTTTTAATGGTATCAATTTCAAATATGGAGATTTCATTATTTATGGTCTAGGTGGTGTATTCGGAGGTGTTGCTGGAAGTGATGAGTACTCCACAGTTGGAGTAAATAAAACATTTGCGTACTATAATCCTTTAACTGGAGAAAGCGGAGAAGTCTATAATAAGTTTTATGAGAAAAGAATCGGGGTATTAAGTTTTGAATTTGAAAATGATATTTATTTCATAGGTGGAATAGGAATGCCAGCACAAAACATTATCACCGATAATGATTTAATTAATAGAACTTGTATTGAAAAATTGATTTTTGAAAAAACCGCACGCTAACAGCTGCTAAAAACCATTGGGGCAGAGAGTTAGATAAATTATATTTTAGTACATTGCATTTATTTTAACGTGGGACAAGATTGCTGCTTCGAACTCCCCAACGTTTTTTAGCAGCAACCGTTATGGCCAATTTTAAAAAGAGCTGATAAATGAAATTTTACCAACAGAAGAATCTTGAATTCTATGACTTTCTAAATGAGAATTTTAAAATTAATAAGGCTCATCGTTGGTCTGATATTTCTCAGCAAATTACCAAAGCTAAGATTTCAGCTACATATAAATTCTTTTCAAAACTATTTCCTTTAAAAAGCGATTATGCTGAAAATCTAAAATCCGAATCAAATTTATTTAGAAGCATTCATTATAATAAACTAAATCCCAATAAGATTATTAATGAAGTTGTAAGATACTCATTATATTCTGATGAAATAATTGTATTCCATCCATTGCAAAATCCATCAGTTACTAATCAGAAAATTAATCCGATAAAGAATCCACAATATTGGTTACAAAATTTCATGGATTCTTTGTATTTCTACATCGTTCTACAAAAATGGGTTCGTTCAGGGATTGTCAAATTAATTGTAAACCCATATGAGTATAATCTTGAGTTGAGAAACAAGTTTGATAGTGAAGCCGCAAAAAGAGTAAGAGCCTGTTTAAATTTTATTAATCATCATAGCAATGGAAGCCACGAGTATCCAGCCCTCGCTTGATTCCAAATTCGCCTCATAATCCTTGCAGAGTCTCCTGTGCCACATAAACCAGGAT
>RPRQ01000117.1 GCA_003818205.1 Bacteroidales bacterium
GTTGACTTAACAATTTTTACTATTGACGCTTCCAGTTCTTACGAATCTGGAAGGTCAATCAAGCCGATTAACCTAGCAGAGTCCGAAGGCCCTGCTAGCGTTTAAATAACCTTAAGTCAACGACATTGCTATACAAATTATCTTTTTATCGGAACAAGAGAGTGACTGCACGGAGTGGTAACAGAAAATAAGCGACCTGATGTCGAAGATGTTGATCTAGTTGTGGGAATCCTTATATCAAGATGGTTTCTAATATGCAATTTTAGGTGCAAAGAACCCTAGCGCCGTAATAAGTGGCATTGAAAATAGAGAAATTGTGTTCAACGCATTGATTTTATGTATCTAACAAATTCTATTTAAAAAGTCGGAAAGGTTTTCGTTGGATTCCAAACCAAGTTTGCTCCTTAGCCGGTATCGTGCCATTTCGACAGCATTGGTTGATTTATTGGCAAGAGAAGCTATCTCCTTAATTGACAGGTTGAGCTTCACTAATGCTGCTAACCGAAGCTCGTTGTTTGTAAGCTTGGGATTTATTTCGCGAAGCCTATTAAAAAAATCCGAGTTTATTTTATTTATGTACTGCTGAAATTTAATTAGTTCCCGGTCACGATTCAATGTCTGGTTAATTTCATTAATCAATAACTTTATCCTTTTCAACAGCTCTTCCTTTTCGAAATTTTTCAAATCCTTTAGTTTTCCCTTATAAGAATTTAGCATATCATTCTTAGTAATGATGTGCATAGCAAAATTTGTGATCTCTTTATTCTTATAGGATAGCTCTTCTGAAAGTTTCTGGCTTTCGAAAATCAGTTTTTCTTTTTCAAGAAGGAGCTTTTGACTTTCGACCTCATTTTTTTCTATTTCCGAGAGCAGGAGTGCTTCTTGCTTTTCTTGTATCTCGTAAGTTCGCTCCCTCACAAGATTTTCAAGCCTAGTATTAATGAGTTTTAACCGTCGTGAATATAGATAAGATACAATAAAGGTCAATAACCCCAAAATCAGTGTGTAGCTGATATATGCGTAAAATGTTCGATACCAAGGAGGCAATACCGTAAACTGGAAAACGGCTTCAGTGCTTTCGGTGCCATATATATTTTTAGCTTTTACGCGAAATACGTAATCCCCCTCATGCAGATTTGTATAACCTTTCTCGGAATTAGCCGACCACTCGGACCATGATTTTTCAAAACCATCGAGTTTAACTGAAAAAAGGTTTTTTTCATAATCCTCAAAGAATGAAGCGCTATAATTAAACAGGATTGAATTTTCTGAATAAGAAATGACTGGTATCTGACTTGCTTTTTGTTTGTTAGAAAGAATATTTTTGTTTTCAAAATAGAAGCCATTAAACAAAACACTGTCTGTAATTTGCAGGATGACCTTACGGATGTTTGCAACGAATTGAAGATTACAATTACCTGTAATTCCAGGGTCGAAAAACAGAAGGTTTTGCTCATTGGGTATAACAATATTCCGTGTGTCAATAATTGAAGAATTATCGAGGCTCATGTGGTTGTATTTGCTAAAAACCTTGTCGTAGAAAACTAGCGTTCCAGATTTATCAATCTGAAGAAAACCTGTAGTCAGGGTTTTTCTATCCAGGTATGGAATAAAATTGTCGCTTTCCGCTTTTATAATCTCAATGTTTTTACCCTTAGGGATTTGATTTGTTATTTGAGTAAAGCGATAGAATTTATCACTATTTTCATCGAAGCAAAAAACGTTTTGGGATGTATTTGCTAAAATCTTATCCTTGTAGTTCACTAAGCTAACGTTTAGCGAATCGGGAAGCCCTTGCTCTAATGAAAATCTTTTAATTTCTGTTATTCTATCGGTAAGCGAATCAACCCTAATTCTATAAAGTTCTTTTTGTATAGATTCAATCCAAACATTATGCAGATTATCGAGGGTTAACTTGCTTGCAGTGATGTTTCCGAGGGGTAATGCCTGGTATTTCCAATTATTCTTTGTCTTCTGGGCAATATAAAGTTCTTTGGCAGTATGCACAATATATTTTTCAGGATTGTGGTACAAGGGGAAAAGCATCCAGACATTAAAGGGGATGGTAGTAGTATGGTAAACATTGTATTTATCAATAATGCAACCCCCTGTATAATGACCAAAACACAAGGTGTTATCAAATTCTTTACAACGCCATGATATACCACTTGATTGGTGGATTTCAGTAAATTTCTGCGGATTTACCGGATTGATATTCGCATCCCAGTCGAAGTATAGCATATAGGGTTCTCCACCAAAATATATTCTATTGTTGAAATAGGCTGTGGTATAAAATAATATGTTCAAATCGATTTTTGTATTTGTTGTGGAATAGGGTGAATTTATTTCAGCGCAAGCCAGTCCATTATTGTACCCAATCCACAATTGTTTTTCACGGTCTTCGTAGAGTGAGTATATCGTATTGCTATTCAATCCATTGTCTTTACTAAGCTGCTGAATAAGTTTTCCGTTTTTATCGATAATTACCAGACCTTTGAGCAAAGAGCCAATGGCATAGTACTCTCCATTTTGCAAAGAGATGGGATGATTCACCATTGACGTTTCAAGCCATTGATCTACTTCGGTAACAAATTTTTTCAACCTGTTGGTTTTACTATTCAAGTCATATACAAATAGTCCGGCCTCTCTGGTACAAATCATCAAAGTATTTCCACTGAAAGGAAAAATTCCATAAATCTTAATATCAGCAAATTTTTCACCTTCTGGAATTACCTCAAATTTACTGTTAACCAACTTCATTAATCCTTTCCCCGTTTCACGTATATAATAATCATCTCCAATCATAAAACCAAGATGAAACTTGTTCGATTGAGGCTCAATTATTCTGAAGCTCTCATTACTATATATCATAGTTTTATCAGCCGCCTGAAAAATGATTTCGGAACCTTTTTCATGGATAAAATACACAAAATCGAAATTTCTTTGGTTGGATGGCAGTTTGTCTTTTAGACTTACAGGTTGTAATTTATTACCTGTCAACTTAAAATATCCAATATCATTACCTTCGGAGTAGTAGTAGGTACCATCGCCCGATCGAAAAAAGTAAAACCACCCCGAATTATCCTTATTTATATCGGTGGGAGTTCCCAGTTTAACCATGCTTTTCCCATCAAATTCAAACAAACCCAATGTTGTACTAATAATTATACAACCTCTTTCGTCCTGATAGAAATTCCAGACCTGGCTTAGGTTGAAACTATAATTTCTTATAACCGGAATTCCGACTTTTTTGATTTGGGAAAGGTTTTTATCAATACTGAAGGAAAGTAGCATAACTAGGCTAAAGCAAATTCTTAGAGCTGGTTTAAACATTGGTGAATATGGGTTAAGTTTAAAACTTAGAAACTTTTTGAAACTGGTTAAATTGTACTATTTGATATCAATGTCGTTTAGTTAGCGTTTTTTAAATCAACTCTTCCACCCCGCCATGCGGGCTTAGAAGGTTTATTAACCTAGCGTAGTCCGCAGGACATGCTAGCGTTTAATTCCTTAATTAAACGACATTGTATTTGATATTACCATTGATTGCATTTGACAACCACAGGCGGATAAGGCTGTCCAAAAAAATTGCAAAGAACTGAACTGGAATTGATGTGCAATCTCTTTGTATTTTAAACTTTCAAATCTGTTCATCATAAATATTTTTCTGCATTGTGGGGGGAGTGATTCTATGGCAGCATTTAATTTAATTTGTAACTCAAAGTACTCAATGCTGTTTTCGTTCAAATTGCTTTCGAAAGAATCACCCATCAAATCAATTGGTATATTATCTCTATTTCTTTTAAGAGAGGCCATACACTTGTAGAAAACAGATTTGTACAAGTACGACTTTATCGATACCAATATACCGATAGTAGCTCTTTTCTCGTATATCTCAATAAATAGTTCCTGAACAATATCTTCTGCTAAATCCTTATTTTTCAAATGAGTCTTTGCTATTGCACAAAGCTGAGGGTAGTATCTATAAAAAAGCACATCAAAAGCATATTCATCTCCTGATTTTAGTTTATTAAATAACTCCTCATCGCTCAACTCTTTATACTTTCTCATCTTTAATTGGTTGGATATTACAATTGACAGCACAAAAATATTATTTCTTAATCGGTTAAATCAAAAATACAAATGAAATTTAATAATTGATATCCAATAATATAAATATACAAAAGGTTCAATGAACCAATTCATAGAATGAAATTATGACAAAATAGCTTTATTAAGCTCCGCCTTCCAATCAACCTAATTTAGTAATGATAAATTAACCATGGCCAAAAAAGGATTCATAAAAGATTTAAGGTATATTTGTAAGGTAAGAATAATGTTCAAAAGGATATTATTGATAATAGCACAAACATATTCCAAATGAACTTACTAGTTTCATTATTGTTAGTATTTAATTGAAATACTCCAGGTGTTTTACATAATTAATTTTATATGAGGCATATTCTTTTTTTAATTGGCATATCCCTGATAATTACTGTTGGTTGTCAGAAAACAAAATCACAAAAAGCAAAATATATCTTCCTCTTTATAGGCGATGGTATGGGAATTCAACAGGTGAATACCACCCAGGTTTACATCGATTCAGTGCTTAAAAGCAATCGGGAACTATCATTTCTCGATTTCCCGGTTCAAACCTTTGCCACAACCTATGCGGCTAATCAGTATATTACATGCTCTGCCGCTGCAGGAACTGCACTTTCAACAGGAAGTAAAACCTCTTTTGGAACACTTGGATTGAATTACAACCATACTGATACGCTTTTTAGCATTGCCAAGAAATTCAAGGAGAGTGGATATAAGGTCGGCCTTTTAACCAGCGTTAGCATCGATCATGCTACTCCTGCTGCGTTCTATGCTCATCAAGGCTCAAGGGATAGCAGCTACGAAATAGCACTATATTTACTGAAAAGTGGTTACGATTTTTATGCAAGCGGAGGATTTCTCGATCCCTATGGCAAGAAATTAAAGAATTCGGTAGAATCTATCTACTCATTGGGTCAAAAATATTCCTTCGCATTTACCACTAGCATTTCATCAATCGATTCACTAAAAGGCAAGTACAGGTCTGTTGTTTACTCAACCCCCACACCTGCCTCAAAAAGCACACTGAAATATGCTATCGATAGCGATAGTACTGATGTAACCCTCGCTGAACTTACAAAAAAAGCCATTCAAACATTAGATAACCCAAAAGGGTTCTTCATGATGGTTGAGGGAGGGAAGATTGATTGGGCCTGCCATGAAAACGATGCTGGAACTGCAATGGGTGAGGTAATTGCCTTTTCGGATGCTGTTGCTCAGGCCATTGAATTTTACAATGCTCACCCCGATGAAACCCTTATTATCGTTACGGCCGATCACGAAACAGGCGGGTTTTCATTAGGGAATAACGAGAATAAGTATAAGATAAGGCTCTCGTTATTGAAAAGCCAGAAGATTTCAAAAGATGAATTTCATGGATTAGTCAATAAATGCTTATTGCAGCCATTAAAACCCACTTTTCAGGAGATGCTAAATCTTGCAAAATTAAAACTAGGCATTGGAAACCAAGATGTTAAATTAGCCCTATCCGAAGAAGATTTAAAACAGCTGAAAGAATCATTTGAGACATCGATCAGGATAAATAGGGATTCTATTATAAAAGAGAATAGTAACTCCAAATTAAAAGAAGCATTCTCCACTATCTGTTTTGAAATACTTAATCGAAAAGCAGCGATTGGCTGGGCAAGTACAAAACATACCGGTTCCCCTGTTCCAGTCTTTGTTAAAGGTATAGGGGAAGAGTACTTTAATGGCCGATTAGACAACACAGATATCCCTAAAATAGTTGAAAACACTATTTTAATAGAACAAAAAGGGAACAAGTAAAATTGAGTGTAACCATAATTACATTTTGACCAAGTGTTAAAATTAAATGGTAAACGCATATAATAAACCCCCTGCTTTTTAATTGGGGGTTTATTTTTTTTGTACTTTTACTACTCGATAAAAAAAATAAACCTTTATCGATTCATTCATGGAGTCCAGAAACCATTAAAAACGGGGCGTCTTCGAAAAGCCTTACGAGTAGAAAACCATAAAACCCTAACCATTATGAAAAGGCTTTTACTGCTGTTTGTCATTGTAATAATAAACGTAGGAATTGTTTTCGCACAACAGGTAGATAACAAAAAACTACAGGATGTTAAATACCGAAGAAGTTCATTGCATACCATTTTAATGGAATCTGATATATTTCCATATAAGGATACGGTTATCGGAGCCTACTACAAAGCTCCATTCCCCGAAAAATATAATAACCATACCGTTGGCGAAAAATCATTCGATCCAAAACAGTTCGGCATAAATGGTGATACATCATCAACCAATATACCAGTAATCATTGAAAACTATCTAAAGCAAAAGAAGGTCGCCAACCAGATGGTTGCAAAATGGTTTAACCGTCAAGAGGATGGTGCATTTGATATGTCGCTGATCGGCGAAAGAGGCTCATACAACGCAAGCGAAATGGAAGCCAGAGTTGCCGATAAAACAGCTAGAGGAACAACCTCTCTTGCCGATGCAGGCGAAGAGCTGATTGGGAATACCTTTGTTGTTGTATCAAAGCTATTCTTTCTAAGCAACGAAGGACCTGCTTACGCAGCTCTATTGGTTTCTAGAGCCCTTACAAATAATATGTCTGGCATGGCTAAAACGATTGCTGAAAAAGTAGCAGATATTGCTTACAAAAAAGCAAGAGAAGGTTATTCTGTATGGACTACCTCCTATTTATACAAACTTCAGTGGAACGATTCAATCTCTTCTATCTTCTATAACGATTACTGGATGGATAAAAATAGCATAGATCCAGCAAAAAAAGAAAAATTCGATAATTCCGAATTGTTTAGTTTACAATTCATAGGTTCCGAAAAATCGAGAAGTTTGGTTACAGGCTCCTTCAAAGAACAAAGAGGTGCAGAGAAATTAGTAGAAATGGCTACCATCAGAACGATTGACAACGTTTACTCAAAGCTTCAGAAAAAATACGATGTATTTAAAACCAAAACACCGCTGCTTTCAGGTGAACCAATCACTGCTGAAATTGGGCTAAAGGAAGGATTAGAAAGTGGAGATAGATTTGAGGTATTAGAACAAACCATTGACAAGGAAGGAAAAACCAAATACGTTAGAAAAGGAGTTATCAAGGTTGATGGGAAGCAAATATGGGATAATCGTTACGCTGCTGGTCAAGAGCCTGGTACCGATAGCACTCAGGTGAGCAAAAAGCCAATACTTAAAGCTACGACCTTTAAAGGCGGAAAAGATTTATATCCCGGATTGTTAATTAGACAAATTAAATAATTGGCATAGCGATTGCTATAAAGCACCCGAGTATTGTTCAATAACATATTAAACAAATATTTTGGGTGCTTTATCTGCTCAATTCGATAAACTATTTTGATAAACAACTAATCAAAAACAAAAAAATAGATGCAAATGAAAAAACTAGTAGCACTAAGTAGCCTAATTCTTGTAATGATATTAGGCTTATCAATCAGCGTTAACGCGCAGGCAAAGAAAAAAGCAGACAAAGATACTGAAGACTTTGTTTACGAAGTTGAAGTTGTGAGTGTTGGAACACAAGGAACATACTTAATTAAAGTATGGTCGTATTCCAAAAAACCTACCGTAGCCATAAATCAAGCCAAGAAGAATGCTGTTCATGGAATTATTTTCAAGGGTTTTGCAGGTAAGCAAGGTGTTCCTGGTCAAAAGGCATTAGCAACTCCTGAGGTTGAACAAGACAAGAAAGCTTTCTTCGATGAATTTTTTGATGACAAAGGTAACTACAATAGATATGTAACCAGCTCGGGTGATGGGGATGTTGCTGCTGGTGATGTAATGAAGGTTGGCAAAAAATACAAAATTGGTGTAGTTGTTTCAGTTAATGTTTCGGATCTTAGGAAAGCACTTGAAGAAGCAGGTGTTATTAAAGGATTAGGATCTGGATTTTAATTTCTCAATTTCTGATTTGGAGCTATAATATTTTGCCTAGAACTTTCCACAGAATTTATTATGGCACAGAATTTGAAAATTACCGTTTAACAAATCTGATAATTGAATCCTAAACTAAAGAAAATTAACCTTATTAAAATATTGTATTATGAAGAATAAATTAATATCTCTTTTTGTTTCAGCCCTTTTGCTTGCTGGAGCATTCAGCGCTTTCTCTCAGGCAAAAAAACCAACCATTATGGTTGTACCTAGCGATGTATGGTGTAATACCAATGGTTATATGTTTGAGTTTGACAATCAAGGCTCTAAAGTTAAAGTGGCAGATTACAAAACAGCCCTTCAGTCTAATGCTGAATTACTTCTTGCAATAAGTAAAATTAATGAACTAATGGCTGCAAGAGGATTTCCTCTAAAAAACTTAGAATCTGCCCTTAAAACTTTACAAGATCAAGCTGCTGAAGATGCTATGTTAACAAGCAAAGGCGGTGCAGAGGTTAACGAAAGCCCTATCGATAAACTTAAAAAAGTTGCAAAGGCGGATATTTGGATGCAGCTTACTTGGACAGTTAACCAAACTGGTCCTAAGAAATCTGTAACCTTCAACCTACAAGGTCTTGATGCTTACACCGATAAACAAATTGCCGGAGCATCAGGAACAGGTAAACCTTCATTCTCAGCAGAACTTCCTGTATTACTAGAAGAAGCAGTTCTTGCCCATATCGACAACTTCAACGTTCAACTACAAGGTCATTTCGACGATATGTTCAAAAACGGTCGCGAGGTTATCCTTAGAATCAAAACTTGGAGCTCATTCGATGGCGATTTAACTACTGAATATGATGGCAAGGAGCTCAATGAGGTAATTGATGAGTGGGTAAAAGAAAATACCGTTCAAGGTCGATACAGCACTACAGATAATACCGAGAATATGATGCTTTTTGAACAAGTTCGTATTCCACTTCAAGATGCCAACGGCAAAGCAGTTGATACTCGTGGTTGGGCACGCAATTTGCAAAAAATGTTAAAGGAAAAGTTACAGCTAGATTCCAAGTTAATGATGAAAGGCTTAGGCCAAGCTCAACTTGTAATTGGCGAAAAGTAACATATCCTAAATAATAGGCTAAGTAAAAAACGCCCATGGAATTGAACTACACAATTAACATCAATAAAATCATGGGCGTTCCTTCTAACAGCAGGTATTTTTTGTTAAATAACAATATATTTGTAGCACCTTTCATGTTTCATAACTTAAAAAAAGTGCAAATGAAAACCATTTCATTTCTGTTTTTATTGATGCTTGCCGTTCCTTTTGTTGGTTTATCACAGAATAGTCAAGGAAAAACTGACGATTTGGGAAGAGTTGCCTTAATGGCATTCATACCTGAGCAAGCAGAAGGTATTCCAGCATCTGCACGTCAGTTGCTTTTAGGCAAAATGCAGCAAATAGCTGTTCAGAATGGCATTGGTGGCTCAGGTTCAAATCCCCGATTCTGCATTGTTCCAATGGTAAATGTTTTGACGAAAGAGATTACACCAACGGCACCTCCAATGCACGCATTAACCCTTGATGTTGTCTTTTATATTGTTGATGCTGCTAGCCAGACTATTTTTAGCCAA
>RPRQ01000118.1 GCA_003818205.1 Bacteroidales bacterium
GAGTTTCACAGAGAAAATATTTATGTTTTTCGTGTTAGTGATTCTTTTGCATTTTGATACTCAGTCGTTTTTTTATAATTGCCTCTCCCGATAAATCGGGACAAGTTGTGGTTCTCCGTGCTCTCCCTGCCTACCGGCAGGCAGGCGTGTCTCCGTGGTTTTTGTTCAATTCGATTACTGCTGAATAGTTACGTAATATGAATTGGTTCAGAAACTTGTATTTTATAGTTATGTGTAACCCTGAAATTGCTCCAGTAAAAGGTTTCGTCTGATTGACAAGCGATAAAAAACAGAGGTCTGCCTTGCAAAGCAGTTGTTTAATCCATACCTGCAAACATCACTTCGCAACCAAACACTTGCTTTCTTGCCACCGCATTTTCCTTGTTGATAGTTTTGTTGAAAAATATTTGTAAAATCCAACAAAAAGAGTATTAGATTTCCATAAGGAACGCTAATTTTATGAAAAATTAATAGAGAGTTAATTTAAGATGAGTAAAAGAAAACAACCAGCAGTAGTTGACTTATTCTGTGGAATAGGAGGATTGTCGTATGGTTTTGTTTCAGAGGGTTTTGACATAGTCGCAGGCATAGATAACGATACAAGTTGTAAGTACAGTTTTGAAACGAACAACAACTCAAAATTTATTACTAAAGATGTTAATAATATCAATGGTAAGGATATTGATGAATTATTTGGAAATGAAGATAGGGTTAAAATATTAGTTGGATGTGCTCCTTGTCAGCCATTTTCTTCTTATAGTTTTCGACAAAAAGAGAAAGATGAAAGTAAATGGAAGTTGCTTTATGAGTTTGCTCGTTTAATAGAGGAGACCAAGCCAACGATTGTTTCAATGGAGAACGTACCCCTTCTTCTGCATTTCAAAAAAGCGCCTGTTTTTTCCGACTTCTGTGATAGACTTCGGAAAATTGGGTACTTTATTGACTATAAAGAGATATTCTGTCCTGATTATGGGATTCCTCAAAGAAGAACTAGATTAGTTTTAATTGCATCGCTTTTAGGTGATATTAGAATAATTGATAAGACTCATACTCCAGAAAACTACGTTACAGTAAAGGATGTTATTGCTGATTTACCAAGTGTAAAAGCTGGCGAAACAGATAAAAATGATTCACTGCATCGGGCAAGGGCATTAACACCTTTGAATCTAAAACGAATTAAAGCTACAAAAGAAGGAGGTAGTTGGAAAGATTGGCCGGAAACATTGAAATTAGAATGTCATAGAAAAAAATCTGGCAAATCATACAGTAGTGTTTATGGCAGAATGAAATGGACTGAACCTGCCCCTACAATGACAACCCATTGTACTGGTTTAGGTAATGGACGTTTTGGTCATCCCGAACAGGACAGAGCCATTACATTGCGAGAAGCCGCTTTGTTTCAAACTTTTCCTAAAGATTATTCCTTTATTGATGAAACAAAAGCATATAATCCCTCAGTAATTTCTCGTCAAATAGGAAATGCGGTACCTCCTGAATTGGGTAGGGTCATTGCTGTAAGCATCAAAAAACACTTGAAAGAGTTTAAAAAAATCTAATCTATGGCTAAAAAATTAACAATTGATCAAATTGGTAAAATTGAAAATCAGATAAAGGAAGAAAGTATCCCATATGTTTATGATACTAAGGAATACCCTGTAGAGGTATTGGTTTCCAAATATGAAAAAGACCAAATATTTGTACCACTTTATCAACGTGAATTTGTTTGGGACAATAAGCAAAAATCACGATTTATTGAATCTGTATTTTTAGGAGTACCAATAATGCCAATGCTTGTCTCTGTTGCAGGTGAAGAGGCTGAATTAGAAATCATTGATGGCTCTCAAAGAATAAGAACTTTAGTTGATTATGTGCAAGACGGATTTAAATTGCGAGATTTAAAAAAATTAGAGAACTTAAATGGTACAACATTTAGTCAATTGTCAACAGTAATAAGAAATAAATTTTTATTACGTGACTTTAGGTTTCATGTTGTTACAGACAAGGCTTTGCCTGAGATTCGTGCTGATATTTTTGATAGGGTAAATACAAGTTCTAAAAAACTTAGCTATAGTGAAGTAAGAAAAGGTGCTTTCCAAGGAGGTTTCTATGATTTTATCTTAGCCTTTTCAAAATCAAAACTACTTCAAAAATTATGTCCAATCCCAGAGCAAAAAGCAAAAAGAGGTGAATATGAGGAGCTACTTTTACGTTTTTTTACATACTCTGAAAAATATTTGAATTTCAAACATGACGTTTCTCCATTTCTTGATGAATATTTAAAAGAAAGAAATAAATCAGGGTTCAATCTAGTTGAAAAGGAAAAAGAACTTAATGATGTTCTGGCTTTTGTTGAGAAATATTTTAATCCTCCGTATTTTGCTCGTAAAGGCAGAGATAATGCGACTCCTCGTGTTAGATTTGAGGCTATTTCAGTAGGTGTTTATTTTGCATTAAAGGAAAATCCAAATCTAAAGCCTACATACATGGAATGGTTGGATTCGGATGAGTTTAAGTTTCATACTACTACAGATGCAAGTAATAATCCGGGCAAATTAAAAGGAAGAATCGAATTTGTTCGTGATTGTCTGTTAAATAAAATAACAAAAGATACCTTGCATTA
Source organism: Bacteroidales bacterium (assembly GCA_003818205.1). Classification (GTDB taxonomy): domain Bacteria; phylum Bacteroidota; class Bacteroidia; order Bacteroidales; family Tenuifilaceae; genus UBA8529. The sequence goes on from RPRQ01000118.1 coordinate 2,621, forward strand.
TGAATAACACAAAAGTGGAATTCGATAAACGAATTGAAGAAATCAACATCTATTTCCAATTACTAACTACGATCGACAAAGGCAGTTGCCATATTCATTGCAAAGCAATTGATGGAGGGGAAAATGTTGAACCAATTGATATTGAATTAATCAAGATTCTAAAAGCAAATGGTTTTCTTCTTCTGTACAATTTAATTGAAGCAACAATTCGTAAATCCATAGAAGCAATCTTTTCGGCTATCCATTTGGAAAATTTGACATTTCAACAATTGTCAGATAAACTTAAAAAATTATGGATTAATCAAAAAGCACTTCCATTAAAGGAGGGTATTGATGCAGTTACCTATGATAAAATTAGAAGTCTTTTAGAGAATGTGGCAAACAGTATTATTGATAACCAAATAATGCAGTTGAAAACTGAATGTGTTAGAATAAGTGGCAATATTGATGCGAGAAGTATTAGAGAAATTGCTGCCAAAATTGGTTTTGAGCAGTCAAAGGATGGTAGTTTATTAGACACAATTAAGAAAAAAAGAAATCACCTTGCACACGGTGAATTTACTTTTGGAGAGATAGGTAAAGAGTTTTCAGTTAATGATATGATTAAATATAAGGATAGTGCTTGTGCTCATTTAACAGATGTGCTAAAGAATATCGAAGATTATATTGCCAGTAAAAAATTTATAAAATAAGTTAATAATGAATAACTCTAGGCCAGAGCCCCGAGATTAATCATTTGCATTAATATTAAATTCACCTCCCACTAAATTGATGTCTAAAAAAGTCAAAATTAGTTCTCGCAAAATCCGTTAAGAAAAGATGCTAAGATAGCAAAGCGTTGAAATAATGAATAATGTACTTTGCAAAAACTTGGCGTTTGCGTGAAAAATCCCCCCCTTTTTTGTTCTTTTGTATCCTCAAATAATTTACCAATGGATTTAGTTAACGTCAATAAACATATCGATCTGATTTCGAAGGAGCTCTCGATCAGCTCCCGCCAAGTTTCAAATACCATTAAACTGCTCGATGAGGGAGGAACAATACCCTTTATCAGCCGCTATAGAAAGGAGCAGACAGGTGATTTGGATGAGGTTCAGATAACTTCAATCCGCGATTTGGCGGTTAAGTATGCCGAACTCGACAAAAGAAAAGAAACGGTATTGACAACCATTGAGGAGCAAGGAAAGTTAACCGATGAGCTAAAGAAAAGGATTGTAGAATGCTACGATTTAACAGAACTGGAGGATATCTACCTACCCTATAAACCTAAGCGCAGAACAAAGGCAACTATTGCCAAGGAAAAGGGCTTAGAACCATTGGCTGAGCTAATCATGCGACAGCAGGATCGTGACATCTATGGTAAGGCTGAAAAGTACATTAACGATCAGGTCGTCGATGCCGATGAAGCACTTCAGGGGGCAAGGGATATTATTGCCGAGTGGGTTAATGAGAACGAGAAAGCCCGTAATGTTGCTCGCAGGCACTTTAAGCGTGGTGCAATTATCAAATCAAAGGTTGTAAAAAATAAGGAAACCGAAGGTATAAAATATACCGACTATTTCAGCTTTGAGGAAGAGGTTCGCCGTTGTGCATCGCATCGATTCTTGGCTATGCGCCGTGGACAGGATGAGGGATTCCTTAAAGTAAGCATCACTCCTCCCGAAGAGAATCTGATTGAAGAGATTGAAAGGTTTATGGTTAAGGGTTCGGGTGAACCACAAACACAGGTTGCAATGGCCATCAAGGATTGCTACAAGCGACTTCTTGAGCCTTCCATCGAAAATGAATATACAGCTGAACTAAAAGAGAAAGCTGACGAGGAAGCAATCAGAGTTTTTGCCGAAAATCTTCGTCAACTCTTGCTCTCCGCACCATTAGGACCCAAGATGGTGCTAGCACTCGACCCAGGGTATAAAAGTGGATGTAAGCTGGTTTGCCTCGATCAGCAGGGCAATCTCCTGCATAACGAAACCATCTACCCTCACCCACCGCAAAGCGAATCGGGTAAGGCCATGAGCAAAGTTTCAAGTCTTGTGGATACCTATAAGATTGATGCCATTGCCATTGGCAACGGAACAGCAAGTCGTGAAACAGAAAACTTTATAAAGCATATCCGATTCAATCGTGAGGTAAGAGTTTACGTTGTTAGCGAGGATGGGGCATCGATTTACTCCGCATCAGCTGTTGCAAGGGAGGAATTTCCTGAATTTGACGTAACCGTTCGTGGATCAGTTTCTATTGGGCGAAGACTGCTCGATCCATTGGCTGAATTGGTAAAAATCGATCCTAAATCGATTGGCGTTGGGCAGTACCAACACGATGTTGACCAAACGAAGCTCAAAACAGGGCTAGACGGAGTTGTTGAGAGCTGCGTTAACAAGGTTGGAGTTAATCTGAATACAGCAAGCAAACACCTCCTGACCTACGTTTCGGGATTAGGCCCACAGCTGGCTAAAAACATTGTTGATTACCGTAAAGAGAATGGTATGTTCCAAAGCCGCACTGAACTAAAGAAGATACCTCGACTTGGCGATAAAGCATTTGAGCAGAGTGCAGGATTTCTTCGTATTCCCGATGCAAAAAACCCATTAGACAATAGCGCCGTTCATCCTGAGAGCTACCATGTAGTTGAAAAAATGGCAAAAGATGCTGGATGTGAAGTTATGGATCTGATGAAAGATGAAACCCTTCGGAACAAAATCAAACTCGAAAAGTATGTAACCGAAAAAATTGGACTTCCCACGCTAAACGATATCATGCAGGAGCTATCAAAACCCGGTCGCGACCCACGAAAAACGATTAAGGTGTTCGATTTTGCTGAAGGAATATATAAAATCGATGATTTGGTTGCGGGTATGGTTCTTCCAGGAATAGTAACCAATATTACCAATTTTGGTGCTTTTGTTGATGTTGGTGTAAAGCAGGATGGATTGGTACATATATCTCAATTAGCCAACAAATACATCTCCAATCCCAATGATGTGGTTAAACTACATCAACATGTAAAAGTAAAGGTAACTGAGGTGGATGTGGCAAGGAAAAGGATTCAGCTAACGATGAAGGATATTGAACAGGGATAATAATTTAACCGCAAACCTGCCCGCCTTACTTAACTAAGGCAGGCGGGGTCGCTAAGACGCAAAGAATGTATAATATTCTCTGCTAAGCAAATATTATACAATGATGTACGTTAGCCTGTCATCGTCATTTGGCTTTGATTCCTTTAAATAATATATCATTATTGCCTTTGATATTTTAAATAAAATACGTATTATTGCCTTTGATATTTTAAATTTCTATCGAATGGCAACAAAATACATGTCTCGTTTCATTGACTTAGAGCTGGAGAAATGGGCTGCCAGCCCAAATCACAAACCCCTTCTGCTAAGAGGAGCACGTCAGGTCGGGAAAACAACAGCCATTCGTAAACTTTCCGAAAAATTTGACACCTATATCGAAATAAACTTTGAGGAGCATAGGGATGTCCATGAGTTCTTTAGTAAGAATTTAACCCCAAGTGAAATTATCGAGAATATTTCGCTCTACTACAACACGCCCATTATCGAATCCAAAACCTTAATTTTTCTCGATGAGATTCAAGGCTGCAAGGGCGCAATGTCGTCGTTAAGGTTTTTTTATGAAAAACTACCCAACCTCCATATTGTGGCTGCTGGCTCTTTGCTCGAATTTGCTCTTCAAACCATTCCCTCCTTTGGAGTAGGGCGCATTCGATCAATATTTATGCACCCCATGTCTTTCGATGAATTCCTATTAGCACTGGGAGAAGAATCATTAATTAAGCAAAAACAAAAACATGGCATTAGTAATCCAACCAACAGCGTATTGCATGAAAAACTAATACGCTACTTGAAAAAGTTTATCATTTTAGGGGGAATGCCTGAGGTAGTAAGAAACTACGTAGTAGGCGAGAGTATAATTGAGTGCCAACGAATACTGGACGACTTATTACTATCGTATATTGATGATTTCGCGAAATACAATGAACATGTCCCTGCCAATCGTATAAATGCTGTTTTTATCTCAGTTAGTCAGCAACTTGGAGGTAAGTTTGTTTATTCCAGATCAGCCCCCGAATTAAACCACTATCAGGTTAAAATGGCTCTTGAACTTCTAATTAAAGCGGGTCTGGTAATTCCAGCAACCAATTGCTTAGCCAATGGAATCCCTTTAGGGGCTCAGATAAAACCAAACTATCGAAAAATACTTCTGCTCGATACAGGGCTTGTCCTTCGTCTGGCTAGGTTAGATATTAAAAGCATAATAACCTCCAGCGATATTGAATTTATCAACAAAGGCAGTATTGCTGAACTTTTTGTTGGCCTTGAAATACTTAAAGCCGAATCGCCTTATGAACGAAATGAACTCTACTACTGGCAACGCGAAGCCCTAAACAGCAATGCCGAGGTGGATTATTTAGTTCAAAAAGACAACAAAATTATCCCCGTAGAGGTTAAGTCTGGCACTAAAGGCTCAATGCAGAGTTTATTCCTTTTCTTAAAAGAGAAGCATGTTGAGAAAGGCGTTCGGATTTCGCTCGAAAACTACTCAACGTACCAAAATATTGATGTAGTACCAATGTATGCCGTTGGAGATTTTATTCGAAGTTAAGAGCTTCTATAGTTGGAATAAGACCTTTAATCATCAGGGCCAACGACGTAGTTAAGCTCCACCAACATGTAAAGGTAAAAATTACAAAGGTGGATGTTCAACGGACGAGAATTCAACTTTCGATGAAAGATGTGGAGCAATGATATGTATTAGATTAGTTATTTAAACACCCAATATTTCATGTAATTTACCAGCGATGAAAGAGCTTGAGTTTCATAAAACCAAATATGGCAAAGAACTCCTTATCGATTGCCTTAAAATATCAGAGACTGAAGATTTTCTGGTAAACAGAAGACCTTCGGTAATGCTTTTCTATGAAATCTACTTTATCATCAAAGGTAACGGAACCTTTTTTATCGAGGATACAACAATCCCATACCGAAAGGGAACTATCATATTTATACCCCCATACCGAAGAAGGGAGTGGAATGCGGAACGTGAAACAGATGCATACTGCATTCTTTTTGAGGATGAGTTTATTAACCAATTTTTTAATGATAGCTTATTCGTTTACCGATTTCAATATTTTTATAGCAATAATACCTCGTTTCACATATCAACAACTCCCAACGAGTTTAAATCATACATCGAAAAAGTTGTCGAGATTAAAACTGAAATAAGTAACCTATTAAATGATAGCGAACACCTTTTACGGTCAATATTCTACTATCTGCTTATAACGCTTAACAGAAAATATATCGATCAACATCATATTAAAGGAGATCTTTTTCAAAACATTGAAGTGCTTAAATTCATTCAGCTTATTGATAAGAACTTTAAAGAAAAGCATCTTGTAGAGGATTACACCCAAATGCTTGGTATTAGCAAAACATACCTGAACAAGAAGTTAAAATCACTTGGCACCACCGCATCCGATCTGATAAAAGCAAGGCTCTTAAGGGAAGCTAAAAAAGAACTACACTACTCAAATCTATCGATATCTGAAATAGCCTACGATCTAAACTTTTCTGAGCCAGCAAATTTTATCCGATTTTTTAAAAAAATGACCTCCTTAACCCCTAGTCAATTTCGGCTAGAGTTTTCAAAATGACAATAATAAAATCATTTTGATTTAAATATAATCCTCCCCTTTCTCTTCCTTTGCAAGAAAAATTGAACCATGAATAAAGGTGACTTATCATCCAGGTTAAAGCAGTATGCAATTAATAATGGAATAGATTTAATTGGGATAACATCAGCCAACCCATTTATAGTGCAAAGGAAAAGGGAGGCTTTTGTCAATCCAAAAGATATACTAAAAGATGCTAAAGCAGTTATTGTAACAGGCTTTTACATCAACGAAAAAGACAAAACAACCTTGACCGAATCCAATAGTCTCAAGGGTAGATATAATGCATACGATGTAAAAGCCTTTACGCCAATGGAAAAGCATCATACTAAAACAATTAGCAGTTTCCTTGAAAATGAAGGATATTCAGTAACAACCAATAATATTCATAAAAAGAACCATAAAAATCATAAAATACCAGATAAGATGGCCGCAATTCGTGCAGGCTTAGGAAAGTATGGCAAAAATTCATTGGTTATTACTCAAAAATTTGGTTCCTTCATCATGTTCGTAACCATGGTAACAAATGCGCCATTGGAATACGAAGAGTTCTCGATAAATGAAACCGATTGCGGCAAATGCGATATTTGCATAAAATCTTGTCCAACAGGTGCAATATATGCTCCTTTTAAGGTAAATAGGGATTTGTGTATTACCGCATGGCTTTGGGGGGATTTCGTTCCTATTCATCTGAGAGAAAAACAAGAAAATCGTCTTTTCGGTTGTGGAGAGTGCGTAAAAGCCTGTCCTAAAAACAAAAAACTTAAATCGAGAGCAGAATACCCGACTAAAATAGAAAGTTTAAGTGATAACCCCGACCTGATTCCTCTATTAACGGCGGACAAAAAATACTTTAAGAAAACTATAGCATCGTTTCCTCTTTGCGCAGGGGAAGAAGCAATACTGGGGAATGCTATAATAGCCTTGGGTAACATTGGCGATAGCTCATCGGCACCCGCTCTAAAGCAAACAGTTGCGAATAAAAACCCTCAAATAAGAGCATATTCAATTTGGGCACTAGGGAGAATTGGAGGAAAAGATTCAATAAATATTTTGCAGAATGCTCTGTTAAACGAAAAGGATAGCAATGTCGTTAGCGAGATCCATTACGCCCTAGATACTATAAAAAACTAAAATAACATATTATACATTATATAGATTAAGCAGTTTTGCGCTTCGTTAAAATCTCATAATATGATAGTTACAGTATTTTTTAAACCAAAAATCAATAACTCCGCCTTTTAAGGCGGAGTCAAGATAAAGAAGA
>RPRQ01000119.1 GCA_003818205.1 Bacteroidales bacterium
ATGGGCTTTAGCCCTACATTTTGTTTATCCCTTTTTAAGGAATATTCTAAAAAGATGATAAATGTTGAGTTCATTTTACTCTGTCATTCGTATTCTAATCGATGTTGGGCTAAAGCCCAGTACACTTTATCCCTTTGACTCCACCTTAAAAGGCGGAGTTATTTATTGTGATTTATTGTGTTAGCTGTAATATTCAACCCTTAATTTGCATAATTAATAAGGTGCAAGTGCAGAACATATCTTTTATCGGAGATAATGCAGGTTTAGCCACATCTGTTGTCTCTGTCTTAAATAATAGAAACATAAGGAAAACGAGGCATCTTGTAATGCTTTCTCCTTGGATAGATTTAAAATGTAGTTCCTATTCAATAATAAATAATGCTGATATAGATTCAATTCTGACAGAAAAACAATTGCATTTCTATACGTCATTGTATATCGGAAAAGTTCAGCTGTCAGAAGCAAATCCAAAAGAAACATTTTTTAGTGATTTTCCACCAACCTTAATATTAGTAGAGTCGAACGAAATATTATTAGATGATAGTAAAAAAGGATATTCAAAAATCATTGAAAGACAACCTTTCACATAATTGAGTATTTACGACAAGCAAACTTACGTTTGGCTGTTACAAAGTGTTAATGCTGAACCTTCCCCAAAAGCATTCGCTGAAATTAAAGGTTTAATAGATGCTTGAAAAAATATGGTCGAAAAATCATTATCGTTTAATCAAGGTTGCTAGCGTAAAGCAATCACATAAGACAATCTTTGTGATTGTCTTCGTGGAGAGCGTTTTTAATAATCTAGTTCAGATTCTTTTTTTCGGGTTTCACCTACTCATTTTCTCATCTTGTCGATTATTTTTGTATTAATTTGATAATTCAACCTACTTTTGGTCTCGTTTAAAAAAATTGAATGCATCTACAAATGCCATATAGTACTTCAAAATGGATGTTCAGCTCACTTTGCCCTTGCTTAGGCTTGAAAAAGTGTCAAAGTTATATTTTCCCAACCATTCGGGTTGAATCACCAATTCTTACCGCTTCATACTATAGGGAATATCTTGGGTTTAGCATAATTTTTCGAAATCCATTAAACCGAAATGGTTCTATTCTTTTGAATAGGAAAGGGAATTTGATTCATATTAAAGCGATTGAACAAGGAAGGACGATAGAAAGTCAACGGTTATCCCTATTCTTGCGCTTTACAGATATTGAATACTCCAAGTTAAGCCAAAAGGTTTGGGTCATAAAACCATATTGTTCTAAAACAAAAGAAAAATTCATTATTAAGGATTGTAATGGCATAGAAATTGCTTACTGCACAAGCTGATTTTGATTTCTTGTAGCTATACAAAATATTATAGGCTAGGTAAATAATTATTAAACTTGAAAAATTATTAAATTAGATTATGAAACTATCATTCAAATTACTTCTACTTTTACTTCTCTTTTTTACTATTCAGGCAAAAGCATCAACCGATGATAACTTGGATGGGAAATTTACCATCAGCGGCTACGTGAAGGATGCCTCCAATGGTGAATTACTTATTGGCTCAACAATTTTAATAAAGGAGGAAAGTAAGGGTACGGCAACCAATATTTACGGTTTTTACTCATTGAGCCTTAAACCGGGAACCTATACGTTAATATTCTCCTTTATCGGCTACAACTCGCAGGAAAGGGTTATTAAATTAGCCGAGAATACAACTATAAATATTGAATTAAATCTTGAATCGCAAGTTTTACAGGAAGTTGTAGTTAGTCGTGAGAAGCCAAACTCCAACATCACCAAACCGCAGATGAGCGTCACCCGCTTGGAGATGAAAAGTATTCAGCGAATCCCTGCGCTTATGGGCGAAGTGGATGTTCTGAAGGCAATTCAGATGCTTCCAGGCGTTCAGTCCACTGCCGAGGGTTCATCGGGGTATAGCGTCAGGGGAGGTTCTGCCGATCAAAACCTTATTCAGCTGGATGAGGCTACGGTTTACAATGCCTCACATATAATGGGATTCTTCTCGGTGTTCAACAACGACGCCATCAAAGATGTTAAATTATATAAGGGCGATATCCCAGCATCGAGCGGTGGTCGATTATCATCGTTACTCGATGTACGAATGAAGGATGGGAACTCAAAGCAGTTCGAGGGTACAGGAGGTATTGGAACCATCTCAAGCCGTTTTACTTTTGAGGGACCTATCCTTAAAGACAACACATCCTTTATTGTATCAGGAAGACGAACCTATATCGATTTATTCTTTCCATTTTTTAAGAATCAGGAGCTTAAGGATAGCCGATTATACTTTTATGATTTGACCATGAAGGTTAACCATACCATTAACGAGAATAACCGAATCTATTTGTCGGGTTATTTTGGGAGAGATGTTTACAAGATAGTCTCATCGGAGTTTGGGTACGGCAATAAAACCATGACCATGAGGTGGAATCATCTTTTTGGAAAGAAACTATTTCTCAATACTACAGCAATATACAGCAACTATAACTACTTGCTAGGTTCAGATTTTGAAAAGGCTAGCTCGTTTAGGTGGATATCCGATGTTTCGGACTACAGCCTAAAGCTTAACTTTAACTACTATATGAATCCTAGCAATAGCATTCAGTTTGGGGCTCAAACAACATATCATCGGTTTAACCCAGGTTTAGTAAAAGGTAAAGGCTCCGAATCAATGATTAACGAGATACGATTACCCATTAACAATTCTTTAGAGCATGGAATTTATGCTTTGAATGAGCAAGCTATAGGTTCAAGACTTACCCTTAAATATGGTGTTAGGCTTTCGGTATTTCAGAACATTGGCAAGGCTAAACTATTTCATTATGACCAAAACTATATTTCTACAGGGTCAACCGATTACAGTTCAGGTGATATTTTTAATACATACACAAACCTTGAACCCCGATTGGGCTTAACATATGCCTTAAACAGGGGCAATTCAGTAAAAATGAGTTACTCTCGGACTTTTCAGTATATTCAGCAGGCATCAAACTCTCAGGGGGGTACTCCGCTTGATGTTTGGTTTCCCGCCTCACCTAATGTTAAACCACAACGTTCCGACTTGGTTGCCCTCGGCTTTTTTAAAAACCTGATGGATAATACCATTGAAACTTCAGCGGAGGTTTACTATAAGACGATGAGCGATGTTGTTGATTTTAAGGAATTTGCTAACCTATTTCTGAATGAACAACTTGAAGGCGAGTTAAGGGTTGGTAAGGGTCGTTCATATGGCATGGAGTTGATGGCAAAAATTAATCGGAAGAAGTTTGGAGGTTGGGTTAGCTACACCTATTCCCGTTCATATAGGACTATCCCAACTATTGAGAAAGGTAAGGAGTACCGTGCCCCATACGATAAACCCCATAACGTAACCGTGGTGCTCAGTTACGATATCACCCGAAGGGTAACCCTTTCGGCGAACTGGTTATTTTCAACAGGACAGCCTTTTACGGTTCCCTCAGAAAAAATAGTAGTGGATGGGTCGATTATTCCGATAATCTCTCAACGTAACGGTGAGCGTTACCCCAATTACCATCGCTTGGATGTTGCCATTACCATTAAAACCAAAAAGAGTTTCACCCGACGTTGGAAAGGGGAGTGGAATATATCGTTCTACAATATTTACAATCGTAAGAATGCTTGGGCTATCAATTTTATGCAGGATAAAGAGAATGCGAATAACACTTATGTTGAGAAAACCTATCTCTTCCCTATTATCCCATCAGTATCATATAACTTCAAATTCTAACGAGCAATGAAAAGAATATTATTTAAAAAATACTTGGTTATTCTATCAATGGTATCGGTTTGTGCATTAACTTCTTGTACCGAAAAAATGGATGATTATCCACTTGAGAATTCAGAAACCCGTTGCGTTATTGTCGGTAAGATTACCACTGAAACGATTGCCCATAAAGTAATGATCACTCGATCGGCACCCTACTTCAACGATAAACCCCTCGAACCCATTTCAGGAGCCATTGTAACCATTTCGGATGGTACCGATACCTTCTCCTTAATCGAAAGCACCACGGAGCTAGGGAGTTATTTCACTAACCCCGATGTTTTCGGGATACCAGGTCGAACTTATACCTTAAACATTAGCAATGTAAATCTACTCGGTGATGGGGTGATGGAGTCTTATACCGCTATGTCAGAATTAAAACCAGTAACCCCGCTCGATTCAATCGACACCCGATATAATAATCGCTTTCACTTTTGGGAAACCATTGCATGGGCAAAAGAACCTCAGGAAACAGAGGACTACTATATGTTTAGAGCCTATATCGATAACGTCTTAAATTCCGATTCACTCCTAAACTATGGCATTACTGAAGATAAGTTTTTTAACGGTAGCGATATCATCGGGAAATTGGTTTATATGTTTCCCGAGAAGGATACCATAAAACTAGGCAAAACCATTGTTACTATCGATATTTGTGGCATTACAAAGGACTATTTTTTATTCTTAACTGAAGCACAAACAATGGCTCGTCCTCAGAACCCAATGTTCAGCGGACCACCTGCCAATATCCGAACAAACATTAGCAATGGTGCTGTTGGGTATTTTTCCGCATTCTCGGTTGCGAGCTGTAGCCGAAAGGTGAAATCGCAAGAGTAAATGGGTTGATTTGATTGTTTTCCATTATCATAACCTCATCAAATTTCGGTGAGGTTTTTTTGTTAAAAGATTGTATCATGCTATTGCATTAATAAAAGTTATATCTTTAATTGTTTTTTTTAGCACCTAAAAATTAAAATCAATAATAATTTTAGAAATGAAAAAACTATTAATTGTATTTTCAGTATTTATTGCCATTCAGGTTAATGGGCAGGTAAATGATTCAACTATTATTAAAGCCGATAAGTTATCAATTGGTCTTGGAATGGGATTGGATTATGGCGGATTTGGTGGTAATTTAGTGGTTTACCCAGGCAAAAACCTAGGATTATTTGCTGGAGCAGGCTATAATTTGTTAGGCTTAGGTTTTAACGGTGGGTTAAAAATAAGATTTAATGGCGAGAGTGCGAATAAGATTAAGCCCTACTTATTGGCAATGTATGGCTATAATGCTGTTATCGCCGTGAAGGGTGAAACAAGTTTGAACAAAACTTTTTATGGACCAACACTCGGTTTTGGCTTAGATTTTCGTCAAAGGCCTGGCAGAAAGGGCTATTTTACTCTAGCTTTATTGGTTCCTATTCGCAGCTCGGAGGTTAAAGAGTATATGGATGATCTTAAAGAGAACAATGGAGTAGAATTTAAAAATGAACTTTCACCGGTTAGCATATCCATTGGTTATCGTTTGGTTATCGGTCAGTAGCTTTTCTTGGTGAATGGACTACTGCTGATTAAATTAATATTTATGAATCTGTTTTGTCATGGAAATATTTCTTTCATGGAAGAAGGGCTTGTTTAGCAATACCTATCAATTCTTTGAGAATGGCATTCAAGTTGGTTTGTTGAAGGTTGGGATGTGGGGTAACAAGGCGAATGGTAATTTAAACGGTAAGGAGTTTGAATTTAAAACCAAAGGTTTTTTTAATCAGGAAACAATAATTATTGATTCAGAATCCCTCTCTATTGTTGGCACGATAGTTTATAATACTTGGAGGTCGAAGGCAATTATAAAATTGCCTGATGGAATAGAATGTGTTTGGCAGTACACCAACTTTTGGCATTCGAAATGGACGGTGAATAAAAACCTATACTTTATCAATTATCAGGGATCATTCAGAAAAGGCGAAGTTATCTCTCATATACCCGATGAAGTGCTGATTATTGCAGGACTTTTCGTTTCTAACCATTTTTGGCAATCGAGTGCGGCTGTTGCAGCAACCTAAGTTGATATTAAATCTTAATGCGTAAACTAATTATGCATTAAAGGTAATATTCTTTCTAATTCACCTACATTACATTTTTAAGATGTTATAAAATCGTGGAAACGATATCCACTGAAAGATTATATTCTCCTCATTGAGAAGGTTCTAAGGAATTTGCCATATTTCATTCGTCAATAGAGACATCTGCTCATTATTATAAATCAAGTAGATGTTGATATATTCGTTAAAAATAGTAAGTTTACTTTCGACTAATTATAAAATGATTTACTTTGCTAAAAAATGGCTCTAAGAATATAGATGCTTAAAAAATTAAGTCAAACCGTTAAACTATATATGATGAGAAAACCTCTACGCACGCTAATGCTTCTTTTAACATTGATATTAATAGATCAAAGTTTATATGCTGTTATAGCATACCCCTATCCTGTTGAAATAACCCAACCTGATGGTAGTAAATTAACTGTATTATTAAGGGGAGATGAAAATGTTAAATGGGCTCAAACGGAGGATGGCTATTCCATTATGAGAAACAGCAAGGGTGTTTTTGAGTACGCTGCCCTAGACTCAAATAATGACATGGTTCCATCGGGGGTCAAAGCAAAAGATCAGAAAGAAAGGGGCGATTCCGAAAAATCTTTTTTAAGTAAAACTAAAAAAGGATTGTTTTACTCAAAGAGTCAAACGGGTATGATGAAAAGCATTTCAAATATGGTTCAATCAAAGTCCCAGAAATCTTTCCCTACAACTGGTTCCAGAAAATTGGTTTGTATTCTTATGGGTTTTCTGGATAAACCATTCACTAAGACCCAATCCGATTTTAATAATCTTTTTAATCAAGTTGGTTATTCTGTCGATAATGCAACAGGTAGTATTAAAGATTATTATCTAGAAAATTCTTATGGTCAACTTGACCTAACCGTTACTGTTGCAGGACCTTATACCTCAAACAATAATATGTCCTATTATGGGGGGAATAATACTAGCGGCGATGATAAGGATCCTAAAGCATTGGTAACTGAAGCTGTAAATAAAGCGAATGCAGATGTTAATTATGCAGATTTTGATAACGACAATGATGGAACGGTTGACGGTGTATATGTTATTTATGCTGGTTACGGAGAGGAGGCAGGTGCAAGCGCTGACGCAATATGGGCACATGCATGGGGTATAACTCCCGTGGTTTTAGATAGCAAAACAGTTAGCTCTTACTCTTGTTCTGCTGAATTAAGAGGGACGAGCGGAACAGGCTTAACACGTATTGGAGTAATTTGCCATGAGTTTGGGCACGTTATGGGCGCAGCAGATTATTATGATACCGATGCTGAAATTGGTGGTGAATATATTGGAACAGGTAAATGGGATTTAATGGCAGCTGGTTCATGGAATAATGGTGGTGCAACGCCAGCTCATCATAATCCATATACCAAAATATATGATTATGCATGGACTACTGCAACAACCTTAATATCAGGTACAAATATAACACTAAATAATGCAGAAGAGAATAGCAATAGCTTTTATAGGGTAAATACTACAACATCTAATGAATTCTACCTTATTGAGAATAGGCAAAAGCATAAATTTGACACTTATATCCCAGGCCATGGAATGATAATTTACCATGTTGATGGAAATTCAATAATCACATCTGGAAATGCCATTAATGCTGGAGCACATCAAGGAATGTACCCTGTTTGTGCAAATGCAGCAGGAAACCCTCCAAATTTGTATGGTGAAATTAATAGCAGTGGTTGCCCTTTTCCTGGAAGCAGCGTAAAAACCCAGTTTACTGATGAAACAACACCAAATTCCAAATCTTGGGCTGTATTAAATACATACAGGCCAATCACAACTATAGCTGAGAATATAGCTAATAAAACAGTATCCTTCACTTTTATGGGTGGAACGGCATGTACTGCACCAACATTAAAGGCAACGGCATTTTCATCAAGTTCAATAACTGATAATTCAATGAGCATTAGTTGGGCAAGGGGTAATGGTGATAATGTATTGGTTATTGTTGGTGAAGGAAAGAATTTTGATATAGATCCAATTAGTAGTATCTCTTATACTGCAAACTCTATTTTTGGTTCTGGAAGTCAGGTAGGTTATGGCATTTATGCGGTATATAATGGCTCGGGGACAACTGCCTCAATCACTGGATTGAAACCTGGAATGAGATATTATTATGCGATTTATGAGTATTCAAATTCATCATTTTGCTATTTAGCACCTGGCTTAACAGGTAATTCTGAAACAACTTGTAGTGGTGTTATTCGCACTTTCCCTTTTACAGAAAATTTCGAAACAGGTATTGTTTCTAATTGTTGGAGTTCTATTTTCGATTCACATAATCTTTATTGGAGTTTTAGAAATGGTAATGGTTTTGGAAATTCAGAGTATCCTCCTGTAAGTGCTCATTCAGGCACTAAGAATTTATGCCTTATGAATAACGAAGCTACACCAATGGTTACCAAAATAGTTTTACCAACATTTGATATTTCAGCATTATCTAATCCTACTCTTCAGTTTTGGCATGCACAGGCACTGGCCGGACCTGATCAAGATGAGCTGAGGATATACTATAAAACGTCTAACGCAGCAAGTTGGGTTTTACTTAGAACCTATACTAGTAATATTACCACATGGACTATGGAATCAGTGTCCCTTCCAAATCAATCCACAGATTACTATATTGCATTCGAAGGAACAGCAAAATGGGGAGCTGGAGTTTGTATTGATGATATATCAATTTCAATCGGAACTGGTGTTGAGGATTCCAAAATAGATAATAGTAGCATTCTGAGCCAAAACTATCCAAACCCTTTCGATCGATCAACCACCATTGATTTCAAGATAGCGAAACCGAGTAAGGTAAGTCTAACTATTTACAATACCCTTGGCCAGGTTGTTGATGTCATTGTGGATGAATACCTTACTGCAGGTAATCATTCAAAACCTTGGACACCAAAGGGGATCGCAGCAGGTATATATTTTTATCAGCTAAAAGCGGATGGGATTAAGGAAACAAAAAGGTTAGTTAAGAAGTAAAGATACTATTTTATAGAAAAGCCATCAGTCAATTGATCGATGGCTTTTTTATAATACATTATATAGATTAAGCAGTTTTGTGCTTCGTTAAAATCTCATAATATGATAGTTACAGCATTTTTTAAATCAAAAATCAATAACTCCGCCTTAAAAGGCGGAGTCAAGATAAAGAAGAATCCTCGGCTTTAGCCAAAAGCGTA
>RPRQ01000120.1 GCA_003818205.1 Bacteroidales bacterium
GTATCATTATTTATTATCAATCTATCGAATATCTGAGGTGTACCATAAACATCAATGGTGATAAAAAATAGAAAGATGATTTTCAGTAAGGTCTTCATTTCTTCAATTGTATAGCCTGTAACGTTGATGGTATGGTGTCGTGCGGGATTACGAAGCGATAAACTATCAAGTTACAACTGACTTTTTTACGAGCCACGAACCTTCGCAAACCACTGAAACCCGCATGCACTATACCATGTGTTAGGCGTTTGTGCTTATTTTTTCTTTTAATTCGTCCATCGTTAAAAATTTTCCGTCAAATTGTTTATGTAACATTCTATGGCAGTTTGCACATACTAAACTTAAATCGTCCAAAGTTGTCTCTGTTACACCCGATTGTGAAATTGGAGTTTTGTGATGACATTCAATAAATTCAACTCCGAACTTGTAAATAAATGAGAATTCACAAATCTCACATTCCAAACTTTGCTTTTGTATTGCTTGTTGTTTTTTTGCTCTAATGATATTTCTGTCTCGTTCACGTGCATAATGCGTCACTAATCTCAACTTTCCTTCCGTTACAGAAATTGAAGAGTCTGTGTTGTCAATTTCAGCTTCAATACTTTCAGTAAAAGTTGGCGCTGTTTTAAAGTCTGTTCTGAAATACGGAATAAACTTGTTCCAAAGGTCTTGCAGTAAAATATCGTAATTTTCTACGTTTGAAATGTTAGCAATTTCACAAGCATTTCCTTGACTAATCCCTTGGAAATTTACGTTGTCCCACAATGTAGAAGAAACAGGAATTGCATTCAATACTTCAGTCTTTGCTATTAATTTTACTTTTCTACCATATTTAAAGTTCTCTCTATTTTCTTCAAGTCTAACAATGTCAACTGGCGAAACTAAATGAGTAAAAACTTTTTGCCCATTTATGTTTTGATGGATAGCAATAATTTCTCCGATTTTAGGACTTAAAACATTTCCTTTATGATGTGTCGGAAAATGCAAAGTAAACTCTTCACTTGTCAAGTCCATATAGGCTTGTCCTGTGTCAGAATTAGTTACATTTTTCGCCCAAATTATGTCAAATGGTGTATAAGGTCTATTCATTTATTTTGTCTGAATGTTGTATAGTGTCGAGTCTCGTAGCATAACGCCTAACGGTTTGCCGCTAAGCGCAGGCAGGGAGTTTGAAACCGTTTCATTGTCCCTCGTTAACAGCAATGCTAAGGTAGGAAATACTTTCGTATTCGCAAATCTGCCCTGATTGCGTTTAGCGGCTGTTATGCCCAGCGGTTTTCTGCGGAGAATGTCTCTTCTCGGGTCGGGAAATGTTTCTCTCGGTTTCATAAACATTCAAGTTCGAAACGCTTTTCTAGAAACCAAAATTTTTCGACGGTTGCGGGTTCGCCCGTTAGCAATTTTTTCTGTGCGGTTTTCGGGGTTTCTGTCCGTTTGGTTTTTAAGGTTTTCAAACGGTTCATCAGGTTTCCTGTCGGTGCGGTGGATTCTGTACGTTCTGCTTTCAACCCGTCTAGGAGCAAGATTTTATCCGCTTTTCTCTTTCAATGTCTAGGTGGCTCTCCGGGAGGGGAACGTCTGTCCTCGGTGGATGAGCGTCGGGGAAAAATTGCGTCAAGGTCATCGAAAGTCCGTCCGCTCGCTATTCTTCTCATCAATCTATGTTTTCAATCGGGTCAAGCTTATCAACGAATCTCACGGTCGATTCGAAGGACGGTCTGCCGATGAGCTTTAATCATTTCGGATTTTCATCTACCGTTGGGCATAACGTTTGCTGCTAAAAAACGTTGGGGAGTTCGAGGCAGCATTCTTGTCCCACGTTAAAATAAATGCAATATACTAAAATAAAACTTATCTATCCATCTGCCCCAATGGTTTTTAGCAGCTGTTGTGCGTTCGTGCTTTTGATAATATTATGTAAATTTATATTTGGTTGACTAATTATTCTTTGGAGCTTTTAGTAGTTTTTCTATCAAATTTTCTAAGTTGTAAATAACTACACCAAGATAGAACCAATAAAACATTTAAAATCATTAGTTTTGTGAAAAATACGGTTTTGATATTATCTGAATCTGCCCAAATCAAATTGACATTATTACTAACCGATTCAACTAATTGGTCGTCGGTTTCATTCGTTTGTGCCTTATAAATAATAGCATTTTCTGAATAAACCCTGCCTTTTAAATAGCCAAAACCATCTTCCGTTTTGCTGAAATGATTATTAAAGAAAACCATAATGATTACAAAAATAACAACACTTAAGAAAAGAAATAAACCTGATGTATATTCCCAAATTTTCTTTTTAAGTTTAGTTCTAAAAATACTAAATAAATAATAAACTAAAATTCCAAGAAAAATTTGTGCTGCTAAGTATCGTAAAAAATCATGATATAAAACTTCTAGCAGCCATGAACCACCAACTTCAAGAATAGTCGAAAAAAGAATTGTGGAAATAGTCAAAAAGTTTAATTTAAAAAAAAGATTATTTCTCATATAAGCCTATTTATTTGTTACAGCTATTTCGACGGATTTGATTTCATTTTCATTGAGTTTCTTTCCTTTTCTTGTCAAATCAACTTCTATAATTTCAGATATCGGTTTTTTGTTTTTAATAAAACTATTGGTCAGCCAAAAAACATATTTACCGGGTATAACCTTTTCACAAGAAGGAGAAGTTTTTTTTGCGAATCTATTTGGGGGATGTCTACGGACTATCTCTAAAGCATATTTATAGTTAACAGTGAGATTATGTCTTGGTATCATGTTTCCTAATGAATCAAGTTGAACAGCAAATATTTTAACTTTAACACCATCTCCAAAATTACAATCTCCAACAATATTTAAAGTTTGTATTTCTTTAATATTCATAAAATTAATGAAAGATTTGCCAGTACAACAAAGAAGGATTTTATTATCATTTACCACATTAGGTATATAACTTTGTTTATCGTTCAGTAAATATTCATGTAGCTCCTCAATATTGATAATTAAATATTCATATTTTCTATAAAATAATGTATCTTTTTTAAATTTCCTTTTTTCCATCAATATCTTTATTGCGCTTGTTAAATCTTCAGTCAGATAATTAATCGACTTGAATTCCTGCTGACTTGAACTTGTAACTTTTTTGTCAATATCTTCAAAATATATTTTTGCCTCATTAATTTTTGATAAATCAATCTTTGAGTAATTTAAATCAGAGTTCAACAAATTAATATTATGATTTAAAGTTTCTATATTTTGCTTAAGTTTTGTTTTATTTTTTTCGTAAATCTTAATTTGATTTTCTGTTGGACCCGTTCTTTGTTGTATTGAATTAGAACTAATAACTTTTAGAGAATCGTTTTTTGATTTAATTAAGTTATCTGTTGAAACAATATTTGATTTATCTAATGTAGTAAAAGATAGCCAAGTTCTTCTAACATTATCTATGGTTGGTGGTAGGGTAGAAAATCCGTGCATATTTCCAGCAATGATAAGGAAGTTATAAATTGTATTTGGTTCAAGTCCATTAAGTGTATAGGTAACAATAACATTTGTTGTATCATTTCCTAAAGGTTTAAGGTAAAAAGGGCCACTTGAGGGAGTCTCAACACCTGTAGTTGTAGCAAATCCATTTGGATTTATTATCCAGTTTATAGTAGCTGAGTGAGAGGTTATGTCAGTTACAGGTAATTCTATTATTGTAGGTATTAATCTTTCATCAAAAAACTTTAGGGAATCATTAGAATAATACGATTGCCCCATTAAATGAAATGAAACCAAAATCAAACTAAGAAGCAATAAATATTTTTTTTTCATATTATTAATTTCTAATTTGTTAGTGCATTGTTAGTAGGCTGCAATAGCATGACGCACAACATTTGTATAAACGCAGCTATTTGTATAAACGCAGCTCAATACTTCCCTATTGCGTTTATTTCTGTTATAGCTGTATCCATTTCAAACTTTCAGGTTAAAATTATGATTCTGCTGGATAATATCCAAGGGATTCAGTATCTTTTTGTTATTAACACCCACGGCATGGGGTATAACCGGTAAACCTGCTGCTTTTATACCCATGGATATCCCTTATGCTCTCCATGTTCTTCGATGGGCGTATGGCCAACGGATGCCTTTGGTTAATTAAGGGTACAACAAAACCAACTGGGCTCGTGAACTGTCCAGCAGTTTCCGGACTGTGTTCGGCTCTGGCGAATCAGTTATGCGTGGGGTTTATCTTTCTTCTTCGTTTCGTTGTTTAGGAAATATTCGGCACCGTTGTAAAGGTTACCTTACCTCCAACTTGCAGATAAACCAACCTACTCAATTTCGATATCGTACTTGCTAAGCAGCCCGACAACTTCGCTTCTTGAGAATTTGGCTTTTCGAATTCGATTCTTCTCGGGATCGAGGGTATAGCCGATTGATGAGCGAAAATCAACTTTCTCGAGATTGGTATTGGAGAATATTGCCCGTTGCAGGTCGCAAACGTCAAATGTAGAGCCCGTAAGGTCGGTGTCAGAAAAATC
Organism: Bacteroidales bacterium; assembly: GCA_003818205.1. Taxonomy (GTDB): domain Bacteria; phylum Bacteroidota; class Bacteroidia; order Bacteroidales; family Tenuifilaceae; genus UBA8529. Next base: position 4,512 of record RPRQ01000120.1, read on the forward strand.
AACATCCTGAAGGTTACAGCTCTTAAAGTTTGTCTTCCTAAGCTTTAGCTTATAAAAGGTCGAAAGTTTTAGGTTACAACCATCATAGCTAACCGATAGCACAAAATCGTTACAATCCTTAAAATGTAATCCTAGGAGCTTACAGTCTTTAAATCTGACATCGTTGAGTATTGTACCGTTTAACTTGGAGAGGCTTAAATCACAGCCCCTAAACTCGCACTCGTTGAAGGTGTAGCTGGCTAAATTGGTGTCGTAAAAGTTACAATCGATAAAAACACAGCTATCATACTCGCCTTTCGGGAGAATGATTTTCGTGAAATCTTTCTTTTCAAAGGTTTTATTTTCGGTAAATTTCGAATCCATATATTACGGTTTGCATATTTGTTCTGTTTGAAAGTTTAACTCCCTTGATTTCGTAAGTAACGCTCAGATGAAGCAGGTTTATTGTTCCTCGTTATTAAAACCTTCTTTTATTTGAATTATTATAGCATGGTTTCCTGTTCGCTCATTAAACCAAATATTTCGGGATAGCTATAATATGCAATTATATCCGATGTATTTAGGTTCTTCGCTTGGGCAGGAAGAAATTTTTTAATCGTATGCGCTTTTAACTTTTCGGATGGAATTGGTTTTAAGAGAGAATTTAGCGTTTCCTTATCTAACCCTTTCTGCAACCATTTTTGAGCATCATCAGGGGAAAGAATTAAAGGCATTCGAATTTTTGTATTATGAACCTTTGCCATCAGCTCATTCGCTTCGATGGTTAACACTGAAAAAGTTCTTGTTTTATGCCCTCTCCCATCAGTCGTTTCGTTCCAAATCCCTGCAAATACGAACATTTCATCATCTTTTAGAGAAATATAATAAGGAACTTTTTCCTTTTTAACCTTTCGCCACTCGAAGAATCCTGAGCAAAGGACTAGGCAACGGCGGTTGTAAAAGGATTCCTCGTATAGATGGCTACTATTAACCTCCTCCGATTTTGCGTTTAATGTGTTGTATTTACCTAGGAAATCATTCGCTTGCTCTACTGAATCAATAGTACTTGGCAGGAAGCCCCATTTTAAAAAGTTTATGCTTTCGGGGCTCTCATCGGTTATTACGGGCATAAATGGATGGTCAAAGCCATTTACAATATACTTTTCATCGAAAAGGCTTAGCTGGTCATTTCGAATTATCTTACCCTTTACCAAGGCATTTATACCCTTCTTTGTTATGGCATAGTAAAAACACATAATATATCAGGTTTTAACTTTTAGTAGTTCGTCCCATCGGGTGGTATAGCGTGGAGAAAGTTTCTCCTGTCGAAGTTTCCAGTCCTTACTATTGCCTTGTACTGCTAATTTAACTTTATCCTTGCCGTAACGAGCATTAAGAATATCTGTAATTTTGGAAATCTCCTTTAGGTGAGCGTTACTATTCTCCTCAAAGAGATTCCCCTGAACATAGCTTTCAGAGGATATTTCACTGACTATAATCCCTGTTTTCTTATAAAGAATATTGGGTTGATAAATTCGTTTCAACCCTGTTAGCGCAGCTTTAACTAACTCATGATTGGTATTACTCGCTTTTGAAAGGGTGATAGTAAGACTTTTATAGATATACTTTTCATTCTCGGAGAAAGGGTCGGAGTGAATGAAAATAGTTAATAGACTTGCCACTGATTTCTGCTTGCGGAGCTTCTCAGCGCAACGGACAGCATGGGATGCAACCGCTTCGGCGATGATGTTAATATCAGATAGTTTCTTGCCAAATGCCCTTGTTGTGGCAATGTTTTTTTTTGCTTTGATAATAGTATCGAGGGCAATACACGGTTGACCTAGCAGTTCATCTCTTGTTCTTTGTCCTACCATACTCATTTTACCACGAACCCAATTTGAATCAAGCTGTGAGAAATCATAGGCAGTATTTATCCCTGATTTCATAAGCATCCTTGAATACTGCCGACCAATTCCCCAAACATCTTCAATGGGGGTGTTCCTTAACGCCCAATCTCGGGAACGTTCAGAATCTATGATGAAAACTCCGTTTTGCTTCTTCGCAATTTTATTGGCAATCTTCGCAAGCGTTTTAGTATTCGCTATTCCAACTCCAACAGGTATTCCTATATTCTTTTGAATTGTAACTTTTATCCGCTTAGCGTACTCCGTTAAATCTGTTTGTATTCCTTTTAGGTTGATAAACGCTTCATCAATTGAGTAAACCTCTATATCAGGTGAAAAGTTTTGTAGGGTTTTCATCATACGATTTGACATATCGCCATAGAGCGTATAGTTCGATGAGAATACTACAACATTGTTCTTTTCAATAATCTCCTTGCGTTTAAAAACTGGTTCAGCCATTTTTAACCCTAATGCCTTTGCCTCATTTGAACGTGAGATTATACAGCCATCGTTATTCGATAGGACAACAACAGGTTTCCCCTCAAGCTTAGGATTAAAAACTCGCTCGCAGGAAACATAAAAATTATTACCGTCTATTAGTGCGTACATGTTTCCTAACGTCATGAATTACAAAGGTTACAACCCCCCATAGCCTAAAATCGGATGATTCCTCAATTTTAATGGGCTTAAATTCAGGATTAGCAGGAATTAGGAAAAACTCCTTTCCGATTTTACTAACCTTTTTAACGGTAAACTCACCATCGATAAAACAGACTAGAATAGAATCTTTACTCGGGTCGAGCGATTTATCGACAACAAGAATATCTCCCTCGAATATATTGACATCGACCATTGAATTGCCAACCACCTGAACGTAAAAGGTTGAGCTCTCGTTTCGCATTAAAAGCGTTTTGAGATTTAACTCATTGTCGATATAATCGCCTGCAGGGGATGGAAAACCTGCCATTACATACCCATCGATGATTGGGGCGAAGTCTTCGCTCTCCGTGTAGTTCAGAAACTTGAGCTTTGCTTTTTCCTGCTTTTTGGGCATTGGAGAATTGTTTTTGCAAAGATAAGAGTTATTAAGTAAAGAATTCAAATTGATAGAGGTTGACGGTTTGATTATGGGCTATCGAAGAATTACAATAACGAACCCTAAAATGCAGTGTTTCTAAACTTCGATAATAGGCAAACCCTTCAAAAATTGAAAGTTTGAGACAATGGTATCACAGCATAACATAAACCTCATTTTAAAAAAGTTTCCTATTTCAAAATAGTATTATTTATCGTGGGTCTTTGACGATTTTGAAACCAATCGGTTAATCTCATTCAACTCCTTTTCGGTTAAAAGTCTCCATTTTCCAACAGGTAAATCAAGGGAGATATTCATTATCCTTATTCGCTTCAACTTTGTAACCTCATAGCCTAAGTGCTCACACATCCTACGTATTTGCCTATTCAAACCTTGCACGAGAATAATTTTAAAGGTGTTCTTGCTTATCAGCTCAACGTGGCATTTGCGCGTAATCGTACCCAGAACAGGAACCCCCTTACTCATTCTGCTAATAAACTCTCCATTTATCGGCTTATTCACCGTAACAATATACTCCTTCTCGTGATTATTCCCTGCACGCAGAATTTTATTCACAATATCGCCATCGCTGGTGAGGAAAATTAACCCTTCGCTCATCTTATCCAATCTACCGATGGGGAAAATACGCTTTGGGTAGCCAATGAAATCGATAATATTGTTTCTTTCAGCTTTAACATCTGTAGTACAAACAATCCCTACAGGTTTATTAAAAGCGATGTAAACGGGACGTTTCTTGGGTTTTGAAATTAGCTCTCCATCAACACGAATATCATCATCAGATGAAATTCTTGTTCCCATATCGGGAACTCTGCCGTTAATGGTAACCCGACCATCAAGGATGAGCTTATCCGCCTCTCTACGAGAGCAAAACCCTACCTCGCTTAGGTATTTGTTGATTCTAGTTTCCTGTGATTCTTTCATCCTTCAGAATATCGTTCCAAATGCCAATATTAATATAATTTGAGGGAATTTTTGTAACTATTCACCACGAAGAAACAGACCTGCCTGCCGCCTGCCTGCCGGTAGGCAGGGTAGGCAGGGAGCACAGAGTTTCACAGAGAAAATATTTATGTTTTTCGTATTAGCGATTCTTTTGCATTTTGATATTCAGTCGTTTTTTTATAATTGCCTCTCCCGATAAATCGGGAGAGAACACAGAGGTTTGATAATTTTGCATAAATGCAAAATTATCAATGTGTAATACAATTTCGTTGACTTAAGGTTATTTAAACGCTAGCAGGGCCTTCGGACTCTGCTAGGTTAATCGGCTTGATTGACCTTCCAGATTCGTAAGAACTGGAAGCGTCAATAGTAAAAATTGTTAAGTCAAC
>RPRQ01000121.1 GCA_003818205.1 Bacteroidales bacterium
GAAAATCAAGCCCCGTTAGGCCTGCCTGCCGGTAGGCAGGGGTGACCTATGATATTATGTAGTAATATTAAGTGTTTCATGAATTATATAATATTTTAGTCGGTCAGTAGTGTAAATAAATAGTTTTTTCTACCCAACAAAAGAGCCGCCCAGAATCTATCAAAGCGGCTCTTTTCTATTCTATGGTTATATGCTAGAAGAAAATACCTACGCTAAAAATCCATTGCGGATTTCGTTGGTCGAACGAGTAATTCTCATCACCCAGTTTAATCCCGTTTCCGAGTTTACTCAGATTCCCTTCATACCTTACATCAAGAGTAATCTTACCCAAAATATCGAGCCCAGCACCTACCTGATAGCCGAAAGTAGCTTTATTAAAGTTACTTGTAGTGGTTTGATCTGCTAATTCCGATAGTTTATCCTTCAATCCATCCTTTTCGCCTAGCATGAATGAAGCAACAGGGCCTATACCCAAACGAGCAGGGCCAATTTTCCATCCAACAATAACGGGAATATCCACTTTATTGAACTTTTGGGTTTCTTTATAAATCTCATTAGCAGTAATGTCAGCAATCAATACTTCACCCTGTGAATGGGAGAATAAAAGTTCAGGTTGAATAAAAATTCCTAAAACCTTAATTCTTCCGAAAAGGCCAAACTGGTAACCCATTTTTGAATCACCCTGCGTTACTATAAAGTCTTTAGCGCCTGAGGTTGTAGAAACCTGATCAAAGGTTGTTTTATCGAACTTTACGTTCGAAGAGGTTAACCCACCCTTAATACCAAATTTAAGGAACTGAGCGTTAGCAGAGCTCGCTACAGCGAGCAAAGCGATTGCTATTACAATGATATTCTTTTTCATATTCAGTAAGTTTTTATTTATAATCTATCCTCAATAACAAATATTCTGCCAATATTATTTTAAACAATCAGCTAAAAAAGAGGGCTGAACAATCGAGCTACCGATTCTTTAAGGTTATTCTTGCGAGAGCGTAGCTCCCACTCCGCTTCGGTAACATAAACACTCCTTGTGAGATCGTTCAGGAATGATTCTTCTAGGTAAGTGGTAATCTGCTTATCGTAAATAATTGCGGCAATCTCAAAGTTATCCTCAAAGCTACGAATATCCATATTGGCCGATCCAACTGAGGCGAAAGAGCTATCAATCATCAATATCTTCGAATGGTTGAATCCATTCTGGTATAAGTAAACCTTTATACCCGCTTCAATCAGCTCCGATATGTATGAAAGCGAGCTCCAGTAAACTACCGTAGAGTCGGACTTGCCGGGTAGCATAATTCTTACATCAACACCGCTAAGAGCTGCTGTTTTAAGTGCAGTTAAAATGCTCTCATTGGGAATAAAGTAGGGAGAAGCGATATAAATATGGTGCTTCGCTTTGGTAATCGCTAGGAAAAAGGCTTGCATTATACTCGCCCAATCGGAATCGGGGCCACACGCAGTAATTTGTATGGGGTGATGAGAGGTAACTTCTTGTTTTGGAAAGAACTTTATTCTATCGCTTATGTCTTGATTAGTAACAAAATACCAATCTACTAAGAATATTACCTGCAAGGAGTTAACGGCTTCACCCTTAAGCTTAATCATTGTATCACGCCAAGGGCCAAGCTCTTTACTGCCAACAATATACCTGTCGGCTATGTTCATTCCACCAACAAAACCAACCTTGCCGTCAACAACAATAATCTTACGATGATTTCGGTAGTTGACCTTGCTAGTGAATAACGGGAATTTCACCTCCATAAACGGATAAACTTCAACCCCTGCATTCTTTAGCGACTTGATATACCTTTTCGGAAGACTCCAGCTGCCCACATCGTCGAAAACAAGCCTAACTTCAATTCCTTCATTCGCCTTTTTGATAAGAATATCTTTAATTCTATTACCAATTATATCGTCGGAGACTATGTAAAACTCGATATGAATTGTGCTTTTGGCCGAATTAAGGACATCAATTATTGAGTCAAATGCTTCTTTACCGTTCTGCAGTATTTCAACCTCATTAAATTCAGTTAGTAAGGCCTTACTATTGTTAAGAAGTAAAGTGATAATATTTATATTATCGGAAATCTGTTGGCTATGGTGAAGTTTCTGGATTTGTAGCCTAAGAACCTGTGAATGGCTTATATTCTCAATCTGTTCAAGGTCACGTAGTCCTTTACGATTGAAAATTTTCTCTTTCCTGTGATATTGCCCAAAAACGATATAGAATATTAACCCGGCAATGGGTAAAAGGATAAGGATTAAAACCCACGAAGTTGTTTTGACCGGATCGCGCTTTTCGCGAACGACCATCACGGCTGTAGCGAAAACGGTAATAGTATAAATCGCAATTAGAATAAGCGATATATTAAGGGTTGATAAGTATTTCCAAATCGAAAGGAGTACCATAAAGCAAGCAATTTTCAGTCCCTAATATATAGAAAAATGTGATGCCAACGAAGCGAAGTTGTGAAATACGATAAAGTTATAGCTAATATTTAACGTTTGCTACTGTTTAAATCGGTCGAGATTGGTTATGGCGACCACGTTTTCGGGTTTAACAAGGTTTATAACCTTTTTTGAAGGTATCTTTCCTTTAAAGCTGATGCAGTATAGCGCATCCTGATTCGATACCATAACGACGAGCTCGTTAAAGTGCCTTCGCTCTTTATCAACTTTAACCCTGATAATTTCTTTCCCAGTATTTATCTGCGCAACATCATAAAAGCTGATGCTATCCAACCTACTATTAATCTCACGATAGAATTGACAATCCTTATTGGCATTTACTTCCTTATTGATAATTAGGAACGATAGCTCGTTTACGTCTTTGAGCAAATCTTTAAGCTCTTTATTCCCCTTCTTCGATTCGTCGAGGAAAAGGGAAACCATTCCAGGTGGAACGTTAAAGAATGATGCGCTTTGGTCAGCACAGTAGCCGCTAAAAATATCGGTGGAGGTTACCATTTTAGCCTTCTCTCTCACGCATGAGAATAGGTTAAACGATACTATGATAAAACCTACAACGCTTGTTTTTACGAGCATATATTTTATAGAAGATGGCAAAGATAGAAAAATAAAGATTCTATGATGAAATATCATTTTTTTTAACACTTTAACTTTTTTACAATTTCGACGTTTAAGAATTATTAGACCATCTTTTTCGTATTTTAACTATTGAATATATGCCTATATTCTTCAAGCACATATCATTTATATTTCTCACTTTATTCATATCGGCTAATACTAGCGCATTTACACCTAATAGCTTATCTGCTGATTCAAGTTTTCAGAGCCTATGCTATAAGCACCCACACAGGTATGAACCATTTAAATTTCAATCTTTTGTTTCTTTGTCCTTTGTACGACTACCCTACGATTGGGTTGAAACAGAGAATAGCACCACAATGCTTAATGCTGCAACAAGGTTGGGATTACCTGCACATCTCAACTTTGAAGTTAACATAAAAGCCACTCCAAGTTCAATTTTACTAAGGTTTGGCCCTGAACTCGATTTAAAATATCGACATTTCAGCATTGGTATTGGAGTTAATGCTGCCTACAGCTACCTAAGCGTTAAAGAATATGGCTATACTAACAAATCTTACGGGTGGTCAGCATTTCCGGGTATAGCCGTTGGGTACTATCATAATAATTTAGCATTTACTATTGTTGGCGAACTCGATATTGCGCTCAGGGGTACTATTTCAAGCGAGGATATTATTGTAATGCAAAGTAAAAGAAGGTTATCAGGCAAATCAATAGGGTTCTATTTGGAGCAGAAATTTCATAGAAATACAGTTATGACAATTGGTTTTGTAAATAATTTTCAAAAAAACTATTTTACAACATGGCTTGTTCAAACAACATTTAACAGGTATTATTATATTCCTCAGGTTTATATCGGACTAGTGCTATGAGAACGAGAATTATAACCCTCTTTTTATTATTATTTGCATACATCTTGCTAGTTAGCCCATCTTGCGATGAGCAAAGTGATTGGATACTCGGAATCCCTTCATTCGAGGACAACAGGTTAATCGATCTATCGGATCCTTTACCCTATGAGAATCGTTCTACCATTGAGGGTATCTATAAAGTTATAAGCGGTACAAGTGAATTCGGCGACACCCTAGTGCTAAAGGCTTCAAAGGATAGAATTTCATTCTACGGTCTTAAACAGGGTGCTTACTGTATCACCGAGGTTGGTGTTTACAACGAATCGATAATGATGGAAGGGTATTGGAGGCATATACTGAGCGACAACACGGGTCTCATTCGGTTGTATGTCAATCATTCCGATTCTATATTAAAACATAGCACCATGTTCAAAACCGTTTCTATTTCGGGTTTATACAGTAGTGGAAACGATGAACCAAATACTCCAGTAGAGCTAAAAAGAATTGAACGATTCTCCGAAAAACTTTTGGAGGATGATTTTCTCATACTTGCCCACCGAGGGGGAGGTCGAAATTCCGATCGCCTTCCGGTTTCTGAGAATAGCATTGAGATGATAGATTACTCGGAGTACTTAGGCGCAACAGGGGTTGAGGTTGATGTTTATATAACGAGGGACAAAATTCCTGTGCTATACCACGATGCAGAGCTAAATATAAGATTAATCCAAAAAAGCCCAATCATGGGGCGAATTGAAGATTACACCTATTCGCAGCTGAAAACATTCGTAAAGCTGATACACGGTGAAGAGATTCCTAAACTGGAGGATGCTCTGCAGTACGTTGTAAAGAACACATCGCTTCGACTCGTTTGGCTAGATATGAAGGATTATAGAGCCCTAGATGAGGTTGTCGCAATCCAAAAACGCTACCTAGAAATGGCATCAGGATCAGGACGAACTTTGCAGATCCTAATTGGCATCCCTGATGATAACGTTTATAATAGCATGCGCTCAACACTCAACTTTGATAAAATACCCTCCTTATGCGAGCTCGATTTTAATAAGGCATTATCTATTCAATCCAAGGCTTGGGCGTTTATGTTCACCCAAGGTTATCATAGCCAGGAGGTAGTTCAAATGCATCAAAAGGGAGTTCTATGCATCCCATGGACCATTGACTACCCGAAATACATCAATTTATTTACTTCTTACGGAGGGAGTAATGCCGCTGAACGCTTCGATGGCGTACTGACCAACTATCCAACTATCCTAGCATACTATCATTATGTCAAGCATAATTAGCATCAAAAAAGCCATTGCCATCTCATTCTTCCTCCTTAGGTTGTGTAGCGTCAACTCTCAGGAAGCCAGCAATCACATTAAACTAGTATTAGGGGGTGGGTATGGCCATTACATTAATTCACTCACCAATGTTTCAAATAATGATATTAATCCGAACCAACCTGTATTTGCCGCTAAAATTCTATGGCAGGCTGAGCATCGTTTAAGAGTAGGAATCGAATCGGGATACTATGGAATCTATTCAACGAGTAGAATTCAAACGGATGATAAAAATATTAGGCTAACAACGCACTTTGATGTAATCCCAATATTCATCAATATCTCGATGGTTCTTCATAAAAACATTGAAGTCTCATTCTCAACCGGCTATGCCTACATGATGTATTCAATTTCTTCAAAAAGTAAAAAAAGAGGACCTCTTACCGGGAGTACAATGAGCAGGTACAATACCGTGTTAGGTTTGCAGTACAACCTTCCAATCGGTAAACGCCTTGAGGTGGGAGCCGAAATAAAGTACTTTTATTTGGGTAAAACATTCGACACCCAAATGCAAGCAACCCTTAATTTGTCTTACAAAATAATCTCTTGGAGATAAGCAAAGGAATATACGCTGATGATACTCTAATGTGAATAATCTAGAAAAGCGATAATAGTCTGTATATATTATGCAAACATAGGAACGATGCTAGTAGTCATCATTCCTATGTTATATTCTATCCTTAGACCTCTAACTACTTAGTGGTGCTAAGAAAACTCAATAAACCTGAAATTACAAATAGCCTACCTGCTGGTAGGCAGGCAAAACTCAAATTACAAATCAAATCCCAATTATTTAAGCACCAAATAATCAACCAGTTTTGAGATTTGGAATTTTATCATTTGGGTTTTATTTGTAATTTGATTTTTGAAATTTAGAGTTTTCTTATTGACACTACTTAATCTTTTCCAAGTTCTCAAGTCCATCAATTTTCATCGATTTCGAGAGTTTGGCAATATTTTTCAGGTTTATTTCGCCTTGAATGCAGATAAGTACATTATTCGTTTTTCCACCACCAACTAACAGCAATTCAATGATTTTACCGTTATCCTCCTTAACCAAGAACTTCATTTCATGGTTTTTCTCTTTAACTATCATTAGCTCTTTATAATCCTTTACCGGGAGCTCCTTCATGATCTCCTTGTAGAAATTAACGCCTTCGGTATTATTTGCGCTATCGCTTGCCAGAATTTTGATGCTATTCAGCTTGCTCACTAAATCATTAAACTCCTTATTTTCGGGGTTAACATCGGAAAATAGGCTGAACATATACTTTGATATTAGAATTGAAGTATAGCCGTCCTGACCTGAGTATTTTTCGAAAAGTTTGTCAACCGCAGAGTTTTGTCCCTTTGCCCCTACCATTACAAATGCCAGAAGCATCAATAAAATTAGCCTTTTCATAATCGTTAAGTTTGTATTAATTAATTATTGTCATCCACTTGAATAAAATCGGTTATTACAGAAAGCTGCTTTAACTTCTGAGATGTACTATTCAACCTTTCGAGATGATTCAACCGCTGTAGATTCTTATCAATGTAGGAGAATGGTTGAATGGCTTCGCTCGGGATAGTCAGCTTCTCAATTGGTTTCAGCTCAGTAAAAGCGTATGAAAGCTTCATTGATGTAAATCCTAGATACTTTTGTACGGCTTTATAAGCATCCTCGGGGTTAGAATAGGTATCGGTAACCATTAGGTCATGCTTCGATGAAGATAAATGGTAACCGATTCCGAATGCAACAACAATAAGTATTGACGCAGCAACGGATGATACAACGCGAATTATTCTTTTATATTTATTCTGTTTCGAATCGTTTTGCTGGATTTTATCCCATAGCTCATTGTTTGGGTAAAGAGTATAATCCTCCTGCCTACCAAATGATAAGATTGCTTGATCGTCAAGGTATGATTGAGGAATTCTATTCTCAGCAAAATACTCTTTAAGTAATTTTTCCTCCTTTACTGAGGTCATACCATCGTAGTACTTCGATAGAAGTTTCTCAATATCATCAGTCAGTATGTACTTCTCTTTATTCATTTGTCTTATTTTGCGCATTCAATTAGCTCACGTATTCTTTTTCTTGCTCTGGATAGTATAACCCTTGAATTTTCGAGAGATAGGTTCAGTTCAAGCGAAATTTCCTCAAACTCTTTTTCCTCAAAATCTCTCATCACAAACACCTTTTGCTGTATTTCGGGTAATTTTTTCATGGCATCTCTTACCAAATTAACTCTTGCCTGAATATTATCCTCATAATTATCATCCGAAGCATTTTCGCTGCACAAACGATGCTCTTTGTACGTATCCGATTGGAGCGTTACGCTCTTTATCTTTTTTAGTCGGTCTATACAAAGATTTCTAATAATTGTGGTTGCAAAGGCTTCAATACTATTAATGTTACTAAAGCTATTCCTAATCGACCAAAGTTTAAGGTATAGATCCTGAACAGCATCCCGAGCCTCCTCCCTGTTCCCAAGTATTTTATAGCTGTAGCCGTAGAATTTACCGCTATAAACCATCACTCTTTGGCTAAATTCTTGCTCGTTCATCGATATTATTTCAAAGCACCTAATTTATGTATAATAGGCCAATATTTACTTGAACTTGACTTATAATGTTTAGGCATTATCATAGAGCAATTCTTTTAACAATTATTTATCAAGGTTCTTCAAGTATGATAGATGTCCAAAACTACCCTTCCCTTTTGAGTCACGACCAATTTGGACTAGGTCTTTCATTGTGAATTGACCTTCCAATGAGAGTAAAACTTCCTGCTTTTCTTCCCTTGCAGAAAGAAGGAGATGAACCACTTTGTCATTATTCTTCTTAACATAGAGGTTTACCCTCTTTTTCCCATCAATAATTTCCATTAAGCTCATAAAGCTATCATCGGCGATATAGGCTTTAACCTCTTCGGCAAATTCTGCGCTTATGCTATTCCTGTTATCAGCGATCAGAATTTTAAGATCGGATATTTTACCTTTAAGCGTTTCTAATTTACTATCCTTATCTGTATCCATAGAGAATATAAAATCAAGCAAGCTTTTGTTAACTATAATACTTGTAAAATTATCATTGCCCGAGTATTTACTAAATAAATTATCGATTATACTTTGAGCGTTAACAATTAAAGACGATGCTGATAGCACCATAATAAAAATCATCCGTTTCATAGTTGTACGTTTTTTAGTTTTTATTAAATGTTATATGGTTAACCTTTACCTTCAAGACGAGTGGTTATTTAAAATGTAACAAAAAAACATTAAAAAGCACACCTATTATTTAAATGGCTGTATTTCAGACAAATAAAAAGATAAAGTGAATTCTATATTAAGAATCGTTTTGAAAGTAAGGTGTTATATTAACGTCAGTTCGACGTAAGAAATAATTTAAATGCTATATTATCAATATTTTGCTTTGATGGGAGAAATGGAATATTGGAATATTGCCTGCCTGTCGGCAGACAGGGAAGAAAAAAGTTAGAAGAAACCCCATTATTCCACTATTCCCTGCCTACCGGCAGGCAGGCATCATTCCAATACCATATGATAAACTTGTAACAA
>RPRQ01000122.1 GCA_003818205.1 Bacteroidales bacterium
AATGCCTAAGGTGCAGCGCACCGTAACATTGTATATATTTCGGTGCTCTGCACCTTATTAGTTATTCTAATCATTTTTTCTACAAATATTTTGCGGCTCTGCCGCTTAACTAAACGACATTGAATATCAATTCCCCATTGTATTGTTCCAAGGTGAGGATTATTAATGCGAATTAAGGGTTGAACTTACTACCAAATGATAGAAATCTTTGTGAACCTTAGCGTCTTAGTGGCAAATCAAATAAATGCCACAAAGACTCAAAGGCACAAAGTTACATTAAAATTAGTTGACACTCCACCACCACACAACACACCAGTAAAAATAAAGGCTGTTGTTTAATTTAGCGTTGCAATCCATTATTGCGACTCTAAACTACAGCCAAAATATATTACCTATACCTCAAAATCTTACCCTAACCATAATTCGAGCATCGCTCTTTCTGTTCCCATCAATTAAATCGAGCCCCTGTCCTATTTCCTTCAACGCTGAATAATGGGTTTGCGACCATCGCACCCAACAATCGATGCGGTTGGTTGGGCTATACTTTAGCATGAGGTAAACCCTAGTTCCCTTCGAGTAGTATGCAGGAACCGAGAAGGTGTAGAGCATATCGCTCTCGTAGCTGTAAATTCGGGTATTCCACGAATCGGTATCGAAAATTGCAAATCGGAACGATACGGAGAATGGGTATTTCAGATGAGTGTAGCCAATATCCTGCGATAGCACAAAACCAAACTCATTCTTGGTGCTATCGTTGCCAAATTCTGAAAAATCAACCCTGCTCCTTAGCATTATCTGTTTGTAAGGGGTGTAAGTGAATTGCAATCTTGCTGTTTGTGATTTTTGAGGTATAACAATATCGACCCGATTGAACTCAGAAGTAAAGTTCTGCTCCGAATCCTTAACCCGATAACGGATCTGTCCTACAAAGCTCTGGCTAAACCGATAATCCGTCTGTAATAAGTATTCGTAACCCGTTGATGGAGCATTAACCCTATACCTCAACCAAGAAAACGAGAAAACATCAACATACCCCGATAGCTTAAGTCCTTTCACGGGCAATATTGAAATCCCTGCAAAAAAGCCACTCTCATTATTAGAGCCACTCCCCTCGGCGAATGCCGATGTATAGCTATTCGTATAGCCTCTTGAATAGGTGCGTCCTAAAACGGAAAGTTCTACAAGCGACGAAAGTTTGAACAAACCCCCTACAAGTATTGCACGCTCTGAACTCTGAGGAATAATTGCCGTTTCGCCAAAAATATGGTGATTACGAACAAACCCTTCGATATTCAGTCCAACGTTTGTTCTACCATTCATTGAGGGTTCATACTGGTTGTAAAGCGTGCTATCGGGAATAAAACGACCATCAATTCTCACGTGTGAAAGGGAAAGCCCAGCATTTAACTTCCGCCCCTTGTACATGATATTACCGCCAGCAACGAACTCGCCTAACAAATGCTTGCCGTCAACTTCATTGCTAGTTCTGTGCAAACCAGAGCTAGGCAATGAGGTAAAGTAGCGCTCACCAGCAATTAGGGAATCACCTAGGGCTGCATCAACCATTTTATAGGAACCAAAAACTGTTAGGTCAACCCTTTTTATAGGAATTGTTACCCCTGCTCCCCTAAGAAAGGTATTCTCGTTGGCCGATGAATGCTTTACCAGACCTCGCCCTCTTTTTCGTATCCCAAAAGGATCGGAAGATTTACCCATTGATAGGCTACTCCAAAAGGTTAGCCCCTGCCCAAACGCTGCATTAAAATCGCCGATAATCAGCTTTCGAATCCTTCGGGTATTTCCGATAGCAAAGTATCCTGAGAAATAATCGAACCCCCGTGGATTCGAACCTTTACAGAATTGCTCACCAGCATCCTTCTCAACATTTAGCCCCCACTCCAGCTTATCCTTGCTTTGAAATCGGTAACGAGCGCTAAGTGAGTATTTACTCCCCAAATACCTCAATTTATCGGGGTCGGTTGATCCATTATACCCCTTTTGATTTTCGAGGATTGTACCAGTTCTGGAAACTATCTCGTGATTGCCTTTGGCTAAAAGATTCTTGAGATTATCCTCATCAACAGGTTTTGCTAAAACGATGAATGGAGCTATTCGTTCAACATCCTCCTTTTCAATGCCATAAACCGTTTGCAGCTCATATATACTAAGTATTGGCCCTTTCTCCTGAACGTAATCCCACAAGCCTTTAACCTGAAAATCCGATAGAAAAACTAACCTCGATAGGTCATCAATGCTGCACTGATTCAAATTCAATGGATTATCGAGCAGATAAATAAGATCTTCAATGATTGGGGTGAAATCGACATCATTCTCCGACTTCGAGGATAGCTCCTCGATTATCTCCGAGATTAGCTGCTGCGGATCAATTTGATTGCTTTGCGATCTTCCATCCTGAAAAGCTATAAGGAAAGCTATAAAAAATCCGATTTTAAGGGGGTATCTCATTGTTTAAGATCGTCCCGATTTTCGGCATTACTCTCAAATGCATATGAAACCGAGAGGTATGGGGTGTATCCTAGTACCCTATGATACGAGAATGCTAAATCGAAGCTGATGGATTTTACAATCCATCCCAACCCGAACGAAAGCGACATGGGGTTGGAAGACATCCCAGCACGAAAGCTAAGCCTTTTAACTGGTGAATACTCAACGCCAGTTCGAACCACTGGGCTGGTTAGAGTGTTATCATCCCCTTGCACTAGTACTAGAACTGATTCAACGGGGCGATACGCCAACCCTAGTCCAAAAGTAGTTGGAAGGTTTTGATCGCTACCGATCGAAGCTCCTGTTGGATTGAAAACGTGCGCCCCAATGGCAATTCTCTCAAGTGGCTGATAAATTATCCCTCCTTCTGCGGTAATACACTCCGAGCCACCATACTCCCCGGCAAACCGAACCATGTGGTAGTTCATCCCTATACCAGCTGAAATTGTTTCAGAAAGCATCATCCCATACGATAGGCCAAATCGGGATTGGCTAAACTGGCTGTAGCCATAATGGGTTACACCAACCCCAAACACCCCAGGTTTAGCAGGGATGCAGCCTCCCAGCGAAGTATAACTCAGCTCGTTTACAAAATATCGCTTCTCATGGAAAACGCCAACCCAATAATTACGCTGCCAGCCTAATCCAGCCTGATTATTGAAAACTGACCACGGATCGGCAAGGGCAATGGTGCTATTGCTTAAACCAGATGCTTTGGCTCCGGGGTATTTCTCAGGTTCATCGGGAAAGGCAATCAAAGGAAAGAGCAGAGCAAAAAGAATTAATTTGCTAGACTTACTAATTTTAAGTCCCTGCTCGTACCTCATCAAATGCTAGTTTACTTTATAATCAAACTTTACTTTTGATAGCTCCTGATTTGCTGCAATTACTTTTTTAGCTAAGCTCTGTTTAAATTCAATCATCTGTTTCTGAACCTCAGGCTCGCCTGTTCCGATGATCTGAATGGCAAGTATTCCAGCATTACGAGCACCATCAAGGGCTACCGTGGCAACAGGAATACCCGCAGGCATCTGAAGTATGGACAGGATTGAGTCCCATCCATCGATTGAATTCGACGATTTTACAGGAACGCCAACCACTGGTAGCGGAGTTAACGCAGCAATTACGCCAGGCAGATGCGCAGCGCCACCAGCACCCGCAATAATAACCTTTACTCCACGGGTATGGGCATTACGGGCAAAATCAAGAACCTGATCGGGAGTTCTATGCGCCGACAGGGCGTTCATCTCGAATGGGATTTTCATCTCATTCAGCACTTTTGCCGCCTCCTCCATAACGGGCAAATCGGATGCACTGCCCATGATAATGCTAACTTTGGGATTCATTGTATGTTTTTTAAGGTATTAAGTTACAAATTTGTGAACAAAACACCAAACTGCAAAAAATAACTATCTCACTAGCATAGCTATTTTAACGTCCGTTCGATGTAAAAAAATATGAAATTCAAGCGGGTTCCAAGGTTTCAGGTATTTCTAAAAGTCCAATATGATTTTAAATTGCCATCAATTAACTTTTCCTTTAAATCAAGTATCCGCTTATGAGGTGGTAGGTCCAACAAAATCATATGAATGTCGTTTATTAATGATTGTGTATCCGCAAAATAACCATGCCCAAGTAAACTTGTGTCAACATTTGAGGCATCCACAGTATCAAGACCGTCGATAATGGTAATATTGTCGCCACCTTCGCCAAGTCTTGAATAGCCTTTTCTAATGCTCTTCGATACAATTAACGCTTTGTCTTTATCCGATGCGTATAGCGTCAAACCAAAGTTTCTATTGATTGAAGGCATAATCTGATTAATGAAAATATCCTTATCAATATCTGGTGCAGCCAATACTATTTGATTAAAAATAGTATTAGGAAAAACCCCCTCGCTTCTTAGCTGTTGCAGTGCTTGTGTCAATACTACATTACCCATGCTATGGGCTATGATATTTAATTTACAAGCATTCGTATTGTCAATCATTTTTTTTATGAAATCACACAAATAGTCTGAAGAAAGCCTTGCGGTGTCTGCATCTAATAAATATCCACTTACTTTTCCGTTTGAAGGCCAAGAAAAAGCAGTAACCGCACCCTTGAAATTTAGATCGTAGCCCAATTGAGCCGCTCGCATCATTGCATCATCAAATCTAACATTGAAGCCATGTATGAATAGTAAAATATCCTTTTCATCCGATTGCCCAATCTTCTGTTTAAGAAGATTTTTGAATTCCGATTCATCTACTATCCTGTTCGAAAGAATGGTGAAGTGCTTTTTGGGGCTTTCATCAAAAAATAGACTACTAAACCAGTTTGGGCGTTCAATGGTGCCAACTTTATGGGACAATGGAATACTAACATTGCAATTCCCCAGATGAAGAGTGTGGTCTCTAGTATTGTCGAACTTAATATTACTTTTTCCGATTATTCTTTTTCTGTTAGTTCCATAAAGAACAGAATAATTGATATATTCAAGTTCATCGACTTGCTTCTCTGCTAAAATATTATCATACAACAAAAACTCTTTTGATTCAATATCATTTGCACTTCTGTTTATACTTATCTTTTTTGCAGACCATTTTATTAAACGGGTTTTCTCAATCTCTCTATCAAGAGCTTGACCATGTTTTAGGATTTGCCCTTTTTCATATCTCAAGAAATAAAAAATTCTCCTATTTAGAACTTGTTTTTCATCGTTTGATATTTTAACATCTTGAAGCAAACTAAGTCCTTCAATAATTGAATGAAACTTAGATTCTACCAATAGTTTATCAGGCAATACAAAATAGTTCTTACTAGTAATCAGATAATTTATTATTTCAATTATCGATTTTCTATCAACTTGTTCCTCTAAAAGATGGAATATTTTTTTGTACGTTTCAAATACCCGAGTTACATTTTCCATATAGCATAAATTTTAGTTTTGTTATCATCCATGCGGTTTTTACAATCTGTGTGTTTATACTATTTCATCAGAAGGATTTATTAATAAACTACCTCGCCGCAAGCGGACGAGGTATTAAAGTGAAAAGATTTTCTTTATAATTCACTGCAAGCAGCGGGGAATATGACCCAAAATCCCGATACGCTTCGCTTTCGGGATCAGTTCGACTTAATAATTTTAATGCGTCTTCGACTTTTAAAATCATAGTCTCACTGATTCAATCCACTTATTAATATGGCTTTCATCAATTTTTTGACGATAAAAAAAACTAATATCTTCTCTTCTATAATCCTTTATTAGTTCGAGAATTTTTTTGATTAGTTCATTCATATTTCAAGGTTGTTAGTTAGTGCTAACTAAATATAAAAGTAAGAAAACATTCCTACAACGCAAGCGGGTGGAAAGAAAAACTGTGTATGGCAGCGAAGGGAGGCCCGCCTAAAGAGCAAGTCGGGTAAACATGAAGGGAAAGGGTTGACATACTCTGCTTCTGTGGGTGGGATTCTTGTTTCTTCCTCGTTACGTTGTCTGTAGGAGTTTATCTTTCCGTGTCGGCAAGTTACCTTACTGCTAGTTCGTTTATATGTACGGTTTTTTAGTTGTTTTACCTTGTCCATTCCCCATGCATGTAGAGATTTTCAAACCATACAATTATTAGTTCAATCCCTATCCTCCCCTCAATTATTACTCTCTACTCCTAAACCATTCCCGAAGGTATTCACTAATAAATTAATATCCAAGCAAAAGCAAACTATTGTTTAAACATACACAGTAACAAAAAAACAAATATTCGATTTTCCAAAAAATCAGACACAATTCCCTTTTTGAGAAACGATTGAGATATTATGGCTCGCTATGATTTGCTATAAAGTGAAAAGGCTAATTTATGCCGATCTAATCCGAACCTAAATTTTTTTAGAATATCAAATCTATCTTTATTTAAAAGAACATTTTTCTTTATCTCGTAGAAAGCAAGCCATAGGTTTGCTTGCGCCCAGAGTAATGGTACAGTATCGTTGTAAATGTATCTACCATCCTCAATATAGTACAGCTCAGGGCATTTATATTCTCCGAAAGGGCATTCACCCCCACTAATCTGAGACAAGGCTCTATTGAAATAGTGTATTTGCTGATTTAAGAATATCGCCGATTTGGTTTTTTTGTATTTATTACCATATATAATGGAAATAATAGAATCAAATATACACCATTGCGCCTCGTTCCCGATTTTATGGTCCCGGTTTCGCTCTTCAATTTTTGTGCTATAATTCCCAGTAATCAGAGATTGGGTTTGTTTCTTTTTGGCATCAGCAGTCCAGAATGAATCGCCAATATATCGCTTAATACCATATTCTCCCTCCAATTTACTTATCGCATTGTTCAGAATTATATCGGCTAATCTTACATTATCCAAAATTTCCTTTTCAAAAAGACACATTGGATAAATAAGAAAAAGCAGTGCGGCATCGACTTCCCTATATTTGGTTTTACTGTTCTGATTACATTCAAAGGGCAATATACTATTCAAAGCGTTTTTCCCCTTAATAATTAATTCATCAATATATTTAGAATCAACACCGGTTTTTTTACACGACTCGCGCAAAGCAGGAGCATTGATAACGCATTTTCTTGCTTCAACCAATGCGCATAAAACAGTTCCAATACTAGATGATTCTACCTTTCTTGTCTCCTCCCAGTGCCCACTATCTTCATCCTTCCAATACTTAATTGTTTTAAAATATTTAATCAATAGCGGGAATAATTCTATTTCAGTATCACGGAGTTGGATATCATTACTATTATACATTTTGCAAATCAACCATAAATAATAGCCTAGGGCATCGTTCTGGGCATGGGACCACTCTTCCTTTAATTCAACCAGATTCACACCATCAAAACGGATATGAGGTCTGCTCATCGCATTCGAATAGTCAACTTTTCCACTAATAATACTTGTAAACTTGGATTTGTACTTAAAGAAAAAGTCGCTCAAAGCGTAAAGGGTATCTTTAGCCTGCTTGGCTTTCCCGTTTTGATAGTGAGCGAACGCAACATAAAAATTATCTCTTACCCAAACTTTATCGTAATTAGTATATTTATTCTGATCGGTCACGGCGGCAGCAGGATATAAACCATTGTTTAATGGTTTGAAATTAAATGTACCATTCCTTTTTAGGGTTTTAAAAATATATTTTATATTGTTGTAGCTATAGTCATTCTGGATTAACCTTGATATTTTAGAATTATTTACTCTGTACTTTTTTATTAACTCCATTTTTGCGGATGTAAAAAATAGCAACCTTAGCCTTCTGTTATATAATAACCATGAAATTATGACTACTGCCATACCGATTCCTCCCGATATAACAAATACATATAATTTATTTGAGAGCGAATGAAACTTAATACCATAGCCGATAAGTAGAATAGAAACTAAGAATGATGCCCAAAAAATCACATAGTCTTCGAGACCATAGAAATACCCTGCACCATTTTTCTTGGGGGTGTATAATGATAAACGTTTCAAAAAGGATTCATATTTATCCCCACGTTTACTTAAATATTGAGCAATTGTTAAAATTCTGATATTATTATGATAACATAGCAAATCGGTGTATATTCCAATAAGAGGGATAAGACAAAGAACATAGTCTATGTTTTCTCCAAGAACTCCATTTTCTTCAAAACCCAATCCAATTGCACCAAGGGCGGCAAAGGATATAAGTTTAAATTTAAGAAAGTCCATTCTTGCTTTTTGCGATTCAAGAATCTCATCTCTTAGGCAATCATTATTTTCAACTAATTCACTTGAATTATCCATATTTTATAAATATTCGCCAGAATTTCAGTCAAAACCCCATTGGTCAATTATTCATATTTATTTTAGGGTAAGCCAAAGCAAAACTGGCAGGAACAAAAAAACAATTGTCATTGCTTCCAATTAAACTACGTTTAATAGATTTCATGCATAAATTGTTACTTGATATTACTCGCATCCTTTCCCGAAGGTATTAACTAATATCTGGTTATTCGACAAAACTAGTGGATAGTTGTAATTCTACAAGTGTAGGATTTTATCGGTGAACTCTTGAAAACCTCACACACTTTTTATTCATTGGCTTTCTTAATCCCAGAGGGATTATATGTCTATAGAAAATATTTATTCTCATGAACATTCGACCCCAGCCG
>RPRQ01000123.1 GCA_003818205.1 Bacteroidales bacterium
ATATTTGGTTTGGAGATTAATTGAAATTAGGATTCTCTTTCTAGAAAGCGAAACTTGAAAGGATAGGATTTGCTAGTTGCAATAATGATTGTAAGCAGCCAAGTCGGCTTGCATACAACGTTTGCAAATTGGTTGCGTTTGGGAGCAAAGAACCGTTTCTTTATCCCCCGTTAATTAAAAACCTAAAGTACGAAAAACTTTGGTTTCTGCATCTCTGCCCAAATGCAATTAATTTGCTGTTAGCCATAGTTATTTTACTTATTATCAATCCATTGTTCCATTTCAAGTATAAAACTTTCTGCCAATTCAATATCGGAATTATAAATTGGGTCAATAGTTTCAATGTCAAACTTCGTCCATTTATTCCAAAAATCTGTCACGATTTTAAATAAATCAGGGTCTTTTGATTTCAGCAATTTCAAATGTTCGCTATAGTCATTATGGACATGGTCTGCATAAATTGAAATCAAATAACCTATAAATCTGTCAATAGATTTTGCTTTGTATCTTCCAAGAAATTTTAAGTGTAATCTTTTTATTTCTCTAATTGAACACTTTTCGTCAAGTGCATCCATTAGAAACTTCTCAGGACCATAACCCATTTCCAAGTATTTCGAATACATCTTATTATGGTCTAGACAATTTCCAATATAGTCACAAAGGAATTTTCTGAAAACCTTATTCAATTTGTTGTGACTTTTGCACGAAAGGAAAATATGGTTTCCAATTATGTAATTGTATTTATCAAGCCATATATGAAGTAACTCATGAACTATTGATTCATTGTCAACAATTTTTGGATTGTAATAAATTATTGATTTACCATTTTGAGTGTAAGTTTCGCAGTAATTAATATTTTTTTGTTGGAAACTAATTTCATAGTGATTTCTCAAGTCAGCCAAAAGCTCTAATGCTTTATTATCCAATGTTTGCTCGATATTCATATAATTATGGCTAACGTTCCCACGCTAAATTGCGTTTGGGAGAAAAGAACCGTTTCTCTATCCCCCGTTAATTAAAAAACTAAAGTACGAAAAACTTTGGTTTCTACATCTATGCCCAAATGGAATTTAGCGTGTGTTAGGTGCTGGGCTTTATTAATTCCATTTAATATGTTATGTATTAATTTTTACTAATTTGAATTAATATTTATCCTCAGACAATATACTTTTAAAAATATTGGTTATTTGCCTCTTCCATCTAAATTCCAATTATAAACTTGGAAAACAATTTTTTGCGCCAACAAATCCACTATGTTCTAATTTCAATATTGTTATATTCTTATCTGAAGTCAATGTAAAAGTAACTAATTAATCCAAAGTAATAATGCCGTATCTCGGACAACTTTGAAAAGTGCATGCTAATTGTTATAAATAAGTATTGAATACACTAAAAATATTACCTGAATTAACTTGGTGGTTAATTCTTTGTGGTGGATACTTAAACCTAATAAAACCATCAAATAACTCACTTCGCACATAACCAAACCAATTGAGATAAACTGAATAGGTTTACCGTATATTTAGGTTTAATTATTGAGTATCCATCTTAAAGATGGTATTTCAAATAAAATAAGTTAATTTATCCAAATTCAAAATATAAACCACAAAAGTAGTTTATCATTTCTTCAATAAACCTTCATTTGAGAATGTTACATTTAAATTTTTCTGATCTAAAAATGATTGCACAACTATCTCTTCTCTATTTCCGTTATACCAAATAGGAACACTTGCAAATACTGTATTTTCATTTTTATATCCATATACACCATCATTATAAAAATTCTCTTTTGTAATAAAAATATCTTTTCCAATATCAACTCTATTTATTTCATTTTCATTTGCTCCTAGAAATAACAAAAGATCTTTATTTTTAGATGTATATTGTACAATCAATTTGTCACTTTCTTTTAAAGTTGAAATAGTATAATAAGTATTACTCCATTGGAACTTATCGTTTCTAAACTGACCATTAATTTGTACTATGACTTCATCGCTATTATTCATTGAACAAAATCTATCTTCTTCTTCAAATAAAAATATTTTTGAATTTAATAGTTTGTTATCTATTATTTTCATTTTTTCAGATAATAAATCAATAGCTAAAACATTTGCACCTATAGCTGTTAATGGGAATAGTGTTTTTGTTTTTATTGTCATTTTCTTAGGATTGTTCTTTTGCAAAGGATTGTTAATCATTTTCTTTGCAGTTTCTTGTAGGTATTTTATTTCAGATTTTTGAGAGATTAAAATAAGTTCTTCTTTGGTGACTTTAGATAAAAGTTCTTCACAGATGTCATTAATTTTGATAGTTCCCTTATAAATTTGATTCGCTACTTCATTTCCTTTTCCCTGATACGTATATTTTTTACTGTAGTTATTCATAACTACTTCAATAAAATATTGATTGTTTTCTATCGTACCAAAAACTTCTATTTTGTAAAATTCTGAGTGAATTATCGATATTTTCAAAGCACTATAGTACTTTTTCAAAATAGTATCGCCAGAAATAACTTTTAAAGCAGCTAGTGCAGATATATTATTGTTATGAGTACTAATTAATTGAATTAACTTTTGCTGATTGTTTTCTAATTTCAATTCATTAAATAAATAATCCAATGAAAAAAGTAAATTTTTATCATTATTTACAATTTCAGCTATCACAGTTTGATCGGTTATTTTTTCAATAGCTGCTTTTTTAACCATATTATCCTTATTGTTTTTAGCTATATCTACTAAAACATTTTGATCTGTTAGCATTTCAGTGGCAGTTTTTCGTATATATTCCCATCTGCTGAATTTAGCAAGAGTTCTTAGAACAGTTTGATTAGTAATTTTTTTTGTTGCCACAGCTCCACTAAATTGTTCATTACAGTTCGTGGCAATATCAATCAAAGCATTTTGGTCAGTAATTTTTCCAACAGCAATTCTTCGTATATTAGATTCGCTATCAGTTTTTGCTATGAAAATTAAAACATTTTGATCTGCTATTTTTCCAGCAGCAGTTTTACGTACATTTGATTCTCTATCAGTTTTTGCTATAAAAGTTAAAACATTTTGGTCGGTTATTTTATCAACTGCCATTTTTCGTAAATCGTTACTATTTGAGCTTTTTACAATATCAATTAAAAAACTTTGTTCGAATATATTTTTTATTGCAGCTTTTCGTAATACTAAATCTTTTTCATTCTTAACAATATCTTTTAATACTCCTTGATCCTCAATACTCCTAACAGCTATTTCACGAAAACCAATATTTGTACTATTTTTTGCAATGTCAATAAAAACATTTTGGTCAGTTATTTTTTTTAAGGCATCATCAGAAATTTTTAAATTTTTCGAGTTTTTAACAAGATCTCCTAAAATTATTTGGTCTGTAATATTTTTAAGAGCCAAAAATCGAATATTATCATACATGTTTTCATTTTTTACAATTGCTGCTAAAGCATTTTGTTCTTTGAGTTTTTTAACTGCTGTTTCGCGTATAAATCCAACTTCTTTTTCATTTTTTGCAATAAATTCTAAAACACGCTGATCAGTTATTTCATGAAATGCTTTATAACGTAATGATCCGTTTTCCCCATTTATATAAATATCTTCAAAAATCCGTTGATCATTTATTTTTTTAATTGCGGCCTCACCAACCAAAATATCCATTGTACTTTTTGTAATTTCGCCTAAAGCATTTTGATCCGTTATTTTTGCTATTATCTGTATTTGTAAAGTATTATGTTTAATTTTTTTTGCTAAATAAATTAGAGTATCCATGGACGTTATTTTATCTATCGCTCCTGAACGTACATAATAATCATTTTTTTCATTCTTAACAATATCAATTAAAAAACTTTGATCTGTTATCCTTATAACTGCTGCTCGACAAACACTCCATTCCGTATCATTTTTTACAGTTTCAATTAAAACATTTTGATCTGTAATTTTTTCTGCTGCTGCCTGTCGAACAATCTTATCCTTATCATTTTTTACAATATTAATTAAAACACTTTGATCTATAATCAATGTAACTGCTTCTTTACGAACTCTCGCCTCTTTATCATTTTTTGATATAAAAATCAGAACTGTTTGATCTGTTATCTTTTCTACAGCTCTCCGACGTGTAAGCCATTCTTTATCATCTTTAGCAATTGAAGTTAATTTTTTACATGCTTTTGTATCTCCATTTGAACACTTTTGGGCTAATGTATTTATTTGCTCATAATTAGTTTGGCCATTGGTTTTATTAATGGAGAAATAGCATAAAACACATATAATAAAAATGTTTTTCATTTTTAATCACATTTGATTTGGTTAAAAAAATATTGACACTTTCAATCTATCAGATTTGTTTAAAGGAACTAATTCTACAATTTTATGATAAATCATCCCGTCACAATCACCCTTGTTTTCTAATGTGGCTCATATTCAAATATTTCAATTGGTTAAAAAATTGTTAATTTTCGAAACCCATTTTCTGATTAATTCGAGGTTTGCTAGCATCTCCCAAATTATTTCAGGAGGATATATGGGTAATGCCATTGTATTTTAATATATCTCTTCATTGTTTATTGTTTTTTGCAAATTAAACATATTGACATAAATTATTCAAATTCAATGAATCACCTTTATATACTTTATTAATTCTACCATATACCTTATCGAGAATTTAAGCCTTGCACCTAACGGTCGGCGGTATGAAATCGTTGGGGATTGCGGGCTACTTTCCTGTCAAGTTACACCGAACTTAATGCGGGTGATGAACTTCGCAAACCACTTAAACCCCAATGTTTTATACCGCGTGTTGTAGCCCGTTTTTATTCATATTTAATTGTTTTTCCTATCCAAGTATTATCAAAGTTTTCAACAATTAATAACCCTGAATCAGTATCATTCAAATTCGCAATCAATTTACCTTTTTTATCCCAAAATCCACTTTGTCCACCCGAATCAAGTCCCCATGATTGTCCACAATAATTAGCCATTAAAACATTCATACTATATCGGCTGGCGTAATCAGAAAGCGTCTTATAGGCATTCGGTATCCCATTAGGTGTAAAAAATATACTTGCAATATAAATAGTTGTTTCATTTTTATTTGCATTCTCCGCATGTAATGGGTTATCAATATCTGCACATATCGAGATAGAAATTAGCTCATTATTTATATTAATCATCGGGTTGTTATCAAATGTAGATTTGAAATATTCCTCCTCTCCGGAATGAAGGAATTGTTTAGTATATATTGAAATCGAATAATCAGGTTTTAAAATAAAGGCTCCGATATACAATTTCTTACCTATCAATATAGGAGCCCCTACAATCAAAATTATTTTCTTATCCGCTGACAATTGACGCAATTTATCTAATCTTGAGTCAGTCTCTGTAAAAGCCAAATTAATTGCTTTTTCTCGTTCGTAACCAGTTATTGACATTTCAGGAAAAACAATCAAATCAGCTTGATTTTTGGAAGCCAAATCAATCAAATTATAATGGTCAATCAAGTTAGATTTAATATCTCCTTGTTTAGGCTTTGTCTGCGCTGATGCTAAAATCATTTTTTAAATTATAGTTTGATTCAAAATAGCAGTATGTCGCTCTTAAAATGGGCTACAACGTTCGCAAATTGGTTGTGTTTGGGAGCAAAGAACCGTTTCTTTATCCCCCGTTAATTAAAAACCTAAAGTACAAAAAACTTTCGTTTCTGCATCTATGCCCAAATGCAATTAATTTGCTGTTAGCTGCAGTTTGTTGTTTCAGAGCAAGTCAAAATTCTTCATTAATAAATATAGTCCAAATAGAAAAATCGTCAAACCCCAAAATAGGTTGTATGTTCTATTGAAATTGTCTTTAAAGATTAGTTTCATTAAATAATCAAAACCATGTATTCCTGATACAAGAATTGGTGCTTTCCTAAAATAGAATTTCAACAAGTTGTTCAATCCCGTGGCTAATAATATAATTGTCAAGCCGATTAGGAGTTTGTCTTGAAAAGCAAAAATAATTCCAACGATTGTGATTATAATTAATGTCCAATCAAGTATTCTATAAGCATTCAAATTCTTATTCATTTTTTGTTAGATTTTACTGAAGTTTCTATTGTTTATTTTCTCATAAAATAATAGTTCTTTCTTTCTACAATTATCTTCAGGTCATGGAATTATAATGATTTCTCTATAATCGTTTCTGTTAATATCTTATCACATTCCAAAATGTCTAGCCAAATTGCAGCTAACGCCTGCTGCTAAAATCTGTTGGGGAGTTCGAAGCAGCGTCGTCGTCCCACGTTAAAAATAATTGCAATATACTAAAATAAAACTTATCTAACCGTCTGCCCCAATGGATTTTAGCAGCTGTTGGGGGTAGTTTTTATTCTCGAGTTTCAACATGCTAAGAAATAAATTACTCAAAGTTATCAAGCGTTTTGGGAAATTCAGCATTATCTAATCCTTGTATTTCTTTGGTTAAATTAATAAGACTTTTCGAAGGATATTTCCTAGAATATATAACCCAAAATTCTTTATTCTTACATCTTTCAATATTTCTATCACAAAAATCATATTTGTTAGAAATTGGACATATTTCCCTTCTGTATTTTTTGTTTGGAACAAAATATTCATATTCTAAATAAGCAACCCCCTCAACACCTATCCTATAATAGTTAATAATTTTACCTCTCGAAGTTTTATAATTTCTTAATACTATTTTCTTGTCGTTATAATTATATAACCAATATCCACCCGAGAAAATAAGCATTATAAGAAAAAATGCTATCCATTCATTTCTTTTTAGTTTATTCATTATATTTTCATTAAGCAAATATCTAAACCAAAGTCAGATTAAAATTACCCCCAACTCGTTTATATGTCTAGCTTTTCCCGACCTATACATCCATTTTGGGTGTATAGGTCGGGTTTTTGACATCCTTATACAAATATAGCTCTTTTTTATAAATCATCAAAGGGTGACCTTAGCTTCTGTATGCTTTGCGTTGAAACATGTGTATATATTTCAGTGGTTTTACTACTCTTGTGTCCAAGTAATTCTTGGATGTATCGTAAATCTGTACCGCTCTCGAGTAAATGCGTAGCATAGCTGTGCCTTAACCAGTGCAATGTTATTGGTTTCTTTATATTAACTTTCTCAACGGCCAGCTTGAGTACATCCTGTATGCTCTTTTCGCTATACTGCTCTCCTTTTATCTGCCCCTCGAAAAGCCATATCTTTGGTTTGTATATTTTGTAGTACTCCCTGAGCATTGTTATCGTTTTCTCTGATATGGGAACAACCCTATCCCTATTCCCTTTGGCCATTCTTATTATCAATAAACCACGCTTACTGTCAATATCTAAGGGCTTAAGATTAAGTAGCTCACTACGTCGCAGTCCACAGGCATATATTAAGCTAAGCATAGCCCTATGCTTTATATTAGCGGATACGGTGAGTATCCGTTTCACCTCCTCCTTGCTCAGCACATTGGGCAGTTTATGCTCTCTGCGTGGCCGCTCAACCTCATCAACGTTAAATTTGGTATTGTAGATACTCCTATAGAATAGCTTCACAGCGTTGATAATCTGATTCTGAAACGAGTGCGAGTACCGATGTGCTATCACGTAGTCGTGGTTAAAACGCTCCAGATCGGCATTCGTAATCACCAGTACCGGTTTGCCGGTAAATCGAAGGAATATCTTCAACCCATCGGTATATATACGAATGGTGTTCTCGCTGTATCGGCGCTGCTTAAGGTAACGCTCGAAGAGGGTTATCTCTTCCGATAATGAATTATCTGGGAGGGGTTGTTCTGCACGCTGACCATACTTATCCAAGGCTGGATCAGCCCATCGAATGGTTATCCCTTTGCCGCTAAGACGAACCAATTGCACCTTGCTTTCCATACCGTTAGGGACATGCCATGCGCTGTTGGTTTTACTCCATCTGCAATCAGGAATCGCTCTTACCAGATCGATAAGCACCTGTTCCTTCTGAAACCTGAGCAGAAGCCTATTCTCATCCCTATGCATTATCTCGTTTACAGTAATTATGCTCATAAACATTTTTTTATACTAAATTAATCACTACTGACCGACTAAAATACTATACAATTTATGAAATACTTGATATTACTACATTCTATGTATAGGTCGCCCCTGCCTACCCTGCCTACCGGCAGGCAGGCGGCAGGCAGGCCTAATGGGGCTTGAATTTGATTTTTCTCTAATTAACTCAAGTTGCTACTTATAAAATTGTTTTTTGAAAGGTAAAAGCAAATATGAAGATCAGCAGTTTAAGCATCAACCCCTCAACCGTTACGGCATGAATTCTTTTGGGAAACATGGA
>RPRQ01000124.1 GCA_003818205.1 Bacteroidales bacterium
ATCTTTACAAGAAACTCGTCTAACCATAAATTTCCTTCTTAGCAGCCTTTAGTGTATTCTTTAGCAACGATACAATTGTCAAAAGTCCTACCCCACCCGGAACGGGAGTAATGTAGCTACATTTTGGTGCAACCTCATCGAACTTCACATCGCCTAGGAGCTTCCAACCGCTTTTGGTGGTTTCGGATTTAATGCGATTAATTCCAACGTCAATAACAACTGCACCCTCCTTAACCATATTAGCAGTAACAAACTCTGCTTGACCAAGTGCAACGATTAGAATATCGGCAGTTCGGGTTATTTCAGGGATATTTTTTGTACGGCTATGGCAAACCGTAACGGTACAATCGCCGGGGTAGCCTTTTAGCGATAGCAAATTGGAAATAGGACGACCAACAATATTGCTTCTACCCAATACAACACAATGCTTTCCTGATGTTTCAATTTTATATCTACGAAGAAGTTCAACGATACCATCGGGAGTTGCAGAGATGTAAGCAGGCATGCCAATGGTCATACGACCAACATTCAACGGATGGAAACCATCCACATCCTTTTTAGGGTCGATGGCCTCGATTACCTTCTGCTCCGAGATATGCTTTGGAAGTGGCATCTGAACGATAAAGCCATCAACATCAGGGTTATTATTTAGTAGGTTTATCTCATACAAAAGCTTTGACTCTGTAATGGTATCCTCAAATCGAAACACTGTTGAACGAAAACCAACCTGAATACACGATCTCTCCTTGTTCGCAACATAGGTCTCACTCCCACCGTCGTGACCAACGAGAATAGCCACTAAATGCGGAACTTTACCACCCTGCCTTTTGATATTCTCAACCTCAAGGGCAATCTCGGCTTTAACCTGCTCGGAAATTATTTTTCCATCGAGTAGAATCATATTTTAAAGTTAAAGTATGAAGGTTAAAGGCAAAAGTAAAAAGGCAAAGGCTAAAAGCATGATTTGAACTTTATACTTTATACTTTATACTTTATCCTTTGAATTTTATCCTTTGAATTTTATCCTTTGAAATTTTATCGTTTCGGCATATTCGCCATCATTCGAGCAAGATTTTTGCCTCCGCCACTCGAAACCATCTTCATCATCTTGCGCATATCGTCGAACTGCTTGATAAGCCTATTTACCTCCTGAATTGAGGTGCCGCTACCATCGGCAATTCGCTTACGACGACCACCATTCATAATCATTGGATCTTCACGTTCTAGCGGGGTCATTGAATGGATTATAGCTTCAATATTCTTAAACGCATTATCATCAATATCAACATCCTTCATGGCCTTGCTCATACCAGGAATCATCCCAGCAAGATCTTTGAGGTTACCCATCTTCTTGATCTGACCAATCTGATCGAGAAAGTCGTTATAGTTGAATTTATCCTTTGCAATTTTCTTATGAAGTTCCCTTGCCTGTTCGGTATCATACTGCTCCTGGGCACGCTCAACAAGAGAAACGATATCACCCATACCAAGGATACGATCGGCCATACGTTCGGGGTGGAATACATCAAGCGCCTCCATCTTCTCACCTGTACTAACAAACTTTATAGGTTTGTCAACCACCGAGCGAATAGAAAGGGCTGCACCACCACGGGTATCACCATCGAGCTTAGTAAGAACAACACCATTGAAGTTAAGCCTATCGTTGAACTCTTTTGCTGTATTTACAGCATCTTGACCAGTCATGGAGTCAACAACGAAAAGTATTTCCTGAGGCTCAACGGCTTTCTTGATAGCTGCAACCTCTTTCATCATCTCCTCATCAACGGCTAAACGACCTGCGGTATCGATAATTACCACATCATAACCTGAGGCTTTTGCCTTTTTAACCGCTTCCTTTGCGATAGAAACAGGATCAGTGCTTCCTGCAACGGTGAATACTGGAACACCGATCTGAGCACCAAGAACGGTCAACTGTTCAATAGCAGCAGGACGGTAAACGTCGCCAGCAACAAGCAAAGGAGCCCTACCCTTTTTGGTTTTAAGATAAGATGCTAACTTCCCTGAGAATGTTGTTTTACCCGAACCTTGCAAACCTGCAATCAGAATAACAGAAGGACTTCCACCAAGATTGATATCAGTGGCTTTACCACCCATGAGCTCAGCCAGCTCATCGTGAACTATCTTGATCATCATCTGCCCCGGCTTAACCGAGTTGAGCACATTCTGACCTAATGCTTTTTTCTTAACCTCATCGGTAAAGGTTTTGGCTATCTTATAGTTTACGTCGGCATCGAGTAGAGCTTTGCGAACCTCCTTAAGGGTTTCGGCAACGTTAATCTCTGATATCTTTCCTTCGCCCTTTAATAGTTTAAAGGATCTCTCAAGCTTTTCGGATAAATTCTCAAACATATCTTGCAAATATTGTCTGTTATCGGCAGTCTGCTAACTGATGTGAGCTTCCATTAGCTGATCCACCTTTCACTTTTATTTTATTTCAGCCTGCAAACTTAATAAAAAGGATGGCTCTTTCAAAGAGGGGAGGAAAATCACTTACTCGTACCACCCCCTCTGCTTAAACAACTCATAAGCTGAATATTATATAATAGTCTTTCACATTACTACCATATACGGTTGAAAAAAATGAGAAGCATATGGGGGTTAAATCAATTTATTTGTTCATCTCTTTTTTATTATTTAACTTTGAATAAATGAATCTTTAGCACAAAATGGATACTTTTTATTTCAAATAATCACTAAAATCAAGATTATTCATAAATAAAATTTAAACAACGCTAGAAAAAGACGATTACCTCATATTTATATGATAAAAATCTAGCAACACTCAATATCACTTAATAATTTGGTTTACAAGAAGTAAAACATTTCAATTGAAATAAAATGAATAAACCGATAGACCCTATTGAAAAAGAGTTTGAAGAATTCAAGAATAACACATCTTCTAAATTAGAAACTGTAAAAATCAAACTATACGATTATTCATATTTTCACAGTACAAGTAAGATACAAAAACAACGCTGGGTAAAACGAACTCGCTTAAAGAATAAGCTAGACTCGCTCATCAACCAAAGCAATTCAAAATGTGGTGCTTATCTGGTAACAGGATACAGAGGGGTTGGTAAATCGAGTATTGTACAGGAGCTGATTGAGGAGGGCTCATTTCAAAAGAATAGCCCATTTCCACTAAAGTCTATTGTTTTACGAATCATTTTTTTAACCATTATTTTTCAATTACTAAGCAAATGCTTACCCTATACCCAGACAATTCTTAACATAAATTTAAATATCTCACAGGGTGTTAAATTTATTTGTCTCTCAACTCTACTAGTAATCCTAGTTGGATTATTATGTTACTATTTGAAGATAAATGGATTTAATGTCAAAGTAAGAGAAATTGAAAATAAGAATACAAAGAAAAATAGAATCAGAAAAATATTACCTAAGAGCTATTCATTTTTTACAAGAACATATTCCTATGTGTATAACAAGATTTCCAATAGACGATATTTACAGGTTTTGACAGATTATAGTATTATAATTGGAGCTGTTTTACTTACTTATTTAATTACATATTTCTATCATTTCATAATTCCAACCGTATTCATTTTTACGTTATTTATTTTTTTTATTCTATTCATGGTCTCTGGTCAAGATAAATTTTTAATTAAGCGTAGATGGATTAAAATAGTAGTCCTATTATTGATACTCGTAACCTATAGCTATTTAATATTTCATTTTCAATTTTCAACATTCCATCATAGCATTAATCTAATTTTAAATACCATTTGGTCCATCCTAGCATTATGGATTATTTTTTATGCTCGACAGTTTATAAGAGAGGATGATGCTTTAAAAAAGGCATTTACTGTAAATCGCAAACTATTTATCCATATAAATTTCGGACACGATGAACTGGATGAAAGCGATATTTTTCGCTTAATGGCCTATAATCTTAAAGACAATCTTAAGAAAAAATATAAATCATTCTCTCTCCAATTTTTTGAGTTTTCATATAAGCTAGTAATAAGTCTATTCTTATTTTTCATTCTGGTAGGTAACAACGATATTTATAAAAACATCAAGGATTTATCTACTAAAATAGAGCCCTTTTCATGCAATGAATGTAAATCTACACCCCCTGAGCAAATAAAAAATTACAATCTTCAAGCAACTGGTTCTGGAGATATTAAGGTTGAAATGAACCAGAATATTGAGTCAAATAAGAGCAATGGATACTGGAGTAATATATACTGTAGTATAAAAAATAGTATCAACCCATTCTATCAACAAACTTTCAAAACCAAGAATTCGTTCGCTCTAGATCTTATCATACTTCTTATAATATATGGTATTGTATGGCTTATAATGCGCATTATCAACGGAAAAAAGTACTACAAAAATATACTAAACTCGTTAAATGAATTAATTAATCATATCGAAGCGCAAGTAAGTACGAGTAAGTCTGCTGGTGCTAATTATTCCGTTATCTCCCTAAATTTTAGCAAACAGAAAAACTATCCTATCGCCGATACCCGTGAAATTGAGCGTAGGTTAATATCTATTCTTGATAAAATGCGACACCTTCCGTTCCTTTACCAGCGTTGCGAAGTGGTATTTATTTTCGATGAGCTGGATAAGCTTGAGCCCCGTAATAATAATGGATCGGAGATAGCGAAACAATCGGAGATAAGTTCAGGGTTAACCCCCGAAAGCGTGCGCAAACGGCAGAACAATGTTTTTAAGGTACTTGCTAATATGAAATATTTTCTAACCACCGCCAAAGCAAAGTTTATATTTTTAGCAGGCCGTGAGATGTACGATGCAGCCTTAGCAGATGTCGCGGATAGAAACTCCTTCCTAAGCAGTATCTTTTACGATGTCATATATGTACCCAGCATTTTTAATATTGATAACGATGATAATGAGCCTGCATACACCACTGATTTTGTTGAAAAATTTATTTGCCAGCAGCTAATGCCCTATGGATCCGATGATACCTATGACCTGAAATCCTACAATCAGTTTTTGATAAATAATTTTAAGGATTTATATATCCCTATAGATGAGAAAACCGAAAAGAAATTGAGAAAAAAACTCGAAGAAGAAAAGAATGAAAGCAAAATTGAAAAAAAGGAAATAAATAGAATTGAAGAAGATATAAGAGAATTTAAAATAAGACAAAGAAACTCAACGATTGCCAAGCAAAAAAGGGAAAAAATAATTTTCACCCTCTATCATTTCATTATATACCTTACCCACCTAAGCAACGGTTCAACCAAAAAGATGATCTCTCTCTTTGAGGATTATGTTGAAATGGCAAGTATTGAAGAACATATTCTATTTACAAAGAATAAAATTAAGAAGGGTGAGCTATACCTGCGTTTCGATGAGAATGCTCAGCATCTTTTTGCTATGATTAACTACCTTGCTGGGCCTATGATACAAAAACAGAACATACTAAGCAATAATATATATAGCGATAAATTGCTGGTGCAAACGTCCTACTTAACCGATCATATTTTGAAGTTTCACAGACAATCATTCACCGATGGGAGTCTTGAATTAATCCCTGAGATTGTTGACCCCAACCGATCGCCTGAGCTAAGATCGCTGTTAAACGAGGTGATTGCTGGCTACTCAAAAACCCATCTCGAAAAGGTAAGTTTTAATTTGCCCACCTATAAATTCAACCGACTAATCCAGCTCGAAATATCCTATCTATCCAAGCTCAACGAGCTGGCATCAGCCGCATTTGACTTTAGCCTCGATGAGTCCTTAGCCACGAAAAATCAATACCTACAGTTCCTCAAAGAATCAACAAAATCAGATGTTAATGCTAACTGCGCCTTTTCGTATATTCTGGGAGAACTCTTCCTCTTCGATGAGCAGTATGAGGATGCTATCAATTATTACTCCAATGCATTGACAAGGTTTAATAGTAATCCTATCGTTGATAAAAAGGATTTCTTCTTTTACCTAAAAGTTAACCTTAAGCTGGGTTTGGCCTTTGAAAAACGAAAGTCTTACGAAGCGGCTTTCTCTTACTATCAAAAATCACTTGAGATCGCTAAAACCCAAAACCTGATATTTAGAGAAGAAATTGAGTTCAGTAAACTATCATATCAGGCATTATTGGCAAAACTGTTCCTAATCGAAAAATCAAATCCAGCTGGAGTTACGCTAAATGAATTAGCCAACGCCGAAAAAGATTTTATAAAAATAATGGCCGATACCGATGGCTCCAAAACATACCTATTTAAAAGTGACTTCTACTACAAACTGGCAATACTATTATACTGGAAAAATCAAGAAAATGACGATTATAAAAATAATATTCTCAAATATTTGAAATTAGGGATAAATGCAATAATAAATAAAAATACAAACCCGAATAAACTAGATAAAAAATACAAAAAAATCATACTTGAAGAAAAAATAAAAGATGTAATAAGGATAATAAACAAACTTTTTCGAAATAATAAAGAAAAATTATACAAGTTGAATCAAGAGGAGATAAAGCAACTGAGCAAATGCCTAAGCCTATTTGGTCATTTCCTTTTAGGGATAAATACTGTAAAAGAAGACAAATTCTGTTTTATGGATTCGAAGTTTCGATTGGATGAAAAATTGAATTTAAACGCAAATAAAATTGAAAATGCGATAAGACTATTTGAACTAGCGGCAGATCTTGCTAAATTGAACAATGATGATAAGATGTTTATGTGGCAACAAACAAAAATCCTATACCTTACAAAATATATATTGGTTCATAATAATTCCTTGAAAGAAAAATGTTTACAGTATTCATCTAGTATCCTTAAAAACATAATCAGAGCAGCATACTCCATGGAGGATAATATTTATAAGGTTGAAATAGCAAAGTTCAAGAATATTTTTACAATGCCTGAAACAAAGAATTTTCTCAGTAAGAGTGGTATTTCTTTAAAACGAGCTACAGTGGTAGTCGAACTTGAAGAGGCAATCACATTATTTAGTGATATAGAAATGATTACAAAAGAGAAAAGTATATCAGAACTATATAAAAGGTATAACAATACACCTTACTGTTTGGGAACAACAAGTTTAAACCAAATACTATGGTTAAAAAATAAATTCCATTTAAACTATGAGATATTTAATAAGTACTTCTTTAAAATTGATAATAATTGCTTTTTAAAGCCATATATAGTAGATGACGAAAGTGATGGACTTGAAAAAACTGAAAGAATCAATTTAGAGCAATTTACTTTTACTAATTTTTACAGATGGTTTAACAATCTATTCTCTGAAGAACATAATGAAGTATTTATTAATTTAAATAAAGAGTTGGGATTTATCAGTAGAAATGAAGATATTAGAAATTATAAAAATAAAATATTTGAGAATATCCTTTTCGATTCGCTTTACTGTGGTTTAGAAATTATTCGAATATATAAATCTCATGGCGATAGTAAACTATTAAGCAACCTATTTATGGCTAAGATTCATGAGTATATGATTCTGTGGACTTCTATTCGGTATTTCTATAATGATTATTATAGCAAAAATGATAAATCTCCGGAATCGGATAGATTTAAATTTATGTGGTACTCCGATGTATGTCTTGAATATTTTAATACCAAAGAAAACAGAGAAAATAAATATTATTTGATAAACTATAGGTCATTTTTGAACCATATAGATAATCTTGATGATAGTATATTATTAGATAAAACATTAAGTAATATCAAAACCAAACTATCTAATTTAATCCCAAATGAGGGATATAAAACAGATTCATCCGATTTGGAGAAATTAATTGGGAAAAACAGAATAAATCTATTGGATCACGTATATTATGCTGAGGAAACCCGTAAACTTTACCATTTCCTTGAAGATATACCCCATGAACGATTTGGTTAC
Organism: Bacteroidales bacterium; assembly: GCA_003818205.1. Lineage (GTDB taxonomy): Bacteria > Bacteroidota > Bacteroidia > Bacteroidales > Tenuifilaceae > UBA8529. The sequence goes on from RPRQ01000124.1 coordinate 7,882, forward strand.
AAAAACGAATTACAGAACCTATTCTACCTGAATGATGATTTTAGCGATGACCGCTCTCATTTCTTTATGGCAAATGACAGGTATGAACTGACCAAGAAGCAAATCAGCTCTAAAATCAAAGATTTAACATACATGTTCTATAGTAGCCAGTACTATGAACCCGATAAATACTTTATTACAGTTCCCGATAGGGAACAAGAATGATATAGGTATATATGCCAAAAATAGTTGGTAAAAAGTATCTGTAGCGTTTATATTTAATGGTGTACAGGAAAGTTTATTGAAATTCGTTTCAATAAACTTTTTTGTTATGTTAAAAACGAAGAAAAAA
>RPRQ01000125.1 GCA_003818205.1 Bacteroidales bacterium
AGTAAACCACCACCGGCTGAGCCGGTGGCTTTAATATCAGAACCCTCTAAAAGAGGGATAACAATTGAATACCGAACAAGAAACAACGATTTCCTTCGGCGAACTCACCAGCGACTGGCAGTTCGGTTGTTATTTCCAAAATGGGTTGTTTTACTTCGTAAATCATCATTCGTTAATCCCTGCCTCGCCGGCAGGCAGGCTTGTTCTTAAATCAAAAAAAATATTTTAATGAACTATTGTAATGGCAAAGCCTAATTTACATGACCACCGTCAAAGACGGTGGTTTTTATACTGAAAAATAAAATCATCTTCTCTTAATTTAAATAACAAGATTTGGTATTTCTAATATCAAACAAAAAAGGTGGAAGAATCCACCCTTTCTAAGGCAAACTTGCTTTTGGCAAGTCTTTCCAATTGCAGCTTACTTTTGTAATAGTGATTTTTTAAACAAATCAATATCCGCTTCAATTATCATTGAATTATAATTCTCGATACAAGCCAATATTGCCTCGCGGGGCCCTTTTTTCCATTCATCGCTCCCATAAAAGGCACCTTGACTTTTTTGCCTGTCCTCAAGATTTTTGTAACCTCGTATTAAATAGAACGTTTCTTCATCGTCAAGCGAAAAGCCATAATCTATAACATCAACATTCCAACGTTTTAGCATAGGAAGGCTTTGCTCAGTAAACACCTTTTCGTACACTTTTCGGGTATCTTTTTTAAGCTTGTATGTTCTTATTTCTACCATCATTATCTTTCAAATAATTAGGTTATTCGACGAAAGGTATGGAAAGGAAGAGAGATAATCTTGTTTTGCTCCAATATTGACCCCAGAGGGGTCGGATGTTTATAGAAACAATGCCCATTTATGGTGCGACCCCAGATGGGGTCGAATGTTCATGAGAATAAATATTTTCTATAGACATATAATCCCTCTGGGATTAAGAAAGCCAATGAATAAAAAGTGTGTGAGGTTTTCAAGAGATCACCGATAAAATCCTACAATTGTAGAATTGCAACTATCCACTAGTTTTGTCGAATAACCAATAATTATTATAAATGTAATTTATAACCAACCAATCAATCATTTATGATATCACTATAGATTTTTTCTTTGAAAATTACATATCAATGTCGTTGACTTAATAATATTTAAACGCTGACAGGTTCTTCGAACTCTGTCAGGTTAACCAAGGATATTGACCTTTCAGATTCGTTATACCTGAAAACGTCTATAGTAAATCCTTAAGTCAAGGAGATTGAATTACATATCGTTAATAAAGTCAAGCCAAATCGAAGCGATCAAGGTTCATGACTTTGTTCCATGCTGCAACAAAATCTTTAACAAATTTTTCCTGAGCATCTGCACTTCCATAGACTTCAGCAAGAGCTCTAAGCTCTGAATTTGAACCAAATATTAGGTCGACACGAGTCGCAGTCCATTTTATTTCGCCTGTTTTGCGGTCACGTCCATCAAATTTCTCATTGTCCTCAGATACTGGCATCCAGGCCGTACTCATGTCGAGCAGGTTCACAAAAAAATCGTTGGTAAGAACACCTGGACGTTTTGTGAAAACTCCATGTTCCGAGTTGTCGAAGTTTGTATTCAAAACTCGCATACCGCCTACAAGTACTGTCATTTCAGGAGCCGAAAGAGTAAGCAATTGGGCTTTATCAACCAGCATCTCCTCGGTTGATATGGAATATTTCGTTTTCAAATAGTTACGAAAACCATCGGCTGCTGGCTCCAGTACTGCGAAAGAATCTATATCGGTTTGCTCTTGTAAGGCATCCATCCGCCCCGGAGAGAAAGGAACGGTTACAATAGAACCAGCATGCTTTGCAGCTTTTTCAACCCCGGCACATCCTGCCAATACAATAAGGTCAGCAAGAGAAACTTTTTTTCCGTTTGATTGAGCGCTATTGAATTCTTTTTGAATGCCTTCAAACTTTTCCAATACTTTGATTAGCTGAGCAGGGCTATTAATAGCCCAGTCCTTTTGTGGAGCAAGACGAATACGAGCACCGTTGGCACCACCACGTTTATCGGATCCCCGGAAAGTTGAGGCAGAAGCCCATGCGGTTGATACCAATTGTGATACAGAAAGTCCTGATTTGAATATTTTGGCTTTTAATTCAGCAATATCTTTCTCGTCAATCAACGGATGGTTAACGGCAGGAATCGGATCTTGCCATATAAGCACTTCAGTTGGAACTTCAGGGCCTAAGTAGCGAGCTCGTGGTCCCATATCCCGATGAGTCAGCTTAAACCATGCACGGGCAAAGGCATCGGCAAATTCAAGAGGATGCTCGTAGAAACGTCTTGAAATTTTTTCATAAGCGGGATCGAAACGCAAAGAAAGGTCAGTCGTAAGCATCGTTGGTAAATGCTTTTTTGAAACATCGTGGGCATCGGGCATAACCTTATCGGTATTTTTTGCTACCCACTGATGCGCACCTGCTGGACTTTTTGTTAGCTCCCACTCGTAACTAAACAGGTTTTCAAAAAAGTAAAAACTCCATTTTACAGGTGTCTGAGTCCATGTTACTTCCAAACCGCTAGAAATTGTATCACCCGCTTTTCCTGAGCCAAATTTGCTTTTCCAACCTAAACCTTGCTCCTCAATGCTTGCTGCTTCGGGTACAGGTCCAACATTTGCTACATCACCCGCACCATGAGTTTTTCCAAAAGTATGTCCACCAGCAATGAGCGCAACTGTTTCTTCATCATTCATGGCCATACGGGCAAAAGTATTTCGGATGTCTTTAGCCGCTGCAAGCGGGTCGGGATTACCGTTTGGCCCTTCAGGGTTTACATAAATAAGTCCCATTTGAATGGCGGCAAGCGGATTATCAACTTCGGTTTTATCCAATTTGCGCTCGTCATTTTCTAACCAATTGCTTTCGGAACCCCAGTAAACATCCTCTTCTGGTTCCCAAACATCTTCGCGCCCACCAGCAAATCCAATGGTTTTGAATCCCATTGATTCCAAGGCTACATTACCAGCAAGGATCATTAAATCGGCCCAAGATATTTTTCGACCATACTTTTGCTTTATCGACCAAAGTAGTCTTCGTGCCTTATCGAGGTTGACATTATCGGGCCAGCTATTGAGCGGAGCAAAGCGTTGCTGTCCGCCACCTGCCCCTCCCCGACCATCGCCTATGCGGTATGTGCCTGCACTGTGCCATGCCATACGGATGAACAACGGTCCGTAGTGGCCAAAATCGGCAGGCCACCAATCCTGAGAGTCGGTCATTAGCTTGTGAAGGTCCTTTTTTATAGCGATTAAATCCAGACTCTTAAACTCTTCGATATAGTTAAAATCTTTGCCCATAGGGTTAGATTTACATGAGTGCTGCCGTAATATGTTTAATTTTAGCTGGTTGGGCCACCAGTCGCGGTTTTTTGTACCGCTGGCGCCAACATTGTGCTTGCTGGTTGCTCCAGTAACAGGGCATTTACTGCCATTGTTTGAGTTATTTTCCATTTTTAATACGCATTAGTTTATAAATGGACATTTATTTTTTGCTTTTCATGAACCTACCTATTATCTGTAGCTTAATATCTTCAATCTTAAAGTCGGGTATTCCCTTCGATTCAAAATACTTCTCAAGCAAATCGTTTAGCTCATCATCATGGTAATCCTCAATCCTGTCGGAAACGGAACAGTACAGGTGATGATGGTTTTCCATGATGGCATCATATCGCATAAAATCCCTATCGGTTTTCACCTTTCTAATCAGCTCGTTTTCCACTAAAGCATCTAGAACTTTATATACAGTAGCAGTTGCAATATTGGGTTGGTTCTTCCTTATGTAATCAATTATATTTTCGGCGGTAGGGTGATTGTTGAGCTTGATAATAGCCTCCAGAATAGAGATTCTTTGTGGGGTTACTTTTAATCCCTTATCCACAAGTTTATTCTTAATCTCGTTGATTTTCATAAAAAGAAACTTAAAGTAGAATAATTCTCTTCTAATAATTTTCAAATATAAGATATTAAGAACTAGAAGTCAAGTTTTAATTTAAATGAATTTTACGAAGGATTAGATTAACGGATGAATAAAAATATAAATGAATGATAGAATTTAGATGAGTTTATTAACTATCCTTATCCTTCTGCTCAACTAAAAGATATAATTTTTTATCCTCTAGAAAAAGATACCCCTGTTCGTAGCAGAAATGGTAGTTATAGCCCTTTTGGGTTGTGTAGTTATGGGTGAAGTATGTGAAATTAAATCCTTTAGTTAGAAGTGAATCCTTCGATACCATGGTTTTGCCCGATTGCTTATTAAGCTCCTGTAACACTCGCCTGTTTTTACGAAGAATATTGTTGATATTCCGAACTGTATTGCTCGCATCGCTGTTGAGGCGGTTGTTATAGGTATTACGGCATTGGTCGGAGCAAAACTTCTTATCGGCTCGGCCGATTAGCTTCTCGCCACATTCAGGGCATTGTTTCGATGAAGACTCTTTCATATAAATAGCGTTTAAATGCTAAAAAACGTTCCCATGGTTCGATATGTTGGGGGAGTTAGCCACCAACTCGGTCATTCCACATTATAAATTTTATAAATATATAAATTTTATCGAATTAATCATCTATACCACAACGGCTTAAAACATGAATTGGCAAACGTTTATTTTATTAGTATTTTGTTATTAAAATGAGTTATTCAACACTTTCATTTATTTTTTGTCGGTCAGTAGTGATTAAATATTATTACTCGCACCCTTCTACTATCATATCAAATAGTTCAAAAGCATCATCAAAAAAGTCGCCACTGGTATATGGCCAGGCAGTATAAAGTAATACTAATTTTTTTGGTGGTATAACTAATAAAATCTGACCACCATGCCCATGGGCATAAAAACCATGATTCTTTTCATCTATCCAGAAATACAAGCCATATGGTTTATTGCCTGGTGATGTGACCTGTTGAGAAGTGGCCAAAGAAAGATAACTTGTATCAATTAGCTGTTCGTTAAGCCACATACCATTTTGCAGCAACAGCTGTCCTACTTTAGCAAAATCCCGGGGTTTCAGGTACAGGCTAAACGCTCCAAAAGTGGTTCCATCCTTTGCGCTTTCCCACCTCCATTCAGTAATATTTAATGGTTCGAATAGCTTTTCTCGGGCATATTCTCCCAAAGTTTTACCTGTTTTTATCTCAATTGCTTTTGACACTAAATGTGGTGCCCCATCGTTGTAATTCATAATAGTCCCGGGGTCATTCCTGTATGGGAATGCCAGCACAAATCTTGTTGAATTTGATTTTGTTTGATATAATTGAAGTGTATTATTATCATTGTTAAACTCCAATCCGGTTTGCATTTTTAGTGCATCTTTTATTACAATCTCTCTTTTTCTAATATCTTCATCAAACAAATCCGGATAAATATTGAATAACTTGTCTTCAACGGAAATATCGACTCCGCTTTGAATGGAAATTCCCATCATTATCGATGTAAAAGATTTGGTACATGATTGAATATTTGCATACTCATCGCGATCTGATATATCATGTGGATATGCCTCTGCAACCAATTTTCCGTTACGGATAACCAACATGCTTCGGGCCATTAAAAATCTTTGATCGCTATACAACAACCGGAACGCCTGTTCAAGTTTTGCCCTTTCAATGCTTTCTTGTTCTGGGGTAGAGATTGACCACTCATCGCTAATAGCTACAGGTTCATAACCGGAATACTCTCCCTTGAATGGTTCGTCTTTTAAACAGGCACAAAATAGTAAAAGTGATACTATTGTGATACAAACTATTTTCATGGTTAAAAAATGAATTTATAAGAGATGGCATGTTCAATATTTTGATAAGGTTCTCCATTGTTTGCCCGCATAAAATGGTACTGAAAATTGTATCCAACAGAGAGCCTCGTACTAAACCTAAAATCAAACCCGGTTTTCAAAAAGAAGTTTTTATTTGGCAAAGCTAATTCGGGGTTGCTAGAAAGGTTTTTCATTATTCCCGTAAAAGTCATGTTATCAATTTTATATTGACGATTTGGCTTCGGACGACTTATGCCTGAAATAATGGGAATATCAAGATTAAAATCTAAAATATATTTTCCAATTCTATAATTTATTCTGCTACCAATACCTCCGCTAATGTAATTGGCAAAGTAAAAATGACTTTCGTCCCAATTAAAATATGCATTAGTTCCATATTGTAAAGCGTTAATGAGACCAAGGTAAAAAATCAATTTCTCATTAGTCGCTACTGAAAAAAGGTACTTGTAATTTCCATGTACCAGAATTCCGAGTGCTGATGGAAATTCTTCATAAGCCGTATTTAATAATGACATTTTAAGTCCGGTGGAATATTCCGAAATATTCTTTCTGATTTTTGTGTGTGAATAAGTAGCACCAAAAGTCAAACCCCGAAATACCTTAGGGTGGAGATTTTCATCTTTAAATTGACTTTGTCCTAAATTTATTGAGATAATATTTTGTTTTATCGGCTCATCAAAATTTTGTTGAGCATAACATATACTAATTAAAGAGGTGAGTATTAGAAAAAATAATGCTTTCATGTTTTCTCATTGCTTTTTTATGCTTGATGCCAGCGGTTGCGGCTAAGCGCAGACCAACAGGTCCCTCGTTAACGCTAGTGCTAAGGTAGTAAATACTTTCTTATCTGCAAATCTGAACTGATTGATTTTAGCGGCTGTTATGTCTGGGCAACCGCATTTAAAAAATCCACAGTTTTTCTCTATACTTGAAGTCTAGTGCTGCTTTCAACCGCTTGGTTTTTTTACTTACATTCTTGGGCATGTCATTGGCCAGCATGGTCATGGCCATTCTCAGGATGATATTATGGTTCTCCGCTGCATTGCCAGCTCTTTTACGAGATTTATCTTCTCCGAATTCCACATCTAAAGTCCAGTGTAAGTTGTTCTCAACAGCCCAATGTTTTCGGATGCGTTGGTTAAGCACCTTCGCATCTGGGGGTAGGTTCGAGATGTAGTATCGTTGGTCTTTCGTTGATTCGCCGCTAGTTTTGTTGTAAACCTCTGCCTCAACTCTTATAATCGTTGCTAGTCCTCTCCATTCTCCCCTATGCTCGATATGGCCTAATTCTCCGTATGCATAACAGGTGCGTTTTTCGATTCGACCATGTCCGAAATCTTCTTCAACGCTTACGGTCACAGGTTTTTCGAGCAGCACGGTATCCAGCATGGCTTGCTCCAATTATCTATTTTCGGCCCAAATTATTATACTTCTTTTTTAAATGCGGTTGCCCTGAGAACGTTCTTCGATGACAAAATTATTCTCATTATACTATTTCACATTGGCTTCAAATTCCTATTAAGTCTGTCAATAATCTTTTCTAGCCGGGCTTGACGGGTTTTGTCAGATTTGGCATCAAGATAAAATCCGGTAAATGTACGCTGTACCGAATGCGACATAGCCAACAAATTGGTGTAAGCAGGCTCATACGGCTGAATGATTTCCTTAAACATCTCAATTTGTTCATCGTCAATAAGGGTACGTTTAGCATTATCCCATGAACCGTTTTTTCTGGCGCGTTCTATGGCTTCTAAACCCTGATGGGTCATTAAGCCCTTTTCCATAAGAGTTTGTGCCAGCTTTTTGTTTTTAACAGACCATTTGCTTTTAGGTTTTCGTTGCGAAAAATACTTTTTGTAAGTATTATCGTCAATGGATTGCATTTGCCCGTCTATCCAACCGTGACAAAGCGCCTCTTCCAATGCATCGGCGGCAGAGAGAGTGACAAATTTCCCTTTTTTACTAAAAAGTAACCATATGCCATCGCTCTCTGTCCCATACTTGCCAAGCCATTCTCGGAACGCTTGTCTATCGGTGAATGTTAATATTTTATCCATAAGCAATCTAATAGGTGAATGGTGTATTAAACAATAGAAGGTTTAGTAAACGACCAATGGCTGTGGATTATTTTCCACTCGCTATTTTCTTCAAGCCTATACACTTCGGTGCAATTCTCTTTCCAGAGCGTTTCACCGGAGTATGAGTGCAGGTTGTAGGTCAAGACTGCCATTGTATCGGTTTGTTGAACAATGGGATTTATCATTTCGAATTTATCCATTTTTACCTTTCCACGCATGCTTTCATACAACTCTTTTATCTTGTCCCAACCGTCAAGCCGCCTTTCATGGGCAGGGTCGAAATAAGTAAAGTCTTTCGAATAAAGTTCGAGATAGGGAGAG
>RPRQ01000126.1 GCA_003818205.1 Bacteroidales bacterium
TATAGACGCTCTCGAAGTCCATGTTCAGGATGACCCCATCGGTGTTGGCCGAGAGCTCCCAGTACTCGCAGATAAATTTCAGCTTCCAGATCTCCGCCCAGAAGTAGAACTGCCCCTTGTACACGCCATCGCCCGTTGGCTCAACGCTTTTAAGGATGTAGCGGGTGGTCCCGAAGCGGTTAATCAATGTATCGCCGGGTTTAAGATCCTTCTTGACGGTAAGGTTTTCAATATTGCCCGTTCCATTCGGGGTACCGCACCCGCAGCTCGGGCAGGAGGTGGAATCGGGCTTATTTCTCTTTTCGGGGGTTTTGAGCTTTTCCCAGCCGGTGAAGTCGCTGACCATGCTCGGGTCGTTATCGCAGACCGATTGAACGCGCAGCTCGTAGGTTGTGCTGTAATCGAGGTCGAAGAACTCGGCCTTATTATCGAATGTTTCGCTGGCTGAAAGCCAACCCGTTTCGGGCTTACGCAGCTCAACATTATACGAGGTGTGGTTTTTAGCCGTTTCCCAGGCAAAAAAGCCATTCGTCCCGCGCAGCTTCGATTTCAGGTTCTTCGCCGTTTCGCATTTGGACCGGTAGGTGAACACCCGGATTTCACTATGACCATCCCCCTCGAAGGGGACAAATCCGCTCAGGTCGGAGGCGGTAACCCGCCAGGCGTACTTCATGCCGGGGGCCATCAGCATGGATGCGGGTATAACTGAAAGCATGGTGTTCTGGGTGGTCTCCTCGTAAAAATTGGGAACTGTAGCCGCCACGGTATACGGGCTAACCCCTTCGACGCGGAGCTCCCACAGCTCAAATTTGTACTGAACGCTTCCGGCGGATACGGGGCTACCCAAATTGACGGGGTACCACGAGAATACGAGGGGCATCCCCTTGAACTCGCCCAGCTCCTTGTTACTCTCGGGGAGCTTGAGCAGCGGGGGTTTGCCGATGGCTATCCAGGCGGATGCGACGCCCTGATTGGAGATGAGCCGGTTGGTCTGAAAGTGGCGCACCTCTACCGAAATCCTGTAAAAGCCCTCGGGGAGCTGCCCGGTGCGGCGGTAGGCCTCCTTGCTGTAGCCCTTGAAGACGAGGTTGTTGATGTCGAAGTAGTCCTTAAGATCATCACCGAAAAGGATGCTCGCCGCACCGCCATCGAGGTAGATGGGGGTGGTGCTCAGATTCGGGGTATTCTCGATGGTTACCCCGACCGTCTCGAGCTTGATGTGCAGCTTGACGGGGAGGTTCGAAACGCCAAGGTCGTTGACGGTGATGTTGACCACCAGCTGTTGCGAGCCGAACTTGCTATAGTCGCTGAGCCTAAGCGAGTACGGAGGGGTTAGGTTGGGGGCAACGTATATGGGGTAGCTGCTCTGGGCGGATACTCTGGTTACTACCAGATAGAAGAAAAACAGCGCTGCAAAGGCTTTACGCATGATCGTTATATTGAAAAAATATTAAGTACATTAAGTTTTAAGTGCCTTGAGTGCGCTAGAGTGCCTAAAGTGCCTAGAATTGTAAGAAACAGTCCAAGGCTTGTTAAACGCTGACAGGCAAATAAAAACCATTTATTTAAACGGCACGGACTACAAGAGTAAAATGCGAAAGAGTTCAGACAAAGCGCGCTAAGGGTTACGCGAAGAGCGCAAAGGGGTGGATTTGCAATGCAACCCCTTTGCGAACCTTTGCGCTTTATCTTCGCGCACTTTGCGTGAACTCTTCTATTACAAAAACTTATCACTTTAATTTAATTCTATTATTAGTATTCTTAAACTCTGCCAGGTCTATCGACTCTGGCAGGTTTTTCGCTTTTCTCACCGAAACTCTGCTAGGTCTGTCGATGCTTGCAGGTTTTTCGTTATTTTCTCTATTTTTTTAACTTTATATTCCTGTTAATGGTTGATGTAGCAATATTTTTTCCCGGAAGCATATAAACAAACTGCATCTCGTAGTTTCCGTTTATTAAATCGGGAATGTTATTCTGCGCCAAAAACTTGCTCATTTCACTATTTGAAGGAGAATTGGATGTCAACCGATTGGCCAATGCATTACGTATAGCCACAAAGTCCCTATCGATATAGTATGAAGCCCTGTAGTTTAGTGCTCCAAAAGCGGATACGTAAGGGCGGGCATTACTCTCAATCACATCCTCATCGAGCTGTACGTTAGGGGTTCTTAACCCGAATCGAACAACCTCAACATGGGTAGGTGGCTGTAAACCAACCAATTTTGCGTTCGAAAGCACATCGGTATTGCCATAAATCAGTGGTGCAACTTTATTTACAAACCAATCGGTTTTAGTGTAAATGGGAACAATTTGCACCAAGCTCTGCTCGGGTTGAATAGTATTATTTTCGAAGAAATCGAATACTTCTGTCGCTGCAGTGGCATCGTAAATATTTGAGCCCAAATCGTAAACATGTGGATACTCCTGCCATGCAACTCCTTCGTAATTTGGAATTGCAGCCATTTTCTCGGTAAACGTATTATAAGAGCTAGTGCGAAAATGCAATGCGTAAATCTCCTTTTCCTCTAGCAAAGCAAGCGTTCCTTCGGCCTTTTGCTTGGATACAAAAAGGCTATCGCCAATACTTCCTTGAGAAGTTGAAATATTACTCGATATGTTAAGCCCGCTTACCTGAGGAATGTTAATGATTGCCAGCTTATATATATCGTTTTTATTAAAACTACCCTCATTCAATGGAAAGTTTATCTCCATTCGAATATCGTTCCCTGCGCTAAATGTAACGTAGTCGAACCCCACATCCTTTTTACTACCATCTAAATCCGAGAATCTGAGCTGTTGAATGTATCCCTGAGGTTTTTCGGTTGAGAAGAGATATGCGTAATTCTCGGTCAATAGCATGTAACCCTCATTATACTCCCTTGGATAGAAGTTATACTGGTTTGCTATGGGGTAGCTGTACTTAACGTGTTCGGGAAGTATTGTCTTTGGCCTTTCGCCAGAGGTAAACTCGGTTGATTTCTCTTCAAAAACTGGACTACCGTCAGCCCCCTTAACATCGATCCACTTACCATTCAGCTTTCGTTTAAAGCCCACCTTTGCGTAGGCAACCATCTCCTTATTGCTCTCAAGCGGCTCGGAGGGGTCGAGCATACATATTTTTCCCTCACTATTTAGCACGGTAGCACCCTCAACCTTTTTCTTTGTATCCTTATGGAAAACCGAGAAATTTTCGAGTGTTACCTTATACCATGCCATTGCTCCCTCATCCTCCTCAATCTCCATCTCAACACCAATGGGGATATTAAAAACTGCCTGTGGCGATGCAAACACGTTAACATCCTTTTCGCCTGCCGAAGGGGTTAGCTGAGCAATAATATCCTCGCCAAATGGGCTTCCGCCCATAACTTTACACTCCTTGCCAAGTTCGAAATCAAAATTACATTTACCCGATATTAGGCCACCCATAACGCTAAATCGGCCACCAACGGCTCCCTCAAAATAGAATGGGTTAGGCCCTGAACCTGCAAGTAATGCGCTAGCAGAAATATTGAGTATGCTAAATTTACGGGTTCTTCTAAAAATTCGGGCTTCCATTCCAATGTCGGCCTCAACCCAAGCCCATGCCTGAGCTCTTGCATACCAACCATTTATGCCAAGGGTAGAACTTTCACCTGCACAGTAAGCATTTTCGCCATAGTTCTTCAACAAAAATTCGGCGCCCATACCTACACCTAACTTTGCATAAAAAGGTGGTAGTTTTGCCTTGAAGTCAACACCCAATGAGGCTCCAAATGCAATACCGCTGCCCGAAGTTAAATTATCGGTATTTCGCTTATTCAGCTTGTCCTGCATCTTTTTGCTAAAGTTCTGCAGCACTTTTTGAGGTGGTGGTGGTAGCTCTGGAATTTCATCACCAACCATAAAGTACGCATCAGCCTTAGCTAAACCAAGGATACTTATTCCCAACCTATCGGAGGGTGTTCCAACGTAGGTGTACCACTTATCGGGCGAGAAATATGCCGAAGCCCAACCCATCCGGTCGTTAGCCCCAACTCCTTTAATAAAACCTGCATTAAGGTAAGTGCTTAAATCGGCTGTAAAAACGCTGTTGGCGATATCGTACTTTATATTCATCGATGCGGTTAAGAAACCACTGCCTTTATTCTCGGGTACAGCCAAATCGTTTTTCCCAGCAATGTTTATTTTCCCACCAGCCGATTCTAACTTCTTAACTTTATCATTTATGTTATCGGCCAAACTCCCCCATTTACTGGGGCTATTCATAAACGATGCATCGCCCCTAAGCTGAATAAAGTTTAACCCTCCATGATCGTTAAACTGCATTTCGAAGCTAACCTTGGCGTTGAATGCAGATGATGAGCCAAGCAACCCAAATCGGGTTGTTGCCATAAAGCCCATACCCACAGTTTTATCGGGGATGTAGTTAATTCCCGAAAGGGCCTTCCCGAAATCCTCGCTTGTACTTGATTTGGTGGATTGCTGCATTCTGCGATATATACCGCCACCAAAACCGTAGAATGAAAGTGCTGGAGGAACAATAATACCGGATGTTGGGGATGTTTCAAAGTACACGTCGGTAAGGAAATACCTATAGCTATTCACTCTGCCGAATACTGCTACAGCATCGAAGGTAAACTTATTAAGAACTTGAAATTTCACATCGCCTCGAAAACCTGAGCCATATAAAGAGTCGCCATTTTTAAACCACACCCCCCCTGTAATGCTGTAAGCACCAGACTTAAAATCCACCTTTATCCTATCTACACCAACCTTTTTGAACTTCCAATGGGAGTAATCGCCAAAGAGCTGAAGGCCAACCGTTCCGCCAAACATATCGTTGAGCTTAATCCCTGCCTGAAAGGCCAAACCGCTTCCTTGAGTTGGGTTATCAAACGAATGTATATCGGAGATAGAGAGTTCAAAACCAGCAACTTTTGGCGATTTTAGTTCGCCAGATATACCAATAGCCCCTAAGCTAACATATGGTTTCGAACGGCTAATTTTTAAATTCTCAAAGGTGATATCAGGAACTACAAACTTTTTAGTGCTATCCTTTTCATTAATTGGGGCATTTATGGATAGCTTACCTGATGCGTTAAGGGTTGGGTAAAAATCCGAGTCCTTTATCAATATCTCAACCGTTGATGTTTTATTTAATGATAGGGTACTCCTTAAGACAGGGAAGTCGAATTCTCCCGATACATTCACAATAAATTCATATGAATCGGTAGAGGAATTAAAAGAAGCTTTATATGGTAATAACGAGCTCTTACCAAGGGGTGGAATGTTAATTGCCCCTCCAAATCCAAATCCAACAACATCATTCTTTAAAAGGTTAAGCGAGAAATCGGTTAAAGAAATATCCCACTTATCCTTATTGATTGTTTCTGAGGCAATAATATTCTGCCCTTCGGCAAAACCAGTAAAACCATTCTCGTCGATAATAACATTCTTTAGGTTTAGCGCAACACGGCTGCTTAAATCGATTTTTGTTGTATCTGTAGTAGTTTTGGCGGTATCGTTTGCTGTAGAAGTTTTCTTAAACATTGCAGGCAAGGAGATTGAAGCGCTCGAAATCGAAATTCCCTTCCATAACTTTACGGTTTCATCGTCATTTGCAGTAAAATAGTTTTGTGGGAACTTAACCATTGCTGATGTTTCCTTGTCGTCCTGATCGAGCGTTGCCCCATTTAGCGAGAATATAACATCCTGTAAACCTTTAAAACAAAACGATTTATCGAAACCAAATGATACAGAGTAGCAATCAAAATTGTGAAATACCGCATCAAATGAAGCAGTTATTGGTTGGTTTGTCGGTTGTCCTTTGGTATCAACAGCGTATATCTTATCAGAAGTAATTACTAGGGAGATTTTTGCGTTAAACGATTCCAATCCCTCGCATCCAAAATTTGCCTTTGTACCCTCGTTAAAAATTATAGCCGCTTTTTTTCCAAGATTCCTCCTAACCGGAGCCATTAGCTCAAGCGAACCGGCTGTCCCGAGTCCTTTCTGCCCTTCAATATCAGCAATCCCTTCAAATGCGACCCTTTCACCATCCTCCTTGAATTGGAAAGCACATGTGGCATAAATCTGTGATTTACGGGAGTTCTTGTCGTACTTAATTTTTTGAATTATCAGCTCATAATCCCCTTTCTTAATCCCAACAGGTAGAGTGATTACACCATTACCAAACAAATCGCTCAACGATTCGATATAGGCTCCAGCTTTTTTAACAGCATTCATTGCTGTAAAAGCAGCATCAATCTTGTCCTTATTTTCTGCTTGGACTCTTTCAACTTTCGACAGAAGCTCGTTTGCAGGATTTGGAATGGTTGTTTGCGCCCAACCAACGTTACTCTCAATTATTGCAAAAAAGCATAGGGTATAAAACAATAGAAACCTCGGCATAGCTAGGAATAATTAATGGGTATATTAATAATTATTTTTTCTTATTTGATATGTTGGGTTTTCGTCAAACCACTTTCTCGTATTATTAAGTAAAATCTCAAAATCGTTGGTATTTAAAAACCCTGAGGAGTCGAGTGAGACGGGTAAATCAACGACTATCGGTGCAAGGAGTTCCAAAACCCTATAACCACAAATAATGCTTTCCGAAATATCTGGGTTTAGGGAGTGGCAAAGCTTTTCATTATTATTCAATACTTTTACGCAGTAATCTATCGCCTCTTTCTGTCGCATATAAATTAAATAGGGCAGAACATAATCCACAAAGGCATCATTCACGGGTTGTTTCTTTATCATATCCAAGCAGTAGCGAATCTGCTCTACATTCCCCATTCTAGCCATAGCCAATGAAATAGACCATTTCACATTACCTGGCACGCTACTATCAAGTAGTTTCTGGTAAAGTATATCTTTACCTGTGCTAACAAAACCAGCAACTTCTACAAACCCTTTATAATGCTGTATTCTATGATTTATAAGCTTTGAGTTGATCCGCTGCATTGATTTTTCATCAAAATCTTCGGCATGGAAATTTTTCAGGAATTCAAGATTTTGGCCTACAATTCCACCATCCCTATCGTTGCAACCATTTAGCAACGTGTTAACCGCCAACTTTTTATCAGCATCAGCCGAAAGGGCTCTCTTGTAGGTTAAATAGTATGACTTTTGACGAACAGGTACTAGGGAATCTTCAAAGAAAGGGGTCAACTTTTCAATCAGCTGTTCAAGGCTATTACCTTGAATAATCTCCTTCTCCAAGCCATAATTCGAAACCCCATTCAGCCTATAACCAAGCAGATAGGTGCTAACATCATTTGTAAAAGCCTTTTGAAATGAAAAAGAGATGACGACGAGCAAAAATATTTTTAAACGCATATTACTTTCCTATAAGATTTTTTTATTTTTTTAACATCCAATCAAATTATTTTTAAAACTATAAAAAAAAATTATAAAACAAACTAATATTTAGGTGAATAAATACATTTTCTCCTTATGTTTTTATTTGAGCAGTAATTGGAATAAGCTCTGAGCAATTATACTTATGAAGTTATAAGGCATCACTAAAAACCCTTTTTTAATTACTCACCCCAGCCCTCTCTACTTGATATATAGAGGGAGAAAGTAGCGTTTTTAGATGTGTTTTATAGAAGTAATTTAATGTCAGTTCGATGCAAGAATTAACTTAACTGCTTGTTTATTATAATCATATCAATATGGAATAATTGGAGGAATGGAGGAATGGAATGATGGAAGAATGGAATGATGGAATTTTGCCTGCCGCCTGACTGGCCGGTAGGCAGGGAAGAATAATGTTAGAAGAAACCCCATTAATCCATTAATCCATCATTCCAAAAAAACATACATATATCTGTAATATATTGTATGATTGATGTTTACTATTGTCGCTTAGATCGAACTCACGTTAATTTATATATTATCGACAGGGGGTTAGATAAGTTAACCCTGATTAATGAGTAAGATAATTTCGTTAAAAAGAATCATTATTAACCGAGAAAAAAATCTAAAATCAATAGGTCGCAGCGATGCTGCTTCTAGCTAAAATGTAATCGTCTATTCTACAAATAGTTCGCAGCAATGCTGCTTTTCTATAGTCGCATA
>RPRQ01000127.1 GCA_003818205.1 Bacteroidales bacterium
CCCAGAGGGATTATATGTCTATAGAAAATATCTATCCCTAGGAACATTCGACCCCAGCTGGGGTCGCACCATAAATGGGCATTTTTCCTATAAACATCCGACCCCTCTGGGGTCAATATTGGAACAAAATCAAATTATCTTCCACACCTTTTGTCGAATAACCGAGTTTTTATTGCTGCTGAATAGTTACATATTTTTTTATATCAGGTTAAGCGAATCTTTTAATACTTCGTTTTATTCACATCAACAATGAATAGTCGCTAGTGGAATGTTAAGTATGTATTATTACGTTTTTATTTTAACCAACGGGTTAACCCGTTGGTTAAAACTCTAAATACTATTACGTCATAGCATGATTAACATAACACTAGTATAACTTTTTATAATCGATTTTAGCTTGTCTATTCGATTTACGGCGTTGCCTTCTTATGTTACGCGAATAGATAACAAAGTACATTGCAGGTATCAAAATAAGCGTCAGGAAGGTAGCAAAACTTAACCCGAAGATGATTGTCCACGATAGCGGGCCAAAGAACATAACATTATCACCACCAAAGTGAATATGCGGGTTCAACTCGGTGAATAATGTAACAAAGTTGATATTCATACCAATTGCCAATGGAACTAGACCAAGAATGGTTGCTGTTGCGGTAAGAACCACAGGGGTTATACGAGTTTTTCCAGCTTCGATAATCGCTTCGCGGGTCTTCATCCCTTTCTCCTTTAACACATCGGTAAATTCAACGAGTAGGATACCATTCCGAACCACAATACCCGCAAGGGCAACTATACCCATACCGGTCATGATGATTGATATGGTCATATCAAAAATCATATACCCTAGCAGTACTCCAATGATGCTAAATACAACCTCGGATACAATGATTAATGCCTTTGACATGGAGTTGAACTGCGTAATTAGGATAAACATGATCAGGAATAACGATAATAGCATCGCCTTGGATAGGAATAGCATTGATTCTGCCTGATCCTCGGCTTCGCCAGTTATTTTAATTTCCACATCGGATGGTTTAGAGAACTGTGGTATTGCTTTCTCAATCTGAGCATTTATCTCATTGGGTGTGAATCCATCTAAAACATTGGATGATAAGGTTATTACCCTTTTCAAATTCAAACGGTTAATCTGCCCATAGCTGTTTACATAGTCAATCTTAGCAACCACCGAAAGGGGGATATTACGAAGCGTACCCGAATTCTCGCGATAGGTAATGGTAAGGTTAAGCAGCTGCTCAATATCATTCCTTTGATTCTCATCAAAGCGAAGCATAATAGGATACTGCTCCTCGCCTTCGCGGAATTTGGATATTTCGGTACCAAACCTACCTGTCCGAATAGCGCCTCCAACCATACCCGCAGATATTCCCTCAAAATTGGCACGTTCCCTATCGAGGTTAATGATAATCTCTGGCTTGGTGGTTGCAAAGTCGGATTTCAGCTCCTCGATTCCTCCAATTTGAAGCGAATCAAGAAAGCGTTTAAAATGATTTGAAGTTTTAACGAGTTCACCTAAATCTTCGCCCGAGATCTCGATATTAACCGGTTTACCCGTTGGAGGTCCCATCTCATTCTTATCGACAACAACCTCTGCTCCTGCGATATCCTTTACGGCATTTCGCATTTCATTCATGTAAGCACCTGTACTTTGTCCATTACGCTCACTGAACTCAACAAAATTTACGGTAATCTTTGCTAAATGCGATGATTTTGTTGAATTGTCGAAGCTATTCTCCGATGCGCTAAGAGCTACGTTGGTTACCACCGATTCAACGATTGGGTTATTTTTACCCAAAACGCCAACAATTCGATGCTCAACCGTTCGGGCAATCGAGTCGGTTACCCGAACATCAGTACCTATAGGCATCTTGATATAAGTGCTAACCATATTGGGCTCATTATCGGGGAAGAAAACAACTTTGGTTTCAACAATGTTGTTAAGAATGAGGGTTGCGACAAAAAGCACAATCATTCCCCATAGTAGCTTAACGGGTCGTTTGCCAACAAGCACCCATTTCAGCGAATTCTCATACTTTCTCATCATTGCAGGGATAAAATGCGACTGAAACCTTCGAAGCATCTTGTATCCAAATAGATTGTGGAGTAGTATAATAATTGCAAAGAATATGAGTAAATTCCCAATTCCGTATAGCTTCAGAAGGTAGAATGGGATAGCTGTTACAGCAATACCCGCTGTAACTCTGTAAAGCTTCGATAGCACAACAGGACGATCAACATCATCGTGCTTCATAAAATCAACCGCAAAAACAGGGTTAAAGATATATGCCACGATAAGCGATGCGAAAAGTGTAATGATAAGGGTTACAGGAATAAAGAACATAAAGCTACCTACAACGCCAGGCCAAAACGCAAGAGGGAAAAATGGTGCAAGAGTGGTTAGCGTACCTGAAAGGATTGGGACAAACACTTCACCCGCCGCAAATTTTGCTGATTGGGCGATATCCATCTTGGTCTTCTTGAATATTCTATGGGTATTCTCAATAACCACAATGGCATCGTCAACTACAATCCCAAGGGCAAAGATGAATGCGAACATCACCAGCATGTTCATGGTAAAATCGAAATAAGGCATTGCGATATACGCCAAGAACATGGATAAAGGAACCGATAAGCCAACAAAAATTGCATTCACTAACCCCATAAAAAACATAAGTACTATAGTAACAAGGATAAATCCGATGATAATAGTATTATTAAGCTCTTTAAGAGTATTACGAGTAAATTTTGACTGATCGCCGGTTATCTCAACGTTAAGGTTTGAGGGTAGCTGACTCTTCTGCATATCAGTGATAATCTCCTTGATCTGATCGGAAGCGTCAAGCAGGTTCTGACCGCTCTTCTTAATAACGTTTAACGTTATAACGTTTTTACCATCGTAACGTGCGTAGCTCTCCTGCTTTTGAAATCCATCGCGAACAGTAGCAATATCCTTAAGCTTTACCTGCGCACCGCTCGATGTGCTAATCACTAAATCCTTTAGCTCCTCAATATGTTTAATCTCACCCACAACCCGAATGGAACGGCTCATCCCTTGCAAATCGATATTACCACCCGATACCGTCACATTTTCGCTAGAAACAGCACCCTCCACATCTCTAAATGAAAGGCTAGCCGCCTTCATCCTATACATGTCGAGGTCAATCTTAATTTCCCTATCCAAAGCACCAACAATCTCAACCCGGGTAATCTCCTTCAAGCTCTCAAAGCGATCTTGCATATCATCGGCATACTGCTTCAACTTATCCAATGGCAAATCGCCTGAAACGTTGATATACATTATAGGGATCTCCGAAAGATCGATTTCTTGAACATCAGGTTCATTGAATAATGGATCGTTGGGTAAATCTGATTTTGCTCTATCAACCTTATCCTTTACCTCCTGCTTAGCATCCTTCTGCTCTACATCGGTATTAAACTCTACAACGATCGATGAGAAATCTTGAAGTGAGCGAGAGGTAATCTTTTTAACACCGCTTATTGCCTTAAGTTTCTTTTCGATAGGACGGGTAACCAGGTTCTCCATATCGACAGGTGATGTACCAGGGTAAAAGGTATTCACCATAACCATTGGTATAACAATCTCAGGGATCTGCTCTTTGGGAATTGTAAAGTAGTTTATTAAACCGAACACAGATATGATGAACACCAGCACATAGACACTGATTTTATTATTAATGGCCCAGCTGGTTGCAAAAAATTCTTTAAATTTCTTTTCCATGAAATAGACTATTTATTCTTGTTAAATAACAGCATAAAAGCTAAAATCTTACATATTCACCGTCAATAAGCTCCTGATAGCCTGTTGATATAACCTTATCCCCTTTAGTCAAACCGCTGAGAATTTCGGCTACACCATTATAGCTACCTCCAATTGTTACAGGGTGCTTGGTTGCAGCATTATAGTTACCTTTTGGACGAATAACATACACGTAACTACCCGTTTGATCGGTTTGGATAACGTTCATCGGAACGGTTATAGCATTATCGGTATGGTAATCGTTGATCCGGATGATTGCAACCATGTTAGCCTTTAAATCCTGAATTCCATTCGTAATCTTTGATTCAATTAAAAAGGTGCGATTCACAGGGTTGATATACTTGCTAACGAAGTCAACCTTAGCAATGAACTCCTTATTAATATCGGGGAATTGAACGATTAGCTTATCGCCCTTCTGAACCCTTGATGAGTACGCCTCCGATACTTCGGCAATAACTTTAAGATTACTAAACGCTACTACACGATATGCAACTAACTGCGGATTGGGCGATACAACGCCACCCACCTTGATATTACACTCCTCGATTGTACCAGAGATTGGAGATTTAATCTTAAACTTCTCGATTTGCTGTTTCAATGATGTAATCTGCTGCTCAAGCGATTCCTTTGATGTTTTTGCTTGTAGGTATTGAACTTCGCTTCCTATTTTTTGATCCCATAGACGTTTCTGCTTCTCGAACATATCGGCAGCAAATTTATAGTTAGTCTCAGCACTTTCTAGCTGACTGCGATACTCCCTATCATCGATCTGAGCCAAAACTTGACCTTTAGCTACTTGCTGACCAACATCGGCGTACTTTGCAGATACTGTTCCAGGTGCTTCTGCAAAAACCTCAGCATTCTGATCGCCATCGAGGCTACCCTGAACTCGAACATAATGGTCGAATGGAGAGGTTTTCACCTCGGTAATACCGATAAATTTAAGTTTGTCTGGATTTAAGGTTTTTCCATTGCTGTTAGCAACTTCGGCTTCAAGTTTTTTAATCTGTTCATCAATGTTTTGGCGTTGTTCCTTTAGCTTGGCTAGCTGCGATTGTTTGTTACCGCTGCACGATAACAGTATAGCTAGTAAAAAAATGCTGATTATTCGAATATTCATTGCTTTCATATCTTATGTATTTTCTTATTTGATTACTATTTTTATTTCAACCCCTCGTATTTATTAAGAATTCGATCGAGCTTTGCTTTAGCTCCAAGCAGAGAGAGAACAGAATTAAAGTAATTTGATTCTGCCGTTAAAAACTGATTTTGGTTTTGAGCAAGCTCAAAACTCGAAGAAACCCCCTCGCGATATTTTATGATTGTTCTATCGTACACCCTTTTGCTCAGCTCCATACTTTCATTGTTGACAGTAAAGTTACTAAAAGCAGTTTGGTAGTCGCTATGCGCTTGTTCGAATTCAAGGACAAGACCCTGCCCAACATCATCTTTGCTCAACCTTGTTTTCTCAAGGTTTAGCTTTGCCTGGCTAACCTGCGATAAACGCTGTCCGCTAGTAAAAATTGGGAAATTTATCGATACCCCTAGCATATCCTTTGGCTGAAAATTGATTAATGGCTCGTTCAAAAGCTGCTGATGACGGTAAAAAGCCGATACCGTAGGAAGGAATTTTGATTTCGCTCGCTTTAGGCTTAACGCCATCAATTTCTCCTGCGTGCTCATGATCTGATAATCAACGCTACCCTCAGGGTTAAAATCCTTGGAGACTAAATAGGTTAAGGCATTTTGGTTTATAATACCCGAGAGGCTATCGGTTAGAATTACCGTTTGATTAAAATCAACGCCGAGCTGAAGTTTAAGGAGCTTCATGGAAACCTCTTTTTGCGCTTCGAGCGAGGTGATCACCGTTTGTATGTTGGATTTACTGATTTTAAGCTGATCAACATCCGTTTGCTCATTAAAACCCTGCTCATACATCTTTACCATTTCGTTATGGGTCTGATCAATGGCTTTGTAGCTATCTTTTAGCACTTTAAGGTTTTCGCCAAGAACGAGAACGATATAGTAGCTGTTTGCCACCGATTCCTTAGTTTTAATCTCGGTTTTCACAAAACTTTTCTCCGAAATCTCCTTAAAAACACGAGCGGCTTGGAGTCCAACAATATACTCACCGCTAAAAATAAGTTGAGATAGCGTCAAATCAAAGGTTGTACTATTAGCATCGCCCATTGGAACCATTTGAGGTGGAGCAAAGCTATTCAACAAATTGGTATTAGTTAACGGGGTGTTTGCTGGCATCGCATCAAGCGCATTGGGATCGAGCCCTCCGCCCATCGGAAAATTAGCAACAGTAAACTGATGGGTGTAGTTAGCGGCGAAAGTAAGCTGAGGTAAACCAATGGCTGTTGTCTCCCATACCATTTTTTTTGCAATCTCAATGTCAATTTTCGAGGACTGAAGTGTACGATTATTCTGCAATGCATAGTTTTGAGCATCGAGAACAGAAAATCTCAGCGGTTCGGAGCTCTCCTGTGCAAATCCTTCGTTAATAAATCCAAGAATTACTAGTGTTATTAATCCTTTTCGTATCAAATTCATACTTTAACTATTAAATGTTATTACTCTCTAACTGTTTTATTTTATTCTCTAATACATTAATTCCTTTTTCGGTGGCAATTCCCCTAACATGGTAAGATAGAAGTTCGATAAAAAGTTTAACCGAAGTGAACTCCTCGATGGTAAAGAGCTCCTCGAAGTGAATGCTTTCCGATCTTGATAGGTGCAGCTTTGCGATTACATCTTCGTTCATATCCTCTCGGTACAGCCCTTCCTCTTTTCCTTTCTGCAAATTTAAAAGTATGTAGCTGTACATCCTCTCCCGCCTAATCTTTACGATTTTCTGGAAGTGATGAGGGTAGTACTTCTTTAGGTCGTATTCAGTTGCTGGGTTCTGCTCCCGGATGAGTTTATTCATGAAGAGTGATATTTCGAATAGCTCCTCAATGGCATTCAGTCCGATTTTAAAGCATTTGCATATCTCCACCTGCCTAATCTCGATCTCATTATCGATGAACTTACCGACCAAATCATCTTTATCGGAAACGAACTGATAAAGCGTTTTTTTTGAAATCCCAAGTTCATGGGCCACATCATCCATGGTTATACTCTTTATACCATACTTGTTGTATAGCTCACGAACCCTTTTTAGTATATTTTTCAGATCTTCGTTCATGCGGCAAAAATAGAATGAAAAAACTCAGGAAACAAATTTTATAAAAAATGTTTCCTGAGTTTTTACTAAAAAGTGTTAAAGTTAAAAATTGGCAAGTAGGTTTTTGGTTATATAATTCAATGTCGTTTACTTAAGATAGATAAAACGCTGACATTCAGGTTAATAAATTTGATTGACCTTTCAGAGTCGGAAGACCTCAAAGCGTCAATTGTAAAATCCTTAATTAAATGACATTGTTATATAATTGTAAATCTGATTATTGTAAAATCAATTACTGATCGAAATGCAGTATTTTAAAAAAGGGCTACGATTTATTAGATTATCTGTTTTTTGAAAAATTAATGAAATCAGGGACTTGATACTGTAACGCATTACGCCGGTATTCTGGAGTCGTCCTTGTCAAAAGGTGAGCTAATTCTAAAAGTTTCCATCCGTGTTTCGTATTAAATACTGATTAATTTTTTTCAAATGTTTAATATTCAAATATATACAAAGAATAAAAAATCATTTCATCTTCATTTCTTTCCACACTTTTCACGTTAGCCTAAGAATTTATTTTCTATCGAAACCAATGACCGCCAACGGTTGCTGCTAAAAACCGTTGGGGAGTTCGAAGTAGCCTGCCCGACTGCGTCATTCCCGTCCGAACGGCTCGTCTGGGCGGGCAGGCGGGCAATCTTGTCCCACGTTAAAATAA
>RPRQ01000128.1 GCA_003818205.1 Bacteroidales bacterium
AAACTCGGGAAGCCCTGTGCTTAATGACAAAGGGGAACTGATCGGAACTGCTTTCGATGGGAACTGGGAAGCCATGAGCGGCGATATTGTTTTTGAAAAGCAACTCCAACGTTGCATTAACGTTGACATACGTTACACCCTTTTTATTGTTGAGAAATACGCTGGTGCAACTAGGCTTATCAACGAAATGAAGATAGTTCAGTAAATGAAATAATTAATAGAAATTTGCTATAATTATCCCATGAGGTTGGCTAGAAGCCAGCCTCTTTTTTTTCGCTCAATTTAAAAATTTTCTCCAGATTTAGTTTTATTATTCATAAGGAATAGTAACTTTAAAGTTCAAGAGGTTGATGTTTTTTACTTCTTTGAAAAAATAAAATGCAGAGTTGTCAAAAAGAATTTCTGATTCATGGTATTTTTTAAATGAAGTTTTTATATTTTGCAACCTTTAATATCTAAAATGGGAGAAGTAGAAGTTGCTAGCGAAGAGTTACTAAGACACTTTGGACCTTTAAGCTACGAGGAAATAGGTTTCCTTCTGAACAAGATGGCAGCACTGCTCGATAAGCGGGGTATGAATATAACCATTCGAAAGAAGGTGTATGCTGCCATGGTTGAAAGTTTGGAGAATATTTACAAACATCAGGATCATATTAGCGATGATGTAGCGTACTTACCGAAATTTTCGCTACTTGTCAATGCTCAGAGTTTATCCTTATTTATTTCAAATTCTATTTTAAATCATAAGGTTAACCTATTGAAGAGCAAACTCGATAAGGTTAACTCTCTTGATAAGGATGGCTTAAAGGATCTTTATAAGAATACTATTCTAAGCGGGAATGTTTCACCAAAGGGAGGCGCAGGTCTTGGGATCATTAACATTGCCAAGGTTTCAGAGAACAAAATAAACTACACCTTCACTGCCATTAACGATAAGTATTCGTATTTTACATTAAATGTTTTGATATCTCTCAACAATACAAAATAAAGGAGCGACTATGGATTCCCTTAATATTGAACCCACGGAGTTTACTCCAAGAATCAATTTCGATCCGGAGAATAATCTTTTTGAGATTTCTGGTTTTTCAAGGCCAGAGAATGTAATTGGTTTTTTTCGGCCAATTCTGAAATGGCTCGACGAGTACAGCGATTCTGTTCTTAGTAGAAACATCGATTTCAATAAGAGCCTTTTAACCGTAAATCTCAGAATGACCTACTTCAACTCCGCCTCTTCAAAATTTATACTCGACATTCTCCTGGAGTTCATGAAATATCACTCAAGGGGTAATGAAATACTTATTAACTGGTACTACGAGGAGGGGGATGATGAAATACAGGAGTCAGGTGAGGAAATCTCCGATATGCTTGGATACCCTTTTGACTTTATACCCTATTAAACCTAAACCTAACTAAAGCCTCGTTAAATATCGGACGGGGCTTTATTTTTTTAAAATGCTCACCTGTTTTTCAATGATAGTCAATTACTATTAGACGTTAATCAATATTATTCATTAAGAATAACATAACAACCTTTTACACGTAAGTTTACCAAATGAATTTTACTATATTGCAAAAAAGAAATATTAGTTACAAATGAAATCTTTTCAAATAAACGGAACTGCTGTATCGCCTGCTGTTGATTTTAATCTTGAAACTAGGGTTCTTGAGCTGAGCGGCTATTCTAGGCCCGAAAATGTTCGCGATTTCTACTTTCCATTAATACAATGGCTCGATGAGCTGAACACCGTTCAAATGAAAAACCTTTCGATGAACGTTAGCATTGAACCTTTTGCCTTTAAGTTTAAGTTTATTTATTTCAACTCATCGTCAGCAAAATTCATTTACGATATAATTATAATGCTGAATGGTTTTCAAAAAGAAGGATTTCCAATTAAGATTTATTGGTTCTACGATTCGGACGATGATGAGCTTCGTGAAGCGGGTGAAGAACTTTCTGATATGGCGAATGTCCCTTTCTTTTATGTTGAAACAAAAAGAGAATCATCAACAGATAAATAATAAAACTCCCGAAATTTTAATCGGGGGTTTTTACTTAACTCTTCTCTGCGAATAAAATTTTTGCGTTTCTGCAAAAGTTATTTTATAGTTTTTTTAAAATCATTTCTCAATCCAATCAAAGTGAATATCTTTGCGCTTAATTAGATTCATTCTACATTAGCAAGTTAATTCTTGTGCGTAGCAAACATTAGCGCACCATGTTTGTTAACTAGTTAACGATTCAAAGATTATTTTAAATGGCAAACGACCAAGATCAGATATTGAATGATGTAACATCGGGTGATTATAAATACGGATTCGTTACAGATGTTGAAACAGATATTATTCCAAAAGGGCTAAGCGAGGATGTTGTTAGGTTGATTTCAGCAAAAAAGGGAGAACCCGAGTGGATGCTAGAGTTTAGGCTTAAGGCCTATCGACATTGGCTTACTATGGAAATGCCACATTGGGCGCATCTCGAAGTACCTGAGATTGACTATCAGGACATCATTTACTTTGCTGCTCCGCGCATAAAGAATCCAAATAGTAGCGAAGAGATAGATCCTGAATTAAGAGAAACATTCGAAAAACTTGGTATCCCGTTAAATGAGCAGAAATTGCTTTCGGGTTTTGCCGTTGATGCTGTAATGGATAGCTCTTCGGTGAAGACTACCTTTAGCGAAACGCTGTCGGAGCATGGTATAATTTTTTGCTCCATGAGCGAAGCCATTCGGAATCATCCCGATTTAATTAAAAAATACTTAGCATCAGTTGTGCCCTATACCGATAATTTTTTTGCTACGCTCAACAGCGCTGTATTTAGCGATGGTTCATTCTGCTATATTCCTAAGGGGGTTCGTTGTCCAATGGAGCTGAGCACCTATTTTAGAATTAATGCA
The DNA here is from genome assembly GCA_003818205.1 of Bacteroidales bacterium. Taxonomy (GTDB): domain Bacteria; phylum Bacteroidota; class Bacteroidia; order Bacteroidales; family Tenuifilaceae; genus UBA8529. The sequence goes on from RPRQ01000128.1 coordinate 2,898, forward strand.
GCAAATACTGGGCAATTTGAGCGTACATTAATTATTGCCGAAGCAGATAGCTATGTGAGTTACCTCGAAGGGTGTACGGCACCAGTTCGAGATGAGAACCAGCTGCATGCTGCGGTGGTTGAAATTGTTGCTTTAGATAATGCTGAGGTTAAGTACTCAACTGTTCAGAATTGGTATCCTGGCGATAAGAATGGCAAGGGGGGAATCTATAACTTTGTTACAAAACGAGGCATATGTAGAGGTAAAAACAGCAAGATATCGTGGACTCAAGTGGAAACGGGTTCAGCAATTACCTGGAAATACCCCAGTTGTATTCTGTTAGGCGATAATTCATACGGAGAGTTTAACTCCGTTGCAGTTACCAATAACCATCAGCAGGCCGATACAGGAACAAAGATGATTCATATCGGGAAAAATACTCGTAGCCATATTATCTCAAAAGGAATTTCAGCTGGGGTAAGCAATAACAGCTATAGAGGATTGGTAAAGGTGCTTAAAGGTGCCGAAAATGCTAGAAATTTCTCTCAGTGCGATTCGCTACTTTTAGGCGATAAATGCGGTGCGCATACATTCCCTTATATAGAGGTTGACAATCCAACAGCTATTGTTGAGCATGAAGCAACCACTTCGAAGATTGGTGAAGATCAAATATTTTACTGTAATCAGCGAGGGCTTTCCACAGAGGATGCCGTAGGACTTATTATTAATGGTTATGCCAAAGAGGTATTGAATAAACTGCCTATGGAGTTTGCGGTTGAGGCTCAGAAGTTATTGCAGATTAGTTTGGAGGGTAGCGTTGGGTAGGTTACCTTAGTGAGACTTTGTGTGACCTTTGAGCACTTAGTGGTTAAATATTAAACCACAAAGTTCACTAAGGAATTCACAAAGGAGCACAAAGAAATGAAAATGGAAGCGTTTATTTTTTAATGAGATTAATAAAGTTTATCAAAAGATAACAAATATAAACATGCTTAAAATAAAAGACTTACACGCCAACATTAAAGGCAAAGAGATATTAAAAGGAATAAACCTCGAGATAAATGCAGGCGAGGTACATGCTATTATGGGACCAAATGGTTCAGGAAAAAGTACTCTCGCCGCCGTTCTTGCAGGAAGAGAGATTTTTGAGGTGACTCATGGCGAGATACTATTCAACGGTAAGAATTTACTAGAATTGTCACCCGAGAATCGTTCGCGCGAAGGGTTATTCCTTGGTTTTCAATACCCCATTGAGATACCTGGCGTTAGCATGGTGAACTTTATGAAAGCTGCGGTTAATGAGCAAAGAAAATATAGAGGACTTGAACCTATTGCACCATCAGATTTTTTAAAGTTGATGCGCGAAAAGAAAGAACTTGTTGAAATTGACTCTGCTCTTACCAATCGTTCGGTGAATGAAGGATTTTCGGGTGGAGAGAAGAAAAAGAACGAGATTTTCCAAATGGCAATGCTTGAGCCAAAACTTGCAATACTAGATGAGACTGACTCTGGATTGGATATTGATGCGCTTCGCATCGTTGCCAATGGGGTAAATAAACTCAAACGTCCCGATAATGCTTCAATTGTGATTACCCACTATCAGCGCTTGCTCGATTATATCGTTCCTGATTACGTTCATATTCTTTACAATGGTAAAATTGTGAAAAGCGCAGGCAAAGAGCTTGCTCTAGAACTGGAGGAGAAGGGTTACGATTGGATTAAGAATGGGGAATAACAAAAAGTTAACACCTACCTGCCGGCTTTGCTCCACTGACGCTATGCGAAAGCGATGTAGGCAGGGTTTATGGTTGTCAGTTGACAATAATACATTGGCTAACATAAGTGAAGTTGACTTTTAAAATGAAACAAAATGAGTAAAACAACCAATATATCGATTAAGGAGGAGTTGGTAGATCTCTATCTAAGTAACCTTGATCTTATTACCGATAACTCAACACCAACGCTGAATCGGGGAAGACAGTCTGCCATTGAGAATTTTAACCTGCTTGGACTACCTGATGCAAAGAACGAGAGGTACAAGTATTCTAAAATTGAACCCTTATTTACGCAGGACTTAGAGAAGTACTTTGCCCCTAAGGATATTACTTTTAAGATAGATGATATTTTTCGTTGCGATATCCCTGAAATAGGTACCGATCTTGCACTTGTACTAAATGGGTTTTATCTACCTAAGGGTGATAAATTGACCAAACTTGATAACGGGTTAATTTACGGAAGCCTTGCGGAAGCATCTATAAAATACCCCGAAATTGTTTCGAAGCATTACAATTCAATTGCCGATAATGTAGGTGAAGGGTTAGTTGCATTAAATACTGCATTTGTGCAGGATGGAGTCTTTATCTATGTACCAAAGGGGGTTGAAATGAATCGGCCGTTACAGATTATAAACCTGTTGATGTCCGATGAAAACTTACTTGTACAGTATCGGAACCTTATCATTCTTGAGGAATCGAGTAGTGCTAGTGTTGTGGTTTGCGATCACTCCCTATCATCGCAGAAATTTCTATCGAATGTTGTAACAGAGATAGTTGCAAAGCCAAATTCGAAACTTGAACTAGTCAAGATGCAGAATGAGCACAACGATTCAACCCAACTCTCACATGTTTACATCCATCAACAAAAGGATTCGAAGGTAACAACAAATACGATTTCACTTCATGGTGGATTTATCCGAAACAATTTAAACGTACTCCTTGATGATGCGGGCTGCGAAAATAGTTCTTATGGTTTATACCTGATGGATCGCAATCAGCATATCGATAACTATTCGTTTATCGATCATGCAAAGCCCCATTGTACAAGCAATGAACTTTTCAAGGGGATTCTCGACGAGCAGGCAACTGGCGCATTCAACGGAAGAATACTTGTACGTAGAGATGCTCAGCAAACGCAGGCTTTTCAGGCGAATAATAACCTTTTGCTAACTGCCGATGCGAAAATGAACACAAAACCTCAGCTCGAGATTTATGCCGATGATGTTAAGTGTAGTCATGGTGCAACCGTTGGTCAGCTCGATTTGGAGGCTAAGTTCTACATGCAAACCCGAGGAATAGGAGAGAAGGAGGCAATGTTACTTTTAATGATAGGTTTTGCTCACGATGTTGTAAAGAAAATTACTATTGAACCGCTTCGCGAAAGGATTGATGAACTGGTGAATAAACGGCTTCGTGGAGAACTTTCGAGATGCCATAATTGTCCAATGCATTGCTGCTAAATATGGTTGACGGTTGACACCTTCCTGCCGGTAGGCATGGGGTTTAGTTGACAGCTATTCTAAGTTTTTAAAACTATTATTATGTCATTAGATATTTCAAAGATCAGACAAGATTTTAAAATCCTTAATCAAACTCTTTACGGGAAACCCCTTGCATACTTCGATAATGGTGCAACAACTCAAAAACCGCAGGTTGTTCTCGATACTATCTCTCACTTCCATAACAGTATCAATGCGAATATTCATCGTGGAGTACATAAGCTAAGCGAGGAATCGACCAAAGCTTACGAAGAAGCTCGCGAAACGGTTCGTGACTTTATCAATGCAAAGAAAACAGGCGAGATTATTTTTACCTCTGGCGCTACGGCATCCATTAATCTTGTTGCCTTTTCGTTTGGTGAAACTTATGTACATGAGGGCGATGAGGTGATCGTTTCGGAGATGGAACATCACTCCAATATTGTACCATGGCAGATGCTATGTGAGCGAAAAAAAGCCATTTTGAAAGTATTACCCTTTGATGATAATGGCGAGATTATTCTATCGAAACTGGAGGAGTTGATAACTCCCAAAACAAAAATTTTAGCCGTAACCCACGTTTCGAATACGCTTGGCACTGTTAACCCTATAAAAGAGATTATTTCTATTGCTCACAAACACAACGTTCCGGTTTTGATAGATGGTGCTCAGGGTGTAAAGCATGGTATTGTTGATGTTCAGGATTTAGATGTTGATTTCTATGCCATTGCAGGACATAAAATCTACGGACCAACAGGAATCGGTGTTTTGTATGGGAAAGAAAAACTCTTAAATGAGATGGTTCCTTGGCAGGGTGGCGGCGATATGATATCAACCGTTACCTTTGTAAAGACTACTTATAACGAGTTACCCTTCAAGTTTGAAGCGGGTACTGCCAATTTTATTGGAGCTGCGGGTTTAGCCACGGCTCTAAAATACTATAAATCAGTTGGTATTGATGCGGCAACCGATTACGAAACGGAACTTCTAAACTATGCGACCTCAAAGCTTTTGGCTATTGATGGAGTAAGAATAATCGGCAATGCAAAGCGTAAGGCTGCTATTATCTCATTTCTTATCGAGAACATTCACCCTTATGATACTGGTATGATTTTAGACAAGATGGGTATTGCTGTTCGTACTGGTAATCATTGTACTCAGCCCATTGTAGACCATTTTGGAATCGATGGAACGGTTAGAGCGTCGTTTGCTTTTTACAATACCTTCGAGGAGATAGATAGATTAATTGAGGGTGTAAAGAAGGTTAAGGAGATGTTTGGGTAATAATTAGGTTTGAACATTAGAATTAATTTAAATTATCTCTACTGACCGACTAAAATATTATATAATTAACTCAAGTTGCTACTTATAAAATTGTTTTTTGAAAGGTAAAAGCAAATATGAAGATCAGCAGTTTAAGCATCAACCCCTCAACCGTTACGGCATGAATTCTTTTGGGAAACATGGAC
>RPRQ01000129.1 GCA_003818205.1 Bacteroidales bacterium
ATGCCAGTAAAATTAATTCTATTGAGGACGTGATAGACCAAATGGAAAATCGACACCGACAACGTAAAATGGCTATTGATCAGCATTATAAAACATAATCTAATTTGTCAAAGTAGAATTAAAAACATTGATAAATAAACTACCATAGAACCCCCCCCCAGAAATGTTTATACTATAATTTTCAGCCAAAGCCTTGATTTCAAAGAGAATGGGGTTTTGGCTGTTTTTTTTTAAATAAAGTGTAACCGAACCAGAAACGCTTGCGTCATACCCTGTGAACTAAAAAATTTACTATTATGGAAGAAAATGCATGGGTTCCAATTATTGCAATTCTATCAACATTCGGTACGACCTTTGGGTTAATTTTCTACTATTTACACACCCGTAACAGACAACGTCTTGCTATGCTTGAAAAGGGTGTAGATCCAAAAACTTTTTATCCAAGACCAACAACTAATAGGTATTCTTCACTTAAATGGGGCCTATTGATGGTTGGAATTGGTTTGGGAATTCTTTTTGGTGGATTCCTTTCAAATTATATGGAAGATGAAGGACCGGCTATTTTTTCAATGATCATGCTGTTTGGTGGTTTAGGTTTGCTGGTTTACTTCTTAATCGCTAAGAAAAATGACCCCGACGGAGATAAGTAAACTCTCCGATGAAGAGCTGATTACTCTTGTCGTAAAAAATCATCCCCATGCCATATCGCATATTGTCGATAGGTACAAGGGGATGGTTTTTACCCTTTCATTCCGTATCCTAAAAAACCAGCTCGACGCTGAGGAAGCGGCACAGGATAGCTTTGTGAAAGCATTCCATGCCATCAAAACGTTTCGATTCGATTGTAAGTTTTCGACATGGCTCTACCGTATCTGCTACAACAACGCCATCTCAAAGGCAAGGGTTTATAAACCGGTTCAGGTGGATGTGGATTCAAAATTCGACCTCCCCGTCAATACGCCCAACGCACTCGATAGCCTCTCGGCGAAGGATAGAGCGAGATACTTAAATAAAGCGATGGAAACGCTTGAATCGGAGGAATCGGCACTGCTCACCCTATACTACATGGATGGGGAAAGCATTGGCGACATTTCAGCTATTACCAACCTAACCGAATCGAATGTAAAGGTAAAACTCCATCGCGGAAGAAAAAAGCTATATTCACAGCTTAATGTGCTACTAAAAGAAGAGGTTTCAATGTTACTTTAAATAACTTAATTATGAATCAAGATATTAACAATATCGATAAGGAAAACGATGGGCTACAGGATGAATGGCTCACCAAAAACCTTAACTTTACTCAGATTGCACCCCCCCTTGATTTCACTCAAAAGGTGATGGAGCAAATCGAGGTTAAACCAAATCCTCTTAGCGATTCTCCTATCTTTTGGATTCTAGCGGCAATACCAGGTGTAATCATCCTGTGGCTAGCTCTATATTCCATTGGTTCATTGAATATTAGCTACCTAGATTTTGTACCCAAAGTAACGAATATGATATCCATATACGCCCTTAGCAAGTACCTTTTGATGATTACCTTTTGTGGTCTATTTTTTATTGGTATGGACTATTTTATCAGTAAGCGATTATCGCATCGGGAATCCTTTTTTAGCTCTTTGATGATATAATTAAACCTGCATCAAGTTAATATAACGTCTGTTCGACGTAAGAAATAATTTAAGTACCATGATATCAGTATTTTACTTTGTTGTAAGAAATGGAATGATGCCTGCCTGCCGGTAGGCAGGGAAAAATGGAACTGGAGCGATCCGGCAACTGCCGGACGGCGGAGCCAATATTGCCTGCCTGCATCGCTTTCGCATAGCTTCAGCGGAGCAAAGTCGGCAGACAGGGAAGAAAAAGTTAGAAGTAACCCCCAATATTCCCTGCCTACCGATCATTCCATCATTCCTTTATTCCAGTCTTCCAGTCTTCCAAAAACATAATACTAGCATTAAAGCCCTAGTAAATAATGATATAACAAGTATTTTATATCGAACTCACGTTAATTACATTGTTTTGACATAAAATGCTTTACAGTTTTTTGTTATTGTTTTTTGCAGAAAAACGAATCCCATCCATTGTACCCTATGTATCTATTGTGGTTAATAAGCTAAAACACCGCCCTTACCTCCATGCTGCCCGTATGTACAACATTTCCTGTTGCTATGCGTCTTCCGTTATAACCGATATTCATTTCGAAGTAGGTAGATATTTTTCTGCGGTAACTTAACTCCCATGTGGCGTTTGTACCAGGTTTAAACCCTCTCAAAAATTCATATTCAAGGGGCGTTCCTAATCCTCCATTGAAGTCTATTTTCGATATATCTGATTTAATATTAATCCACGATTTACTTCGAATGCTATAGCTCATCTCCGCAGAAATAGTCTGTGTTTTATTAATCTCTAACCCTTTAACGTTTTCTGCATACTCGTATTCATAGCCTAGTTCAGCATTAAAACCTAACATCCCCGAATACCTAAGTTTTAATGCAGGGGTACTCCTCTTAATATTGTAGCCTCGCTGCTGAAAAAATTCTGATTCCTGTATCTTCCTGTCAACAAAATAGTTTAGTCTTAAACTGAACCCCGATGAAATTCCCACCCATACGATAAGCTGATTGCTTCTAACCTTAGCCATTTCGTATCCGTTGGCCTGAATCCCTTTTGCAGCTGAGCGGCTGTTAATCCACTCAGCCCCAAATGCTCTGCTAAATCGATTGAATGCGATAGAGTTTCTGAAATTACTGGTAACGCTAACCACGTTCGTATCGTAAACATCATACCGTAAAGAGTTTATTGATTTTGAGAAATCGGCAAAGCTATTCCTTTGCCTTGTGCTGTATGAGAATTGGTCCGAGAGTTTCTTAGTAAAAATGCTAAAGACCGACGTATCTTTTATCAGATTTTCAGGACGAAAATCGAATTGTGCGCTCAGCGCATTATTGTTAACCGATATATACTGATTCGATGGTAGGTTTATTCGTATATACTTAGCCTCATCCTTAAAAGCGGCAATTTCAAATTCATCGAGTTCTTTGATGCCATTGGCATTATAATCGTTCCAGGTGTAAACCCCTTGTCCTGCTGATACCTCAACGTAGTAGAATTGGTATTTGGGCTCAAGCCCGCTGCCAATCTCGTAAGCAAGATTAGAGGTGATAAAACCCTTGGCAACTGCAAAGTAGTAATCGAGTCTTCCCAAAATGGTATTCTCACGTATAGCTGATTTTGAAAGGGTAGAATCAACGGGATTAAATAGGCGATAGCCTGCATATAGGCTTAGCCTGCTATTCTGATTCTTTGCCAATCGTGCTTTTAGGCCAAAATCCTGTGAGTATGAGTACAATCTCAGCAAGCTGTCGGGCGATTTCCAATCCTTTCTATATTTATACGTAAATCCAACCATCCTTGGAAGTGAATCGGGTAGGCCAATCCCAAGTTCTGATTGCATCCAACGGAAGCTGCTTGGTAAAGCCCTCTCCGAACCAACCAACCGTTGGCTGTTATCCTCCCCTTCGAGGCTTATCCCTGCAACAAGCCCATTCATTGTGATTTTCGTTTTTACCCTGATTCTATTAAAATGTGCTGTTTTTAACGAATCGGATGATGCTAGGTTGCTAAATTCAAGCTCATTGCTGAATTTTGACGTTTTATAGCCCCAGCTAATACTATTCTTAAACCCCTCATAATCCTTACCAACTCTTAATCCCTGCGATGTTTCTGTAATCAACCATCGTCTCGATTTAAACCCAAAACCGCCCGATAGCTCCTTCTCATCACCCCCGTTTAGCGGGTAGCCAATATTCCAATCCCTTTCAAACTCAACGGGTCGATACCTATCAACAAAGGTAAAATTAGTGGATGTTATCGCCCCATTCCCAAAAACCCATGCGCTCCGAATGGAATCGCTATTTAGACTTTTCTTAAAAGCAATCCGAATGGCTTCTCCAACATCATTGCTTTTATCAATTGAAGCGAATGTATTAATGTCGTTGCGGCTAAAAGCCAACTCGGTGCTGATGAAATCGGAGTTTGAAAACTTCTTTTCAATGAAAAGGGAAGCCATTTGCTTACGTTTCGGGGTAACCAAAATCTTTACGGGCTCATAGCTTCCCGATGGTTTTCCATTTACGGGTGCAACCCAAACGTAAGCCCTCCCGTTTGCGCTGCTGTACTTAGGAATATAGTTTCCCTTCCCTTCGCCGAGGTACGAAAAGTTTATAACAAAATGCGAGGTCATCGGATTTGTTGAGTACCTATATATGCTATATACAGTAGTGTTTACTGAAGTATCACGCTTCTCGTACATGATTTTCTCGGGGTTAAACCCCGCCGAATCGACCTGAGGAGTAAATGCCTCATCAATCCTATCACCAATCCCCTTTAGTAGCTCAACCTGATCGTCACCCATTTCCTGATCAACGGGTTGATTCTTCCCATCTTGCTCTGAGAAGGCGTTAACCCGAATGGCGGTTTTCCCAATCTGCTGTTCTACCCCCGATGTAATCAGAAATCGGGCATAGCTTCGCTCGGTGTATTCAAACTCAATGCTAATTCGGCTACTACCTGTAATCCGCATTAGCGGAGTGAAAGTCAGCTCAGCGGTGTTATAATCAATGGTATAGTGATTTGTTTCTCCCCTTGTCAATAGCGTTCCATCAATATAAACCCTTTCGCTACCGGCAATAACAATGATATAGGTCTCCCCCTCTACCCCGGTCAGCTTATAGGGACCTTGATTCCCCTCAACGCCAATAAAGGCATTACGCGAAAACTTTCCCTTGGCAACTGAGGCTGATGCCTGAACTCGGGTTGAATCATCTTTCGATAAAAAAATATTATGAATGTCCAACGCCAGCCCCTGAACGTTTCGGTTATACCTAAGAAAACTACTTCCCCCTGAGCGAATCTCGACATCTCCAGCTTGAACCTCGAATTTTGAATTGTACGCTCGTAGGTAAATCCTATCAAACTCTTCGAGCCTTTGGGTATTCCCCTGTGGTTGAAAAGGGATTGTTTTATCCGATATTGCCCCATCAATATTGATATTGTTATCAATCGTTCCGCTGATTTGAAGGTTTAGACCGGAGCTCACAACCGCATCCTGATTGCTCCCGAAACTTATACCCCTCGATATACTCCCCGATGCCTCAATATTATCACCGAAAGGCTTTGATGTATTAGCCTTTGCAACATACCTCTTCGATGCAGCTCCTAAAAGGCTATCCGAAGAAACCAGCTTCCGCCAATCCTTGTTGAAATATACCTTTAAAAAGGAGATGGGGAATACCCTATACGTTACGGTAATGCTTTTAAAATTGGAGTTCTTAAATTTCCGATTTGTAATAAGAAATGCTTTAGGATAATTAATTACGTAATGGCTAGAATCAATTACGCTGCCCTTGTCATCGATAATAAAACAAGATCTAGGGATAATACTAAGGGTATCGAGCTTTATGGTATCCGATATTTCGGAGTATCTCTTTAACCGCCTATTATTGTGGGATTGAGCGTATGCCCCAACACCTATTAATAAGAAAACTAGTATATGGATTATTCGATACAAACGAAAAATACTTTGAATAGTGAGAGTACTAAGATAGTTCAATTTATAAATGGAAGTATAGCAAAACCGTTCTGCAATAATTAGCAAGAAAAGGAGTCTTAATATCAGAGTTTTAAGAACTATTAAACGATTAAATAAAAAGTTTTATTGTGAATGTAGATAACAGCGAGTAAATTTACACCCTAATAATAAGCGAATGGTATTTCTTTATAATCTAGGAGTAAGAATTTATCAGCTCTTAGTTGCGGTTGCCTCAACATTCAATGGAAAGGCAAAACTTTTTAGGAATGGTCGTAAGGGATGTGAGCTGCGCCTTAGTGAATCAGTTAAGAAGGACGATCGAATTGTATGGTTTCATTGCGCATCGCTGGGAGAGTTCGAACAGGGGCGACCCGTAATTGAAGCTTTTCGAGCTAAGTATCCCAACATAAAAATACTATTAACCTTTTTCTCTCCCTCAGGCTACGAAATAAGAAAAAACTATGCGGGCGCAGATTTCATATTCTACCTACCCCTCGACACGTACTGGAACTCGAAGAAATTCATTGACATTGTTAACCCCATCGCTACAATTTTCGTTAAATACGAATTTTGGTATCACTACCTTAACCAGCTCAAAAAAAGGAATATCCCTATTTACATTATATCGGCTATTTTCCGAGCCGATCAGGTTTTCTTCAAATCGTATGGTGGTTGGTACCGTAAATTCCTATTCAACTTTCAGCACCTATTCGTTCAGAACATGAATTCTAAGGAACTCCTTGCTGGTATTGGCGTGAATAACGTTACTGTAGCCGGTGATACCCGATTCGACAGGGTTGCTGCCAACGCTCAAGCAGCAAAGGTAATCCCGCTAATCGAGCGGTTTGCCGCTAATTCAAGGGTATTGGTCGCAGGTAGTACATGGCCAAAGGATGAGGATTTGATTGTTGAATACTTTAAAGCAAACCCCCATAACCTTAAGCTAATCATTGCTCCCCACGAGATTCATGACCAGAATATCGAGAAGCTAAGGGAGCGGTTTGGGTTAAAATCATTACGCTACACCATGCCCAACGAATGTGAGCCGAGCGAGGCGCAAATTCTGATTATCGATACCATCGGCATCCTATCCTCCGTTTACCGATATGGCACCGCAGCCTACATTGGAGGAGGATTTGGGGTAGGTATTCACAATACCCTCGAAGCTGCCGTATTCGGGATTCCCGTTATATTCGGTCCCAACTACCAACGATTCCAAGAAGCGGTTGAGCTAATCGAGATTGGTGCGGCTCAATCTGTTGGTGATCACGACCAATTTGCAAACGCTCTAAACCAACTTATCCAAACCGAAAGTGAACTTCAAAGAATTAAGGGAATATCAGTAAACTACTTCTCCGCTAGAGTTGGTGCTACCAATACGATACTTGATAACATTCATCTGCCAAATCTTTAGAGTTTATTCATATCCTAATAATTAACGTGAGTTCGATATAAAATACTTGTTATATCATTATTTACTAGGGCTTTAATGCTAGTATTATGTTTTTGGAAGACTGAAATAAAGGAATGATGGAATGATGCCTGCCTGCCGGTAGGCAGGGAATATTGGGGGTTACTTCTAACCTTTTTCTTCCCTGCCTACCGGCAGGCATCATTCTATTTCTTACAACAAAGTAAAATACTGATAACATGGCACTTAAATTGTTTCTTACGTCGGACTGACGTTAATTAACAATGGGGTAACTATTCACCACGGAAAAACGCCTGCCTGCCGGTAGGCAGGGAGGGCACAGAGTTTCACAGAGAAAATATTTATGTTTTTCGTGTTAGTGATTCTTTTGCATTTTGATACTCAGTCGTTTTTTTATAATTGCCTCTCCC
>RPRQ01000130.1 GCA_003818205.1 Bacteroidales bacterium
GGAATATTGGAGGGTGCGTCCAACTTTTCTCTTCCAATATTCCATTTTTCCATTATTCCAACATTGATTTCAAGGTAATATACTGTCATTCTTTTATTTAACTTGTTTCTTACGTCGAACTGATGTTAATTATGAATAGTTTCAATCTCCTTCTCTTGAACAAATTCGGATTGAATTTTGTTTGCATTTTCTTGAACTGCATCAAGCATTATTTCAGAAATATCAGCAATTCTAACGTTTTCTGATGCTGATTTAAATGTTTTTTTACACAAAGGGCAAGCCGTTGCAACAACGTCTGCTTTATCGGCAGCCAATTCGCTTAAAGTGATTGATGCAATAGTATTTCGCTGTTCATGTGAGATATTGGTTATCCCCAAGCTACCTCCGCAGCAGAGCGAATTTTCACGGCTGTTAGCTGATTCAATCAGTTTTCCGGCCATACCCAGAAGCTCTCTAGGTTCATCGTAAACGCCTAGCCCACGACCTAGCTCGCAGGGATCGTGATAGGTAATCTGCAAATCTGATTTTTCGAATTTTAACTTCTTTTCCTTCGCAAGCATCAATAGATATTGGCTATGATGATATATCGGTATTTTCAGCTTATAGCTATCGGTAAATACTTTGGCACAGATAGGGCAGGAGGTAACCAGAACGGTAGCTCCGCAGTTTTCGATAAGCTTGATATTCTTCTCAATCAGCTGCTTTGCTGCGTCTTCCTGACCTGCAAGTTGTAGCGGTCTGCCACAGCATATACTTCCATCCCTATCAATAAAGTTATAATCCACGCCAGCCTTTTTAAAAAGGGCTAAGGTTGCTTTATATACCGATGGTGTTAAATGCCCCATGCATCCAGCAAAGTAGGCTACCTTTGCTTTTTTATATTCGTAACCGTTTATATACTTATAGCTGTTCTCTTGGAATAGCTGAATCATCTTTCGTTCGTTGGCTCGGATTGATGCAATATCAATACCGACCGGACATAGCTGATCGCATCTTGTACAGGCCATACACGAGTCGATTAGCTTCTCTGTTGGTTGATCGTAGCGAATCGATTTTATTAAATAGGTCGATTGAGTACTAACTATTCCTAAGTCGGAACCCAGCTGACAGGCATCAATGCAAATTCCACAGCGGGAGCATGAGCTAAGCTCAACCTGAGTATAGGTTGAATGGATAGCCTTTTCAACAATGCCGTATTTTCGGAGAAATATCAAAAGAATTTCGGTAGGAATATGCATATACCTAGTGAAGGGTATAAACACAAAAAACGCCCCTAAAGCAATTGAGTAAGCCCACCAGCTTGGATAGTAGAAGTGCTGTATAGGAAGAAAAGTCATCATGAACGTACCTATGGAATTGGTAATAAACCCACCGGCATCATAAAGACCTGCTGTAACACTTTCAGCTAATAATCGCAAAGGAAAAATTAACCAAAGGGCTGTAAGTGCTAATCTGTCGATGGTTGAGTGCTTAGTTGTGTTTTTCATACCAAGCGGTTTGCTTCTAAAGCGCTTAAAATATGCTAAACCAACTCCCGACAGAACAAACAGCAGCAGCAAATCCATGGTAAATGTGAAGAATCTACCATAATCGAGCGATGTTAAGTCGTGCTCGAAGAATTCAAAGAAAATAGGAATATACGGTGGATTAATCCTTCCGTGAGTGAAGAACCTAGTTTCGAGGTTTCCGAACACTATAAGCAAAAACCATCCAAAGGCAAGGCTCATGTGCATGTAGCCAAGTAAAGCATTTCTTCGAAATACCTTTCGATGGAGTAAACTCTCCATAAATACTTCCCAAATTGCTTGAGGAGTTTTAAGTGAGAAGAATCCTCTAATAATTTTCTTTTTATCTTCCCAGCTAAATTGCGATACCCAGTAAATCCACTTCCCAACAATATAGAAAACCAAAAATATTAACCCAATAGTAAACGGGAGAACGAATGGATGGAATGGAATCTGAACTGCGTGTAAATTCATAAAAATTAAATAGTTTGATTTGCCTTGCGAACAAGACGAATTATATTGCGTGTATTGACATTCCTAGGGCAAGCAAGCGTGCATTTACCGCAAAGCATGCACTTCTCCGATTCCGCTATTGCTTGGCTATTCTCCCCTCGTTTAATTTGATGGCACATCTGCCTAAAGCTGAAATTTGTAAAAGCACCCGCTGTGCATGTCGAAGTGCAACTTCCACAGGCTATGCAAAGGTTAAAGCTAGAATCTTCGAACGAAATGGAATCGGCTAGGCCCAAGTCTGCCTTATCCATATCATGGATGTGCGTAGGAAGGGTTGTATATCCAAAGTTTACCATAAACTACTCAGATGTTAAGTATTTATGCACCTCGAGTGCTGCGGTGTGGGCTGCATTCACCGAGTCGGTGATGTTATTTGGCCCAGTGCAAGCACCAGCAACAAAAACGCCATCGGCTTCGGTGTGGGTTGGTTCAAGATGGTAATCCTTTACCTGAACAAAACCATCATTATTTGGAGTTATTTCGAGGTCTTTTAGAAGTTTTTCAGTCGATGGTAATGGCGACATTCCAACCATTAGAACCACCATATCCACTGTCATTTTTAAGGGTTTCGATGAGAGAGTATCCTCTGCTTTAATCAAAACTCTACCACCTTCCATTTCACTTGTTTCTGATAAACGTCCACGGATAAAGTTTACACCTTTAACCTGTGCCTCTTTGTACAGATCTTCGTAACCAGGTCCAAACATTCTTAAATCCATGTAAAAGCAATAAACATCAGATGTTGGAATTGCCTCTTTAACTTCAATAGCTTGTTTTACTGCGGTAACGCAGCAAACTTTAGAGCAGTAAGGGCGATTAACCTTCTCGTCGCGGCTACCAACGCAGTGAATAAAGGCAACTTTAGCGGGGTTATTCCCATTGGTCATTAAAGGCTTGCCATTCGATGAGAACATGCTTTCGAGTTCAGCCGATGTTATTACATTCTCGAAAATGCCATAACCGTATTCCTCCTTTTTGTTTGCAGGGAATAGTTCGAAACCGGTTGTTAGCACAATTGCATCCGCTTTTTGGCTCTTTCCATTCGCTTCAACAAGAAAAGAACCATTTTCGCGTTTTATTTGGTTGACAGTAGCGGCAAGGTTTATTTGAACTTTATCTTTAATTCTTGATGTTAAGGAATCGATTACCTCTGTTGCATGTCTGCGATTGGGGAATAGCCTATCCCATTTGCCTGCATGACCACCAAGGGCTTTATCTTTTTCATAAAGAGTTACATCGTAACCAAGTTTTTCGAGTTGAATAGATGTTTCAAGACCTGCTATTCCCCCACCAATAATTGCAACAGTTTTTGACATTCTGTAATTGTTTTGCTGTTTTGCTGTGATGCTGTTATTTGTTTTCGGTATTCTGTTTTTAATATTCAGTCTTTAATCTTCGGTCTGCTTAGTACAAAAAACTTAACCTTTCTTTTCATAACTTCCGACTTCCGACTTCCGACTTCCGACTTCCGACTTCCGACTTCCGACTTCCGACTTTCGACTCCTGACTACTTACTTTCTACTTAATAAAATTAAGGTTGTTTGGCGATTCAGGTAATCCTAAATCTTTCCCATTAATACCTTTAAACTTTTGATTTGGGTCATAATCAATACCCATTTTCACGAGCAAGGGCTCAACATCCACCTGATGCATCTGCAATCCAATTACCCATGGGTCAAAACCTAATACTAAACCAGCTAATTCCTCATAGGTTAAAACAGGGATACCATTTCCATTCTCATCGTAGGTTTTACCCTCCATTTCGGCGAGAGCGTATTGCCATCTATCCATAAAGAAATTGCAGCCAGGGCAGTTTGTAAGGATAAAATCGGGTTTAAACGATTCCATCGATTCAAACTTCTTTTTTGATGCAGATATGGAGTAACCTCTGTTTGCTTGAACCAAATACTGTCTAAATCCAAATCCACAGCAATGTCTGCGCTCAGGGTAATCAATTACCTCGCCACCCCATGCTTCAACCAATCCAGCTAGCACATGTGGATATTCAGCACCACCAACACCTTTAGCAGGGAACATCTTGGCGTAATGACAGCCAATATGGTCAACCACTTTTAGGGGCTCACCAGTTACCTTATTTATTAAAGTATATTTTGACTTTTCTGAAATCTCGTTTCTAAATTTGTAGATTACATCACTAGTATGTGCAAGGTTTTTGGGTTCTTCAAATTCTCTACCAGTTGCTTTTTTTAGATAATCTCTAGTTTTCTGCTTCTCCTCAGGGAAATGATGCCAAGTATCAAGAATTTCAGTATAAATACCAAAAGATGTTACACAGGATGGATTATAGTTTTCAAATCCAGCATCTTGCATTAGTGCGAAATTTCTAGCTACAACCGTTTGTAGGGTTTCAAAGGGAACAACTTCGGTATGATATCCAATCCCAGTACAAGTAGTGTGATGCTCGCTTTCAATAACCTCCTTACCTAATACTTCACGAAGTATTCGAAGGTAGATATTTTCAGCACCAGGCCAAACAGTTTGTCTTATACAGCTTCTAACATAGTAGAATCTGTCGTAGGCAATATCTTTTTGATAATCGCTCCAGATTTTGCGTTTCCCCTCAACTTTCATGACCGAGTATGCTTTTCTTGATTATTGATCGTGTAAACATCTTTAAAATAAGTGCTGGATTTATCGGTGCCTATATCTTTCTTCATTTCCTCTGCTTTACGAACTGAATGCTCCTCAATCTTATCAAACCAATCCATACCTCCAGTTATTTCAAATATTCTATGTAGTTCGTCAAGATCCTTTTTTTCGACCTCACGAATTGCTCCTGGGCCATGTTTGCGATAGTTTGCCCCAACCTTTGCAAGTACTTCTTCTCTATTATCGCGCACCCATTGCCACATTGGTCCCTGCTCGGGGAACATATCGAGGCTAGTATGATCGAAGTGAACGCAGTAACCCGTTTCAAGAATCGATTCACCAATCATGCGCTTGAGCGAAAGTTGTTGCCTTCCCTTTTCCGATTCAACGAATAAACCAGTCTCTATAGATAGTTTGCGTAAAGCTTGAATAATCATTCCGGGAGCATTTTGACGTGGACAGCGTGTTTTACAGCTCATGCACTCGCCGCAATACCAAATAGAATCACCTCTAAGTAGTTCTTCAATAACCGAATCATCACGGGTTTGGACTAGATTTGCAATAGAGCGTGGGTCATAGTTGTAAACTTCAGCCGCAGGGCAAATAGCAGTGCATGTCCCACAGTTTATACAGGCTTTAATTCCCTCAATAAAACGCACATCGCTATTCAGCTTATCGAATAATTTTCCCATTCCCCTCAGTATTATTTTATTCGGTTAATTTTTTCACTCGATGATTGAGCTTTAGGCTCACAATACTAATAGTCCAAGGTTATGATGCGTCCTTTTGTAAAGTTAAAGAACTTATCTTTCTGTGCTACTTGAACTCCATCCATTAAATCTTCAGGTTTGAATCCTGCAATTTTTAAGCAGGTTGGGCATGCATAAACCCCAACTTTTTTCTCAACCAATTGTTTAATGTATGTTTGAAACGAATCAAAATCAGCAAAAGTCAAATCCTTTGCACCTTTTACCAATAGCTCAACTGCGTGGATATCCAAATAAACAATCACATCTTTATCCGTTGCCATCATATTAGCCATTTTTAAAGGCATTAAAACTCGATGCGGATCATTGTAACTTTCGGTTATATGGATAAACAATCCATCCCTAGTAGATTCAGTAAAAAAAGCAGTTTGTTCTAAATTTGAAGGGTTAACCTCATGTTTAGGAGTTTGGTTACACGCAGTGGTAATTAATCCTAAAAAAAGTAGAATTCCAATTTTTTTCATAATTCAAATTATTAGTATTAAGTAGATTATGATTCTTATTTAAACTAACTATGAATAATTGCCATCACATTAATATCAAAGGCTATTACACCTTTTACCAATCAACAAAGATAGAAACCTCTATCAAAATCAAACCTGTTTAATGACTATTTTTAAACATATTCGATGGCTGATTCAATAATTGTTTACATATTTGAAATAAAATTTATTGCCATGCTCGAATTTACTGATGCAACCATCGATCAAGCGGTTGTTCATTTTATAGGCTCTGCCGATACTAACGATATGGTTCTTTCCAGCAAACCTATCGATTTATCCAATGAGCTTCTTCATAATCTTCTTCGTGATTATTTCGTATCGCACTTTAAGAAATCACACTTTTACTCTTTTCATCACGAAAGTTCCTTAGCATTGAATGAGATCAATAGCTATGTTTCTGAACTTTTCGATGATCAAAAGGCTTTGCTTGAGGCTTCATGCAATATTGCAAAACATCTGAAACACGTTACCAATCACCCGAATATCAAGGAGGGGGAGTTGTATATCGTATCAATTCGAGGTTGTGTGGTTGAGGGCGAATTGGCGGATGCCATCGGGATATTTAAAACCGAAACCAAAGATAAATTTCTGAAAGCCACCCGAAGCGGTTCTTCCATTAGCCTTAGCTGTGAATTTGGTACCAATATTAAGCATCTTGACAAGGGTTGTTTGATATTCAATACGGAGAAGGATTTAGGTTATAAGATTTGCGTGATTGATAACACCAACAAGGAGGAGGCCAAGTATTGGATGGATCATTTTTTGCAGGTTAAGATTCGCGATAATGATTTTTACCAAACCAAATCAACCATTGAGCTGTGTAAAGGATTTGTGCAGGATGTTATCAATCCTCAGAATAGCTTTCCGTTGATTCAGCAAACCGAGATGCTGACCAAGACCCGCGATTTCTTTAAGAATAACGAGGTTTTTGAGCAGGAGGAGTTCGAAACCAAGGTTATTAAAAACCCCGAGGTTATTGAAGCATTTCAGGAATACAAGAAGAGCTACGAAACCGAGATGGGTTATAATCTACCCAACGAGTTTAAGATCTCTATTGATGCCACAAAACAGGCGAATAAACTCTTCAAAAGTGCAATTAAGCTCGATAAAAACTTTCACATTTATATTCATGGCGACAGGGAGAAGATTGAGTCAGGATTCGATAAGGATAAGGGGATGAAATTCTATAAGATGTATTACGAAAAGGAGAGCTAGTGTTATGTTAAGTATGTATTATTACGTTTTTTTTTAACCGATGGGTTAACCCATCGGTTATGGCTCTGAATGCTATTACATAACACTAGCTCAATAAATAATGCGAATTATAAGGTTGAAAAATTCATTATCTGAAATTTTATAATATGCTATATGTCTGCGATATACAAAATATAATGGCTGTAGTTTAAATTGGCGTTTAAATCTTTGTGTTTTCTTAGCGTTTTAGTGCCTTGGTGGCTAAAAAAGATTTGCCACTAAGGCGCAAAGCCACAAAGCATCGATAAAACAAGTTGCAAC
>RPRQ01000131.1 GCA_003818205.1 Bacteroidales bacterium
ATTTCAAACCGAAAAAATGGAAAAACAAATTTTCATCCCGAGACATGTCTCGGGATGAAAATAAGCTTATATCTTTAAATAATTATTAACTAAAAACTGTCAACTAATTTTAGGACGTGACAACAGCGAACTGAGTTCACGAACCTATCGCAACAAACTAACCTTTTTAGATTTGTTGTATGGAAGCAAAAATGTTCGTCAGACTGACCCTTTCTGAACGCGTAATTATCGAAACTTTACTGGGAGAAAAGAAGTCGAAATCCGACATCGCCAAGAAACTCGGCCGATCCCGCTCGACGATCAGCAACGAGGTCAACAGGTGGGTTGTGGGCTCGCAGGGCGTATACCGCGCTGAGCTCGCATAGAACGCTCGGTTGCATTTGGGTTGATGAAGCATTTGGAGTTCTTAACGCTTTTTTGGTAATTTTATAATGGGGGATAAGCCAATAGTTTCAACCCGCCTGCAGGCTTTCCAACACTACAAATACGCAAACCGTTGTAGGTAATTTTTGATGACATTTTGGGAATCTTTCACGCAAAAAAACGCCACGCCTGCCTACCGGCAGGTAGATTTTTGCAAAAAGCGCAAAGAAGGTATTGCTCATTAAATCAATACTTTGCGATCCAAACCTGCGTTAGTACCTAAGTACGGCGGGCAGGTCAGCGTTTCTTCTTTGCTTGCTTTGCGAGAAATAAAATTGACTTTTGATGCACCCTCTTCTCTTATATTTTACTGATTTGTTATTTCCCAAAGAAATGCTTAAGCCAAAAAACTCTTGACTCGTTGGTTGAATGGGTACGCTTTGCACCTCCCCAGCCGTGGCGACCACCAGGGTAAATCATAAATTCAAATGATTTACCAGCATCCTGAAGTTTAGATATTAGCTGAATGCTATTCTGCATATGAACGTTGTCGTCCATATCGCCGTGGGTAATAAGCAATTTCCCCTTAAGCTTATCGGCATAGCTCAATGCCGAACCTTCCTTGTACCCTTCGGGGTTATCCTGAGGGGTATCGTTATACCTTTCGGCGTAAACGCTATCGTAGAGCCTCCAGTCGGAAACCGAATAGTTAGCAACTCCGTGGGTCCAATACTCAGCACCCATTGTAAGGGCAAGGCAGGTAACATAACCACCATAAGAGCCACCGGTTATTCCCATTCTTGTTGGATCGACATAAGATTTAGTTCTTAACCATTTAACGGCATCGGCATAGTCCGATATCTCCCATTTACCCATGTTACGGTAAACAAAATCATTCCCTTTCATTCCAAACTTACCAGAACCCCTGTGGTCAACCGAAATAGTAATAATATTGTTCTGAGCGTACCATGATGGGGTTGAACCAGCCCACGAATTACCTAAGAACCCCATATTTGGACCCCCGTAAATTGTGAAAATAACGGGGTATTTCTTCGACTCGTCAAAATTTACAGGGTATGTAATAATGGCGGGAAGGTTGAAAAGACCATCGGAGGTAAGGATTTTAATCAGCTCGCTCCGAGAGTGCTTTGTAGCATCGAATTGGGGTTGATCGAATTTGACGATTTCCCTAATCGCTTTCCCTTTTTTATCAATTGCAACAATTGCCCCAGCGCTTGTAATGCTATTCCATGTATCGATAAAGTAGTTGCCCTTAGGCGAGATGGAAAGATCGTGTTTACCATTACCGCTTGTTATTTGTATCATATTTTTTCCGTCGAGACCAACCCTAAACGAGTGGTTGTCTGTTGATTCGGATCCTGTCCCGCTGAAATATACAAGCCCTGCTGCTTCATCCACTCTATCGATGCTTTTTACCCTCCAGCTTACATTGGTAAGCTGAGCGATTAGCTTACCATCCCAAGCGTGGTAGTATAGGTTTTCCCAATCGCTACGGTAGCTGCGAAGGATGAATCCTGAACCGTTATTCAGCACGTAAACATCATCGAAGAAATCGACCCATGTTTTACGGGTTTCGCTATAGATTTGTGTGTAATCGCCGGTATTGGGGTCGGCAAGAATAAACTTCATATCATTCTGATCGCGGTTTAAAACCTGTATGGCCAGCTTCTTGCTATCGGGCGACCAGAAAGGCCAAGCTAAATACTGATCAACCGAGTAATCGGTTTTAACCCAAGTTGTTTGTGTTGTGGCAATATCGGCTATGCCCATCTTAACCTTTGGGCTTGGATCACCTGGTTTTGGGTAGGGGGTAACCTCCAGCTTGCCATGCACTCCATCGGCCTCATCGAGACGATTTAAGGTGAATAGAGGAACCTGTGAATCGTCGGTGCGCAGGTATGCCAATTTAGTACCATCGGGCGACCACCAGAAAGCCGCATAACGGCTTGATCGCCCAAGTATCTCCTCATAGTAAACCCATGATGCCCAACCGTTATAAATCTTATCGGTTGCATCAAATGTTATGCGAACCTCCTTCTTGGCGGTAAGGTCATAGAAGTATAAATCACGGTTTCGGGTAAATGCAATCTTTTTTCCATCGGGAGAGAAACGAGGGTTCATCTCAGGAGTAGCATCATCGGTAAGTTTTACTGCATCGGAAGTACCTAGAGCAAAATAGTATAGATCGTTATCTTTACTGATAATAACACTTTTCTCATCGGGGCTAACTAAATCCGTTCTGCTAAGCGTATAGCTTTTGGGAAGAGCTTCAGTCAGAATTTCTCTTTCGGTCTTCTGGTTTGGTACAACAATCCCTTTGCCCGATTTGATATTCACTTTCTGAACCACAAGCTTTTTATCCGCATCCATGGTTTGAATTAAGTAGTTGTTATCATCGGCCCAACCGATTATTTGGGGCTGACTATTGTCGCGCTGCATAAATTGAGCCTGAGCCTGATCGCTAAGTGCGATGCTGATGACGAGCAGGAAGAGTAAGAAGAGGTAGGTTCGTTTCATAGGTTTGATTTTCTTAAAGGTTTGAATATTGGTTAATAGTTTATATACAACCCTTTGATTGCATTGAGTAAAGAAAAGTTTAATTGGCATTTAAAAACTTTAACTGATCAAGGTCCTAGATAAGAAACATCTATACTTAGCATAGACTTTAATTTCCATTTAATCTAAATGTAGCCTCATCCTTATTATTGATGAAAATATTCGATGATTTGGATTGATTAATCTCTATCCCAAGCCAGCTTTCTAGCTTATCGTAAACAAGATTAGGGTTGTCGAGTTCGGTTATTTTTACAGTATGATTCGCACCATCCTTCATGATAAAAAGAGCATCGGCAGACCCTGTTAGCTCTATTGCCCCTGCCGACCAGGGGTCGTTTTTCCCGTAAATATAAATGATTCGATCGCTATGGGATTGCAACCATGTGTAAATATCAAGGAGCGTATTCTCGTTGAAGTTATTGTAAACAATGCCTTTAGGGGCAACTAATTCGTAGTTTAGGTTTCCTGCGGCATTGATGTCAACCTTTTTGAGTAAACCGTTATAGTAATCGGTTTGGTATGCAGGAGCTCCAAGTTCTGTTATGGCTTGATAGCAATAGGGTTCATAGTAGGTAATTTTGCTGTCGGAGAACGAGTTGAATGATACAATGCTGTTTATGTGGTTAAAAATTTGTGTTGGGGTGCTTGTTGTAGTGTCGGGAATTGATGAGCAGGAATATTTGTAGTATTGCCAAAATGCGAACGGGTAATCCATAATATCTAGCTCCAATATTTGCTCTCGGTTCATTGTATAGCTTGAACCATTTGATAGGATATAGCTATCCAGTAAAGTTAAGAATTCGGCTCGATGCTTTAGCGCGTATAATTGCACTTTCTTCAGCTTATCGAAACAATCGCTACCACCAATATTCCTTAAATAGGTTGGATATCGTTCGTCCTTAACTCCAAACGTAAATGGTGCAACATAGGCAATGGTTGCATCCACATCATCGGGGTAGTAACGCTTATGAAAAAGTGCAGCTAATCCGCTTTTACTACCTCCGCTGCTAATCCATTTCCCCTTATATATCTTTTTAAAAAGCGTAACAATATTGTGATGGTCATCGGCTGCTTGTTTAATGTTTAGGTATTGCCAATCAGCTGGACTAGGACGCGAATCGAGAAAGTACCTATGCGAAACATGCAGGCAATTGGTTTGAAGAACTCCTGCAATTTCTTGACTCGATTTTGGACCCGATTGATACCCATTTGGAGCGAAAACCATAGGCATGGTTTCGTCAACATGCGATAAATAGGCTCGTTGAGTAAATTTTGTACCACTGGGGTTGTTATGATCCACTGGTTGGGTTATATCAATTTGAAATTCTCTTGGATATCCATTTTGAGGTGGGATTTCGGTAACGGTAACCCCTTCCAATGTTTTTATTTTGCTGAGAATATCGAGGTTCTCAAAATCATCCGATTTATCATTCTTACAGGTTGTTAAGAATAAAATAAGGACTGAAATGGTCAGTATTTTCAATAGGTTTTTCAATGTGTTTTTTTTCATAATCGTTATTTTTATTGTTTTGACTAACATGCAAGGTAAAAAAAATATTACGATTCATAAAAGAAATCGAAAACTAGTCAAGATTTTGAATTTTCAGATGGGTATAATGCAAAAAAAAAGATTGGAGTAACTACTCACCGCGGAGACACGACTGCCTCAGCTCGGCGGGCGGGTCTGTGGTTTTTTTTAATTTTGGTTAATGCTGAATAGTTACTATTCAATGTCGTTTAATTAAGGATTTTACAATTGACGCTTTCAGGTCTTCCGACTCTGAATGGAAATCAAGTTGGTTAACCTGACTGTCAGCATTTTATCAACCTTAAGTAAACGACATTGAGTTACAATTTGGAAAATCTAAATTTTTCTTACAAGAAGCAACATCATAGTTTATTGTTTGCATTACAACTTATCCTTAGCTAGATTTCACGAAGAAGATTAGGTTATTCCCTTTTGAAATAATTGAGAACAGCCTTTACACAACAAGGGTTTATCTTACTTCTTTTCTTTCTTTTCTACAAAAGACTCGCACACCTGTACCATTAAATTCTTTGCTCACCTAGGCTAACTGCCTGATCGGTTATTATTCTAGCTGATTTGTAAGATGCTGATAAATATGGTATTATAAAATTTGTTACGTTGAGTTCTCATGAGATTTCAGCTATGGCAATAGCTTTAACGATCACCCTTCGTGTTTGTGTAATAAATAGGAGCGTTTTTATCATTAAAAATGTGTGTGTCGAAATATCAGTAAAATAGCCCTTTTAATGACATGTATAAAAAATGTATATAAGGGTAAAGCGGTTGTATAACAATTGTATAAATGGAAAAAATTTTAATCATATACTAATAAATGATATTTGGGGAATTAACCCAAATACTTTATTTGTATGAGAAAAAAAATACTTTTAATTATTACCTGTGTCCTGTTATTGAACACAGGGTTGTTTGCGCAATCTATGCCTAAACAGCATCAGCACGATGGTGTTGGGTGCAGGGCTAGCGAGGTGATGGAGGCTCATTATAAGGCCCATCCTAAATCAAAACTAGAAGCTGAGAAGTTTAATGTGTTTTCCAGAAACTTTAAATCGGGTTCAAAAGCTTCTTCATACGTAATCCCAGTGGTTTTCCACGTTTTTGGAACATCTTTCAACGGTAAAACAGTTACTGATGCGATAATTCAGAACGCTTTACAAAAGACAAATGAAGATTTTCAGGGATTAACAGCTGACTGGAATAATATTATAGCTCAGTTTAACGGGGTAAAGAAAGCTATAAATATTACGTTCAAACTAGCTCAAATTGATCCTAATGGTAACCCTACCACTGGTATTACCTATCACCCAGTAATGTCGGGTTTTGGAAATGGTAGTGGATACGACAGTCAGATTCAACAGTATGCTTGGAATAACTATAAATACTTTAATGTTTACATACAGAATGACCTGTATGCAGACGGTGCAACCAATAATTCGGGCGTTTGCTGGTATCCTGACTCATGGATGTCGGATAATAATCTTGCGCGTTGCGTATATAATGGTGCTTATATAGGATCGAATACTGACGAGAATTTCAGGTCTGTAATGACCCATGAATTTGGCCATTACCTTAACCTGATACATCCTTTTGAGGGAGGATGTCCTGATGCAAGCGGTTGTAGTTCCTCTGGAGATCAAGTCTGTGATACGCCTCCGGAAGATCATTCAAATATGGAAGGTGCATTAAATTGTGAGGGAAATGTAACCAACTGGCAAAATTTTATGACTTATACTAGCAATTATGCCATGTATACCATCAATCAGGTTGCTAGAATGGAGGCTGCATTACAACACTCTGCAAGATTTTCGTTGTGGCAACAAGCAAACCTCACGGCAACAGGGGTTAACTCAAATCTTGGTCCTCGGATTGTTTCAACCTCAAGCGTGTTTGAGGAGTCCTATCTAAACGATGGATCTATATCAACAAGTTCAACCTTAACCGCTATTGATGGTGCACAGTTCGCAGTAACAGGCAACTTAGTAGCAGGTACACATTTTAATACTTCAAATGTGCCTTTAGGCCTTGTTGTGAAAGTAACTGTGAATAGTTCAACCACAGCAACGGTAACCATTACAGGCAATGCTACATCACATGCCAATGCAAATGATGTATCGAATATGAGTTTAACATTCCTCAATCCAGCAATTGTTGGTGGAGTTTCAGGTTTATATAGCGCTTCGCTAAACAACCTATCGGTTAATTTTATCGATCCTTATAAAGTTGTTTACGAGAATATAGCTGATATTACTGTAAATAGCACCACAACATGGACATATTTCTCATTACAGAATGGTGCTGATTTTGGTATATGGTACGACGCAGCAAAGCTGAGGTTAGAAACCTATACAAAATCCATCGTATGCGAAGGGACAACACGTAATATTACACGTTTAGCATTAAACACTCCTATCAGCTCAGCTAGTAACTGGGTTGCAGGTGGAGCATATCCCAATGAGCATGATTTATGGTCTTCCACATATACCACTTGGGCAGGGCAAACAGCGTATATCGGATTCCAGATTTCCAACATGGGGCATCCATGCTATGGTTGGTTAAAAGCTGTAGTTGCTTCGAATGGAGCATCATATACTATAACAGAGTATGCTTATTATGAAAAACCTTATGGAACAATAAAGGCAGGTGCAACTAGTATTGATGGTGACATCGTAGCTCCATCTGCTCCAACCAATCTAGCCGCTTCAAGTGTTGCACAAACCAGTTTGACTTTGAGTTGGACTGCTTCAACCGATAATGTAGGCGTAACAGGTTATGATGTGTATCGTGGGGGCACAACCCTAGTCGGTAGCTCGGCGACTACCAGCCTGAACGTTACCGGTTTAACGGCCAATACGACCTATAGTTTCACCGTAAAGGCCAAGGATGCCGCGGGGAACGTATCAGCAGCA
>RPRQ01000132.1 GCA_003818205.1 Bacteroidales bacterium
GATGATAAATGTTGAGTTCATTTTACTCTGTCATTCGTATTCTAATCGATGTTGGGCTAAAGCCCAGTACCCTTTATCCCTTTGACTCCGCCTTAAAAGGCGGAGTTATTTATTGTGTTAGCTATAATATTCAACCCTTAATTCGCATTAATAAGAAAAAATCACTTAAACAATTTATCTATGAATAAAATAGTGGGGTTTACTTATCAGGTTAATTATATTTTTATTCGTTGTTCTTTTATATAATTCTAATTAGCGTTTTTTAATACGTTTTTATTGCATTTTTCAAAATCGATGCGAAATTAATAAAAAAAACTTACCACCCAAATTTTTACATTAAATTTTACGGCAAAACTATCCTTTTTTCCTGTTGTGTTTTTTTAACTAGAGATATTATAAAGCAACACTGAATCATTTAAATAGCCAGCAATTACAATGGAAATCAGGAGTTAATAGATTTTCATTCAACAATTTTAAGATATCAGTATAATACAAATTATCGTTCTGTCCATTATCGTCAAAGCATTTCATGCCGACACATGACTAACTTCTCTCCCGATAGTCCTTTAAATACAAGGTTTTATTCCAGAATCATTTCCCAAAAGTTGTATTTACGAGTAAAAAACATGCAACTAAAAAACCAAATAAATTACTTTCAACTATATTTTGTAATATTGTAGGCTATTGCAGAATTTGGTTTTTTATCAATGCCCATAAAATAATGATTGGTTTTTACAGTTTAGTTATCAAAACAATTCACGATTGAAGCGATTAAAATTTGAAATAATTACCAGCATTCTTATCCTGCTGGCAGCACTCTCCTGCTCAACCAAAAAGAACACTGTGGTTAGCCGTGGTTATCACCATGTTACAGCTTACTACAACTACTTTTTTAACGCCAATGACATATACAAGAGTAGCCTTCGCAAGGCAGATGTAGCATACAAATACAACTATACAGTGCCGCTCCCTGTCATACTAGCGAGCGACAATCAGGTTGCAAGCATAGTTACAGGCGATATGGATAGAGCGGTAAAAAAATGTACCGATCTGATCCGAAAGCATTCAATAACCGTTAAACCCGAAAGGGGGAAAGGTGCGCTAACTCTAAAAGAAAAGGAATTTTACAACCAAACAGAGTACGTTAAATGGTCGAAAGAGGCATGGTTGCTGATTGCTAAATCGAGGGCATGGAAGGGTGTGCTTGATGAAGCCGCAGCAACATTTGAATTCATTCAGCTGCAATTCCCGAATACTCCCTACTATTTCGAAGCACAGCTTTGGCTTGCCCGCATTAACATTATCAACGGCGATTTTATTAGCGCAGAGGATAAGCTAAGGACTGTTGAATCAAACAAGAAAAAACCCGAATCGAACAGCTTTAAACATCTTTATACCTCCACCTGGGCTTTTTACTACACCAAGCAGAATAGGTATTCCGAGGCAATCCCTTTCATTATGCGCACTATCGACAAATCAAACTCGAAGCAAGAGCGGATAAGGCTAACCTACCTTTTAGCGCAGCTGTCAATTATTACCGAAAGGAAAGATGATGGTGCTAAGTATTTTACTAAGGTTCTCAGGATGAACCCACCCTATGAAACTGCTTTTAACGCTAAAATCGGCCTAGCTTCGATTACAGGTAATGCTCAGAATCAAAACGATATGAGAAAACTCTTAATGAAACTAGCTAAGGATGAGAAAAACAGAGATTACCTCGACCAAATCTACTATACACTTGGGAATATCGAGAAAACGGAGGGGAATATCGATAAAGCCATAGAATACTTTAGGCTTTCAGCAACGAAAAGCACTAGTAATAATTACCAAAAGGGGCTTTCGTACTACTCATTAGCCAATTACTACTTTGCCAAGCCCAACTACCCCCAATCGCAAGCCTACTACGATAGCGCGCTAACTTCGCTCGATAATTCTTTCCCCGATTACCAAAAACTCGAAGTAAAAACTCGTAATCTGACCAAATTGGTCGATAACCTGAATACCGTAAATCGTGAGGATAGCCTACAAAGGATTGCTAAAATGCCCGAATCCGCAAGGAATGCCCTTATTGCTCAAATTATCGAAAAGATAAGCACCGAGGAGCGGAAAAAGTTAGAAGAAGAGAATGAAGACCGACAACGCTCATTGCTTTATCAGCAAAATCAACGCACTCAGAACAATGAACCGCAAGGCGGAAAATGGTATTTCTACAATCAGGCGCAGCTAAGCTTCGGGCAATCGGAATTCCAGATGAAATGGGGAAAGCGTAAACTTGAGGACAATTGGCGAAGAAAGAATAAGCGAATTACAACCTTCGACTTTGGAACAACCAATCAGCAAACGGCATCCGATACAAGCAAAACCCCTCAAAAGGTTTTATCGAATAAATCAGCAGAATTCTACAAGCAGGATTTACCTTTGAACGACTCCCTAATCGAACTTTCGAATAATCGGATCAAAGAGGCAATGTTCAAGGTGGGCGAGGTCTATCAGAACGACCTAATGGACTACACCGAAACTGTTCAGGCATACGAAAAATTCGTACAACGATTCCCCGAAAGTTCTAACACCCTGAGAGCCTACTACAACCTCTATCAGGTAAGTATTTTCACTAATAATGCTGCCGATGCTCAAAAGTACAAAAGCATTATCGTAACCCGTTATCCGAATAGCAACTATGCGATTATGTTAACCAATCCAAACTACCTAAAGGATTTAACGGATAAACTCAACGAGGAGAATAGCTTTTATCAAGTAGCCTACGAGCTCTATCAGAATGGGAATTATGCGAGATCGATCGAAAAAGCCGATGAGGGGATAGCAAAATACCCAAGTTCGAAACTTTTACCACAATATTCCCTGCTTAAATCGCTTTGCATTGGCAAAACATCTGACCTGAGGTCGTTCCGAAACTCATTGAATGATGTGGTTCAGAAATACCCTAATACCGATGTTTCAGAAAGAGCAACAGGGATTTTGGAATATATTAGAAAGCAGGAACTTCAGCTAACATCGGAACAAATTGCTCAAACAACAAAGGAAACAGATTCAACCAATATTGTAGTAAAATCGGCAGTTGAATATAAAAAATCGGAGAATGAGCACCTTTTCATCGTTCTAGTTCCCAAAAAATCGAACATGAACCAGCTGAAGTTTAACCTCGTATCGTTCAACGTTGACGTGTTCATTAATCTCGATATCAACGTTAATAATCAGCCATTCAACGAGTTTTTTGAAATGATAAAGGTTGAAAAGTTCAAGAACAACGCCGAGGCAATGGAATACTACGATGCAGCAATTCACAAAGAAGGCCTATTCAATCCTCTTTTACCCGATGATTACTCTGCGTTTGTCATCAGCACAGAGAACTTCACCCTATTCATGGAGGATAAATCGTTGGCCGATTATCTGAACTTCTTCAAATCAAACTATTAATAAGCCTACTAAATAATTATTGGTATGAAGGTTACAATACTTTGGGTTGACGATGAAATTGATTTTCTAAAACCTCATATCATTTTCCTCGAACAGAAGGGTTATACAATGCTGACCTCCAATAACGGGCAGGATTCATTGGATATTGTAAAATCGAATGATTTAGACCTAGTTTTCTTGGATGAGAATATGCCAGGCCTCAGCGGACTTGAGACTTTGACCCGAATTAAAGAGATAAAACCCGCTCTCCCTATCGTAATGATCACCAAGAGCGAGGAGGAGAATATAATGGACCAGGCCATCGGTTCAAAGATTTCCGACTACCTTATAAAGCCTGTTAGCCCAAAGCAAGTACTGCTATCGATAAAGAAAAACGTACATAACCGTCAGCTGATCACCGATAAAACAACGGCCGATTACCGAGCCGAATTTGGTAGAATAACCCAAACCATTGGCTCGGCTAACACCTTTTCCGATTGGGTTGATATTCTCCGAAAGTTGGTGATGTGGAATATGGAACTCGCCGAGCTAAACGATCCTGGCTTAGCACAAATCCTCGAATATCAAAAGAATGAAGCTAACGGCGAGTTTGCCAAGTTCATTAAAAATAGCTACCTGAGCTGGTTCGTCAACGAAACGGTTGAAAAACCATTAATTTCGCCAAATCTTCTCCGAAATAAAGTCTTTCCTGCAATCGAATCGGGGCAAAAGGTTCTTTTTATACTAATCGATAATTTCCGTTTCGACCAATGGAAGACCATTGAACCGATAATCTCAACCCTTTGGAGGGTTGAGGTCGAGAGCGTATACTGCGGAATTCTTCCCACTGCAACGCAGTACGCCCGTAATGCAATTTTCTCGGGCTTAATGCCATTGGAGATCCAAAAGCATTACCCTGAGCTATGGGTATTCGATGAGGAGGATGAAGGAAAAAACATGAACGAAGAGGAGCTCCTCAACAAGCAGCTTCAACGGTTAGGGAAAAACTATAAATGGTACTATGAGAAAAGTAATACCCTTAAACCTGGCCATAGAATTGTTGACAACCTCAAGGAAATCCTAAAGAAAGACCTTACCGTTTTAGTTTATAACTTTGTTGATATCCTATCTCACGCTCGAACTGAGATGGAGATGATGAAGGAATTGGCTTCGGATGATGCCGCTTACCTTTCAATTACCAAATCGTGGTTTCTCCACTCCGATCTATGGGCACTGCTCAAGGAGGCCGCAAGCCAAAAGGTGAAGCTGATAATCACCACCGACCACGGAACCATTAGGGTGCAAAATGCCATAAAGGTGATTGGAGATAAAGCCACATCGGCAAACCTAAGATACAAGCTAGGAAAAAATCTCAACTACAACCCCAAAGAGGTATTTGAAATCAGAAAACCCGAAGATGCGCATTTACCCAAACCGAACGTCAGTTCATCGTTTATATTCGCTTACAATACCGATTTTCTGGCATACCCCAATAACTATAACCACTACGTAAAGTACTACAAGAATACATTTCAGCATGGAGGAATATCGTTGGAGGAGATGTTAATTCCTTTTATTGAACTTAAACCCATCGAAGGGTAGAAAGAAAAGTTATCGGTATTCGGTTGTTAGTTGATGGTTAGTTATAAGGCTTGAACAGTACTACGGTTCAAGTTCCTGTTTAATATATTAATTTTAATACTAAATAGATTGACCATGAATTCAAACATTTCTAAAAGAATTAAATCAAGTTTTGTGATTTTATTGCTCATAATACCCTTTATGTCATGTTACCGTGCAGTTCAACACGATTGCTTAATTACTAATGTTAATGTTGTTGATGTAAATACAGGGGAAATATTAATAAACAGAACGTTAGCTATTGACAGTAATCGCATCAGTGCCATTTATGATAATGAAATAATTGGCTCAGATTCAACTATTGTAATTGACGGAAAAGGTAAATATCTTATCCCAGGACTTTGGGATATGCATGCTCATTACAAATGGAATCGCATAGACACTGAACCGCTACTTATTGCCAATGGTATAACCGGAGTACGAGAAATGTGGGGCGATATGCCGGAGTATGTAAAAGTTCCTAAAAATACACCACAGGAAGGGGTTGTTTCTCCTGATATATATTTTGCAGCTGATTTTATTGATGGAAATCCACCTGCTTTTCCGGGAAGTTTAATAGTTACAAACTCCGATGAGGCTGTTCTTGCCATAAAAAACCAAATTGACAAAAAAGTTGATTTTCTCAAAATCTACAGCAGGTTAACTGAAGAAGCTTTCATGGCCATTGCGAAGGAAGCCAAGAAAAGAAACATCACATTTGCCGGTCATATACCCAATACTGTATCTATCTACAAAGCAATTGAAGCAGGAATGGTCAGTTCGGAACATCTATATGGGTTTCTAGATGCCTGCTCATCTGTTGATACATCAAATGAAGCACTTGTTAGCACATTTTCTGAAAAAAGGTTTGATTCTATTTGTTATGTACTGGCCAAGAGTAGCATGTGGTTATGCCCCACCTTAGTGGTTAATAGGGTTAATATTCATTTGAACGATACAATATTTACAAATGATAATAGAAAGTCATATCTCCCTGGATATGTTATTGATATATGGAATCAAAGAATGAATTCTTTTACAAAAAGCCAAATGGATACCTTTGTCAAAAGTGCAAAACCAAGGTATCTTTTAGAGCTAAGTTTAATAGGCAAAATGAATGACAAAGGAGTAAAATTTCTTGCAGGAACCGATTTTCCAAACCCTTATGTTTTCCCAGGATTTTCGCTACACGATGAGTTGTCGCTTATGGTGAAAGGAGGCGTGCCTGCACTTGATGTATTAAAGTCTGCAACTCTCAATCCTGCAAAATTTATGAACAAAAAAGCCGATTTTGGTTCAGTTGAGGTAGGCAAAGTTGCTAGCCTTGTTCTACTGAATAAGAATCCATTAGATAATATTGAAAATACAAAAACTATTGAAACTGTTATCGTACGAGGAAAAATTTATAGTAGGAAAGCGCTAGATTTAATGTTAGAACAAGCAAAATCCAATGGCAAATAAATTGCCCCATAAAGCACTAATTTACACTCACAACAGCTAATGGTAAATTAGATTTATAGGTTTAAGTATGATACTAATAATTTCATGAGTTAATGGAACAGGTTACAATTCAATCGCTTTCGGAAATAAATAAGGCTGCAAAAAGTGTTTTGCAGATGATTGGCAAGAGCCGAATCATCTGCTTTTATGGAAGCATGGGAGCAGGAAAAACAACTTTAATTAAAGCCATTTGTCACGAACTTGGAGTTACCGATAATGTTGCTAGCCCAACATTTGCGCTGATAAATGAGTATCGCGATAGAAACTTCAGCCCAATCTATCATTTTGATTTTTATAGAATAAATAAAATTGAGGAGGTGTTTGATTTTGGTTACGAGGAGTATTTCTATAAAACGGAAGGAATCTGTTTAATCGAATGGCCCGAGCTGATTGAAGATATTCTTCCATCAGTAGATGTTTGTAAAATATCTATAATAACGAATAGCGAAGGTGTAAGAAGCATATCGAAGCTATAATAGAATTAATACAGATCAGCTCATTATACATTATATAGATTAAGCAGTTTTACGCTTCGTTAAAATCTCATAATATGATAGTTACAGTATTTTTAAAACTGAAAACCAATAACTCCACCTTTTAAGGCGGAGTCAAGATAAAGAAGAATCCTCGGCTTTAGCCAAAAGGGTAGTGTACGGTTTTAAGAGTAGAATTGGTTCTACGTTGATTAATAGAAAGTATAAAGCAGCTGGCATAGAAAGTCAAGGGTGAAGCCCACAAATCGTTAGATCATTATCTCCGCCTTAAAAGGCATAGCCGTCAACCTAAAGATATTTAATTGGCATAATACCAGCAATATACATAATCTAAAAATATGGTATA
>RPRQ01000133.1 GCA_003818205.1 Bacteroidales bacterium
GGCGCAAAATTCTTTTGATCTCCAAACGATGAATCAGATTAAAAAAACTTTTGCAGATTTTTATCCTGAATACCCTTTCGAATCAACTCTTCTTGAGGATGATTACTATAAATTGTTTAAAACGGATCAGGATATGAAATCAATTATTGGTAAGTTTACTATACTCGCTATTATTATTTCATGCATTGGGTTGCTTAGCCTTGCAGCATTCATAGCTGAACAGCAGCGTAAATCGTTGGTGCTACGAAAAATTCATGGGGCTTCAATGTTACGGATATTAATAATTCAGCTTAGTAGTTTCACGAAATGGGTTTTAATTTCAGGAATTATTTCAATTCCATTATCCTATTTTGCTATTAAATCATTATTAAAATCAAGCAAATATGTCTATCATACTGAGCTGTCATGGTGGATTTTTGCTGGGGCTTTGAGTTTTGCACTGATAATTGCAATTATCACGGTGCTTTATCAAGCATTTAAAACTGCAAGGTTGAACCCAATTGATTCTTTAAGGTGCGAATAGAAAAAGAATGACAGGTGAATAATTAAATGGCAAGCAAGTTTTATTATTAAACTATCAATTTTAAGTTTTAAGTTATGTTAATCAGCTGGATAAAACAATTTATTAGGGTTTCGGTAAAAGGGAAATTCTATACTATAGTTAATACCCTTGGTCTTTCTATAGGTCTGATGTGTACAATTATCATTCTTCTATGGGCCGATTTTCAGAAAGGTTTCGATAAGTTTCAGCCGGAATATAAAAAGATATTTCAGGTTTACGAGATTCAATCTTATGCTGGTGGTTATAAACTTTATACTTATTCAACACCAGGACCATTAGCACCTTTTTTAAATAGCAAGATTCCTCAAATAAATAGCAGTACAAGGTATACTCATGGTTCGGCAGTTATTGGTATGGGCGATAACGCTTTTCGTGAAAATGGAGTTGCATTTACCGATAGCATGTTTTTTAAAATCTTCAAGGTAGATTTTATTGCTGGCAGTGGCAAAGAGTGCTTAAAAGATCTAAACTCAATTGTGTTAACTGAAACTACGGCAAAAAAGATATTTGGCTCAACAGATGCTATTGGAAGAAGTGTTAGGCTAGATGGCAAAAGTGAGCTTAAAGTAACAGCTATTGTAAAGGATTACCCCAAAAACTCGAATATTTCATTCAACTGCCTAATTCCATTCGAAAAAATTCTAGATTTTGGCTTTCGTTCAATTGACCATTGGGGAAACAACTCTTTTAGCACCTATGTTAAACTTAATAGTACAAGCGAAATTGATACTTTAGAGAAAAGGATTCAGACTGAGGTTGTAAAGATGGGAACCTCAGAGTCAACAACATTTCACTTGTATCCAATTGAAAAGGTGCGACTTTATGATATTGACCCTAATGGTTTTGGAATGATCACTTTTATTTCAATTCTTTTATCCGTTGCGGGGTTCGTATTGATATTAGCATCAATAAACTTTATTAATCTGATTACTGCACGAGCAGCAAACAGGGCAAAAGAGGTTGGCGTTCGGAAAGTGATCGGTTCGAGTAGGGCTCAGCTGATTACCCAATATTTTATGGAATCATTTCTTAGTACCATACTTGCATTATTTATTGCTATACTACTTGTTGACCTTGCATTACCAACCTTTAACTTAACCCTAAAAACTGAACTTCACCTTAATTTTTCAAATTATTTCTTTTGGTCTAAAATAGTTTTGGTTACTATAATTGTAGGTTTTGTTTCGGGTATCTATCCTGCATTTGTTTTATCATCGTTCCATCCGGCTAATGTTTTAAAAGGTATACTTCGGACAGGTGCTAAGGGGGCAGGATTTAGAAAAGCCATGGTAATAATTCAATATACAATAACAATCTTTCTAGTAATCGTTTCATTCTTTATGTTTAAGCAGATTAGTTTCATTAGTAACGCTGATACAGGAATGTCTCGTAAGAATGTAATATCAATTCCTTTCAGGAGGGATATGCAAGCCAACTATAAAAGTTTCAAGAATGAGATTAAAAAGATACCTAATATAAAGTATGTTACCAGTGTTGAGCATATCCCATTTCAGATTTACTCTTCTACTAGTGACTTTTATTGGAGTGGAAGAGATACAACGCAATCATATTTATTCTCATTTACAGGTGCTGATGAGTATTTAACCGATGCAATGGAGATAAAAATGGTCGAGGGAAGGTTTTATTCTTCTGAATTTGCAACAGATACATCATGCATTGTAATAAATGAAACCGCTGCAAAGATTATGGATAAAAAACAGACCTTAGGTGAGGTTATTGATCTTTGGAACATGAAACTTAAGGTTATTGGGGTAATGAAAGATTTTCACTTTGAGCATTTCTCGGGGAAAATACAACCACTATTTATATACTATACCCCAAATGCCGAAAGGGCAAACAATATTCTAATTAAGGCAAATGGTGAATTTGATCTGCAAACAATGAATCAAATTAAAAGAGCATATGCTGATTTTTACCCTGAATATCCTTTTGAATCGACTGTCCTTGAAGATGATTATCACAGAATGTTTGCTGAGGATAGACAGATTAAAACCATTTTGAGCCAATTTACATTATTTGCAATCTTAATATCATGCATTGGATTGCTAAGTCTTGCTGCTTATATTGCGGAGCAACAGCGTAAATCTTTAGTATTAAGAAAGATACATGGCGCTTCTATGTTTCGTATCTTGTTAATTCTGCTTGGAAACTTTACAAAATGGGTATTAATTTCGGGTATAATCGCAATTCCATTAGCATACTTAACAATTACTTCGATGTTTAAGAATTACGCTTACCACACTGACTTATCATGGTGGATATTTGTAGGTGCTTTAGTTTCGGCTTTATTTTTAGCCTCCATTACAGTTTTATACCAAGCGGTAAAAACAGCACGAATTAAACCTGTAGATGCTTTGAGGTGTGAATAGAAATAATGAACAAGGATTACAAACCTTATTATTAAAATATTAATTATGTTAATCAGCTGGATAAAACAATTTATCAGGGTTTCGGTCAAAGGGAGATTCTATACAATCGTAAATACGCTTGGTTTAGCGGTTGGGCTAATGTGTACAATTATCATCATGCTTTGGGCTGATTACCAGAGAGGTTACGATAAATTTCATGACGATTATCAGAAAGTATTTCAGGTTTACGAAATACAATCGTATTCCGATGGCTATAAGCTATATACATATTCTACTCCAGGGCCATTGGCTGGATTTTTGAATGAGAAATTTCCAGAAATTGACTGTAGCTCTAGGTTTACAAATGGATTTGCTGTGTTCGGAATGGGTGAAAAGGCTTTTAGCGAAAATGGTATTGGTTTTGCTGATAGTACATTATTCAGCATTTTCAAGATTGAACTGATTTCAGGGAATAAAAATGAGTGTTTTAAGGATAAGAATTCGATAGTATTAACCGAAACGCTTGCGAATAAATTATTTGGTAATACAGATGTGGTTGGTAGAAGTGTAAGATTAAATGGAAAACATGAAGTAAATGTAACGGCAGTAATAAAAGATTATCCTAAAAATTCGAATATTGAGTTCACCTGTTTAATACCCTTTGATAAACTTTCTGATTTTGGCGCAACGATTGATTTTTGGGGAAATAACTCTTATAGCACATTTGTCAAACTTAAAAGCCTTAATAATATCGGTGTATTAGAAAAGAGGATTCAAACCGAAGCAATTAAGATGGGTGTTTCCGAGACTACTTTATTGTATTTGTACCCCATTGAGAAAGTGAGGCTTTATAATATCGACCCCAATGGTTTTGGGTATAACATCCTAATATCGATTCTCCTGTCAGTTGCAGGGTTTGTATTGTTGTTAGCATCCATAAATTTCATCAATCTAATTACAGCACGTGCTGCAAATAGGGCAAAAGAGGTTGGGATTAGAAAGGTTATTGGTTCTAGCAGAGCACAGCTGGTTGTACAGTATTTCATGGAGTCGTTTTTAAATACAATTCTTTCGCTACTAATCGCAATACTTTTAGTTGATTTTGCACTTCCTACCTTTAATTTAACTCTAAGGACTGAGCTCGTTTTAGACTTTACAAACTATTATTTCTGGACGAAAATATTGTTAATTACTGTAGGGGTTGGCATTATCTCAGGCATTTATCCAGCACTGGTGCTATCATCGTTTCAGCCTGCAAAGGTGTTAAAGGGTGCTCTTAGGTCAGGAGCAAAAGGATCAGGTTTCAGAAAGATGATGGTTATTTTACAATATACCATTACTATCTATCTTGTTATTATTACATTTTTTATGTTCAAGCAGATAAACTTCATCAGCAATGCCAATACGGGTATGTCGAGGAAGAATATTATCTCCATCCCGTTTAGGCGCGAAATGAGGTCAAATTATAGAATTTTTAAGGATGAACTTAGTAAAATACCTAATATCAAATATGTGACTAGTATCGATCACCTTCCATTTATGATTGGTTCTTCAACTAGTAATTTTACATGGGATGGTAGGGATACAACGCAAACCTACCTGATTTCATTTACTGGTTCCGATGAGTTTTTAACCGATGCCATGGAGATTAAAATGGTTGAAGGTAGGTTTTACTCATCAAAGTATTCAACCGATACATCGTGTGTTGTAATTAACGAATCAGCAGCAAAAATAATTGGAAAAAAACAGATACTCGGTGAGGAGGTTCGGATTTGGGGAGACAAATACAGGGTTATCGGGGTGATGAAGGATTTCAATATTCAACATTTTTCAAGTAAAATAGAACCATTATTTATCTATTACAATACTCGGGGTTTCAGTAATATGCTAATAAAAGCGAATACCACCTTTGATTTTGAAACCATGAACAGAATAAAAAGAGTATATGCTGATTTTTATCCCGATTCACCATTTGAATCCACCCTTTTAGAGGATTCATACCAAAAAATGTTCTCGAAGGATAAACAGATAAAAACCATTATTAGTCAATTTACTGTATTTGCAATCTTTATATCATGCGTTGGATTGCTTAGCCTTGCGGCATTTATTGCCGAACAACAACGTAAGTTTTTGATAATAAGAAAAATACACGGAGCGTCAATAGTCAAAATCTTAGGTTTACTTTTAGGTAGTTTTACAAAATGGGTATTAATATCTGGTGTAATTGCTATTCCTTTCGCATGGTTTACAATAACCTCGATTTTCAGAAACTATGCATACCGTACCGAGCTATCGTGGTGGATTTTTGTTGGAGCACTTGCTACAGCATTAGTTATCGCTACAATCACTGTTTTATACCAAGCGTTAAAGACTGCAAGGGTTAACCCTGTCGAAATATTAAGGTGTGAATAGAAAAAGATGAACGGGTAAGGATTACAAACTACATTAAAAAAGATATCAATTATGCTATACAGCTGGATAAAACAGTTTATAAGGGTTTCGGTCAAGGGTAAATTTTATACAATAGTGAATACCATTGGTTTAGCAATTGGTCTGATGAGTATGATTATTATACTATTATGGACGAACTATCTAAAAAGTTACGATAAGTTTCATCCCGATTTTCAAAAAATTTTTCTGGTATATAAAATTCAATCCAACGCCAATGGTTACAACCATTATTTATATACAACACCAGCTCCATTAGCAGGGTTTCTGAAGGAGACATTTCCAGATATAAATAACACTACTCGCTTTACCAATTGTTCAGCTGTTTTGGGTATGGGTGAAAAGCCTTTCAGAGAAAATAAGCTAGGCTTTACGGATAGTACTTTCTTTAATATATTCAAGGTTGAATTTATTTCAGGAAATAAAAAACAATGTTTTAAAGAGATTAACTCAATTGTTATTACAGAAGAGTTAGCATCAAAGCTATTTGGATCGACTGATGTGGTTGGGAAAAGTATTCGCATAAATGGGAAGATTGAATTAACCGTTACAGCAGTTATAAAGAATTATCCAAAAAACTCAATAATAGGATTTAGCTGTTTGATACCATTCGAGAAGATTTCAGAATTTGGTTTTGAAGGTCTTAATTCTTGGGGTTGGAATTCTTATTGGACTTTTTTAAAGGTTGAAAACATTAGTAATATTGGGGATCTAGAGAAAAGAATAAATGCAGAAACTATTAAACAGGCGTTAATTTCTAAAACGGTAAGTTTCAATTTATTCCCCATCGAAAAGGCCGCCTTATATAACCCAAACCCTAATGCATCGAGTACTATGTTCTTTGTAACTCTACTGGGTTCAATTGCTGGATTTGTGCTATTGTTAGCATGTATAAACTTTATCAATCTAATAACTGCACGTGCAACAAATAGGGCAAAAGAGGTTGGGATAAGAAAAGTGATTGGTTCAAGTAAAATTCAGCTGGTAGCTCAGTATTTTATGGAAACGTTTCTTAGTACTCTTTTATCTTTATTTATTGCTATTCTATTAGTTGATATTGCATTACCATCGTTTAACGAGTCTTTGAATGCAGACCTAAAGTTGTGCTTAACCGATTTTCTTTTTTGGTATAAGATAATAATACTAGTAATAGTTGTAGGTTTTGTTTCGGGAATATATCCAGCGCTTGTTCTCTCCTCATTCCAACCTGCTAAAGTATTAAAAGGTATTCTAAGGTCGGGTTCACAGGGTGCAGTGTTTAGAAAGACTATGGTTATTTTTCAATATACATTAACCATTTTTCTAATTATATTAACTTTCTATCTGTTTAAGCAGCTTAACTTTATTAGCAATGTTGATACTGGAATGTCTAGGAAGAATGTAATTTCAATACCGTTCAGAAAAGATATGGAATCGAATTATATAAATTTTAAAAATGAGCTAAGAAAGATACCAGCTATAAAATATGTAACAGGTTCGCAGCATATGCCTTTTAATATATCCTCGTCAACAGATGGCTTTTCATGGAGTGGAAAGGATACAACACAAGTGTATCGGTTTTCAATCACATCTTCAGATGAGTCTTTAGCCGATGTAATGGAGATTAAAATGGCTGAGGGAAGGTTCTATTCTTTGGAGTATCCTTCTGATACATCAAGTATTGTTATTAATGAGACTGCAGCAAAGGTTATCGATAAAAAGCCAATACTTGGTGAGCTAGTTACAAGTGGAGGTCATAATTTTAAGATTATTGGTGTGATGAAAGATTTCTATTTTAAACATTTTACTCAGAAAATGGAACCTTTATTTATTAAGTATAAAAAAAATGGGTTCAATTTTATGCTTATAAAGGCGCAAAATTCTTTTGATCTCCAAACGATGAATCAGATTAAAAAAACTTTTGCAGATTTTTATCCTGAATAC
>RPRQ01000134.1 GCA_003818205.1 Bacteroidales bacterium
CTTTGCGATAATTGAAAAATATTAAACTCTTTGTCGTAAATATGCCATCCTCAGACCGTTAAATTGGTAATTACGCGAGTTTTTTTCTACCTAAATTTCTATAGGGACTTTTTCAGTGCCCTCAAAGTTCATTGGGATTTTTTTTGTTAGAATTAGCCTAGAAAAATGAGATTAATAGAAT
Organism: Bacteroidales bacterium; assembly: GCA_003818205.1. Classification (GTDB taxonomy): domain Bacteria; phylum Bacteroidota; class Bacteroidia; order Bacteroidales; family Tenuifilaceae; genus UBA8529. The sequence continues at coordinate 182 of RPRQ01000134.1, forward strand.
TACAATCAATTAGCGCGCAAAGGGAAAAAACGAATACGTTTTTTCTTTCTTTGCGGACCCTGCCTACCCTGCCTACCGGCAGGCAGGCGGCAGGCAGGTTTGCGACCCCGCCTGCCTTAGTACCTAAGTACGGCGGGCAGGTTTGCGAGAGACGAAAGCGAGTAATAGTCTTTATAGCTGTAGTTTACATTTGCCCATGAAAGAAAATGGTTATCTGAAAATGTACCTGAGTAGTTACTGAGATTGTAATGAAGCAAAAAACTGCTTAATCTATATTAATGTCTATTAATAATAAGAATCTTATAGGTTTTATATAAAACTTTTTTTAAATTGAGATTTTCAATATTGTTTTAATTCGCAGCGTAATTAAAAGAATATCAATATGATGAAAAACAGGTTTGTGCCGATTGCCTATAAACTTTATTTTCTTGTTTCGTTCATCCTAATTGTGGTGCTAATGACCATTGGATGGATTAGCTATTCAAGAATATCAACATTTGGCAACAAGTTCAACGGTGAGCACACACGAACAGTGGTTGTATTTGCCCAAAATTCGGTGAATGGCGATTCGTTAGAGGTTTTGATTAAAGACAAAGACGATTCATCGCCATATGCAATATATATAAGGAATGAGCTGAAGCGCATTCGCGATCTTGCGAAGATGAAATACCTTTATACCTTCTATTTCGATGGGAGTAAATCGTTCTATGCCATTGAAGGGGGCGACCCAACAGCAAAGGATTACTCGGCTTTTGGCTCAGAGGCGAATTGGACTGATAAAGATATGCTATCTATAAATGGTTGCATTAACAGTAGGTCAATCACCTCATCGAAGCTTACCCTCAGTAAAAACTATGGTTGGATGGTTACCAGCTATGCGCCCATCGTTAACTCTAGGGGTAAGGTAGTTGCTGTGCTTGGATGTGATTTTGACGCAGAATCGTTGGTTGGCGAGATTAGGAGCTATAGAATTCTAATAATCCTAAGTGGAGTTGGACTGCTTATCGTTGCCCTGATTGCTATTTATTTGACCATGACCAAATCGTTGAGAATTATTACAAAAATATCTTTCATATCAGGACAAGTAGCTAGGGGAGTTCTAAAAGAGAAGGTTGATATTGTTACAAATGATGAGTTTGGCTTGATGTCGAATTCGGTTAATCAGATGATCGATCATTTAAGTAATATTGTTATTAACATCGATAGGGAGTCGTCTAGCTTTGTACAGGAGAGCCAGGATGTCCGTAAATTATCAAAAAACCTTGCTGAGGTCGCCAATAGTCAGGCATCATTGGCCGAGGAGGTTTCATCATCAATTGTGCAAATAGTTTCAAATATTGAGGAGAATACCTCAAACGCACGAAAGGCCGAATCGATAAACATTATGGTGAATACAACTCTTCAGGAAGTTGTTAATAGCTCTGCCAAGAGCATAAGCAGTATAAAGCTGATTGCCGAAAAGATTACGATTATCGAAGAAATAGCGCGTCAAACGAATATTCTTGCTCTGAATGCTGCCATTGAAGCCGCTAGGGCAGGAGAGTCGGGTAGAGGTTTTGCCGTTGTTGCAGGTGAGGTTAAGAAACTTGCCGAACGGAGTAGTGCTGCGGCCAAGGAGATAAGTGGTTTTTCAGCTGAAAGCGTAAACCTAACCAGCGTTGCGCAGCGTAAAATAGAAGAACTTGTTCCTGAAATTGAGCAAACCTTGGCTATGGTTAAACAGATTGTAACCCTGAGCATTGAGCAGCAGGAGGGCACGCATCAGGTAAGCAATGCGGTTAACCAGCTGAACGATATAACCCAGCAGAACGTCCATTCGTCCGATGAGCTCGCCGAGGCATCTGACAAGTTAGCCCAACAGTCTGAGAATCTAAAGGATATCATTTCATTCTTTAAAACATAGATTTTTTGCATTTCTCTTTATCTATCTTGAAGTACTATTCAAATCATTATTGCCCTTGCTAGAGCTACTTTTTGTTTTACTAATCAATCTACTTGAAAAAAGTTGACAAGTAGGGGATAACGAATCCAAAACTCAGCTACATTTGCGGGTCTTTTTTTACAACCTATTTATGCAACCCGCCGAAAATCAGCGATTCAACAAAAGCATATCATTTGCAGGTCTTCTAATAACATTAGGGATTGTTTATGGTGATATTGGAACATCACCATTATACGTTATGAAAGCCATTATAGGTGAGGGTGTAAGAGAAAACTCTTTGATTATCGGTGCTATTTCTTGTATAATTTGGACGCTAACCATTCAAACGACTATCAAGTACATTTGGATAACCCTTAAAGCTGATAACAAAGGGGAGGGTGGAATATTAGCTCTCTTTGCATTACTTCGAAAGAAAAGACGGTTTGTTATAATTATTGCAATGGTTGGTGCATCTACACTACTTGCTGATGGGGTTATAACACCTTCCATTACTGTTGTCTCGGCAATTGAAGGACTCAATATTATTTATCCAAATATTTATGTAATTCCGATCGTTTTAGTAATACTTGCCTTTATTTTTATATTTCAGCAATTTGGTACGGAGTTAATAGGAAAGTCGTTTGGGCCTATTATGGTGTTATGGTTTCTAACCCTTGCTATTTTAGGTTTTAGCCAACTATTATTTTACCCGAAAATTCTTTTAGCCTTTAACCCTTACTATGCAGTAAAACTCTTAATCGAGCATCCTGGTGGTATTTTAATCCTTGGAGCTGTGTTCCTTTGTACAACAGGAGCCGAAGCCATGTACTCCGATTTAGGTCATTGTGGGGTAAAAAATATTAGGATTAGCTGGATTTTTGTTAAAACCTCATTAATTCTTAACTACTTAGGTCAGGGTGCTTGGGTTATTATAAATAGTGATAAACCCGATATACAAAATCCTTTTTTCGGAATAATGCCTCAGTGGTTTTTACTTCCAGGTGTTTTACTGGCAACTGCTGCGGCAGTGATTGCGAGCCAAGCATTAATTTCAGGTTCGTTTACCATTGTAAGCGAGGCAATAACGTTAAATTTATGGCCTAAGGTTAAATTGAAATATCCAAGTAGGCTAAAAGGTCAAATGTATGTTCCTAGTGTAAATTGGCTACTGTTCTTTGCTTGTGTTTTTGTGGTTCTGTTCTTTGAAAACTCATCGAATATGGAGGCAGCGTATGGCCTTTCCATAACCTTGACAATGATCATGACCAGCTTTTTGATGTTAGGTTATCTTCAGATTCGAAGAACCCCATTGATATTAGTAATTTTATTTGTAATAACATACGCATTAATTGAAGGAATCTTTCTTGTAGCAAACTTACATAAGTTCTCAAGAGGAGGTTGGTTTACATTGATGCTTGCTGGATTGTTGTTTTTTGTGATGTTTGTATGGAATCGTGGTCGTATGACAAAAAAACGATTCACCCAGTTTTATCCAATTTCAGATTTCAAGGAGCTATTTATAGATATAAAAAAGGATAATACTCTTCCACGATATGCTTCTAACCTTGTATATATTACTCGTGCAGACCAGTCAGCTGACGTTGAGCGAAAAATTATCTATTCCATTTTTAATAAACAGCCTAAAAGAGCCGATAGGTATTGGTTTTTGCATATCAATATTACCGATGAACCATACACCAAAGAGTACAAGGTAAGCCAATTGATCCCAGAGGTTCTATATCGAATTGATTTTAATATAGGGTTTAAGATTAACCCTAGAATTAATCGATTTTTCAATCATGTGCTATCGGATATGGTCAAAAATGGGGAAGTTGATATTACAAGTAAATTCCAATCATTAGCAAAACATAATATACCAGGCGATTTTAGATTTATTATTATTGATAGAGTTTTAACAATTGATACTGAACTTTCAACCTATGAAAAGTTTATCATGAATGCATACGATGTAGTAAAGTATTTTTCGTTAAGCAGTATTAAAGCATATGGCTTAGATACATCCAACGTAATATCAGAAAAAGTGCCTTTAGGTATTGTTCCAATACAAGAATCTAGCTTCAAAAGACTTTGAAAGCTATCTGAATTCTCAGCTTATTTTGAAAAAATAAAACTATTTATCGTATTAGGTCGAAAACTCGTCTAAATTTGCAAGTTGTTATAATTACGGTTTGTATTTATGCATATTACTGACAATCAAAATATTTACAAGAAACTTTCCTTTTCAGGTCTTCTGGTAACCCTTGGAATTGTTTATGGCGACATAGGCACCTCTCCTCTTTACGTTATGAAAGCAATAATAGGTGAAGGGGTTAGAGACTCTAACTTTATTATAGGAGCCATATCATGTATTATATGGACGCTAACTCTACAAACAACGATTAAATACATTTGGATAACCCTAAAAGCGGATAATAAGGGTGAGGGAGGAATTCTTTCGCTATTCGCTTTACTGAGAAAGAAAAGAAGATATGTTTATATCATTGCCATGGTTGGTGCCTCAACGCTGCTTGCCGATGGTATTATTACGCCATCAATTACTGTTGTATCGGCTGTTGAAGGTTTGGGTATATTGTATCCACATATCTCAGTAATTCCAATTGTAGTGGTTATTCTCGCATTCCTATTCCTTTTTCAGCAATTTGGAACAGAGCTAATCGGAAGATCGTATGGACCAATTATGGTAATCTGGTTTTCGACCCTGGCTATTCTAGGTTTTTCACAGCTTATTCACTACCCTCAAGTTTTAGCCGCCTTTAATCCATACTATGCAGTTAAGCTGTTGATTGAGTATCCTGGAGGAATTCTAATTTTGGGTGCTGTATTCCTTTGCACAACGGGTGCCGATGCTCTTTACTCCGATTTAGGTCATTGTGGGGTTAAGAATATTCGGGTGAGCTGGATTTTTGTTAAAATTTCCCTGATAATAAACTATTTAGGTCAAGGTGCTTGGATTATCATAAATAGCGATAAGGCTTCCCTTCCTAACCCTTTCTTTGCAATAATGCCACAATGGTTCGTTTTACCTGGGGTTATTTTAGCTACAATGGCCGCTATTATTGCAAGTCAAGCGATGATTACGAGTTCATATACGATTATAAGCGAGGCGATTACATTAAATATTTGGCCAAAGGTCAAGATAAAGTATCCAGGTCCAATTAAAGGGCAGATGTATATTCCAAGTACAAACTGGGTGCTATTTTTTTCGTGCATTTTCGTTGTCTCGTTTTTTCAAACTTCATCGAACATGGAGGCTATGTACGGCTTGACAATTAATATTACTATGCTAATGACTAGCCTTTTGATGCTTGGCTATTTACAGCTTAAAAGAACGAAGATGCCTTTAATTATTCTTTTTATAACTACATATCTTACCATTGAAGGGGCATTCTTATACGCTAATCTACATAAATTTCATTTAGGTGGTTGGTTTACTGTATTCCTAGCGGGGTTAATCTTTTTTATAATGTTTATCTGGAATCGAGGGCGTTTAACCAAAAAGCAGTTCACCCAATTTTATCCTATATCCGATTTTACCGACCTGTTCAAGGATATCCAAAAGGATAATACGCTGCCCCGCTATGCTACTAATTTGGTTTATATCACCCGTGCCGAACAGGCTACCGATGTTGAGCGAAAAATTATCTACTCAATTTTTAACAAACAGCCCAAGAGAGCAGAACGGTATTGGTTTTTACATATTAATATTACCGATGAGCCATATACTAAGGAGTATCGGGTACGACAGCTAATCCCCGATGTGCTTTACCGTATCGATTTTAATATTGGTTTCAAGGTAAACCCGCGAATTAATCGATTCTTCAACCACGTAATCTCCGATTTGGTGAAGAGCGGTGAGGTGGATATAACAAGCAAGTACTACTCCCTTTCGAAGCATAACGTACCAAGCGATTTCCGTTTTATAATAATCGATAGGGTACTAACCGTTGACACTGAGCTCACTACCGCTGAGAGGTTTGTTATGAACGCCTACGATGTGGTGAAAAAGTTCTCTATGAGCAGCGTTAATGCTTATGGCCTTGACACCTCAAACGTAATGATAGAGCAGGTTCCCCTTGGTATTGTTCCTTTAACCGAAAATGGCTTTAAGCGATTGTAAAGCATTACTACCTATTGTTAAAGAGAGTGTCTCAAAAGTCTAATAACAGTTCTCTTTTCTCTCTGTGCATCTCTGTGACTTCTCAGTGATCCTTTGTGTAACAATATTTTAAAAATTCCACAGAGTTCCACAAAGGACTTTTTAGTTCTCCTTTTTTTATCCATCGATCAATGTCTTGTTTATAAATATTAAAAAGAATGTAACCATTCACCACGGAGGCACAGACCTGCCGGTAGGCAGGGAACACGGAGATTTCTTCTATTCATTCGCGAGACTTATCTATTGTTTCGTTCTTCTCCATCAATGAAAAACCTTAAATTAAACGTTTAACCCGCTTTATTGACTTCGTCGAGTTCCGATACGCTCCAGTTCATACCTAAACGAAGTAAAAGGTTTGAATATGTGATGGATTTTGCGATGCAAGCGGTAAATCCCGATTTAGGCGCATCCATTTTTAGGAAGTGATAACGCTCCCAAAACTGAGGTGGGACTTAATCGTCAGAATTATTATGAATAATTCGGGTTAAGATTTTGTTAACAGCAACTATATTTATAAGCATTAGACATTATACAGATTAAGTATCAGCTGTTGTATCTATACTGCTTACCCAAAGCGTTATAGCCCTCGGAAAGGGGATTGTTCTAATAACTCCGCCTTTTAAGGCGGAGATAATGATCTAATTCAGCCCTTGACTTTCTATGCCAGCTGCTATATACTTTCTATTAAGCAACGTAGAAACAATTCTACTCTTTAAACCGTACATTACGCTTTTGGCTAAAGCCGAGGATTCTTCTTTATCTTGACTCCGCCTTAAAAGGCGGAGTTATTGATTTTTGGTTTAAAAAATACTGTAACTATCATATTATGAGATTTTAACGAAGCGCAA
>RPRQ01000135.1 GCA_003818205.1 Bacteroidales bacterium
ACGACCTATTTGTAGTAATTAGAGAAAAATCAAATTCAAGCCCCATTAGGGGCGACCTATACATAGAATGTAGTAATATCAAGTATTTCATAAATTGTATAGTATTTTAGTCGGTCAGTAGTGATATTCAAATTAATGCCTTTTAAAATACCTTTAAATGAAAGTATTAGTATTGTATGATTACCCTCCATCACCCGGGGGGCTAGCAACTCAGGGTGACCTATTATATAAAGGACTCCTTGAAATGGGTATTGATGCTCATGCAGTCCATTTCGAATCGGCTCAGGAGAAGGAATGGTACTATCGCTGGTTTAAGCCCGATGTGGTTGTGGGTGTTGGCTACTGGGGGCATACGCCTCAATTGATTTTGCACCCACAAAGGTACGGGGTTCAGCCTGTACCATGGTTAGTTGCCGATGGCTATATAGCCAACTATCAGGAAGTTTTGAATGCTTTGCCGCTAATACTCGTAACTTCGAATTGGGTGAAGGAGATGTATGTTCGCGATGGAATCGACGGCAGTAAAATTGAGGTACTGCCTGTTGGGTGCAACACTGACACCTTTACTCCTTTTGAAAAGAACAACCCAAAGATAATGGCTGTACGAGAAGCATTGGGTGTCTCACCCGATCAGTTAATGATTCTGACCGTTGGTGGCGATGCTGCATCAAAAGGAGCACAAGAAGTAATGCAAGCGCTTGCAATTATTGATACTAAAGCACCCGATTGGAAATATGTATGTAAGGTATGGCCACAGCCACGAACAAAACTTCAAAATCTAGCCGATTTGGAAATGGCAACGAACTTGGGGATTGAAAAAAATGTCTTTTATGCAACCAATACTATTTCTCGAAATTTTATGCCATACCTTATCGGAGCGTGTGATATTTACGCTGCACCATCTAGGTTGGAGGGATTTGGAATGCCGCAGATAGAAGCAGGTGCTTGTGGAATACCTGTATTAAGTTTAAAAGCAATGGGAATGCTTGATACACTCATCCATGGCGAAACCGCATTTCTTGCTAAGGTAGCACAGAAAATAGTTGCTAATGAAGTAGTGCTCGGCAGCGAATCGGGTTTTGAAGATAAGCATAGAGTTATTTTTAAAGAGCCTAGAACAGTTGATTACCGTGCAAATGTTCAGGATATTGCAAAGTATTTACTGATTCTTATGAACGATGCCGCATTGCGAGATAAAATGGGCAAAGCCGGAAGAGAACGGGTTGTGAAAAACTTCGATTATCGGGTGGTAGCCAAACGATTTATCCAAATCATGAATGACAAATTGGGAATAAAATAATTTGAAAATTTGAAAGTGAGATAATTTGAAAATTATTATTCCACGTTACTAATTGATTTATAAATTTCAATTCAATCTCTTTCATTTTCAAACTATCAAATTGCTTCATTTTCAAATTCAAAAGATATGCAAACTGAAAACTGGCAAGAAATAGAAGAGGCGAAGAAAGCAGCCATTGAAGTACTGCTTCATAATGCTCATGGACCATACCATGGCCTTCCACGAACCGCTGGATGGGGATACCCTGAACCTTATACACGAGATTTGATGTTTTCCATCTTGGGTATTGCTGTTTCTGATAATCGGAAGTTAATGGATAGCATTCGGAGAGTACTGGAAACTCTTGCAAAAAATCAGACAGAGCGAGGCCATATCCCATCGTTAGTGCATGACAACGATGATCGGGGGGCAAGTGATACTACTCCCCTATTTTTGCTTGGAGTTGGTATTTTTAGAAAAAAAACGGGGGAGCATAATTTCCTTCAGGATGCTGTAGCAAAGGCATTAACCTGGATGGAGTATCAAAGCCCTTCGGATCGCTACTTAGTTGCCCAGCAACCAACAAGCGACTGGCGCGATGAGCAGTGGGTAACTGGCTATGGTTTATTTGTGAACACCTTGGTCTATAGCTATCTCAGAATTTTGGGTCAGGATGAAAGAGCAGACATGTTCCATCGCGAGATGAGTCGGTTTACGATTACTGGCGGTACAATACATCACCATGTTCATGAAGGTCTTGTGGTAAAGCACAAGCCGTATTATGCTTTCTGGTCATACAAAATTCACAGTAGCGAACGGTTCGATTTACTTGGCAACAGCCTTGCAATCCTCTCAGGGATTGCATCACCATCAAGGGCTGATGATATGGTTTCTTGGATCGAGGAGGAATGTTCAGCGATGAAGGAAAGAGGTGAATTGGCTTTAGATTTACCGCCTAATTTCTTTCCATATATAAATCCCGAAGATCCTGATTGGCATCCTCGATATTCAAAATACAACAGGCCTGGAGAGTATCATAATGGAGGAATATGGCCATTTATTTGTGGGTTTTACGTTGCCGCTCTAGTTGCAGCAAAAAGATACTCTCTTGCAAAAGAGAAACTATTGGCCTTAACCCATTGCATTAAAATAACCAATGCCGAAAAATTAAGTTTTGGATTTAACGAATGGCTGAAGGCTCAGGATGGTAAGCCTATGGGGCAAAACTGGCAAACGTGGAGTGCGGCACTTTACCTATATGCAGCAAAATGCGTTGAAGATAAAAAAACACCTTTTTTTGATGAGATACGCTGTAAAATCAAAGAGTCGAAAATTGATAAATGACCTTTTTCTTAAACCACCTCAAAAAAGTGTGAATTATGTAAGTTTTTTAAAAAAATCTATAACATTTGAATGTTTAAATCATTTAATTTTACTATTTGAACAATAGCCGTTTACCTTTTATCCGTTGAATATTCATCACGAATACAAATTTGCTATGATAAATACCTCTTCAAAGAAAAAAAAACCAGCTGAAAAAACTTCCGAAGATTATCAAAACCTGAGTTTATCCAACAACAGTGATGTGCTACTTAATGACAAGCTAAAAGAATCGGAGATACGTTACCGTAGGTTGTTCGAAACGGCGAAGGACGGCATTTTGATACTTAATTTCGAAACAGGACATATTGTAGATGCAAACCCATTCATAGTTAATATCATAGATTATCCACTCGAAGAAATTCTTGGAAAACACCTGTGGGAAATCGGACTTTTCAGCAATAAGAAAGAATCAGAGTTTGCCTTTATTGAACTTAAAACTAAAGGCTATATCCGTTTTGAGGATATGCCAATAAAAAGTCGAAATGGGAAAATAACCCAGGTAGAATTTATAAGCAACGTTTATGTAGAGCACAAAACAAAGGTGATTCAATGCAATATCAGGGATATTACTGAACGAAAACAGGCAGAGCGAAAACAGGAATTAACCATTAAGATTTTAGCAAACCTGAATGGTTATGATAATTGGACACGATCAATAAAAAATATTCTTGGCGAAATAAAGAATTTCACAAGAATGGAAGCCATTGCAATACGATTTAAAGAAGATGAGGAATTTCCATACTTCGAAGCAATGGGATTTCCTGATTATTTTATACAAGCTAAAAAATACTTAACTCGTCGAGATATTAAAGACGAAATTATTTACGATGAAAAAGGGAATCCCTACCTGGAATGTATGTGCGGTAATATAGTTTCAGGTAGAACCGATAACTCTTTGCCTTACTTCACAAAAGGGGGTAGTTTTTATTCCAATAATACAACCGGATTACCCGCTGATGTTACTGAAAAAGGGAGGCAATTTGAAAAATGTAACCAATGCAATATCGAAGGGTTTGAATCGGTTGCTTTAATACCGCTCTATTCAGGAAAAGAGATAATTGGTCTGTTACAATTGAATGATAAGCGCTTTGGCTTGTTAACTATAGAAACTATTGAGTTTTTGGAGAAGATCGGAAACTCAATTGGAATAGCCTATAATAGGATTCAAAACAAAAAGAAAATTAAAGAAAGTGAACAGAACCTTAAAAAGCAGAACGCAGAGTTTATTGAATTAAACAAAGTTTATCTTAAAATAAATGAGGAGCTAACCGAAAGCATCGATCATATTAAAAAAATTAACGATGAGCTAACCATTGCAAAAGGGAAGGCTGAAGAATCGGATAAGCTTAAATCTGCATTTTTAGCTAATATGAGCCATGAAATACGCACCCCCATGAATGCAATTATGGGGTTTTCGGAATTACTACTAGAACCCAATATAAAAAAAGAAAATCTTGAAGATTTTATTCAAATAATAAATACTAGTAGTCAACAGCTCTTGACCATTATCGGCGACATAATAGATATATCTAAAATTGAAGCGGGTCTAATAACTATTAACTCCGAATTGGTAAACATCAATATTTTAATGAACGAACTATTTGAAATATATAATAAAAAAGTTGAATCTAAGAAAATGACGTTGTACTGCTCATGCGAACGACCAAATGATCTTATTCAAATTAACACTGATGGAAACCGGATTAAACAGGTGCTTTGTAACTTGTTGAATAATGCCATAAAATTCACTATCGATGGTAAAATTGAATATGGTTATAAAATTAAAGAGAATTTCATAGCGTTTTATGTGAAAGATACGGGTGTTGGCATAGCCCAAGAACACCATGACCTGATTTTTCAGCGATTTAGACAAGAGAAGGCAACCCTTACCTGCCCTAATGATGGAAATGGTTTAGGCTTAGCAATTTCAAAAGCATTGGTAGAGAAGTTGGGCGGCACCATTGGGGTTAATTCAGAACTTGGCGTTGGTTCAACTTTTACTTTTACTATTCCTTACGTAAAAGGAGTAGTAAATGATGTTGGTTCTGAGAAAGCAACCATACCTATTCAAATACATAGCTGTAAAGAAGAAACAATTCTAATAGTAGAAGATGATTATAATAGCCAAACCTATCTTAAAGAATCGCTTTCATCTACAAACATTAACTTGCTACATGCATCCAATGGGAACGAAGCCGTTGAAAAGGTAAATAATCATTCTGAAATTTCATTGGTGTTAATGGATATTAAAATGCCCATAATGAATGGCTATGAGGCCATGAGAATTATAAAACAGATTAGACCAAAGCTGCCAATTATTGCCCAAACAGCTTACGCTCTCAGCAATGATAAATTTAAGGCTCTAGAAGCAGGTTTTGATGGTTACATATCAAAACCCATAAATAAAAACTTACTCATAAAATTAGTTAATGGGCTCTTAAAGGAATAAAAAACCGTAACTAATCAGTGGTATATAAACTAACAATTGCTACAGATTATCAAAGACATATAAATTATAACATCTGTGAACAAAGCGAAGCGATCTCATGAGCGAAGCGAATAATCTGTGGCAATATTTATTTTATAGACAAACACTAAATTGAATTCCATGAGTTTAAACTTTATCAAATTCTGTGTTAATGATCGTGTTAAAAGTTAAATAGTAAATCCGAATGAAACTCCTTTTTATTGGCATATTAATAATTCTTGTTGGTTATCAACCAAGCGTTGATAAAAGAAGCATTATACACAATAAAACAATTATTACAAGAACTGCTGATTCTTCATTAAATTTAAAAATTGAATACCCATTAGCAGTAGAGTACACCAACAGCGAAAATTCAGACACAATATTTTTCTGCATTGAGCATAACAGATTACTTGTTACCCCAAAAGGTGATGTAATTATAAAAAACGAATTACTATTTGAAATTTATCCTGAAGGAAATATTCAAAAAATATTTCCATTTATAATTGGTGAAGACATTGTTATCATCTACTCTTTTTCAACGCTTGATGGAGATTCGGGCAGTACGGCAAAAAGAATATCGCTAAAAAATAAAAACATAATCTGGAAAACCTCAATCTATGGTTTTAATCTTGTTCGACCAATAATAGTTAATGGCTATGTTTACCTTAGCACCATTGGTTTTGTTGGAAAACTAAGCGTTAAAACGGGTGAGTTCATATGGGGATTTGATGATTTTTTTAAAAATGGAAACTTTATAAGCTTTAATGAGCCCTTATTCTATAAGGATAGTATTGTGCAGTTTACTGAAAATAAAGCATCGAATTTAATAGGCAGCTCAATTACTATCGACGATAGAAATAGGAGAATATTAACTATTAAGCAATAAATAGGAAAATAGATGACCCATGATTACTTTCAATAAAAGAAATAAAAGAAAGTAACTATTCACCACGGAGAAACAGCCCGTCCCGATGTATCGGGAGAGGGCACAGAGTTACACAACTTGTCCCGATTTATCGGGAGAGAAAATATTTATGTTTTTCGTGTTAGAGATTCTTCTGCATTATGATACTCAGTCGTTTTTTATAATTGCCTCTGTGGTTCTCCGTGCTCTCCCTGCCTACCGGCAGGCAGGCGTGTCTCAGTGGTTTTTGTTCAATTCGACTACTGCTGAATATTTACAAAAGAAATAAAAGAAATAAAGAAAATGAAAACATTTAAAAAACTTCCTGCAAAGGATAAAAAGGAACTTCTTAAATTTCCTGCATATATATCAATGCTCGCAGCTAATCGTGATGATAAACTGGATGATGCCGAAAAAGATGCAGCAATTAAACTCTCACATACAGCAACTTTTGCTTGTGATCCAATTCTTAAAGAATTTTACAGGGAGGTTGATAAAGTGTTTGAGAAAAATATAGCACTAATTGATAGAGAGTTACCAAAAGATAAGAGCAGCAGAGAAGAAGCAATAAAAAAAGAACTTTCAAAACTTGAACGAATTGTATGGAAACTTGGTAAAGAATATACAGATACTATGCATCAAAGCATGAAATTATTTAAGGAACATATTTCAAAAGCACACCACAACGTATTAATCGATTTTATTTTCCCACTATCCATTCCTTACCTGAATGAATAATTAAAATATCACTACTGACCGACTAAAATATTATATAATTCATGAAATACTTCATATTACTACGTTTAATATATAGGTCGCCCTTGCCTACCGGTAATGGTGCTAACTTAAGGATAAATTTAATGAATATTGAACACCGAACAAGGAATAATGAATGTCGAAGTAGTTGATTTACTTCGTAATTCGAAATTCGTTGTTCTATTGTTCGTTATTTATTTTTCTTATGTTAGCA
>RPRQ01000136.1 GCA_003818205.1 Bacteroidales bacterium
GTACTTCCGGAATACCCGGGTGAACTCCCCCTTGACCGATTCGTAGTCCTCGTGCAGGTGCGCCCTGGCCGTGAACAGGAACCGGCTCCGGGAGTCCGCGATGGTCAGCGGGTGGCAGTACTGGCTGTTCCTCATCCTGAACTTGCCCTTGTAGTCGGCGCTCCACACCTGGTTGCACTCCTGCGGGTCGAAGATCGGGTAGACCGGTTTTACCCTTCTCCGCCTTTTCTGCGGGTAGACCAGCCCATTCTTCTTTAGGATGTTGTGAACCGTTAGCACGCTAGGAATCTCCTCATCGCTAAAATCGTTATACAATAGCGCGCGGAGCTTCTTGGCTCCCCATCGCGTGTGTGCTTCTTTTAGATTCAGGATTTTATCCACCACCTCTGGCTGGGTGCTATTGGGATGGTGGAACGGCGCTCTGGACTGCTCGGTTAGCCCTTTTATGCCGTGCTGCTCGTACCGCCGTATCAGCTGGTAGCCTGTAGGGCGGGAGATCTCGTAGAACTCGCATAGCTCCGTGAGGGTGTACCTCTCTGACATCCATTCGCAGATAAACTCTACTTTTTGGTCCATAGTTGTATTATTTTTCCAGGCCATGGCAATTTGTTTTTTACCACAAATTTCAGCCTAAAAAGTGTAAGCTATGTCCCTATAACTTTGTAAAGGATGTCCCTATACCGTACCAAATTACCGCTAACGTTTGCTGCTAAAAAGCGTTGGGGCGTTCGAAGCAGCAATCTTGTCCCACGTTAAAAAGTTACCAAATATACTAAAAACAAACTTATCTAACCGTCTGCCCCAATGGTTTTTAGCAACTGTTAGGGCTAGTAATTTCTAAATTCTTTTTCTGTGAATTTTTCTAATTCTTCAATCGCTTGTATAAATTGATGAAAAAAAGTCAATAAGTAAGTACTTTCATCATTACCAATAGGCATTGCTTTATGTATTCTCACTGTTTCTTTAAGATACATGTGTTCATCTATGACGATAATTTTATTAAAGAATTCTGAATCAATAAACTTTATTTTACTTAATATTTCTTCACAATATATTTTAATTCGAATTGAATTTTCAGCAAAATAATATGCCCAATTTGCATATTTATCAGGTAAACTAATCAGCATTGGCGCTTTTTGGTGAGGATTAACCTTTTCTAGTAGATTCTCCAATTCTTTACGAGTTGGGTAAGTGTTTATAAAATCTGTTTTTGTTTCTTCTTTCAATACTTTCAGTAAAGCTTTTGCACTATTTATCATACAATTTGTCTTTACTTTAAAATATGGTATAATCTTTTCTTTTTCTTTTTCATTTGGTATGTGAACAACAATAAAATAAAATATAAAAGATGCTAAATATGCAATCGATAAGTTATAACCTAATAAATTCCATTTAGCAGCATTGTTAACGAAAATTGGTAATCTAAAATCAGTGAATTCAACTAGTATTATCAACAAGATTGATATAATTAATAATATTATCAATTCCTTTCTTAAAGTAGTTAAATATTTAATGGTTCTCATGGTCGTCTGCATATTATTAGCCCTAACGTTTGCTGCTAAAAACCGTTGGGGAGTTCGAAGCAGCAATCTTGTCCCACGGTAAAATAAATGCAATATACTAAATTAAAACTTATATAACTCTCTGCCCCAATGGATTTTAGCAGCTGTTATGGGCAGTTATTTTTTTATTCTAAAGGAGTTCAAGAAATTATCAACCTTTTCAATACTGATGTCTCTTCCTCCTGCACTAATCATGAATATATAGTTTTCAATCAGGAAGACTCTGCTTTTAATAATTCCATTTCCGTCAAATACTTTACAAATAGATTCTGTGCCTTTCAATTCATTCAACGTGATTTCTTTAAACTTAAAGTCTGTTCCACCTAATTTCGTCGCTGAACTTGTCAGCATTGCTTGAAAAGCAACATTCAGAGAATTTGGGTCTTTCTCAATTAAGGTTTTCAATTTTTCTGGCAATTCATTGTAAGCAACAAAGTACATAAATGGATTATTGTTGTCTGCACCTTGTAAAATCATGTTTGTAATCAATACATTCAAAGAAGGGTCTCTATTCTCTGTCTTTGCAACCTTAAATTCTGTTTTCGGGAATTCAATATCAAATTCAGGAATTTTATATTTTGATATTTCATTCTTGCTTTCATTTCTTGTTTCTGATTTATTCTGTCCACTCGAACAAGAAATAGATAAAAACAAAATAATACTTAATCCAATTGTTTTAAAATGTCTCATTTTTCTGTCCATATGTTAGGTTTTGCCATCGAGCATAATTGCCCATAACGTTTGATGCTAAGTTACGGCTGGGGGGGGTCGAAGCATCAATTCTATCCCCCGATAATGCCAAAACGAAGATAGGAAAAACTTGCTTATCAGCAAATCTGCCCAGCTGGAATTTAGCATTTGTTACAAGCTGTTATTTTTTCTCTATTTTCTTCCAAGTTTCAAAGCAATCAACACCCTTTTCAACAAGTTTCCCGTCAGAAGTGAATATTTCGCATTTTACAAGTTTATTGTCTTTAAAATATTGTTTCATGATATATCCCTTTTTTTCAAGAACGATAAAACCCTGTCTCAGTCCATATTTATCTTCATATCCTGTAGTGTCTGTTTTATAAGTATAATAACGGATAGGGTATGTCTCATACATTTCATTTGTAATGGGTAAATTCTGACCGTTTATTTTAAGGTTTTTAATTGTGTCTATTGAAATATCCATTTTCACAAAATGAGCACAAAGGCAATCTAATTCTTCAAGGACTTCAAGAAATGAATCTCCGTTTTCAAGGAAGATTTCTTGTTGTCTTATTGGTATTGTATTAATGTACAAAGTATCATTAAGTATCTTCAAATCTGGATATAGTTTCTTCCCACAACCTTTATTTACAGTTATTTCAATCCTCCATAAGTTGTCATGTTTGTAAATTCGATTTATCCGTTCTTTTATTGTTCTAAATCCATCATCAGTATCATTCTCGCAAAATGAGGAATACTGCATCAGATATAGTTTCTGAGCATCAACAATTGTTATCGATAAGCCAAAAAACAATATTGTTAGTAGTTTCTTCATATAATAGCTTGTAACGTTGCGGCTTTGCGCAGATTGGAGTTTGAAACTTTCCCCTAACCTTTCGCATCGCGGTAACGAATGTAGGAAAAACTTTCGAATTACCAACCAAACCAATTTGCGTTAAGCCGCGGTTATAGGTTGTTGTTTTATTCTGCATAGAGCGTCTGGTCATGGTTTCAATTCGTTATCCGCATCAATAAATTGTCAGATGCCATGGAGCCAAAAAAAATAAATCAAAAAAATGTCCGTCAGGTTTCGGGCGTCAGCAATGATTTCAAGGATTCAAATAGTTCAAATCGATATTGATTAAAGTGTCTGTAATTGGGATTCTGTCCGATAATCAGGTCGATAATCCGAAAGAATGGTCCAATTTTTTTTGGAGTAAAATCGTCAGGGTTCGTCAAGTTGTCTATATGAAAAAGCTACGAAGGGAGCATCTGGCGTTGTACAGCAACAATAACCTATAACTCGTTTATATGTCTAGCTTTTCCAGACCTATACACCCAAATTTGGGTGTATAACACCAGTTTAAGCCGTTATTTATACAAATATAGAAATTTTTTTTACATGCTATTACCGTGGCAAGAAATTGCGGGAAAGCCATTTGCCAGTTATAGCCTTGATTTTTAGACATATAAATATTTGCACTCATTTACAAGCGACAACAAACGAATACTAACCGACTATACCCACTTAACAACCGAATCGCTCTTTTTTGGCGACTTTACTTTGCATCATCAAATTCTGTTAAACCAAAAAAAACTCAAAAACATGGAAACAACAATCAACAAAGTAGAGATTCAAGGATTTCTTGGACGCGATGCAGAGGTAAAAACTTTCGAAAGCGGACGTACACTCGTAAGCATGAGCCTTGCCACAAGCGAAAGCTATAAGAACAATAAGGGCGAGTGGGTTACAACCACTAGTTGGCACAACATTTCGTATTGGAAAACGAAGAAGAACGAATCATTCGATTTTCTAAAAAAAGGAGAACTCATTGCTGTTGCAGGTAAGCTAAACACCCGAAAGTACACCGATAAAAGCGGTCAGGAAAAGTATATTACCGAAGTGGTTGCCCAAAAGGTTGAATTGGTAAAGCAGGAAGTGCTTGGATAGTAGAACCTGTGTTACTAGCCAAAAAAACGCGAAGAGGATTCTCTTCGCGTTTTTTTTACTACTTACCCACTCTATTCATACCTTTCGCTGCACTTAGGTATGAATGTGCTATGAACTGTGGGCTGTAAAGCGGAATATCCCGATTTAGAACTGCCCTAATTTGAAAAGTCAAAACGCACCGAAATTTGCCGCAGCCCTTAATCGTCAGAATTATTATGAATAATTCGGGTTAATATATTTTTCAAACCTCTATTGGTAGCTGTAAGGTCAAATTATAAGAGAAACCTTGTACTTTTTTTGATAGCGTTAAATATTAACAATCTGGAAATCTATGGCTTAAATGGGGTGAATAGATAAAAAAATTCCATTTACTTCAATTAAAATACTCGCCCTGATAAGTAGATAACTGAATTACAAAATCGAAATAGCTAATATAAATCACTTTTTTCGATGATTTATATTACTTCTCTTCTTGAAACAACTGTCTTCGTAAGACGTTTACAGTATAATTAAACAATCCTACCATCGAAAATGAACTATAAAACCAAAAACATCTCCATTATTTTGGGCCTTTCAATAGTTATTTACTCTTCAATATTCGGGTTCTTCATCTACAGCTACCGCAACGACTTATACCGTAAGGCCATTGAAAAGGTTAACTCATTTCTTCGTGAAGAATCAAATTCAATTCAAGCCGAGTTTAATCTTGATATGGGCATTTGCCGTGCTATGACATACGCCTATTTAAGCGGCGATAGCTTATCCGAAAACAGAAGGGTTCCCTATTTCAAAGGTATCGTGGAGCAAACCTTCAAGAATAATCAGAAGTATTTGGGGGTTTGGTCAACCATTCAACATTTTGCGTTAAAGGATAATTGGGATAAGCCCTATGGTCGTACTTATATGTACAGCTATAACGATAACGGCAAGCTGAGAACGTACCACAGGGAGACCAACCTGGATGGCAAAGTTAAAGATGCAAGTTATGATGGTGCCCTCGCCCGAAAACTGGAAGAGGTATCGCCTCCATACTGGTACTCACTCAGCGGCAATAATGAGAATAAAGTTTTGATTACAAGCATCTATTCTCCCATACTAAAGAACAATGTGTGCATGGGCTTGGCAGGGCTAGATATCTCTCTCGATATTTTCGATGAGAAGATGAAAAGGATAAAACCCTACCCATCAACCTATGCATTTATCGTTTCGCATGATGGACAGTACGTTGGGCACTCCACCGAGAGTGTTAGGGGTAAACAGTTTAAAGATGTTGATACCCAGATAGCCAGCAGGATTGATTTGATGGATTTGCTTGCAAAAAAAGAGAAGAAATCATTTGTTTACGCCGATAAACAGGGTATAAAATACTATTTATCCATGATTCCTGTTCAGATGTTTGAGAAATCGACACAACCCTGGGCTCTATTTTTAGTTACCAAGGAGAGCGAAATTCTTGCAGAGGTAAGGCATACCATTTGGCAAATTGTTATAGTTGGGGTTATAGGTCTAGCCTTACTAAGCCTAGTGGTTGCAAAGCTAACCGGGAATACTGTAACCTTTATATCCCAATTTATCGATTTTGCCCAAAAGATTAATAGCGGCGATTTGAGCGCAAATCTGACTATTAAATCAAAGGATGAGCTGGGACAACTCTCCGACGCATTGAATGGAATGATAACCACCATGCGTCAGGTGGTTTCGAAGATAAACGATTATAGCGGTAGCATCGACGATATGTCGAATCAGCTAATTCAAAGATCGGAGAACTTGGCCACAAGCTCTAACCGCCAAGCAGCAGCAGTTGAGATGCTATCATCTTCTTTAGAGGAGATTAGCGGTCATATACAGCTGGGTTCGCAGAATGCGATGAATAGCGTAACGATTATTAAACAAGCATCCATTGAGGTTGAAGAGGGAAGTAATGCAACGCATTCTTCGCAGGAGATTATGCTAAAAATTAGCGAAAGGTTAAAAGCTATTGAGGATATTATCTTTCAAACCAATCTTCTGGCGCTGAATGCTGCTGTTGAGGCAGCTAGGGCTGGAGAGCATGGCAAGGGTTTTGGTGTAGTAGCATCGGAGGTACGAAGACTTGCCGAACGCAGTAGGATTGCAGCAGGAGATATTTTTGAATTAATGAATAAAGGGCTTTTGATTTCGCAGCAAGCGGGTAGCAAACTAAAGGATTTGGTACCTAAAATAAATAGCACAGTTAACCTAACCGAAGAGATTAGCCATGCTATCATTGAGCAGAAGTTGGGAATTGAACAAATCAATAGCTCGATGGTTGAGATCAACGATAACAATATGATAAATGCAAACTCATCGAGCGAACTTGCCAAGTTTGCACAGCAACTTCAAAAGCAAACCGAGGAGTTAAAGGATACCTTATCGTTTTTTCAGGTTGCATAAATGGAGGCTATCTAAACCGATTTCTGAATGAATTAAAATCTTATTTTTGGCGTACTCTACGCACCCTGATTTTATCTTATTCTGTTATCTATGCGAATTAAGGGTTGAACTTTTCACGAAATGACAAAAGCCTTTGTAAGCCTCCGTGGCAAAACAGACATATGCCACTAAGGCTCAAACCTGCCTGCCGGTAAACAGGAGTTCAGAGTAATGCTAAGATTATATTGGCTGTAGTTCAATTTAGCGTTGCAACTTGTTTTATCGATGCTTTGTGGCTTTGCGCCTTAGTGGCAAATCTTTTTTAGCCACCAAGGCACTAAAACGCTAAGAAAACACAAAGATTTAAACGCCAATTTAAACTACAGCCA
>RPRQ01000137.1 GCA_003818205.1 Bacteroidales bacterium
AAAATTAGAATAACAAGTGCACGTATTTTAGGCTTTTACATAAAAAGTGCTTGCGCTTACACAACAAAAAATTGTTGTAATATTTTATATTTCTGTGTTTTAACACTTAATCAGCAGACCCTAATTACAAGTTCTATCTATAATTCCGCTCCACCGGTAAGCAGTTAACCATAAGAAACTAAAGGTGATCAAAATCATCAATATACAGAATAATATTGTTGATGTTATTAACAATATTGATTATATTTGATATTACTAATTCGTTTTAAACTGTAAATGAGATAGTTCTATTCACATTTTTTCATATTATCCATTTGATAGTATATTTTTCAAAATCATATGCAAATGAAAAATAAATATTATCTCTTTTCTTTCCTGCTATTCATTATCAACCTGTCGTCCATTGCCCAAACGGATAGCTCCGATATTTACGATTATAGCTTTAGCCAGCTATCGAAGCTAAAAATAACCTCCGCCTCAAAAACACCCCAGTCTATAGGGGAATTATCTTCGTCCATTTATATTATTTCCGCTTTAGAGATTAAAGAAAGGGGGTACTTTACCCTTGAGGAGGCTCTGTCCGCTCTTCCTGGCTTTCAGTTCAGGAACATACAGGGTATGAACAGCTATGTTTTTCAGAGAGGTTTACCCAGCCAAAACAATTTAATCCTACTGCTGATGGATGGGGTGCAGGTTAATGAACTCAATTCGGGAGGCTTTTATGGCGGTGGACAATACAACCTGTCGAACGTTGAGCGTATAGAGGTAGTTTTTGGCCCTGCTTCGGTTGCATACGGAACAAATGCGGTATCGGGTATTATCAATATAATTACAAAAGGTGAGCTAGAGAATCATATCGAAGCGAATACCTTAATCGGCTCATACAATACCATTAGCTCTGATTTTAGCTACTGCCGTGCAAATGAAAAGAAAAGCATTGGAATTAGGGTTTCGGGGATGGTGAAAAAATCGGATAAAGCAAACCTGAAAGGTAGTGCAGGCGATTATAACTGGACCGACCTAATGGATAACTTCGAAAACGATTACTCCCTTGATCTCAAGGTTAAGGCGGGTAGCTTTACGCTTGGTACAAACTATCTCCAAAAACAATCGTCAACCGCAACGCTATTTAGGTCAACGGGTACACTATACCGTGATTATGGAACGAGCTGGAACATCCAATTCATTAACAGCTACCTTAAATACAGTAAAAACCTAACCGATAAGCTAGCATTATCATCAACCCTTTATAATCGTAATGCAACAGTTCTCGATAATACGATTTACCTAGTAGTTGATACTGCTCAGATTGGGTATTATCGACCAAATAATTTGACAGGTTTCGAAAATGTTATAAGCTATAAAGTCAATCAGTATCTCTCATTCAACGGTGGGTTATCTCTTGAATATGAACAGCTATCGCAAAAAAACACTTCCTCTTTTAGCTCCTCACCCGAGGTAAAGCCTCCAACCCCTCAAAAACCTACCATGGATAAGAATAATCTGTTAAGTATTTTCATGGAGCCCCGATTAACCCTTTTTAAAAGCCTCTTCCTTTCCGTTGGAATGCGTTTTGACCAAAGCAGTATTTACGATCAGGTATTTACTCCCCATGCAGGGCTGAGCTATAATCTCCGTAAGCAGATTATCCGTTTCTCTTACGCCGAGGCTTTCAGAGCACCAAAACCATGGGATTATACTGATGGGATTGGCAATTCCTCTCTTCTTCCCGAAAAAATGAAATCGATGGAAGCGGCGTTAACGCTCTCGTTTAACGATAATATCAAATTGGATATTGTCGGATATAAAAACACGCTTAGCAACGCCATAACCAAGGATATTATTAGTACCGATGAATACAAATGGATCAATAAAGGAGAAGTGAATACCGATGGTCTTGATATTTATTTTAGGTACTCATCCCAAAAGATAAATTCATCGTTCGGTTACACTTTAAATAAAAGCGTTGACGAGATGGGCAAATCAATTCCTGAAATAAGCAAGTATAGCGGAAATGCAATTATCACCTACTCTATTAGCAATCATTTCAAGTTCAACCTTCAGGCGAATTATATCGGGGAACGAGAAAACCCTAAAGTAATTGTTACAACCAACAGTCGTTATGTAAACCCCAGCTTGGTATTCCACTGCGCCATTTCACTACTGAATTATAATGGATTTAGCCTACAGCTAAGCGCAAAAAACATCCTGAATACTGATTATTACCATACGTCAAATCGAACTCCTGATAGGTATCGTCAGCCTCAGCGTACAATAATGCTTTCGGTTGGCTATTCATTTAAAAAATAGGGAATGAAGCATATTCTAATCATACTATCGTTTTGCGCTATTTTAGTAAAACCATTTGCCCAAACTGAAAGGTCGCGCATTATTGTTGCTTATATTAATAATATTTCACGCTACACCACATGGCCAAACGAGAACCAGATTGATAGCTTTAGAATAGCCATTTTTACCGATAATACTGAAATTATTAATGAATTTAAGGAGTTCGCAAAAAAGCGAAGGGTGAAGGAAAAACCGATCAGCCTTAATTTTAATGCTCCACAAAAATTTATCGAAAAAGCACAGCTCATTCTGTTAACAGCAGAGAAATCAGCAAACCTAAGAGAAATATACAATATCATTGAGAGTAAACCCATTATGCTTGTAAGCGAGGATTTCAAGGAAAAGATGAACGTTATGATTAACCTCTATAAAACGCCACAGGATCAACTATTGTTCGAGATTAATAAATCAAATATTATAAATCAAGGGCTAGCCATCGAACCCGAAATTTTACTTGCCGGGGGAACAGAGATTGATGTTGCCGCTTTATACCGCAAAGGGCAACAAAGCTTGCGAGACCTTCAAAAACACAACGAGAGCCTTGAAACCAATCTAAAGCAGCTCGAAGGGATTATAAAAGAAAAAACCACTGCTTTACAGGTCAATAAGGATAGCTTAAATAGGCAAACGCATAGAATTAAAGAGCAGCAGAAAATACTTGATAATCAATCGACCACGTTAATAGCTAGAGAAAACGAACTGGAAATACAAATCAATAGGATTAAAGAACAGCAAAAAAAATTTAATACAATAACGCAAGAGCTACGAAATCAAAAAGAAGAGCTTCAAAAGGGAAATAAAGCATCACAGGAGCTCGCCCGAAAAATAGAGCTCCAAAAAGAGGAAATCATTGAGCAATCTAAGATTCAAGAGGCGCAAGGGGTAAAAATTGATCGCCAACGTAACATCATGTCCCTGCTTGTCATCATTATTGTTCTTGTGGTTACGCTTGTGCTGACCATCAATAACAGCTATAAAAGCAAGCAAAGGCATAACAAAAAGTTGGAGCAAAGAGTTAAAGAACGTACTTTGGCACTGAATGATACCAACAAAGAGTTATCATTTGAGCTAATCATCCGCAAAAAAACAGAGCAAGAGCTACAGAAATATCAGGAAAACCTTGAAAATCTGGTGAAAGACCGGACAACAGAGCTTGAGGTAGCCAAGGAGCGTGCCGAATCGGCCGACCAGCTGAAATCGGCTTTCTTGGCCACAATGTCCCATGAGCTTCGCACCCCGCTGAACTCAATTATTGGTTTTACTGGAATGCTCCTTCAGGAGCTCCCTGGCCCGCTAAATGCAGAGCAGAAGAAACAGCTAGGCATGACCCAAAAAAGCGGAAGGCACTTACTCTCGCTCATCAACGACATACTCGATTTATCGAAAATAGAGGCCGGACAGCTCAACCTGAGCTCCGATAGGTTTGAAATTTCGGATGTGGTTCAGAATGTGATAGACCTATCGAAACCTTTAGCGGATAGCAAAAGCCTACAGCTATCGGCCACAATCGATCCGAATATAAATGAAATTGTAAGCGACAGGTTTCGGGTTCAGCAAGTGCTCCTTAACCTAGTGAATAACGCCCTAAAGTTTACCGATAAAGGTTCTGTTAGGGTTGAAGTTGCTCAGAATAATAGCGTTATTGATATAAAAGTAATCGACACAGGGCTAGGCATTCAAGCAGATCAAATTGAAAGGCTATTTAAACCATTCATCCAGATTGATTCTGGGATTACCCGAAAGCATGATGGAACAGGGCTAGGATTATCTATAAGTAAAAAATTAATAACCATGATGGGTGGTAAAATATACGTTGAATCTGAGTTTGGTAAGGGAAGTACTTTCTCCGTTGAGTTACCGTTGAATAACAATTATAATATTGAAAAGGTATGAAATTGAAAGCGTTAATTATTGAGGATAATGAGCAGAATATGTACATGCTAAACTTTCTGCTCATAAATAATGGCTATGAGGTTATTCAAGCTTTCAATGGACTGGATGGCCTAAAAGCAGCACATGAGGAAATTCCTGACGTTATCCTCCTCGATATACAACTACCTGAAATGAGCGGCTATGATGTAGCCCGTCAGCTTAGGAGTAACCATGAGCTCGATCATGTTCCCATTGTTGCGGTTACTTCACATGCAATGGTTGGCGACCGCGAAAAAGCTATAGAATCGGGAGCCACAGGGTATATTGAAAAGCCCATTGATCCTGACAACTTCATTAAACGTTTGGAATCCTATTACACTTCTGAATTAAACCAAAGAAAACAATTATGATTAAGGTTCTACTCGTTGACGATATTAAAGATAACCTATACCTGTTAGAATCGTTGCTAAAAGGAAATGGGTATAGCACTACATCTGCTTCCAACGGCGCCGAAGCGCTTGATTTGGCGGTAAAAGACCCTCCCAATATCATAATATCCGATATCCTTATGCCCATTATGGATGGGTATTCGCTATGCCGTGAATGGAAAAAGGATGAGCTGCTCAGAAATATTCCCTTCGTATTCTACACAGCCACCTACACCCACCCAAAGGACGAGGACTTCGCCATGAGCTTAGGGGCTGATATGTTTATTCTTAAACCGCAAGAACCTGATGTTTTCATTGCTAAAATCAAAAAAATACTATCTGATTTTAATATACAGAATCGAAAAGCGCATGAGCCAACAACGTTACCCGAAGAAATGGTGCTGAAAGAGTACAACGAAACCTTGATCCGTAAACTGGAGGACAGGATGCTACAAAGCGAAGAATCGGAGAAACAGATTAGGATTTACGCCACACAGCTTGAAATGGAGATTGAACAGCGCAAACAGCTAACCCGAAATCTTGAGGAAAGCGAGATAAGATTCAGAACGCTCGCCGAAACTGCACCCGTTGGAATTTTTAGCACCGATGTCCTGGGTGCGACAACCTACGTTAACCCGAAGTGGTGCGAAATTGCTCAGCAGACCTACAATGACGCACAGGGATATGGTTGGCTGAATGCTATCCACCCTGATGACAGGGATTCGCTTGCAGAAATATGGCAACAAGCAATTCAAACCAAAGCACCATCGGTTGTTGAATGCCGATTTAAGCATCAGGATGGCTACGTTGTCTGGGTAATTGGAAAGGCAAATCCACAAAAGGATGAACATGGCACAACGGTTGGATAATAGGTACAGTAACTGATATTACTGAGCGAAAACTGATGGAAATAGCACTAATAGAGGCCAAAGAGAAAGCTGAAGAAAATGATAAGCTCAAAACCGCATTCCTACATAACATATCGCATGAAATTCGCACTCCGATGAATGCCATTGTCGGGTTTTCTGATCTTCTCGTAGAACCAGACCTTGAACATGAAAAATGTAAAGACTATGTAGATATCATTACCAAAAGCAGCAATCAGCTACTCTCAATTATTAACGACATTATAAACATTTCAACAATAGAAGCCGGGCAGGAAAAGGTTCATGAGGGTAAGGTCAGCATCAATTCTATGATTATCGATATCTATAACCAATTTCATCTAGCGGCCAATGAAAAATCTATTGAACTTTATTATAAAACATTTACTTCCGATGATGAAGCAACAGTAGTATCAGATGAAGCTAAGCTAATAGAGATTCTCTCAAACCTTATTAACAACGCCATCAAATTTTCAAATAAGGGGTCGATAGAGTTTGGCTATACAATTAAAGACAATGAATTTGAATTTTTTGTCAAAGATTCGGGAATTGGCATACCCGAATCAATGCACGAGAATATTTTTAAACGCTTTTATCAGGTCGAAACCAATTCGGATCGTACCTATGGCGGTTCAGGGTTAGGCTTATCGATATCAAAAGCCTACGTTGAGATGCTGGGAGGTAAGATTTGGGTAAACTCGCAGGTTGATAGCGGCTCCATATTCTATTTCACAATCCCTTACAAAAAAGCAACCGTAAATAAGCTATATAACACCCATTATCCTACTCCAGAGAAAAAATTGACAAGCGAAAAAAAAACTATCCTAGTTGCCGAGGATGAAGATTTAAACTACAATTACATGTTTGAACTATTTTCGGGAACAAATTTCACCATAATAAGAGCAAGAAATGGCTTTGAAGCAGTAGAGCTCTTCAAATCGATTATTCAAATCGATTTAGTGCTTATGGATATCAAGATGCCAATAATGAATGGCTATGAAGCTACCCGAAAAATAAAGGACATTAACCCTAAAATTCCCATAATTGCACAAACAGCCTATGCTCATGAGAGCGACAAAGCTAAAGCATTTGAGAATGGTTGCGACGATTATATAAGCAAACCGTTTAAAAAGGATATGCTTATCTCAAAAATCAATAACCTATTAATATAAAAATTCTGTGAAAAGCTAAGAAAATTGTATATAAATGATTATTTAATGCGAATTAAGGGTTGAATCAATAACTCAGCCCCTGCCTACCGGCCGGCAGGTTTTAAGACGGAGGCTGTAATCATTAAGTTCGATGGGCTTTAGCCCTACATTTTGTTTATCCCTTTTTAAGGAATATTCTAAAAAGATGATAAATGTTGAGTTCATTTTACTCTGTCATTCGTATTCTAAT
>RPRQ01000138.1 GCA_003818205.1 Bacteroidales bacterium
ATTACGCCGTCGAGGGTGGTTAGAAAATCGTAATGAACAGCATCCATGGGGTAATAGTCATTAACCTTACCATAGGTTAAACGCATGGTTGAATTCGCATCGGGGTACATCGCCTTGTCTTGATTCATCTCAAGCATTCCTGCGATATATAACCGATGTCCTTTTTTAAACATATTGTCGAATTGTTTCTGTAATTTTTTTATCTCTTTATCCTTTGAGTTTATCGATTTTACAGCAACAAACGCAGGATCATTCTCCAGTACAGATAAAGAAGGGTTTTGATTGAAATCATTCAGTTTGATTGAATCGGTAAAAAAAGAGCTGTCAAAAAGATAATCAGAATACTGATTAAAATCACCCTCGTAATTAGCCAAAATAGTATTATAAACATCAGGTAAGTATGCCTTGTCCACATTTTCGTAAAAAATTCTAAACATTGCTTTAGCAACTTTACGATCTGTTGATGAATTATAATCCTTATAGAACTTTTTGGCCTCTCTTTTTAGATTTTTACTGTATTTAGCAATTGTATCTGGGTTATTTTGGATTAATGCATTGTAAAGTTTTGTGGATTTATCAGCCATTGAGATTAATTCAATCCCTCTTAATAATGATTCGGAAATGTATTGAGTTACATGTGAATAATTCTTGTTACCATCGAAACTTCCCTGTATCAATTTTAAGGATTCACCATATTTTTCCATTCTTTGGCTATTTCCTGATACCCAAACTGAAAATTCTTTTTCAATTTGTTTCTTTGTTTCAAATACTTTTAACCGTTTTAAGGCTTTGTTCTGGCCAATAGACTTCTTCCAATAGTTGCTAGAACCTGCGTATTTCGATGCATATTTGATGTTTATTGCCCTGTCAGCTAGCATATCTTTAAGGAGAATATCTTGTCTAATTCCTCTGATATAAATTCTATTCGTATTTGTTATTTTTATTAAACTCTCAAGCTCCATGGAAGTCATGTAACGCTGAGTTCTACCAGGGTATCCAAGAATCATTGTGAAATCATCCTTTTTTACACCTTTAATGGAAACGGTTAAGGCATTTTTAGGCTTATAGGGAACATTCTCTTTGGCATATTCCGAAGGTTTATTGTCCTTGCTAGCATAAACGCGGAACATGGAGAAATCCCCTGTATGGCGAGGCCACATCCAGTTATCGGTATCGGCACCAAACTTACCAATGGATGATGGGGGGGCTCCAACCATTCTTACATCGTTATAAATTTCATATACAAGAAGGTAGAATTGATTCCCTCCGAAAAAATTTCGAACCGATGCTGTATAGCTATTACCCTCCTTTGCTTTTTTTGCTATTTCGCCGCTGATCTTCTCAATAGCGTTATCCCTTTCAGGCTCTGACATTTGGCTGTTTATAACGGCATTTACTTGATTGGTAACATCTTCGATACGAACTAAGAAGGTAACTGAAAGCCCAGGGGTAGGAATTTCCTCTTCAAGGGTTTTCGCCCAGAAACCATCCTTTAGGTAATCGTGTTCAGGAGTGCTATGCCTTTGGATTGAACCATATCCACAGTGGTGATTCGTAAGGATTAGCCCTTGCTCCGAAATTATTTCGCCTGTACAACCCCCACCAAAAATGACGATGGCATCTTTTAGGCTTGAATTATTAATACTATAAATGTCCTCAGCGGAGAGTTTCAAACCCTCCTGCTTCATCTGCTTAATGTTAAGCTGGTTAAGCAATGGCAATAGCCACATGCCCTCGTCGGCCTTCAATGCGCTATTGATTAGCACTAAGGAACCAATCAGGAGCAAGCTAATTTTCTTCTTCATTTGGTCTGTTTTATTATGGTTTGTTTCTAATTTGATTGTTAAAAGAATACTCTATAGACATAAAAGTTTGAGAAAAGTTTATTCATTAAAAACAAATCACATGGATCACGAACTAAAATATTTTTAACTGACTGTCTATCAGTCGATATGATAGGCGATGGTATGGAGAGATACCAAACTCTTGAATTGCCATTCGATGCTGTTTGGTTGGATACCCTTTATTCTTTATCCATCCGTACTGTGGGAACTCAATGTGCAATTCCTCCATAAACTCATCCCGATAAGTTTTTGCCAGCACCGAAGCTGCTGCAATTGACATATAGAGCGAATCCCCTTTTACTATGCATTGATGAGCAATACTAGGATATTGCTTAAATCTATTCCCATCAATTAGTAGAAGCTCGGGTTTTACCTTTCTTAAACTGTCAACCGCTTTATGCATCCCTAGAATTGATGCATTTAGTATGTTTATTCGATCGATCTCCTCATTTGAAATTTGCTGTACCGAATAGTCTATTGCGTTGGCTATAATTATTGTCCTTAAAGATAATCGTTGCTTATGTGATAGTACTTTAGAATCATTGAGATTACTATCTCTAAAGTCTGAGGGGAGTACTACAGAAGCAGCAAATACCGGCCCAGCAAGGCAACCACGTCCTGCTTCATCGCATCCGGCTTCAATGGTGTTCTGCTTGTAGTAAGGCTTAAGCATTCTGAATTCTATTTATCCATCGCTTTCATGATGCAGTCGAAAAGCAGCTGAGCCGATTTATCCCAGCTGAACTTGTCGCGCTGCTTTCGAGCGTTTAAGATCAGCTTATTCCTTAGCTCTTCGTCATTGCATAATCTAATCAATCCATCGGCAATTGAATTTACATCAAAGGGGTCAACGTAAAATGCGGCATCACCAACAACTTCAGGTATTGAAGTGCAGTGGGAGGCAACTATGGGTATATCGCAATTCATGGCTTCAAGCAATGGTATTCCAAAACCCTCGTAGTATGAAACATAGGACATTGCCAATGCGGACCCTACAACCAACCTTAACCGATCAACCTGTAACCGACCTGTAAAAACTACCTCGTTTTTGAAGCTCATCCTTTTTAGGGCTCTCATCATGCTTGATGTACCATACATCTTGTCACCAACAATCACCAATTTAATATCGGAACGTGTTGCCTTTTTGAATAATTCGTATGCTTGTAGCAATCGGATCAGGTTCTTCCGAGGGTTAAATGCCCCAACAAAAATGAAATAGGGTTTCCCATCCGTTATGAGCTTTCGGGTATTCTCAATTTCTTCACTCGTTAGTGGTGAGTAAAGCTCATTGGCTCCATTATAAGTAACATCAATGTTATCGGGATTTATACCATAGCTTTTTACAATATCATTCTTCGAAAACAGGCTAACGGTTGCTAATCGATTGCTCTTTAGCGCAAATTTTGGGAAAAAATGATTGTAATACCATCGAGCAAATAGAGGTAAAGTATTGGGGAAGTGATAAAAGTTGATGTCGTGGATAACCGCCACCTGTGGAATACTCGTTTTAAGTGAAAGATATCCATCGGGCGATAAAAAAAGATCAACATCGTTCCGCTCAATGTATTTACGAACCGAATGCTCGAACCATATATACCATAGAACTGGATGCCGAGATTGCGGACGAAGTACAATGGGTTTAATATTACTAGCAAAGATGAATTCAGGGTCATAAGCCCTATCGAAAAGAAAAATAAATTCGTGTTCAGGATGCCAACGGGTAATTCGCTTTAGGGTTTCATAGGTAAACCAACCTATTCCCTCAAGCTTATTCTTGATTAAAAAGCGTGTATTTACGGCAATCCTCATATAATTATGATTTGCTTCAAATTACATCATTTTAAAATTAATTTACAAGGTTTCCTTGCGTTTGAGTATAAATGATGCGTGGTTTTACCTATTTTTGGGTAATTCATTTCAAAGCCGTGAAGCGAAAGTTTGCAACAAATCTACTCCTCCTTTTAGCGCTTAACCTGTTGGTTAAGCCATTCTGGATTTTTGGCATCGACAGAACAGTTCAAAACGTTGTTGGAGCAGGTGAATACGGTTTATTCTACTCGCTTTTTAACTTCTCGCTTTTACTAAATATTGTACTCGATCTCGGATTTACAAATTTCAATAATCGGGAGATAAGCAGGCACTCCCAGCTCCTATCTAAGTACTTTTCCAATATTGTTGCCGTTAAAACTATTCTTGCTTTTGCTTACTGTATATTTTGCTTGATTACAGCACTGGTAATGGGTTATGATGGTCGTCATATCTTCCTACTCTCATTCCTAGTCCTTAATCAATTCCTTTCATCGTTTATCCTATATTTCCGTTCTAACCTAAGCGGATTACAGCTATTTAAAACCGATAGTTTTTTATCAATTCTTGATAGGCTATTAATGATAATCATTTGTAGCGTACTCCTTTGGGGCAATATCTCAAATTTCCATTTCTCCATTGAGTGGTTTATTTACGCCCAAACCATATCGTACTTGCTAACCTTTACATTCAGCTTTCTGCTTGTGCTATCAAAAGCAACCTATTTTAGAATTCGATTCAACAAGGCTTTCCTGATCTCAATATTCAAGAAAAGCTACCCCTACGCATTACTTGTTCTGCTGATGACGCTGTATAGCCGAATCGACTCTGTAATGCTCGAACGATTACTCGTTAATGGGAATATTGAATCGGGGATCTATGCGCAGGCTTTCCGGATCGTTGATGCGGTTAACATGATTCCATTTCTGTTCGCAGGGTTACTGCTCCCTATGTTTTCAAAAATGATTAAAAATCAAGAGTCAACTCAGCCCCTCGTTGGTTTTGCCTTCTCGCTGCTATTTATTCCTGCCCTTGCCATTTCGGTAACCTGCATTATTTATCGCGCTGAGCTAATGGAACTGCTCTACCACGAACATGCAACTGAGTCGTCGATGCTGCTAGGCATACTAATGGTATCGTTTCTATTAATATCCATTAACTATATTCTCGGAACGCTACTCACCGCTAATGGAAGTTTGAAAGAACTTAACTATATCGCTTTTACAGGGGTTGCTATAAGCCTTGCATTGAATCTTCTATTAATTCCTTATTATCAATCGAAAGGAGCGGCCATAGCAAACCTTGTAACCCAGCTTGCTGTTTCTGTTCTGCAAACACTTTTAGTATTTAAGACATTCCATTTTAAAGTAAATAAAAAAAACTATAGCTCATACCTACTGTTCATCAGTATTGCCTTTGTTTTTACACTACTCTCAAAATGGGTATTCTCGGTCTGGCTCATCGGTTTCTTCGTTTCATTGATACTTGTTGTGGCATTCAGCTTTATCTTTAGAATTATACGGATTCGAGAGCTGATTACCCTTTTAATTCGAGATTAGCAATATAACCATTCATATCTTTATCGATAATTATTCGAAATTCATCGATAGCAACGAGTTATTGGTAAAAAATATGGCATGTTCTTGAATTTTTGTAGCTAAAAGATTATCTTTAAGCCCGATAAAGTAGCATTTTCTTTAATAAACATCAATATACATGGGTATTCTACTCGACAAAACAGTTGATTGTCCATATATTAACTTTTCAGAGAACGGCTTCATCGATATTGAAGGTCGCTCCATCACTGAGGATGTATTCTCGTTTTGGCAACCGCTGCTAGAATGGATAACCGAGTATTGTAAGAAACCTGCTGAATTTACAAGTGTTATAATTAACTTGGAATATACTAATAGCAGCTCCAACAAGTACATCAATGAAATTCTCAAACGATTTGAGGAGTGCCATTCCAGGGGGAACAAGATGCTTATCAATTGGAAATATGAAGAGGATGATGAATCAATCCTTCAACTTGGCAAAGATCTTGAGGCTATTACAAATCTTCCTTTTAAGTTCGAGATGGTTGAGCTGGAGAAGATGAAATCCCAACGAGTGAAAATTAAGAGTAAAAAAACTGGCAATGAAGCAATTATAACATACCGATACTGGGATGCGATTATAAGAAATGGTCATGGTGAAGAATACATTGTGCTTGAAGAAATCGTTTAAATTATTATATTTGCTTTACTGTATCGTTAAATACACAGCCTCATGGTAAAATTTGAACTTAAAGAAACGGCTACTACTCCCTACGTTGTTTTTGATCATACTACAGGTTTGCTCAAAATCGATGGTAGATCTATCCCCGAGAACGTAATCGATTTTTACCATCCAATACTTAGATGGATTGATGAGTACGGCAAAGAACCTTGCGAAACAACCGAGATTACCCTTAAGTTTGAGTACTTCAACACCAGCTCATCGAAAAGGATTTTTGATATCATGAAAAAGTTGGAGAAAATGGCTGCCGATACCGGAAAAAGAGTGGTTATTAACTGGTACTACGAGGAGGATGATGAGGATATTTTCTTTGCCGGCAACGATTACAAAGCATTAATTAGCAAGGTAGAATTCAATTTGATTGAAACCAATTAAAATTAGCAGAATTAGAAACGATAAAAAAAGCGGCTTGGGGTAAAACAAAAAAAACCGAATTATCGGGGTTTCTTTTGTAGCAGGGATAGGCTGCGTTCGGCTACTGCCGAAACTCGAACCTGTGACCGGCAGCCGCTGGATATGAACCCAACGAGCTTGTCATTCTATAATTAGCCTTCTTATAAAATCTCTCCCTCGATGCGTTTTCAGCCCCTGCTCCCGTTTCATCGCTTCTTCTTTGGTCGTAAAAGACTCGGAATGGA
>RPRQ01000139.1 GCA_003818205.1 Bacteroidales bacterium
CAATTTCCGACCCCACGAGGGGCAGGTTTATGGCTTCGACAGCATGCAGTACGCTCCGTATACTAGTTTCTACAACGAGATGCGTATCAACGGCAAGCTGGTTAAACTACCGTGGAAGGCTCTAGAGCTGGGAAAACCCGATAGGGTGTACCTCAATATCCAGCGCAGCAATGCGAACAACCCCTATACCAACCTCAAGGTTGGCGTGATGGGCGGAGCAGACCTGATGCCTTCAATGGGAGGCGATACCCCGAAGCGAACCTACAGCCTAATGGGAGCTGCCGAGGGCGAAGAGGCCATCGTGGCCACCTTTCAGGATAGCAGCAAGACCAAGTACGCAGGCGGTATCTGGACAGCCACCTACCAGAGCAAGCCGTTCAAGCTCTACCTCGTTCCCCTGCCCGGAATCGATATCTCCGATGCCGATAGGCAATCGTTGCAGCAGGATATGAACACCAAGATATTCAGCCAAGCGGTGGTCACCTGGACCGTGGCCACGCTCCCTGGCATCACGGGCGTTGACCTCGGCGACAACGGCCTCGACTGGGCCGATAAGGATATGCTCAGCAGCTATAATACTGAGATGAATGGCGTAATCACCTCCTTTAAGGATTGGAAAAAGGATGTTGAAGGGGATGCCTACTACCTATTCGTAGTACCCAAGTTCAGCGAGGGCGGGGTGGAGGGCTTTATGCCGCGCAACCGCCGGTTCGGTTTTATCACCAAGGAGCAGGTGGCCATGCGGACCGTGGCGCACGAGCTGGGGCACGGCGCCTTCAACCTCAAGCACACCTTCCCCGAGGTGCCACAGGGCACCACCAAAAACCTGATGGACTACTCCGATGGCCTAGCCCTCTACAAGCCGCAGTGGGATCTGATCCACAACCCCGAGTTTACGACAGGGCTGTGGGATGGAATGGAGGATGGGGCGAGTAAGGGATGTTTTAGGACTTATAACCCAAACTCTTTCAATGCTAAAACATATAATCTAAATAATCCTGAAAAGGGGAAATACTACACATTCTTAACACCTGCTGGTGTTCCAATTTCTTTACCATATGATGCTAATAATCTGAAGTTTGGCGAGGATTTCTTGTCAGATAAAATGATGTCAGCTGGTGATTGTTCTGGAAGTGTTTTATCAATTAACGATATCCCTAAATCTGCCCTTACAAGTTTTAAATTGAGTAATATTGAATATAAAGGAAAGATAAATAGCGAAGATGTTCTTGGAGAAAAAGGAATGCTAAAATCAGAACTAATTTTTAAAGGATATTATAAAGGTTCTGAGACATATCTTGATCCTTTTTCGAGAGGGAAAAATCAATTCAAAATCTATGTTATAAATAAAAACAGTGAACTTGAAGGGATTGATTGTGAAGTTAAAACTCCAGTTGGTAGTGGGGAATACTTAGGGGACGGAAAACTAGATCCTGGGCTAAATGTACCTTGTATAATGTCAGTAACTACTCAAAGTACAGGTGATTTTAGCAAAGAGACAGATGAGTTTGCAAAAAAACTAAAGACTCTTATTGTTTCAGGAGGTAATTATATCTCTTCAGATGACAAAACAATCGAATCGAAGAATATTAAAGATTTGAATGATCGATTGTCGGTTTACTCAGCCGAATTATCAAAGGAGGGTCGGAAGATTTACATTGTAAACGCGCAAATCCCATACTATTTAGACTCTAAAGGGCAACAAGATCTTGCAAATCAAGTTGTAAATAAATGTGGGGATTTGTTTGATGCTAAAAAGATGACGTTTGTTTGTCTCCCATATTTCTACTCTCCACAAAGTCAAGTATCATACAAACCATACTATTTCCCATCATGCGTTGGGTATTACTCCGAGACATTAAAATCGAAGGCTCAAGGAGGTTTTGAGATAGCAACAGATATCTATAAGCAAATTCCAAAACCCTACTACCTTTATCCATACTTCATAACCTATAAAGGTGAGGTGATGGAACTGCCAGTAAAAAAGAGTAAAGATAATGTTACTGGCTATGATTGCATTTACGACTTCCAGCTAGGCGTAGACTCACGCATGGAGAAATACATCTCTATTCTGGGTGATTTTGAAAAATATCGAAAATCATTGATAAACGTTAACCCCTTAAACGGGCAGGTTACCATTAAGAGTTTCAATCAATATTCGGCTAATGAAATGGAGAGGTTAAGCAGTGAGCTGTTTAACTTTGAGGTGAAAAATCCTGCTGGTGAAACTAAGACTATTAGCCACGGTCTACTCGAGTCAAGTTTGTTAAAAAAGGTAAATAGTAAGCAGTTCTCTGAAAATGCACGACAGTTTACATGTTGGTATCGTGACGATAATTTTAGGAACTTAGAGTCTAATGGCTATAGAAGAACTTCATCTCCTGATGATAAGTACTTCATAATGGAGATTAACAAAGTTGTTTATGATCGCACTCTGAGCAATTTCGATGCAATTAGCATTATTTTAATGCCTGTTGGATTTGACTTTATTGGCGATGGCATGGGTGCTTTGTATGCAGGATACTATAAAGACTATACCACTGCTGGAATGTACGCCACTGCATTTGCTGTGCCTATCGCAAATGGTGCAATCATTACGGGTTTGGCTAATGGTACAAAACGAATAATTCGCGTTGGAGAAGAGTTCCGAATTATTGATAATGTCATTTCTGAAGGGGCTACTTGGTTCAAATTCCTCGATGATATTGGTGATGGCTGGACTGATGCCATGAAAGCAACCTTTAAAGAAACCGTTGAAAAGAATCAGGAACTAAAAACGCTAGTTCTTGCCAACGAGGCTTCAAGGGTTGATATAGCCAATGCGTGGAGAACTCTACATGTTTCTGGTAGTGGTGCAAAAGCAAGCGCTAATGCCATAAGCAAGCTTGCCAGATTACAAAAAAGCAATACCTTTGGATGGAGTTCTAGCGAATTCGAAAAGGTTTTTGCCCGGTTAAATAAGGAGTTAGTAGAAGATAAAGCTATTACTTTTGTTGACGATGTGGTTGAAGAGGCCACCTCCGAGACTATTGAGCTAATTGTTGGCAAAAAACTTACAGATACCGAGTTAATTGATGTGCTCGATAAGCTGAACGATGCTAAGATAAAAGGTACCAACAATTTACTGAAGGAGCTTTGCTGCGAATCCACATGGAAAGCGGTTGGGGCCGAGATGGTACTGCGAACCGTTGAAAAGGGTAACTACTGGGGGCGTGTAACCGGGTTTGAGGTGGTACACAAGGGAGTTAACGGTACACGCTACATTGACATTATGGTTGATAATGTCATTCGCATTGAGGTAAAAAGCTGGAAGAGGATGTACTCAGCAACCTTTATCAAGCAGTTTATTGAGAAGGATTTAGCCAACGTTACCAGCCTTAATAACCTCAAGTGGGTATTTGATGGGAAGTACGGAAACTTATCCTCGTTGAAGGCTGATATTATTAATGTGCTTGAAAAGAACGGAAAATCTAAATTGAATAACCCCTCAATTATTAAATTATTTGATGATTATGCTGGGAAAATTAACTATACAAATAGTATAAATAATGCAGATGATTTAATAGTTTTTATGAAAGAAGATGACAATTGGTTTAACCTAATATTTAGTTTAAAATAATGAAGAAAGTGCATATTATAAAGGAGGTTAAGGAATATCATCACTGTGAAAATCTAATTATTATATGTTCAGATAAAATTAGATTATTAGATCTTAATACTCAAGATGCTACTATTATTAATGAGAAGATTTGGACGTCGTTACTTGTAAAAAATAAGTTATTATATCAAAAAGAGAATGGAGAAGAGGTTTTTATTCTTGATTTGTTCGATTACTCTATTAAAAATTTATTGAACGGTATTCATTTTTACCTTTTTAAGCATTCGCAGATTAATAATGCATTATATGTTTTGGCAACTGATGGAACAACATATCAAATCAATCATGACCTTTTTAAATATGAGATTTTCAACTTAGGTAGGATGCCAAGGTTTATACTTAACAATAATTATTTTCGGACGCCATCTTCATTTTTAATTTCATATAATTTGATATCAAATAATGAACTCTTGCATATCGATGTGGGCGAGATGGGGAAATGGTTGGATTATGATGGGAAAACCTTTAAGTCAGGAGAAGTTAAAAATTTGTATTCTGTTGGCGAGAAATATATTGTTGCTGAGATTGAACGCTCTGCTTTAGCCTGTTTTGAGCTAGAAACAGGCAAAGTTGTATGGCAATTCAACGGGCCGTATACTACTCACTTTTTAGTGTCTTTATATGAAGGAAGTTTTTTTGTTTTTTCGGACTACTATTATGAAATAAGTGCTGAAACAGGTGCTGTTTTGAGAAAAGAAGACTATTCATCACTTCTAGAAAAAGCAAGTATAAAGCAATACATGCTAACCGCACCTGCCATAAATGATAAGTATATTGCCATAGCATCTCACCACGATAGTGCCATTCTGCTTATAAACCGCGAAACTTTCACCGTCCACCAGCGCATCGACCTTGAGAACTGCCAGAACGGAATTCCGCTGGGCAATACACCACGCCTTCACGGCAAAAGGCTTTTCCAACAGGATGGTGATGGTACTTTGTATATTTTTGAAGAGGCTTAATCTCTGATGAGCTGAGGCTGTAAGCAAATAAAATAAAAATCACTAGGTTCGGCGGTCGGCTTCGCCGCCGTCAGGCTATTATTAGCAGGTTGTACCTGCGTTCATTGCCTGCAAAGGCAAAATGATTAACTTCGTAAATCAGGCAAAAGCCTGAAAGAATACATTCGACTTAGGCGTGCAGCCTAAGCCGAACGGGAGTGATAATATAATTCTTGCAACAAGACCCAATGAAAAATCACAGTTTGTTGATGGAATTACTAATCAATTAAAAGGGAACTATGCAAAAGAACTCGATTACTTAGTTAAAAAGAATTATAAGCCAATTAATATTTCTGATGTAGAATGGATCGCTATTAAAAACTGGTTTAAATGACATACCGTAATTTATCTTTATTATCTGAAACAAGTCTATTTCAAGGTTTTATTGAAAAATTCAAACTTTCATATAAAATCATTGGTGGAAAATTATGTGTTAAAAATGAACGTCTTCTATTGCTAATTTATGGTTTTAATATAGAAGATGTTTTATATTTTGATTTTTATAAAATTGAAGAAAAAACATATGCACATATTGGGAGGCTAATTTCAGACATTAATAAGAAAGATGAGTTGATGGATATTTATACTTTCTTTAATAAAAATCACATAGTTCCTTATGTTGATTCTGGAAATGCAAGTACAATTAAAGCAGAACAATATTTTTTGACTTACATTAAAATAATGTCAGAATATCTTTCTGATATTTTTAGATGTGAATTTGAAAAATATAATAAATATTTTGAACCTGTTTCGGTAATGCGACAAAAAGATTTTGAAGAAATACTGAGGAGGTTTCCCCCCGATGAGCCGAGGTTGTAAGTAAAAAACAATAATCATCGGGTTCGGCGGTCGGCTTCGCCGCCGTCAGGCTATTATTAGCAGGTTGTACCTGCGTTCATTGCCTGCAAAGGCAAAAGGATTAGCTTCGTAAATCAGGCAAAAGCCTGAAAGAATACATTCGACTTAGGCGTGCAGCCTAAGCCGAACGGGGGATGTCCATGCCAAAGGATAATACTAATTATAATGAGTATATTGTTAAACCCATAGAATGAATAGATTTATAAAATATATCGAGAGCAATTATCAATATATTTTTGGTGGTGCTACAATTATATTTTTGATATTATTTATTATTTTTAACCAAAGGAAAGAAATAAAACTATCTAAGGATGGTGTTTCTACTATTTGTAAGGTATATTACTCTGCATGGCTTTTAGGGGAGGGAAGATATATTTGTAAATACTACTATTTTGTAGAGAATATTAAATATTATGGTGTAGAAATTCATTATAATAGAAATTGTTTTATTGGTAATTATTATTTGGTGACTTATTTACCTGTTGAACCAAGCAGTAATATTATAAATTTAAATAAAGAAATTTTAGAAAAGGATATAGGAAAATATTTTTCTTTTGGGCATAATCCTTTTGAAGCAGAAAGTAAGCAAGAAAACATTAAAGATTTCAGGTAAATATTAGAATGTCCCCGTTCGCCAGAGGCTGTAAGTAAAAAACAAAAATCATTGTGTTCGGCGCAGCCTGCCTGCCGGTAGGCAGGGTTAGCGTAGCGGATCTGCGTTGATTTATTCTTGCAGGCTCCCGATGCATCGGGACAAGTTGTGCCTGCTAACGGCAGGTAAACCTACGAACATTGCCTGTCAAGGCAAAATGATTAACTTCGTAAATCAGGCAAAAGCCTGAAAGA
>RPRQ01000140.1 GCA_003818205.1 Bacteroidales bacterium
GCTTTTTAAAGTCGCAGAGCGACGACCTATTTGTAGTAATTCTTATTATAACGAAAATCAAGCCCCGTTAGGCCTGCCTGCCGCCTGCCTGCCGGTAGGCAGGGTAGGCAGGGGTGACCTATGATATTATGTAGTAATATTAAGTGTTTCATGAATTATATAATATTTTAGTCGGTCAGTAGTGATTTTTTTATTGTATTTTTCTTTGTGTTCATAGAATACCTTAGTGCCTTGGCGGCTTTGCGACTTTGCGCCTTCGCTGTGCTCCTACGCTGAAGCTTCGGCGTAAGCGTAAGCTTTAGCGCAAGCGTTGCGTGAGAGTTTTATTGCTGCTGAATAGTTACGTTATCGATGTTTAAAACAAACGTTTACAATAATTTGCTGTTAAACATGCGACCAGCAAATAATTGAAAAGAACGAGAAATTGCAATGCCGTTTACTTTTTCTCATATTTGTAAAAATATCAATGATGATAAAGATTAACAACCCCTTTGCAAATATAGCTGAACATAAATGTTTCTGCTGCTCACCCAACAACCCCATTGGCTTAAAATTGGATTTTTGGTTTGATAAAGAGAATCGAAGCGTTCAAACTTCATGGAATCCCATTGAATACCTACAAGGTTACCCAAATGTATTACATG
Source organism: Bacteroidales bacterium (assembly GCA_003818205.1). Classification (GTDB taxonomy): domain Bacteria; phylum Bacteroidota; class Bacteroidia; order Bacteroidales; family Tenuifilaceae; genus UBA8529. The sequence continues at coordinate 645 of RPRQ01000140.1, forward strand.
GTGGAATTCAATCAACATTGATGGATGAGGTTGCCAGTTGGGCTATATACATTTTGCTTGAAACAGGGGGTGTAACATCAAAGATGGAGATAAAATTCCTTAAACCTGTGCTGCTTACCAACGGATTAGTGACAATAAAAGCAAATCTAATTGATAAAGAGAAAAGGTTTGCCAACATCAAAACAGAACTCTTCGATGGCAAGAATGATCTTTGCGCTGAGGCTATAGTTCAGTACTATATTTATCCTCAAGAACTTGCCATTAAAAAGTTGAATTACCCCGGCATAAAGGCATTTTTAGAATAATCAGTTATTTGTAACTATTCACCACGGAGAAACAGCCCGTCCCGATGTATCGGGAGAGGGCACAGAGTTTCACAACTTGTCCCGATTTATCGGGAGAGAAAATATTTATGTTTTTCGTGTTAGTGATTCTTTTGCATTTTGATACTCAGTCGTTTTTTTATAATTGCCTCTCTGTGTCTCAGTGGTTTTTGTTCAATTCGATTACGGCTGAAAAGTCACAATTATTTTTCTCTTTTACTCTCGTATTGCCTCCAAATATAATAAACAGGGATTCCTAGGAGAACAATGATCAGCCCAGGCCAAGTATAGTTTGGTTTATAGATTAGCAAGTCAATCATTATTAGTGTCGATGCTATAATATATATTGCAGGCACAATCGGATACCCGAAAGCCTTATAGGGACGCTCAGCATCGGGTTGTTTCTTACGAAGAATATAAATGCCTAATATTGTAAGTACATAAAAAATTAAAACGGCAAATATCACGTAATCGAGTAAATCGTTGTAAGTACCCGACAAACATAGCAACGATGCCCAGATAGCCTGATACAATAGCCCATTGGATGGCACACCTTTAGCATTAAGTTTTCCTACCCTCTTAAAGAATAGTTTATCATTCGCCATGGCGTAGTAAACCCTTGCACCTGAGAGTATCATCCCATTATTACACCCAAAAGTTGATATAACGACCAGTACAGCCATAATCAGCGCTGCGTAATTCCCAAAAAAACCAAACATTGCAGCAGTACCTAGCCTATCGTCGGTTGCATACTGCATTCCTCTTTCAAAAACCGTTGCTCCGTCAGGGGTTCCTCGAAGGGGTAAAGCTTGTAGATAGACAAAATTGGCTAAAACATAAAGCGTTAATACAATCAAAGAGCCAAAGAAAAGGCTCAATGGAATGTTCCGTTTCGGATTAACGGTTTCGCCAGCAGTAAAGGTTACATTGTTCCACGCATCGGCTGCGAATAGTGCACCTACCATTGCTGTTCCTATTGCAGCAATTAAGGCAAACCCTGTTAATGGAATCAGCTGCCCATCCTTTAGCTGAACAGCATCCCAAAAAATACTAGAGTTTAGCTCTATTGCACCTGTACTTTTAGCAAAAAAGAAACCCACAATTATTAGCCCTATTAGGGATAAAATTTTTGTTACGGTGAAACTGTTTTGGACTATTTTACCAAGCCTAATCCCCTGAGCATTCACCCAGCTAAGCAGAGCAATACTGAATATGGCAAGAGCATGAACATTGCTAATCTTTAGAAATCCAATATCGATCCAAATATTCTTCTCTGAAAACCACGGAAATAGAACACCCATGAATTTAGCAAAAGCCATTGCTACTGCGGCAATTGAACCAGTTTGTATTACCATAAAAAGAGTCCAACCAAAAAGGAACCCGTTCAATGGGTTATACGCCTCTCGCAGATAGACATATTGTCCTCCTGCCTGCGGCATCATCGATGCTAACTCGCCATAGCTAAGGGCTGCGATTATTGTAAGAACCCCTGTTAGAATCCAAACCACAAGCAACCAACCAGGAGAACCTAAGGTTCGCGAAATGTCAGCGCTAACGATAAAGATACCAGAACCTATCATAGTTCCAGCAACAATAGATGTTGCATCGAATAGGTTTAGGCTTTTACGAAAGCCTGAAATAATATTCGCCATAAAAAATTGTCTTTTTATCCATTTTATCAAAACTTAAAGGTAGAAGCGGCATGGGAAAGGGATTCATTGTTCAATATTTCGTTCAAAATCCTACCCAACGAGTAGGATTTGAACGTATGTAAAGTCATTTCTGTTAAGAAAGCCTATAATTTATTAAAAGTTCCAATTTTTAGAATAGCCAATGAGAACGACCTTCCTTTACATTTGTACTGAATTCAAATTTCAATAAAATCTCATGAGTTCCCTTTGAAGCTGTTCTGAGTTTACTAAATGTATAGTCATAGGTGTATCCCAAATGCCATTTGTTATTAATTTGAACTTGGGTTAAAAATCCGATTGCGTCACCAGATCTAAACATCATACCAAACCAAATAGTATTTCTTAAAAGAAAATTAGCATTGATGTCGAACGAAAATGGGGCACTCTCAACATACTTAGCCATCATCGAGGGCTTAAAAAGTAGATTCTTATTTATAAATACAACATATCCCGCTACTAGAAAATAATGTCGTTTCTCTCCTCCTGATGCAGTGCTGTTAACATACCTATGGTTTAACACTTTCGGTGACGAAAGCCCAACGTAATAGGTATTACTATAAAGAAACCCTCCAACCCCAAAGTTGGGAGTAATTTTACCATTGATATTGCTGGCGAATTGAGGATCATTCTCGGAAGACAAATCGTTCAGGTTAGCAGAGTAAACACGGAATCCAGCTTTTAACCCCAAACCTAACCTTAGGTTTTCTGTAACCTTTAGATGGTAGGCATAGTCAACGTAAATGTTATTTGTACTTTCTGGTCCTATCTTATCGAATAGGTATGTCAGGCCAGCACCGCAGTTAAACTTTGGAATTGGAACATCTGCAATTAATGAGTGTGTTCTGGGTGCTCCATCCATACCAACCCACTGGTAACGGTTAACATTCATCACCGAAGCCAAATCATTATGCCCAGCAGCACCAGGGTTTATGTTTGAAAGGTTAAACATGTAATGGGTAAATATTGGATCCTGCTGAGCAAAAAGGCTTAGGCTAAACAGCACCATGACTGCTGCTAAATAAACTTTTATTATTGCTTTCATTGCTTTTCGTTTCAAGTCTTTTTTAATATTTTAAATAAACGTACCCCGAGAAAGTCTTTCCATTAGCTTTTAATATGTAGAAATATGTACCAACTGGCAACTTTCCGTTTGATGAATCGGAATAACCATCCCAATCGTCTTTATAATGCTTCTTATTAAAAACCTTGGAACCCCAACGGTTATATACTGTCAACTCATTATCGGGGTAGTTTTCTATTCCAGGGATAATGAATGTATCGCTAATGCCATCACCATCGGGCGAGAACCCTTTTGGAATGAAAATATTATCTAAGTCAGTATATCCATTAATGGTAATCGCTAATGATGCAATACAGCTACCCCCCTTACCATCGGTTACATTATAGCTAAAAGTTTCGGTTAAGGTTTGGTTGTTATTAAGCTTATTAACTGCATCATTACTATTATCAAGGGTATATGTATATTCTCCTGATATAATGCACGATAGCGAACCATAATTTCCTGAAATTGTTGTAATACTAGATGAGCTATTTATCTCGGAAACCGTTAATATATCATTGTCCGTATCTGTATCATTATCTAGGAGATTCCCAGCAATATTTAACTCCCCCTTGTTGATGCTATTTTCATCGTTATTTGCCACTGGAAGATTATTATCAGCATTGGTTATCGTAACGATTTGATCAGCAATCAGATCAAAATTATCATCCGAATTAACATCCACCACGCTTACAGAAACATTGTAGGTGATACTTCCATCTATCAAAATATCAGAAACTCCCAATACTGTTACCGTTTGAGGGGTATTCCAGTTTGCAGCTGTATAAGTAAGTGTTGTTGGGCTAACAGTACCTTCAGTAAGGTCTTCAGAGAAAATGCTTATTTCTACACTGCTGTTAGGCTGAGCGTTAAGAACTATAGCAAAATTATCCGTTGCTCCTGCCTCGCTAGTATTAGCAGTTGTTTTACTAAGGGTAAAACCTGCTGCATCGTTATCAGAATTAGTTACCGAAACAACCTGATCGAACAATGGGTCGAAGTTATCATCAGAATTAGCATCATCTACACTTGCGATTATGCTATAAACAACTGGACCATCGATAATAAAATCGTTCACTCCAGTTACAGTAAAAGTTTGCGCTACATTCCAGTTTGCAGGGGTAAAGGTTAAGGTTGCTGGACTTACAGAACCTTCAGTATCATCAGTTGATATCATCTTAATAGTAACATTACTAGCTGGAGCAGATTTTAATGAAACGGAAATAAGAGCATTTGTTCCTTCTTCGCTTGTAGCTACCGATGTGGGTGTAACAATGAATCCTGGTATTGCTCCGGATGTAACTACAACAGAAACCTGTGCTATATCATAATCACCATCAATATCAGTAACCTTATAGGCAAAATTATCGACACCCTCAAAACCGGTTAATGGAGTGTAAGTAATTGTATTATCAGAATTTACAATAACCTGTCCAGCAATAACCTGATTTAAAAGTTCAACTCTTATTCCTCCATCATCAAGTCCTGTATCATTATCCAGCACATTAAAGATACCTGAAGTATTAACCTTGGTAAAGAATATGTCGTCCTGAGCCTGCGGTTCAAAATTATTCTCTTTAACATTGATGGTTACCGTTGCTGCTGAACAATCGTTATTAATATCACAAACCTGATAGGTGAAGTGATCAACTCCTAAATAATCAGTATTAGGAGAATATGTTATGGTATTATCCAGATTAACTACTACTGTCCCATTTGAAGGATTCATAGGTATTGTTAGAGCTAATCCTCCATCGTCTAAGCCAGTATCATTTATCAACACATTAACCTTAACGCTAACATTTTTTGATGTTCCACGAGAATCGTCATTTGCAACAGGATAGCTATTTACAATAGGGTTAACGGTAATACTAACTTTTGCAATACCATAATCGCCATCTACATCGCTTACCATGTAATCAAAGTCATCTGTTCCTACAAACCAAGGTGAAGGAGTATAAGTTACAGTATAATTAGCATTTACCACCACAGTCCCAAATTTCGGGAATCTATGTATTATTACATTTTCAATCCCGTCATCTAAGTGGGTATCATTAGCCAGTACATTAATGCTAACATTTCTGTTTTCAATCGTAGTAGCAACATCATCTAGGGCTACAGGAACATAGTTAACTCCACTCTTCACATTTATGGTTACAGTAGCATCATCCGATTCGTTATCCTTATCGGTAACTCTGTACTTAAAGCTACTAAAGCCTATGTAATCAGTAAAAGGTGTAAATGTTATAGTATTATCAATATTTACTACTACAGTACCTTCTGTTGCATTCGGAAGAGTTTCTAACGATACAACAATGGGCTCATCTTCCAAACCTGTATCATTGATAAGGACATTTACAGTAACTGGCGTATTAAAGCTTGCCCCTCGCCTATCGGGGTTGGCTACGGGTACGTGGTTCGGCTTATCGGCTACGGTGATGGTTACCGTGGCGATACCGTAGTCGCCGTGGACATCCTCCACCCAGTACTGGAAGCTATCGCCCCCGATGAACAGGTTCGATGGGGTGTA
>RPRQ01000141.1 GCA_003818205.1 Bacteroidales bacterium
CTTAGCGTTCCTTTGCGAGAAACTTCTTCTATCACAGAATAGTCAGAATAGTAAATAATCTTTAAGGCTTAGCGCACTTTGCGGTTGCCTTAGCGTTCCTTTGCGAGAAACTTCTTCTATCTTTGTATCAAAATTTGTTTCATGCCAAATTATAGCTGCGATTTTTTGGTTATCGGCTCGGGGATTGGCGGCTTAAGTTATGCGCTAAAAGTTGCCGATTACGGTAAGGTTATTCTCATCTCCAAGTCGAGTCTCGACGACACTAATACTTCTTACGCACAAGGTGGAATTGCATCGGTTATGTATGAACCCGATAAGTTTGAAAAGCATATCCAAGACACCCTAATTTGTGGCGATGGTCTTTGCAACGAGGAGGTTGTCCGTATGGTTGTTTCGGAAGCTCCTGCGCAAATCAGTCAGCTAATGCAGTGGGAGGTTAAGTTCGATCGTAAATCCAACGGACAATACGATTTAGCCCGCGAAGGAGGCCATTCCGAGCACCGAATACTTCATCATAAGGATAATACTGGTTTCGAAATTCAGCGCGCACTATCGCAAAAGGTAAGAAAGCACCACAATATTCAGGTTTTTGAGAATCATTTTGCGGTTGAAATTATCACTCAACATCATATGGGAGTCCAGATTAAAAAGGGTCACCCTGATGTTACCTGCTATGGTGCTTATGTCCTTGATCTTAAAACACAGAAAGTTGGAAAATATCTTGCACGTGTTACCGTAATGGCAACGGGCGGAACGGGTAATATTTATCATACCACAACAAACCCTTTAATCGCCACGGGTGATGGAATTGCAATGGTTTACAGAGCAAAGGGGGTGGTTGAGAATATGGAGTTTATGCAATTCCATCCAACATCATTATATCATCCTGGGGAACGACCATCATTTTTGATTACTGAGGCAATGCGCGGCTTTGGGGCTGTTCTTAAAACGCGTGACGGAAAAGAGTTTATGCAAAAATACGATCCGAGGGGTTCGCTTGCCCCACGCGATATCGTTGCCCGTGCCATTGACCATGAGCTAAAAACGAGAGGTGATGATTTTGTTTACCTCGATGCTACTTTTAAGGACTCAAATGAAATAAAGAATCACTTTCCGAACATCTACGAAAAATGTCTTTCAATCGGGGTTGACATTACCAAGGATATGATTCCTGTTGTACCTGCAGCGCATTATCTATGTGGGGGAATAAAAGTGAATATGAACGGTGAAAGTTCAATTCAGCGTTTGTATGCAGTTGGCGAATGCTCATCTACAGGGCTACATGGCGCAAATCGTCTTGCCTCCAACTCCCTTATCGAAGCTATTGTGTATGCCGATAAAGCGGCAAAGCACGCTTTGCAATTTTATAATGAAATTATAATTAACGAGAATATTCCAGATTGGGACTACGAGGGGACAAAGCACACCGAGGAGATGGTGCTTATTACCCAAAACTATAAGGAGATGCAGCAGATTATGAGTAACTATGTTGGTATAGTTCGATCGAATCTACGCCTTGAACGAGCACTTGTTAGGCTTGAAATTATTTACCGTGAAACCGAAGAGCTTTATAAAAAATCGTTACTAACCAAAAGGCTTTGTGAACTCAGAAATCTGGTGAATGTTAGCTATCTTATTATAAAAAATGCTCAAAAGATGCATGAGAGTAGAGGCTTACATTATTCCATTGATTATCCAAGGCAAAGAGGTGGCGAGTTTTAAAAATAAATCACAAATAATTTTATTTTGAAGTTTAAGCTGTAACTTTGTCGTCCTTTTTTGTTTTAAAAAGAATAAAGATTTACCAATGAAGGTTTTAGTATTATGCACGGGCAACAGCTGCCGTAGCAAAATGGCAAAGGGGCTGTTGCAATCTTTTGACCCATCGCTTATTGTTCATTCTGCTGGAATAAAACCCGCTGCCGAAGTAAATAAATATGCCATTCAGGTAATGGCTGAAATTGGTATTACCATTGGACTCACTAAGCCTAAAAGTGTTTGTGTTTACCTTAACGAGGACTGGGATTATGTAATTACCGTTTGTGGGAGCGCCAACGAGTTTTGCCCAATCTTCTACGGCAAAGTACACCATAGAGTACACATTGGCTTCGATGACCCTTCGTTGGTAACTGGTACAGAAGAACATATTCTTCAAGAATTCCGTCACACTCGCGATAGACTAAAACAACAACTCTTTAGATTCTACGAGGAGAATTTGAAAGAGAATTAAGTAGTTTGCAACTATTCACCATGGAGACACGCCTGCCGACAGACGACAAGCAGGCTCGATGAAGTCAATAATGGGAGTTCTTCTAGCATTTTTTCTTCCCTGCCTTCCGGTAGGCAGGCATTTTTCCATTCTTCCAATTAATCCATGATGATAATAAACAAGCAGTTCAGCTAGTTCTTAAATCGAACTGACGTTAATCGGATTTCCTCAAAGATATTTTTCGATCGTTTTTCCAAGAATTCAGATTTTTCTAAGGTGCATACTTCTTAGAATGCCCTTGGCATTAATGTAGTCATTTCAAACACTTATTTGAATTTACTTCAATTTTTCCTTTGAAATAACATCTACATAAAAACACCTGTTATTTTAAGGCAGAATTCCCAAAATTGAATCCATTTTCCTAGCGCTGTTACTTTTTAAACGATGAGCAAAATCACCATATTCTGTGTGTGAAATCATTTCTAAACACAACCCTGTTCTCAGCGATTTTGTACTTTTAAATGATTGACTGTAATATGCTACAATTTAGGAATTTAGCGGTGTATTAAGGGGTTCAGTAGCGTAGCCTTTCGTTTCTAAAAGATTTAGGTAACAAAAAAGGGTATGTAAAGCAATTTTATTCAATGCAATATTGAAGGCAATCAATAGAGTTACCCATGAAAATCATCTTCTATAAAATGAAGGATGTTAATTTCTATATATTATTTGCACTCCTCATAGCTATCTCCTGTACAAAAAAGCAGAAGAACAAAAATTACATGTTATTTACCCCGAATGTTGTTGAAGCCAAAGGATATATTGTACCTACAGATAGCATGGCAATTCCCAAAACGGTTATTGTAAGTAACCCGCCGAAGATAATGGCAGGAAAACCACGAGTAGAGCCAATCAATTCAAATATCCACTTCGTGGGTATCCCAAAACAGGTTATTGTCGGTACTCCCAAAACAGTAATCCTAGGAGATGATTACTGTCTGTATCCTAAATCGATACCAGCTATTGATCGTCCTTTTTTAGCAGGTATTCCTAAAGTGGTTATTGCTAAAGATGCTTCAATCAAGGATCAAAATCCTAAAAATTTCAGCTCATTTGGGAAGCTGCAAGGGTTGAATCATAACCAAATAAAAGCGTTGTTGCAGGATCAAGGTGGCAACCTCTGGTTTGGAACATACGGCGGTGGTGCAACCAAGTACGATGGAAAATATTTTACCCATTATACCGAGGCAGAAGGGCTAAGCAACAATCGTGTTTATTCTATTTTGCAGGATAAAAGAGGGAACATCTGGTTTGGCACCTATGGCGGGGGGGTTACAAAATTCGATGGAAAGCACTTTACCCACTTTACCGAAAAGGAGGGCTTAAGCAATAATATCGTTTATTGCATACTACAGGATAAAAGCGGAAACCTTTGGTTTGGCACTGATGGAGGGGTATCTAAATACGATGGCGAAATCCAGCTTACTGGACAGGCAACCTTCACCAATTTCACCGAAAGAGAGGGTTTAAGCAATAATCACGTGTATAGTATTTTACAAGATAAAAGCGGAAATATTTGGTTTGGCACTGATGGTGGAGGTGTTTCTAAATATGAAGAGACCGCAATGCCTTCGAGGAGGGTCATTATTACCCATTTTACCGAAAAGGAAGGATTAAGTAATAATAGTGTTTACAGCATTCTCGAAGACAACACCGGTGACCTTTGGTTCGGTACTTTTGGTGGCGGTGTAACGCAATACAATGGGAGAACATTTACCCATTATACCGAAAAAGAAGGTTTAAGCAGTAATCGTGTTTATAGTATTTTACAGGATAAACAGGGAATTATCTGGTTTGGTACTAATGGTGGAGGCGTATCCCAATACGATGGGAAGGTTTTGCCAGCTAATAAAGCTCGATTTACCCATTTTACCGAAAAGGAGGGATTAAATAGTAATAATGTTTACAGCATTCTTCAGGATAGAAGTGGAAATCTCTGGTTTGGTACTTTTGGTGGAGGTATATCAAGATATGATGGGAAGTCCTTTCTTCATTTTACCAAAGAGGAAGGCTCAACCAATAATATGATCTATTCGATAAAGCAAGTTCGAAACGGAAATATGTGGTTTGGCTCCGATGGTGATGGGGTTTCGGAATACGATGGAAAGTCCTTTACATGGTTTACCGAAAAGGAGGGGCTTTGCAATAATAGGGTTATCAGTATTCTACAGGATAAAATTGGAAATCTTTGGTTTGGTACTTATGGTGGCGGGGCATCCAAATTTGATGGTGAATACTTTACTCATTACACTGAGAGGGAGGGATTATGTAATAATAGAGTTCTAAGTATTTACCAAGACCAACGGGGGAATATTTGGTTCGGTACAATTAATGGGGTATCTAAATTCGATGGAAAATCCTTTACCCATTTTACAGCGAAAGAGGGCTTAAGCAGTAACATGGTTTGGAGTATATCACAGGATAAGATAGGAAATCTTTGGTTTGGTACCTTAGGTGGAGGCGTAACAAAATATGATGGGGAAATAATGCCTGCTGGAAAAGCTACTTTTACCCATTTCACTCAAAAGGAGGGATTAAGCAATAATAGAGTTAATAGTATTTTAGCCGATAAAAGTGGAAATATATGGTTTGCCACTTATGGTGGAGGTGTATCAAAATACGATGGGAAGTCAAGTTTTACCCACTTTACCGAAAAGGATGGATTAAGTAATAATTTTGTTTACAGTTTAATAGAAGACCAAAGCGGAAACCTTTGGTTTGGTACACGCTTTGGCCTTAGCAAACTATCACAGAATTATTTGTCTAAGTTTAGCGGAAACCAATTAGGTCTTTCGGGAATGAGTAATTCAAATCAACCTATTCTATTCAAAAATTTTACTTACGACGATGGTTTTCTAGGGATAGGCTGTAATCGGGAAGCTATTTGCGAAGATATAAAAGGTAATATTTGGATTGGAGCTAACGATAGGCTTACCCTTTACAATCCTGAGGGTGATGACCCCGATACAATACCGCCAAATGTACAACTTATGGCAATTCAATTATTCAACGAGAATATTCCCTGGGTAAAGCTTCTTATCCCATCTCATGAAAGGGAAGGGCAAAGTGAGGTTAAGGATACAAGCATTACGCTTGGGAATGGAGTTACTGTTAGCGATTTCATCTTTGATGAGACAACTCGTTGGTACGGCCTTCCCCAAAACCTTAACCTAAGATACAATAACAATTTCATTACCTTCAAGTATATCGGCATAACCCTAAAACAGAGCAAACAGGTTAAATACCAATACATGCTAGAAGGCTTGGATGAAAATTGGTGCACACCCACTTTGCTAACCGAGGCATCTTACGGAAACCTTTTGCACGGTAATTATACCTTTAAAGTTAAAGCCATGAATTCCGAGGGGTATTGGAGCAAAGAGTACTCGTACAGCTTTTCTATTCGTCCCCCATGGTGGAAAACATGGTGGTTTAGGGTATTCGTAATCTTTCTTGTTACTACATGCCTGTTTGGTTTTTACCGTTGGCGTGTTGCTATATTAAGACGACAAAAGATTGAACTTGAGAGGCTTGTAAGAGAAAAAACGGCTGAGGTAGTTATGCAGAAAGAGGAATTAGAGGCGATGAACGAAGAGCTGACCGTTACCAATGAAGAGCTATACTATAAAAGGGAAGAAATACTTACTCAAACAAAAATGCTACAAGCCCACGAGGAGGAGCTGGAGGCGTTCAACGAGGAGCTGACCTGCACCAACGAGGAGCTCCACTACCAGCGGGAGGAGATCCTGAGCCAGGCGGAGCGGCTCAAGCAGCAGAACGATAAGCTCCGGGAGATGGACGAGTTCAAGCAGGGGATGACCTCCATGATCGTGCACGACCTGAAGAACCCCCTCAACCTGATCCTGAATATCCCCAAATCGTTCGAGCCCGAGAGGAAGGACAGGGTCGTCCA
>RPRQ01000142.1 GCA_003818205.1 Bacteroidales bacterium
GGCTTGTTGGGTATTTTATCATCGCTTGTCAAATTTGGTTGTTTGTGCAAGCTCAGAAAAAATGATCGGATTAGCTAATCAATAGCCTAATTTCTAGCAAATTAAATTTAAACAGGCTCTTAATACCTGCTAAAGAAAGTTCAGTAGTATCAAACAATTCAAGTTTACATTCTTCACATTTAAAAGATTCTGCATAGAAGGTTAAACTTACTTCGCCACCGTCAACAGTCGTTTCGCAATCTATGTTACTATAACCTTCTATAAACGCATCACAATTACATACTGGGCAACTTGTTTTTCTTAGAAACCAAGTTTCATCGCATAAAATCCAAGATTCTTTTGTAACTTTTTTAGAATTTAGTTTGGCACTTTCTATTGCTTTTTTTACTCTTTCATTGCGGTTTTCATCATATTTAGAATAAAATTTCTCGTCCCTTTCATTAGTCTTAAACCTGAATTTAGAAAGTACTTTATTATCTGTAAGATATTTTGATAAGTAAATTGAAAGAAAAGCTATTCTTTCTAGGTCAATTCTTTGATAGTTTGGAATTATACTATGAACCGCTGAGTTTCTTACTTCATTGAAGAAGTTAAAATATGGTTTTAATTTTTGTTTTTCGTTTGGAAATAAATGATAAAATATTTCAATACAATTGTTTAATGATTGGCTACCAAACTCAAAATCATCAATCAATCGAAGTTGCATTGAATTAAGTTTTGGAAATTCTTCGGGATATGATAGTTTTAAATCAATTTCTAATGGTAATGAAGAAAAAACAAAACGTGGACATTTTTTCGCCAAACAACATTTTAACATTAGTTCTATTGAAATACATAAATTACCTAATGCAGCTTGAAATTTTATATATTCAAGTTCTCGCGAAACATGAAATTGTTCTAAACCAATTTCAAAATACTGATTTGAAGCAGAATCTAATTTTTCTATAAGTCCTGTGTTCATCATCATAAAATTAAGCCCAACGTTTGCTGCTAAAAATCGACGGGGAGTTCGAAGCAGCAATCTTGTCCCACGGTAAAATAAATGCAATATACTAAAACTAAACTTATCTAACTCTCTGCCCCAATGATTTTTAGCAGCTGTTAGGGGCTGGCTGTGGTTCTATAATATAGCAAGTTCGTTTACGTCTTCAATTTCAATCTGCAACTTAACTTTTGCTTTCAAAGCTCTAAAAACTTTTATAATTGTTGAAATTGTTGCGCTACTTGCGCCGCTTTCTAATTTTGAAATCTGAGCTTTCTGAACCCCTATTAGTTTTCCCAATTGTTCTTGAGTTAAATTCTTTTCCTTACGAATTTTTTTTAATTTCTCACCAAGTATTTCCATACTCAATTCAAATTCGTACCGCTCCCTTTCAGGCGTACCAAGTTTCCCAATGTACTTGTCTTCCAATTCGCCTAATGTCTTGTATTTTCTTGTTTCCATAGTTTTAGTTCTTTTTTTTCGTTCCACGTTCTTTCTCGAGCTGTCTCTTTTCTTCAAAGTAGCCTCTTTTTATTCGTTCAGCTTTGGCAATCTCTTCTTTTGGTGTCTTGTTGGTCTTTTTAGCAATCCCGTGAGTTCCAACAATCAATGTTTCAGTTTGAAATTCAGTATCCCAAAATGCAAAAAGCCTGTAAAACTTACCGCTTTCATCAAAGCGAAATTCATAGATTCCATCACTTCCTTTCAACTTGGTGAACCACTGTCCGATTAGTCGTTCTTTGGTTTTTCTAATCGCTTGAAAGAGTTTTTCTCTTGACTTTACTTCTAAAGAGTCAACGAAATCCTCAGCATGCTTCAAAAAGATAACTTCTATTGGTTTATCCATTAGTATAAACTGATTTCATTCAAAATAGTTTCCAAATATAGAAACAATTTTCAACTAATCCAATAAATGTTTCAGATTATTTTCTATGTACCTGTTCATCAAGCAGCTTGACCCTAACGTTTGCTGCTAAAAAACGTAGGGGAGTTCGAAGCAGCGTCTCTGTCCCACGTTAAAAATAAATGCCAATATACAAAATAAAACCTATCTAACAATCTGCCCCAATGGATTTTAGCAGCTGTTACAGGCTGCCCTTTAATTTATTCTATTTTCTTTACGATATTGTCTAGATTGTCAACAACAAGATTAAAAACAATTTTCTTACTTGGAAATAGTTTCTGCATGTCTTTCTTGAGTTGAATGAAAGGCTCTAAAGCTTCTGGAGTTTCGCTTACTGTATTGTTGCATGAAATCGAGACTTCATAAATATTGTTCTTCTTTTTTACAAAAGTATATTTGGTTTCTGCTAGGTCAAAAAATCCTGTCTGAATGAACCCACTAGCAACATTGTCAATTTCTATTTCAGAAATATTAGTTTTGTCATAAGCTATCTCATGTTTCATTGTTCCATAAGTTTTTGATGTAACGGCTAAACTAGATACAGTCGTTGTCAAAAAAGTAAAAACAATAATTGGAAGTATTATGATAATTGCACCTATCAAACCGATTACCAATGCTCTACTCCATTTGTAAGTTAAGCCTCCATTGCTAATGAAGGCTTTAATTTTCTCTCCCTGATAATATTGTGCTAAAAAGTAAGCAAGAGAAGTATATAATAATGGAATTAAATAATTCGGAACCTTTTCAATATTTGGAATTATGAAAAGACCACCAAAAATTATAATCGTTGCAATTATTGAAAATATCCATGTTCTTTTAACTTTTTCAGGTTCATTCAATACCTTAAAGTTTTCAGCCATTAAATATCCCGTAACTAACGGACCTCCAAGAAAAGTTCCTGTCCAAATCACTCTTTCTGTATAGATTTTCTTTTCCATTTCTAATAGTTATTCCTTTTTACCAAAATGTCTGTTTATAGGGTTGCCTATAACGCCTGCCGCTAAAACCAGACAGGGAGTTAACAACCAATTCCTTGTCACACGTTAACGGCTAAGCTAAGTTAGGAAAAACTTTCATATCCGCAAGTCAAGCCCTGATTGGGTTTAGCGGCTGTTAGCAAACGTTATTTATCATCAGCGTCTCAAATGCATTAATATATCTGACGTATCGTGTCAATCTTAATTCCTAGTGAGTCGCAAAATCTATTTCGATCTTCAATATTTTTAAAGTAATATTTTTCGCCATTATATTGAACTCCATACTTTTCAGGTTCAGTTGGAGGTTCAGGCAATCTTTCTTTCGGATTGAATTTATGGCAGGATAGAGTTCCAAGAAAGACTATTGTAACGAATATTAATATTGTCTTAAATCTCATAATTCTTTCTAGTATTCAATAAAAAATCACACAACATATGCCAAAAGTAAAATCATAATGATAATCGGTCCGAATAATAAGGTAATAGTAAATAAATAATCGATTGCTTTCACTGTTCTAGTAATTGGGTAACCTGTTCCATATACTCTATTCCCAATATTCTCTCTATATGGCGCATACGGATATTTCCCAATCAAAGGTCTATATATTATTCTAAAAACTTCATAACAAATCAGGTAGATAAATGGCGTAAAACCTATTATTATAAAAAATCCAAATGGCTTATCAAAAAGATCTATGCAATCAACAATAACTCCAAGTAGCATTGAAACCAATCCAAAGATAATTCTGAATTTATACCTTTCAGGCTTAATTGTTTTGCTAATAAAGCTCATATAAATATATATCGATACAATTGAGAAACCAAAAAGATATGCTATCATCGTTTTCATAATAATGTTTGCTAACTACTAAATAATGCCAGCTCTATTGCGTATATTTTTACTATACCCGAAGCTGTGCATCGCTGTTTTAACAGTTTTCTGCTAACGAATCTAATCATTTTTTTAGATACTGAGGCCGTTGAACAGACTTTTTATTTTCTGTAAATAGTGTCAATAAGAAAACTCCAAATTTCAAAAATCAAAATACAAATCAAACCCAAATGATAAAATTTCAAATCTCAAAACTGTTTGATTATTTGGTGCTTAAATAATTGGGATTTGATTTGTAATTTGAGTTTTGCCTGCCTGCCGGTAGGCAGGGTAGGCAGACTCCAGTTCATAGTAATTCAGACGATTAAGGGTTGCCGCAAATTTGGGTGCGTTAGGGCTTCCCGAATTCGGGTAGGTTTGTAAATATTAAGGTTTATGGGGTTAGCAGCTCCTCAATTTTCTCATTCTGTAGAATGATTAGACCCAAGCGTTCATCCGATTTCCCTTCGCATATCCTATAGCTGAAAACGGGTTTACCATTATCGACCGATGAGTCGAAGTATCTGAAGAAAACCGATGGTTTATCATCTATCCTCTTCGAGAGCTCCGTGAGGTGCGATGCTAAAATGAACATGCCCGATTCCCACTTCAAAAGCCCATTGATGACCAGCATCGATCCATCGAAAGCATCCTTAATATTCGTGCCTTTGAATAGCTCATCGAAAATCATAAAGGCTTTTTTCTCCTTTTGAAGTGTTTCAGCAGCTTTGCGAACTCTCATCACTTCGCTGTAGAAGTAGCTGTAACCGATGCTAAGGTTGTCGGTTGTGTTTAAGCTGCTGAATAGGGCTTTGAATGGTGATATTTTCATCCGCTTTGCGGGTACGCCCATTCCCAGCTGTGCGAGGTAAATAGATATTCCCAATGATTTTAAGAACGTGGTTTTCCCCGCCATATTCGGACCCGTTAGGAATAGAAAATGCTTCCCATTTTCAAAAGCTAAATCGTTGGAGGTCGGGTTTTTAAGGAATAGATGGTAGAGCCCTTCCAGCTCAAGGACAGGTTTTTCTGAATCAATAACCTCAGGAAAGGTGAGGTTCAGCTCATTAACCGCTTTTGCCATCGATAGATATACATCAAGCCTATAGGCAATATCTATAAGCGCAGTTATTTTCAGCTTATGCTTGTTACGGAACCACTGGTCGATAGTGATTGAATCGTTAAAACCCATGGATTCGATGTTTACAACGCTACAAGCAGATTGAATATCCTTATCGTCCATTATCTGCTGAACGGTTGAATATATTTGCTGGAGTAGCACTGGCAGCTGATTTTTTTCAAAACGGGTGAAGTACTTCTTCATTTCTTTCAAAAATAGCAGAGTACTCTTTGTTCCGTTTATTGCGGTATCCTTAAAGTCCTTGTATTTAAAGCTGTAAAAATGCCCTTCGAGGTATCTTCCTACAGAGTTTTCGCTTATCACCGTCTCGCTTTTCGAGAAGTAATAGACCTCTACCATATCCATCATCTTCTTGGTGAAGGGGATTTGCCATTTCTCAATATCATTGCTAATGGTTTTAAGCGTATCCTGCATGGCAACAATTTCAGCTTGGGTAATGAATGGATTTTGAAATTGTAGCTTAAGGTTGTCCTTACCCCCTGTAGTGATTGTTCTATCGAGAATATCGAATATATTCAGACTTGATGAGTTATCGTTATAAATCTCAAGTTCGGCTAGCGTTTGACGATCGACGTTGAGCTTATTAAGCTTGGACATAGAGAAATGGTTTGATTACAATGCTTGTTAAAGGTATGACTTAAAAGAATGGAAAAATGGAATGTTGGAAGAATGGACGAAAAAAAGTAAGAACCTGTTTTTCATTATTCCATTATTCCATCATTCCAACATTCCAAATCTACTCTACTTATTGAGTATCTCGATAGCTTTCGCCGATGCCTCTAAGATCGGTTTATTCGATAGTGGTTCCCCGGTAGCACCTTTCATCCATACCTGAGGAATAAGTTTACCCTGTTCGAAAATACGCTGAACTTCCCCTGCAAAGCCTTTTCCAGCGATTTGCTTTTCAAGCTGAAAATCGATTAGATGCCCAATGGGGTATGCCGATAAGTACAACGGGTTATCGATCATATGCGAGTAAATGGCAAGAATGGTTTCATCATTAGAGCCAAAGACATCGGCATAGTATTTATTCCAAATTTCTTTGGCGATAGCCATTGCA
>RPRQ01000143.1 GCA_003818205.1 Bacteroidales bacterium
AGTTCTTTGGTATGAGCAAAATTACAACAAAGAACCCTGTTCTCCAAAGGAATGGGGTGAAAAATAGTTGTATGAACTCATTATCAGGTACATGCAATTATTAGGTTGACGGCTATGCCCCTACATCCGCAAGGTAGAAATCCGCCGCAACACCGCCAACGGCGATGAGCTATACACCGGCGAATGGCGTTGGAGCGGTACAGCCCTTACCCTTAGCCAACTGAGCCCCCGCACAGCCACCGAGAACGACGATATTTGGGTAAAAATCACCACCAGCGAGCCGATGACCAGTTTGGCGTTGGGTGTATTGGCTTACGCTAGCCCGCTGAGTACGCCAAATGGTGATAGCAATACAGCTGTTGGGGTAAGCTCGACTAAAACAAACTCTTAATAAACCACGAAATTTAAATTGCACCAAAATAACTAAGTAAATAAATGAACTATGAAAAAGACAGTTGTGGCACTTTCAATTATAATGAGTTTTCTAATGTCCCAAGCGCAGGAAACTATTAAAATAAGTGGTATTAGCATTTCTTTAAATGATTTGCCACTTAACCGCTCTTACCAAATAAAAGAAAGCACGTTAAAAGATGCAAAAACGGACACCACTAAAGCAAAACCCCATACAATTTTTGCATCTAATCATAAAAACCATATAGCGGTAGTATCAACGCAAAACGCTATTAGGAAAATTAAAAATTTAACTGATGAAACGATTAAAGAAACCACCCTTGAAATGTACGATAAAAAGGGGCACTTAAAGTGGAAGGCTCAAAAGGATGATTATGCACCATACGAGGGTAAAATATCCGATAATTCAGGCAAATCTAGTTTTATTTGGTACAGTTCTTTGGAATATTACGAAAATCGTATTTTATCTCTCTACGACAATGATGGCAGAGAGGTTTTTACCGATGATAATATATATTTCTGGAGATCTGACGAAAACAATGATATAGTCTTTTACATGAAGGATCAATATCTTACTAAAAATAAAGATGACGCAAATACTCTTTATTGCTACAACTCAGTTACAAAAAATAAGTGGAGCAAAAAATTTGAATCATCCAAACCTTTTACAATATCAACGGTAGCTGGCAATGGTAGTTATGTTTTATGTGGGTTGGTTTCAGATACTGAAGGCTCTGTTTTGTATTGTGTTAATAATAAAGGCGAGATATCTTGGAACAAAGAGTTTAAAGAAAATTTAGGAGCCTATAGGATAGATTATAAAGGAGATTATATACTTAGAGTAAGAGATAACACCACGTGGGAGTTTTATAATGGAAAAGGTGAACTACAATTTATCAAAGGTGTCGTAAAATTTTTAGATTTTAATTTTAAACCCCATTATGGTCAGTTCATCAAAAATGACGAAAAAACAATCGGCATAGTTTCTAAAATTAGCTATCACAAGAGCATTATTGCGTTTTACGATTTAAAGGGTAATTTATTGGATAATATATTGGTGCCATACGAGGGTGTTTTCTACATCGAACTATACCCCGATAATAAATACCATGTGTTTGTAGAGGATAAGTATGTGCTTGATTACACCAAAAAGTGGACCAATTAATTAATTCGATAGCATCATGAAAAACAATATATTATTTCTACTATTGCTATTATTTGCAACATCATTATACTCTCAGCGCCAAAGCCCGCTTGGAGGCAATAATGCCCTTACCGGAATCATAAGTGACTGGGGGCCAAGAATTATGGCACAAGGGGATGGATCTCGATTTCATATGGGTTTCGATTATCCACGGGCTGCTAATGAATTTGCTGTTACAGTTGAGGCAGGTAGTATAACATATTTGTCACCTGCAGCACGAACTGACCACCTTGAGAATATTGTAGTTAACGGATGGCGATATCTGCACTGTTTATTTGGGTTAAGTGCTGATGAATTATACGAATTAAGACTTGATGCTCAAAACAGACCTGTACTTATAATAAGAAGTAATCCGACAACAATTAGCCATGTATATGTACAAGCTGATTACCCACTACCTACGTACGAAGATATTAATGTAGAAAAAACTGTAGGAATAGGTCAAAACATTTTTAGACCAAATACATGGAATCATTTACACCTTGATAGAGGTTATCAGGTTTGGGTAAGCCCATTTTCGCTTTTACCACGTACAGATACCCAAAGTCCGGCAAACACCTTTTCGTTAAAGCATAACAATAATGGCACAGCTACAGAATTTCCAGTAAATACTCCGGTATATGGCAATATAATAATTGAAAGTGAGGTTGATTATGAAAATGAAAAAGATTTGGATAATGTTATACTACAACTTGGTATTAATAACACATTTTCAGAAATATTTGCATGGCGGTACACTGGCGGCAATCATATGATACTTACAAATCTATCAAATGGCACGAGCAATACTCCAGCTTATAATATACGACAAACTGGCTTATTAGCGAATATCAGAACAAGTGTTGATGAAGGTGTGTTCCCACGTACTACCCCTGGCCTTGATGTATTCAAATACATCTTCAACAGCAAGCAAACCGATCCAACTTCAACGCTAGCTAGTGGGTTACGTTACCCCGATGGGGAATATACTTTTAGGGTAACCGCTACAGATCTTGGAGGGAATAGTAACCCTCAGAATTTAGTTAAAACATTCGACAACCTCCGCCCCTACATCCGCAAGGTGGAAATCCGCCGCAACACCGCCAACGGCGATGAACTGTACACCGGCGAGTGGCGTTGGAGCGGCACCGCCCTTACCCTAAGCCAGCAAAGCCCCCGCGCAGCCACCGAGAACGACGATATTTGGGTAAAAATCACCACCAGCGAGCCGATGACCAGCCTATCATTGGGTGTATTGGCTTACGCTAGCACACCAGAGGCAGGGAGCGGCAACAAAGTCAGGTTAAGCAAAACTTACCTATAAACATCTCAAAAACAGTTAATCAAAAAAATACACTCAACTACTTGGATATTAAATAAAGATGTTTAATTTTGATATAGAACGTATTGTTTATGAAAAATTACAGCTCAACCATTTTGATTCTATAATAGCTATAAAAATACTGATATATATTAACGCACTGTTTTAGCAACCCAACAAACCACCGAAAACAATAAATTAAAATATTAAACCATGAAAACAACTTACCCCAAGCTATTAGTACTTTGTTCAAGCATATTAACGTGCCTAATATTATTGCATTGCTCTAAGAGCCTCTCTGCATCCAGCAAAGCTGATAGAACCGATACACTTAAAGTACAAAACAATTATGCCTCAAAAGACATAGTAACCATCAATGGCATTACGCTTAATTTCGACGAAATACCCTTTAATGGTTCAAGTAACATTTACCAGCTACCTGTTGCCAAATCGTTAAAGAGTGCTGCTCTAGAAAATGAGAGCAGATTGCTAGCACGCTCATTTAATAAGCAGTACATCGCATTCTCAAGAACGACCTACACTGACAGTGTGAACACCACGCTCATGGTATACTCTAAAAGCGGAACGCTGCAATGGGAAGTAAAAAGCCCACTTAGAATAGTGAATTTCAGGGTTTCCGAGGATGGTAATTATACCTATGCCGTATGGCAGCATTACACCGATACACTAGAAACATACTACTTAACCAGCTATGGGAAAAAGGGCAAGGTAATAGATAACATAAAGGGGGTTGAGAAATTCTACACCGGTAAATATGCTGATAAGGTGTACTACCAGAGAAAGGATGTTAATGGTAATCCCCTGATTGGGTTTCTCAATTACAGCGGCAACCAGAAATGGGAGAAAAGTTACTTCCCTGACACTAAAATTTCTAGTGTTTCAAATAATGGAAACAATTCTATTATAGTATCATCGTTTCAAAAACTATTTTCTTCTGTTGATAGTAAAGGCAGGATTATCTGGGAACATAAAGTATCCAAGACAGAGTCATTAGGTTTCTTTAGCTTTTCTAAAGATTCAAAATACCTTTCATGGTTACCAGAAATAGGGAAGATAAAAGTATTTAACAATAAGAATGGCAACATTATTTTTCAAACCGATAGAATGATTATTAACAATGAACTCATAGATCCATCAAGTATTAAGTTTGTAGAAGGTTCAGATATTATTGCACTAATTGATTTTATAGGAGGCGGAGCCATTAAGATTTTCTTTGTAACGGTTGAAGGGAAATACTTAACTCAAACTTTAATTGATCATAACTACCTTAATACACCGTTTCTCAACCAAGAGGATGATTCCAGCATAGCAATTTATTTTGATGGAGTAAAAGTTAAAACAGTTTCACTCCTAAAATAAAAAACCACTCTAGATACTTATTCTACCCATAAAACTTATGAAGCAATTTGTATTCTTTATAGTTACTATTTTATCCTTAAATAGTCTATACTCTCAGGATTTACGTGACCCTGGTACCAATAATACCACTTCGTTTACTACCATTTTAAGTGATTACGGCCCAAGAAATTTTACAGGTCAAGGTACTGCCTCCGTATTCCACCCTGGCATAGATTACAATATTGTACAACCAAGCTACGCTTATGAAATAGAAGGGGGTACTCTTACGCTTTTCGGTTCATTAAACAATGATTTAGCATTTATTGTAGTTGGGAACTGGAAGTATCAGCATATTCTTGTTGGACGTACTTCGGATTATCATTGGGAATTAAGAGAAGATTTTGATAATGAAGGTCCTGTTATCTTTATTAGGTCAGGAGTAAAAGGTGTAAATCTAACCACCAATAGCATTTACATATCAAGTAGTAGAACGGTTACATCAATAAAAGACCCTGAAACGAACCAGACCTTAATAGGAGAAACATTTATACCACAGGGAACTTCCATCTTTATCCCCAGGCCTAGCGGTTATAATGGTTACGCCTTGGGCAACCATTTACACCTCCAACGAAATGCCAATAGCAACCTGAACCCGCTGGAATTCGTAGTGCATCAAGATGCTGCGGTAGCTAATATTACAGTTACTCCAGCGTTTAAGCGCATTAATAATGGCACAGCCACTCCTTTCACTGACGGTATCATCTACGGTAATCCAGTAATTATCGAAGCTGATGTTAATTCCCAAACAGATAAAGATTTTGATAATCTCGCAATATCAACAAGTAAAGATAATGGCGTTACCTTCCAAAATTTAAATACATGGCACTATACTGGAGCACAACGCATACAGGCTAATCAGGTTGTCAGGTTAAATACCGTTCAGGCTATAAATAATGCCGTAACTCAAGGAGTATATCCCGTACTTGATTTAGTTAGCCGCGAATTTTTTAAGTACCGATGGAACACCCAGCAGCTAAAAGCTGGTGAAACGGTAATCAGTAGTAGTTCCGTTGCTTATCCTGATGGTCAATATATAGTAAGGCATATTGCCGAAGATGTAACCCATCATCAAACAACAGAGGATAATACAGTAACCCTCGACAACTTCCGCCCCTACATCCGCAAGGTGGAAATCCGCCGCAACACCGCCAACGGCGATGAGCTGTACACCGGCGAGTGGCGTTGGAGCGGCACCGCCCTAACCCTTAGCCAGCAAAGCCCCCGCTCAGCCACCGAGAACGACGATATTTGG
>RPRQ01000144.1 GCA_003818205.1 Bacteroidales bacterium
TCTGTGTCATCAGCGTTCTATTCTCCATTTGAAAACAGAGACACTAAGGTACAGAGAAAGAAGAGCATTATCTGTGATTATCCGCAATATCCGTGTCATCAGCGTTCTATTTTCCATAAACGCAAAGTCGCAAAGATTTTAATTAATTTAGAAAGTTTTATCTGTGATAATCAGTTATATCTGTGTCATCTGCGTTCTATTTCAAACATTTTTCATTTTCGAAATAGGGGTAATCTCAAACAGTGTTGTCATAGGGGTATAACCTAAAAAATATTAACCCTTATGAAATCAACAATCAAAATTATTATTCGATTATCGGTCTATCTGATTATTTATGCTTTTCTGCTTCTTTCGATTAAAAGCGCATATCCACAGGGTATAACTCAGGTCGTGAAAGGGAAAGTTTTCGACAAGGAATCGGAATCTCCGCTTGAGTTTGCAACCGTTGTGGTTCTTGGAACAAGCCCTCAGTTAGGAGTAAACACAGATGCTCAGGGGAGTTTTAAAATAGCAGGAGTTCCCATTGGTCGATACAATATTCAGGTCACCTTTATTGGGTATGAACCAACCGTAATCCCTGAAATACTCATTACATCGGGCAAGGAGGTTGTATTGAATATAGGTTTGGTACAATCCCTTAATCAGATTGAAGAGATTAAAATTCAGGCGTATTCTCGCAAGGATAGACCTGTTAACTCAATGGCAAGTATCAGCGCTCGTTCATTCACCGTTGAGGAGACTCGTAGGTATGCAGGTGGATTGGACGATCCTGCCCGTATGGTATCGGCCTTCGCAGGTGTTACCGTTGGAAACTTACAGGATAATGCCATTATTATTCGTGGAAATTCACCCAAGGGAGTTTCATGGCGATTGGAGGGTGTTGAGATACCCAACCCGAATCACTTTCCTGGTGGAAATGTTGCTGGGGGTGGTGTGGTTACCGTTTTTAGCAGTCAGTTGCTCTCCAACTCCGATTTCTACACAGGTGCTTTTCCTGCTGAATATGGTAATGCATTGGCTGGTGTATTCGATATGAAGCTGCGTAACGGTAATTATGAAAAGCGTGAAAGTACTTTTCAGGCCGGGTTGTTGGGCCTTGACTTCGCATCCGAAGGACCATTTAAAAAAGGTGGAACTTCAAGTTATCTGTTTAACTATCGTTACTCTACATTCAGTTTGTTAACTAAAATGGGGATTCTCCCTTCAGATGAAACTCCACAATACCAGGATCTTTCTTTCAAACTGAATTTTCCAACAAAAAGAGCTGGTGTTTTCTCCGTTTGGGGAATTGGTGCTATGGATTTAGTCCATGAGCCAGGAAATGCAGATTCAACTAAATGGCAATATGATTGGGATCGAATAACATTCGATTGGAATCTAAGTATGGGCGCAATAGGCGTTTCGCATAAGCTGATGTTGGGTAGTGCAACCTACATAAACACTACCATTGTTGCTTCAGGATCGACCAATAAAATGGATTCTAAACGATTTGATAATAGCATGGTACCAAGACCTAATTGGTACTTCGTCGATAAATCGGCAAGAATTTCATTGAATACATTTATCAACCACAAATTTAGCCCCAAGCATACGCTTAAAACGGGTGTAAACTATAGCAAACTACTATATAATCTCGATTTAAACAGTACAATCAACGATGTGCCCGAAACATTCCAGAACTACGTAAAGCAGGATGGAACGGGTAATTTGGTTGAATTCTACGCTCAGTCAAGGTATAATATATTATCAAATTTAACCTTGAATAGCGGAGTAAATTTTAGCTATTTCGATTTGAATAAGGATTACTCCATCGATCCTCGCCTAAGTTTGAAGTGGGACTTTGCTACCAAGCAATCCCTGAGTTTTGGCTATGGACAGCATAGCCAGCTTGAGGAGTTGAAGATTTACCTGATCAAACATACCGCAAACGGAAAGGATTATTACCCCAATAAGGATTTAAAGTTCTCGCATGCTCAGCATTTGGTGCTCAGCTACGATTGGTTAATCAATAAAAGTTTAAGACTAAAGGTAGAGCCATACTTCCAATACCTATACAATATCCCTGGGATTCCCGATAGTTCCTACTCAATGATTAACTTCAAGCAGGATTGGGCTTTTAGGGATTCGCTGGCAAATAATAGCGTTGGTAGGAACTATGGAGTTGATATAACCCTAGAGCGATTCCTAAACAGAAACTATTACTACCTATTCACTGCATCAATCTTCAGTTCAAAGTATAAAGGCGATGATGATGTTTGGCGTAGCACAAGGTATAATAAGGGCTATGCGGTTAACGTTCTTGTAGGTAAAGAATTCTTCTTAAGTCGTAATAGAATTTTAGGGGTTAATGCTCGCTTAAACTATATGGGTGGTGAGCGATTGAGCCCTGTGCTTTATGCGCAATCGCTTCAAAGGAAGGATGTTGTTTATGATGATTCAAGGGCATTCGAGGATCAAAACCAACCGATGTACAACTTAGATATCACCATAACCTATCGGGCCAATAAGAAGCGTTATTCGGGTGTGTGGGCACTTCAAATAAAAAATGTCTTGGGTTCGCCTATGGACGATGGCTATTCATATAACTACCGCACTAAAAAAATTGAATCAGACCAAACGGTAATAATATTGCCTGTGCTCAGCTATAAGGTTGAGTTTTAAATATTATAACAGAAAAATAACCACAAAGGACACAAAGGTTTTCACAAAGGTTTGCAGAGCAATTTATTCATTAAACTTTGTATCCCTTTGTGCATCATTTGTGTACCTTTGTGGTTAAATCTATGAGTATTAATTCAGCCTTAATTTATGAGAACAATCTTCAATTATTCAATAATTATCCTTGCATTATTTGCGACAGTTGGATGTGAGAAATCGGTTGAGAAAGGTGTTTCGCTTCAGCTTGCTCAGGATCGCAAAGCCAATGTTTCGGGTATTGAATACTCCTTGCATTTTGTTATCCCAAAAAGTAAAGTTGAAAAGATTACAGGTAGGATTGATATTAACTTTTCATTACAAAAAAAAGATGCAGCAATAATCGATTTTAGGGAGGATAGTACAAAGATCGTATCGGTTAGCAATGAAAATGGCGCAATTGAATATCGGTTTGAGAATGGTCATATCATCATTCCACGGAGTGATGTAAAGAAAGGTAATAACACCGTATCGGTTGAATTTGTTGCAGGCGAAGGCTCTTTAAATCGCAAGGAGGAGTTCCTTTATACCCTTTTAGTCCCCGATAGGGCTTCAACGGTATTCCCTTGCTTCGATCAGCCTGATTTGAAGGCGAGCTATAAGCTTTCGCTTGATATTCCAAAAGCATGGATTGGTGTAACCAACGGAAAGCTACTACAGCAAACCGAGCATGATTCAACCATAACGCTCTCGTTTGGAGCAACTGAGCCTATTAGCACCTACCTTTTTGCATTTGTTGTCGGAAAGTTTGATAGCATTAGTCGTACCGAAAATAGTAGAAAAATAGTGATGTACCACCGCGAGAATGATAGCCTAAAGGTTAAACGAAACCTCGATGCTATCTTCACTTCGCACTTTCATTCTCTGGCTTGGTTGAAGGATTACACGGGCATTGAATACCCCTTTGGTAAGCTGGATATAATCCTGATTCCCGATTTTCAGTATGGGGGAATGGAGCATATTGGCGCAATCTACTACCGCGACTCGCAGCTATTCCTCGACGAGAAGCCTTCGGTAAATCAGAGGTTACGGGCTGCGAGTTTAATCGCCCACGAGGTATCGCACCAATGGTTTGGCGATTTGGTGACCATGCGCTGGTTCAACGATGTTTGGCTTAAAGAGGTATTTGCAGGTTTTATGGCCGACAAAATCGTAAACCCGCAATACCCCGATGTAAACCATAACCTACGGTTTCTGCTATCGCATTATCCTCGGGCGTACTCAATAGATAGAACCGATGGAGCAAATCCAATCCGTCAAAATCTCGATAACCTACTGTTTGCAGGCACTCTGTATGGCGATATTATTTACCATAAAGCACCAATCATGATGATGCAGCTTGAGATGCTGATGGGGGAGGAGCAGTTCAAAAATGGTGTTAGACAGTACCTTGAAACCTATAGAATGGGCAATGCCGATTGGGAGGATCTGATATCAATCCTCGATCCGCTGACTTCAGAGGATTTAGCCTCTTGGAGTAAAGCATGGGTGAACCTTGCGGGAATGCCCAACATTCATTCAACCATCAATTTTGAAGATAATACTACCATTAAGGAGTATAGGCTTGTTCAATCGAAAGGCATAGCTTCGCCTACAATGGGGATGAGCTATAGCCTAAACCATGTGAGCGATAGTATTAATACATCCCTTGAGTGCAAGATGATCCTCGATACTTTTTACGCCGCTAACCTTAGCAATAAAACCATGAAGGGTTGGATTCTTCCAAATTCCGATGGCAAGGGTTATGGAGCATTCTACCCCGATTCTATTTCGCTGGTTAAACTACTCAATCCATCAACAATTATTAAGGATGATATTGCCCGTGCTTCGTGGCTTGTAACGTTAAATGAGCTATTCCTTAATGGTAAGGTAAATGTTGATAGCTATTATTCATTGCTAATTTCAAACCTTTTGAGGGAAACAGAACCTCAGATTAGGCAGTACACGCTTGATGCCATTGAGCAGATTTGGTGGAAGTTCTTTAATACCGATCAGCGCAAAGCGCAAAGCGATCAGCTTGAAACTTTAATACATCAGCTATTAATATCATCAGCTATTAAGGATAATGAAAGAAAGCCAATTTATAGCACCTATACCCACATCGCTACATCTGACAAAGCGCAACGGTTGATCTTTGGAATTTGGAGCGATAAAGTTAAGGTAAAAGGGGTTAAGATTGACGAATCGGATTACATGTTATTGGCCTATGAACTAGCTGTTCGGGGTTTTGGCAATACCGATAGCATTCTTACTGCGCAAGAGCAAAGGATAAAAAATACCGATCGTAAAGCGAAATTTATATTTGTCCGAAGAGTCGTATCATCCGATATAAGCGTTCGTGATTCGTTTTTCAGTAGCTTATCGGATGTTGCCAATCGACGACCCGAAGCATGGGTTACCGAGGCATTACGCTATTTGAATCACCCTCTTAGAACCAGTACATCCATAAAATACCTTAAGCCATCGCTTGATCTTCTACCAGAGATTCAAAGAACAGGCGATATTTTCTTCCCAAAATCGTGGCTTGAAGCTACGTTATGGGGCTATAGCTCGAAGGATGCATATCAAATCGTTGAAGATTGGTTAAAAGATAACCCAAAGTTATCCAATGCGTTAAGAGATAAAGTGCTGCAATCGGTTGATAATCTGAAAAGGGCAGTGGAAAGAAAAAAGTAACTATTCAGCAGTAATCGAATAGAACAAAAACCACGGAGACACAGAGAACACGGATAACCACAACTTGTCCCGATTTATCGGGAGAAGCAATTATAAAAACAGACTGAGTATGAA
>RPRQ01000145.1 GCA_003818205.1 Bacteroidales bacterium
AATCACTACTGACCGACTAAAATATTATAAATTCATGAAATACTTGATACTACTACATTCAATGTATAGGTCGCCCCTAATGGGGCTTGATTTTCGTATAATAAGAATTACTACAAATAGGTCGTCGCTCTGCGACTTTAAAAAGCAGCATTACTGCGAACTATTTGTAGGATAGAATATTATATTTTAGCTAAAAGCAGCATCGCTGCGACCTACTAAAATTAGATTTTTTCTCGGTTAATAATGATTAAAAATACATAAAGCCCCATTTACTCTAAAAAGAAGTTTAATGATCATTTTTATAGTATTTTTTCTTGTCTTTTAACAGTATATGATGCAACTACTATATATAATAGCATTTCTATCCCTTTCCATTAAATCACAAGTATTCCTACCCATTGAAATATCTGACCGTAAGGATATCTCTAAATTAAAATTGTCTGAAATTGGTGCCTTTGGGCTAGTGAGAAAACCAAGATTGAACATTCCTGAGCATCTACACACGGGAATCGATATTAAAAGACCAAATAAGAACTTTTCTGACGAGCCAATTTTTCCAATCGCCAAAGGAAAGGTAATAAGCGTTAGGAATGATGGTCCTTATGCCAATATCATCATTGAGCATGAATTTGATAATCTAAAGTTTTGGACTCTTTACGAGCATATATCGGGTATTAAGGTTAAGGTAAATGATTTTGTAAATCCTAATTCGGCAATTGCCCGATTTATGAATAAAGAGGAGTTGAATAAAAATGGTTGGCAATTCGACCATTTTCATCTTGAGGTATTAAAAGTCAAACCAATGCCTCTAAAACCAATCAAGGATTACCCTGAACGGTTTTTTAAATCATACTCACTAGTTTGTTATAACGATCATGATTTGAACAAGTACTATTATAATCCTTTGGAGTTTTTTCAAAAACATATCAAGTAAAATCGATCTAAAAATGTCCATATGTGATATAACTGGTAACCCATCTATAATACCTTCTTTAATTCTGATAATAAAACCCAACCAAATTCATTTTTTACACAATGCTTATATGCAACTGAAGTTAAAAAAAACTCCCCGTTAGATTCTTATGGATTATTGCGTATAGAAAAGTGATTATCAGAAAAGTAATACTTATTAAAATCTGAGCCAGAACATAAAAAGTAATGCTTTTAATAAATGACACAAATACAGAACTATTGAAAAGCCTTCTGAATGTTATGGTGTAGAAGGTCATTACCAATAAAAAAACAATAACATTAGAGATAATCAAGTACTCGTCAAAAAGTATAAAGGCTATGCTTAGTACAGATATTAAACTATAAACATAACAATGCAGTATTAGGTGTTCGGTGTAATTATATTTCCTGTATAGCCAATGAGAGGCTAAGGCAAAGAAAGGTAAATAGAGGAGTGTAAAAAATTGAAAATAATCTTTTACAAAATTTATAATGACATTCGTTGCTTTTAAGGTATCCGAATAATTTAAATCCATTAATTCATTTACACCCTTAACACTTATGTCGATATAATTAAATTTCAACATAACAATTGTAAAGAATCCAATAAGATAAACGGCAAATTTCGCAGGGTTGGTGTATTTTTTTGTTATACCCGAAACATATTCTGATACTACTTTATGCGGGCTAATTAATATTCGATACATTGTAAAGAAAAGACCATTTTCTAGATCGAACACCTTGTCAAAGAAATTATGGGTAAAATGTTTGATGGTAAATCTGTCGGTAAAAACTATTTGACCGCACTGGTTGCAGTATTTGCCGACATGAGTAGAACCGCAATTTTTACAAATATGTTCCATAATTTTAAGGTTAAGTACTTTCAAATATAATTATTATTATGGAACTAATCTGTTTAACATGAGTTAGATATAAAATGAAGAAACATAAAATGTGAATAGAAAATGCTACGATTTATACCTGTTAGAATAAGTATTTCACTTAGGAAAATCAGCAATACTCGTAAAACTTTTCAAGAAAAATCTATTGCTTTAACCCTCAACATATTTTACTTTTACTTGTTTTTATGCACAAAACCCTAAAGATATGATATTAGGAATTTTAAAAGAAACAAAAGACGAACGCCGGGTCGCCATGCTGCCCGAAAGCGTTGCTGCCTTAATCAAAATGAATGTTTCAGTTATTGTTGAAAATGATGCTGGACTAAGTGCCTTCGCTAGCAATGCAGATTATGAATCAGCTGGAGCTAAAATGGATACCAAGGAAAATGTTATCCAAAAATCAGAGGTTCTAGTTAAGATAAATCCTCCGACAGATGCCGAAAAGGAGTTGATGACCGAAGGCAAGGTATTTCTTGCAGTATTGAATCCATATTTTAACACCGACCTAGTTAAAGATTTGGCTGCAAAAAACATCACCAGCTTTAGCCTCGATGTTATCCCTCGTACATCAAGAGCTCAGGCAATGGATATTCTATCATCAATGGCTACAGTTGCTGGGTATAAAGCAGTACTAACAGCAGCGAATACCCTTCCGAAATTTTTCCCCATGTTCATGACCGCAGCAGGAACAATCACCCCAGCAAAGGTTCTGATACTCGGAGCCGGTGTTGCAGGCCTTCAGGCAATTGCTACCTCTCGCAAACTTGGAGCAGTTGTCGAAGTGTTTGATGTTCGTGCAGCTGTAAAAGAAGAGGTAACTGGAATTGGTGGAAAATTTATCGAGGTTGAGGGCGCTTCCGATGATAAAGCAGCAGGAGGTTACGCCGTTGAGCAATCGGAAGAGTTCAAACAGAAACAGGCACAAGCCATTCACGACCATGCCGTCAAATCGGATGTGGTTATCTGCACTGCTCAGATTCCTGGGAAAAAAGCTCCATTGCTTCTCCGAAAAGCAACAGTAGAAGCAATGAAATCGGGTTCGGTAATTATTGATATCGCAGCTTCTACTGGAGGTAACTGCGAGGTGACTAAAAACAACGAAACCATTGTTCACAATGGTGTTACAGTAATTGGTAATTCGTTCCTTGCCGTTGATATGCCATCGGATGCAAGCAAGATGTTTGGCAAAAACGTAATCAACTTCCTAAAGCTCATCATCACCAAAGAGGGTAATTTAAACCTAAACTGGGAGGATGATATTGTGAAAGGCACAGCCGTTACTCACAACAAGGAGATTGTTCACGAAAGGGTGAGGAGTGTGGTTGCGGGGTCCAAATATTAGAGTTTAGTTAAACTAATTGTTAAAGTATTTTTTATCAAAATGGATTAGTGGAAGATTGGAATAATGCCTGCCTGTCGGCAGACAGGGAAGATCTAAGTTAAATACGACCCATCATTCCAGTATTCCAACCAGAAATTAATCGTATTACAATAAACACACAATCGCTATGGAAGAAGTACTAAAGTTTTTCATTGAATACAAGGAGATGATTTTTATTATCATTCTCTCCATTTTTCTCGGTATTGAAGTAATATCGCATGTTCCTGCGGTAATGCACACCCCGCTAATGTCAGGCAGCAATGCCATTCATGGAGTGGTAATCATCGGTGCCATCATTGTTATGGGTCATGCGCATGATACCCTTTCTCTTGTATTTGGATTCCTCGCCGTGATTCTCGGAACGCTCAACGTGGTTGGTGGATTTGTCGTAACCGATCGAATGCTCGAAATGTTTAAGAAAAAGAAAAAATAGGGAGGACTAGATAATGGAACAGCTAACAAAAATCATTGAATTCACCAATGAAATTTCAATTCTGGAGATTTCCTATTTGGTTGCATCGATTCTTTTTATTCTCGGTTTAAAAAAACTTAGCCATCCCGATACCGCTCGTGCAGGGAATCTGTGGGCTGCTGCAGGTATGGCATCCGCTATTCTCTTTACTATCCTCTTTCATAAAAAGGAGGGTGAATCAATTGGGAATATCCCTTGGATAATACTTGCCTTAGCAATCGGAACGTTTATTGGATGGTACGCCTCCAAAAAGGTGAAAATGACCGCTATGCCCCAGATGGTTTCGATATTTAACGGAATGGGAGGAGCCTGTGCTGCATTAATCTCACTGATGGAGTTCCCGAAAATGCAGAATATGCTTGCTTCCGATGGGGCAACCAACATGTTCAACGGCGAGGCTATTGCCATTCTATTGGGATTGATGATTGGGGGTGTTTCGTTTGCCGGAAGTATGATTGCCTTTGGCAAACTCGACGGGCGAATTGGAG
Organism: Bacteroidales bacterium; assembly: GCA_003818205.1. GTDB lineage: Bacteria > Bacteroidota > Bacteroidia > Bacteroidales > Tenuifilaceae > UBA8529. The sequence continues at coordinate 4,195 of RPRQ01000145.1, forward strand.
ATATTAAACACCCCATTCTACGTACAATCAATCTATCCTTTCTGGTTGGTTTGTTAGTCGCTTTAGTTCTTATCATGACCATTAAACCTGAGGCTGATAATAATCTTGTAATCTATCTATTTGCTGGAGCAGCCCTTATTTATGGGATAACCTTTGTAATGCCGATTGGTGGTGCCGATATGCCAGTGGTCATCTCGTTGCTGAACTCGTTTACAGGCGTAGCCGCTGCAATGGGTGGTTTTCTTTACAACAATCAAGCGATGCTTACCGGAGGTATTCTTGTGGGTTCATCGGGTACAATCCTTACCATTCTGATGTGCAAAGCCATGAATCGGTCCCTGTTAAATGTTATAATTGGAGCATTTGGAGGAAGCACTGCAGGGAGCGCATCAACTGGAGATAAAACCGTAAAAGAAATTACCCTTAGCGATGCCGCTATTCTGCTCAGCTACTCGCAAAAAGTATATATTATTCCTGGTTATGGACTTGCTGTTGCTCAGGCACAGCATCTTTGTCATGAATTGGATGTTCTTTTATCGGGTAAAGGGGTTGATGTGAAATATGGTATCCATCCAGTAGCTGGCCGTATGCCCGGGCATATGAATGTTCTCCTTGCTGAGGCTGATGTTCCCTATGAAAAATTGGTCGAGATGGAGGATGTTAATAATGAAATAGGCAATACCGATGTGGTAATTGTGATTGGTGCCAACGATGTGGTTAACCCTGCAGCCGAAACTGATCCTTCAAGCCCAATTTTCGGAATGCCGGTTATAAAGGCATGGGATGCTAAAAACATTATCGTGATGAAACGTTCAATGGCTCAAGGGTATGCCGCCATCGATAACGAGCTATTCTATCACCCAAAAAACCGCATGCTCTTTGGCGATGCTAAAGCAACCATGCAGAAGCTGATTGCAGAGATAAAAGCGTTGTAGAAAGAAGACATCAGATGTTGGACTATAGACAAAAGAGCCACCCGAATGAGGAGGGCACTGAAAAAGTCCCTATAGAAATTTAGGTAGAAAAAAACTCGCGTAATTACCAATTTAACGGTCTGAGGATGGCATATTTACGACAAAGAGTTTAATATTTTTCAATTATCGCAAA
>RPRQ01000146.1 GCA_003818205.1 Bacteroidales bacterium
CTGGTTGATTTTTGGGCTTCATGGTGTCACCCTTGTCGTAACGAAGTTAAAGAGACGATAGTACCCATGTATAAAGAGTACAAGAACAAGGGTCTTGAAATACTAGGGGTTTCATTGGATAATAATAGGAATCCTTGGAAGGAAGCGGTTGAAGAAGAAAAAATGAGCTGGTCTCAAGTAGTTTGCCTAAATGGATTTGAAAACCCAGGAAAAAAATACGGTATAGAAGCAATCCCTTATAATATACTACTTGACCAAAATGGTAAAATAATTGCTAGAAACCTTCACGGCGAAGAGCTTAAGAAGAAAATTTCGGAACTATTCGATTAGTAATGTATAGAAAAATTAATTCTCTTTGATGAAGTATATTCTAAATTACAAAAAATGAATACACCCCATAGATTAGCGTTAGGGGTTTCCGATTTGTAGGGCGATTGAAGAGCATAAAGGAAAATCTGAAACCCCAAAAACTCAAAAAGTACTGCCCTGTTTGGCAAGGTCAGAGCGGGGTAGCGGTTCTTGAACCCGAAAGTCAACCAGATATGCCAATTGGCGGGCAACCTGGGTTGAGTATAGGAAATAATCCTATACTTCAATGGAACTTTGCCAAGTAAGTAAGGTAATTCCAAGTAATCTTTTCAGTTGGAGTGCCTAGTAGAATTAAAAAAATGTAAAATTAAAATTTATGAAGAGAAAAACTTTAGCGCTAACCGCAATTGCACTATTCACTGTTATAGGTTTTGTGGCTGTTGCGTTTGAGAATCACTCGCAGGCAGGAAATAATACTAATGTATTGAATACCATTAATTTTTATAAGATGGTACAACGTGATACTGAAACTCAACTTCAATTAATACCAGATCATTATGGTGTTTTAAGAGAATGTACCCGAACTAGATCTAGATGGGTTTGTATTGGAACAGGAAAGCTTATTTGCGAGCCTACAAATTGGTCTCAATGGAGTGATTGGAACTGCGCACAATAGACTAATTTAAAACCCAGTTAGGATTTTCAATCCTGACTGGGTTTATGCACAAATCAATCTTTTTTTAGACCATATCGTATTCCCAAAAACATTATTAACAGGATTTTGCAATCAACTTTTCAAATACCATTAGTCGTAACTTAAATTTTATTCTTATGAAACACCAATGATAGTGCACGAGCACAACCGAGCGTCCTTTGCGAGTTCGGCGCAGCCAAACACCAATGAACAAAATATGGGTGTTCCCTGCCTGCCGACAGGCAGGCATCCGCTCGATAATGATTGTTAAAATCGAAAATGTAACGTATTAATAATTAACTGACTAAATATTTTGTACGGATGAAATGGAATTATACCACCAAAATGCAGCTACTTCTTACAATAGTTATTTTCATGCTATTCCAAGGGTGTGCTAGTAAAAAGAGTGAATGTAAATATACCCCAGAGGATATCTGTGTAACGGGAGATTTAGAAAAATTTGAGTTCTCCGACTATTTTGAGCTCTCAGCGGTAGTCCCTTTAGAAACGAATAAAAACTGCTATATAAAGGATATAAGAAAAATATACGTTAACAATCTGGGGATATTTATACAGGATGGGTACGAATATATTCTAGTATTCTCCAGGGAGGGTCGATACCAAAGGCGAATTCAACATTTTGGCCAAGGGCCAGGGGAATGGTCTGAAATTTCTGATTTTGATGTTAACCACAAAGACTCTACTCTGATACTGAGAAGTCAGTATAAAGAAATGGTGTATAGCATTGATGATCGTTTAATTTCAGAGAAAAAAGTTGATATTAGTTCTTCCGTTTTCTATAGAATTGATAGCAAGGCTAATGCTTTTTACGATTACAATATACCCAATCAGCAAAATACCATGAATGGGGTTACCTACAACTTAGTAATTCAAAAAGGGAATAAGACGCCCGATTTATACTGTAAAGCCATAAAGTGCATGGCGGGGGTTAATTCTTCTAGAAGATATGCGCGTAGTTTCTGTCAAACCCAGGAAAATATGTACTTAGTTGAGTCGTACAATGATACAATTTACTCCATAAGTAAAAATGCAAAGGTTGTCCCATCGTATCGGATCGATTTTGGCAGTAAGAGATTCCCGGTTGAAAAACTGCTTAACCAGCAATTGTTCCAAGAATTTGAGCACTCCTACGCCCATTTCATTTCAGCCATATATGAGAACAATGATTTATTCTATTTTGAGTATTCTGATTGTGACGTACCCGCAAGAATTATTTACGAAAAAGGGAGTAAAAAGTCGTATAGAGGAAACTCACTTTTCGATAAAATAAATAATCTCCCGACAACAGGATTTATAAACTACTACGGGAATGTTGACAAGGTTTTAAGCTTGGTTGAACCCTCGGATTACCTCAAATTTTTAAAAATAGTAAATGGTGACAAAAAAACTAAGGTCTTACCCGAGCTTAAGAATGTGAAAGAGGAAGACAATACAATACTAGTTTTTTATACACTGAAAACTAAAAGCAAGAAAGATGAAAAATAGATGGGTACCAGCTATTGCATGTATTGTAATAGCCATTTCGCTTTTCTTCAATTTGTATCATATATACAAAGCATATTGGGTCAATATGAAGGTTAAGATGTTAGAAACGGAAAAAATGACGGACATTCTCAGAATGCGAACATCCGAGACCAACTTTTATAAATCTTATTTGCTGAACGATTGCAAGTTGAATGATTTTTTAGTTCAAGATACCAGCAACGTATTTAAGCTTAGTAAACTATTGGATGGACGGGCAAAATTAGTATTCTTCTTTTCGGAGAGCTACTGCGGGAAATGCTACGAATTCGAATTGGCAAACCTAGCCAATGATAGCACTATTAGCCCAAAGGATATTATTGTTATTGGCGCATTTCAGAATAAGCGAACCTACTTAGCACATTTACAATTTTACAAACAATACTCTTTACCAACATACTATGTTAGTGATATGGAGGAGAGCATTTCACCCATGCTCAATTTTGGTTCACCAGTATATTTTATTTATGATGAAAGCCATACTACAAAAGCTGTTTTTTTCCCCGATCGAAATATGCAGGACCAAACTAAAGTGTATTTTAAAATTGTACAAGACAGGTATTTAAATTCGGCAATGTGGTAAAAAAGCACCTTTAATGTTAAAATTCAAACTTAAATTTGACCATCAAACTGAAGAGGAAATAGGCTCTGCTGAGGAGCAACCTATCAGCAATAGGTTTGATGCGTAAACTATAGATTGAAAGGATGGTTAATCGCCATCCTTTTTTTGCAATCTATAGGTATGCGGTTATGGCTTATAAAACCTAACGTAGTTGATGGTTTTTAAAGTTAATGTACCCTCTGATGAAGTTCTTTTTGGCGATTAGCTTCAACCCTCGATGCAGCATCAACTTCTCTTTGAGGTGAGTAAAATAGCTTTCAAGCCTGCTTGTAGTATAAGGAATAGCAGGGTCATCAAGGTAGTTGAACATATTTGGGATGGCATTAATAATCAAAGAGGTTGCCAGGTGTAGGTTTTTATGGGTGAACCACTCCCTTCTCGTTTCTCTGTATAGCTGAACGTAGCGAATATCATGATCGTAGTAAAGAATTAGGCAAAGACCGTTGGAAAAGTATGACCCATCGATGAGCAGATGAACCTTCTCCTTGCTCTTGATCTCAACAACAGGTGCTGTTTGGAGGTATTTTCTAAACGGTATCTGAATGCTACTTTAGCTCATCCCGCTATCAAGAGTAAGCGTTGAGTAAACCTGCCGCTCCATTACCCGTTTTTTGAACCAAATGAACTAATTTTTAAGCCTAACACTTTCATTCCTCCGTGAGAATTAGGCGAAGCAATCCTGACATTGGTATCGTTGCTCACCGTGTTGCCTTCCTTTTTTCTGCGTGTTCAAAGAACCACAAATTAGGCATTTTTTTATTCTTTTTCATGCAGCAAATAACAAGCATTGAAACCACATTCAATGCTTGTTTATATAAATCCAATAATTACAACTGTTGCAGAGATTTTAAGGTGCTTTTTTACCACATTGTCTTAAATTCTTTACTAAGGATTTTCCATAGAATCTGATTTATCAGTATACTCCAATAAATCACCGGGCTTGCAATCTAGTATATTACATAACATTTCAAGAGTAGAAAACCTTATTGCTCTTGCTTTATTATTTTTCAAGATTGATAGGTTGGCCATAGTAATTCCAAGTTTTTTGGATAGTTCAGTCGAAGAAATACGTTTCTGAACCATTAAAATATCTAATTTTACATTAATAGGCATTTTCGTTGCTATTATATTGTATGATCATAATCGTTTTGAAGATCAGTACCAACTTTAAATACTTTAGCAAAAACTAATAAGATTAAACCTATCAATACGTAGTGTAAGTTTAGGTTATGGGATATCATCATAGAATTACTTAGATAATACTTATTAAATGAGAGAATCATCATTTCATTAAGTAATAGTCCAATGGGCGATACTGAAATTATGGTATACGCAATGATTTTCATCCTTCTTATGTTTTTTGCGTTGAAGGGTTTATCGTTTTTCAAAGAAGATAATAATTTATCCAGTTGATAGCATACTATTAAAAGAATGGTTAAAAAAGTAATTCTTCTGATAAAAACGCCTAGCAAAATATTCTTATTATTAGCTACATCAACAGCAATACTTGCACCAACCGCTGTAATACGAAGTGTATCTGAGGAGTTGTTGATGTTTTTAAGAGCAAAACCCGATGAAACCATTAAATGGGCATAATTATCATCTAAGCATTTAGAAGGATACTTACTTTCATTACTAGAAATGAATACTTCCTTTGGATAATAAACATAATCAACATTTGCTATTTGTGGAATTTTTAGATTGAATAGGGCTAAAAAAATGAAAAAGATATGAGCTACTATTGCTAATGTGACTAGATAACACATTAATCTAAATAGCAAAGGAAGTTCAAGGGATATATTTATTTTCATAGTTTATCTTTTAATGATAAATTATTATCGTTTAACAATACAAATGTAAGAATTATTTTTAACATTAAATCACTAGTGTCCACTATAAATTAAAATACGTTCTTTGAAATCATTGTAAAATCTATACTTGTAGCGTTTTTTGGTTACGTGTCGATTTGAAATGCTTAATTCGTGAAAATGATATTC
>RPRQ01000147.1 GCA_003818205.1 Bacteroidales bacterium
AATTGCAGGAAATACTCGGAAAGAAATTGAAGCAAAATCAGGAAAGAAAATAGTTAGTAAAGAGAATGCGAAGCAACTAATCGAGAAAAAGAATAAAGAACTAGATAAATAAACGGCCAGCATACAACAGCTGCTAAAAACCATTGGGGCAGAGAGTTAGATAAGTTTTATTTTTGTATATTGGCAATTATTTTAACGTGGGACAAGATTGCTGCTTCGAACTCCCCAACGCTTTTTAGCAGCAAACGTTGTATGCGATTTTCTTTCAAACGACCAGATTCACTACTAGACACGATTCCCAATTGAAATTAAATATAAATAAGTTGTACATTCGGACAACTTTCCGTATCTTTGCAGCGTATGAGCAATGAGAAAATAAGAACAGTGTTTTTGTATAAGACCTACTTTACTGACTTCTTTGATAAACAGAAGAAGAAAGTGAAGGATAAAATTATCTGGACATTTAGGCTCATTGAGACCCTTAGGCTGGTTCCAGAAGATTATCTGAAACATATTGAGGGTACAAATGGTCTTTACGAAATTAGGGTTCAGCTAGGAAGCGACATATTTCGGATATTTTGCTTCTTTGACAAAGGGAAACTGGTTGTTTTAGCGAACGGATTTCAGAAGAAGACTCAGAAAACACCCAAATCGGAAATTGAGAAAGCGTTGAAAATAAAGGAGGAATATGAAAAAGAAAAGTAATTTAAAATCGCTCGACGAACTTATCGACGAAGAATACGGTAAACTTGGAGCTCCCAAACGTGATAAGTTTGAGAAAGGGTTTGAAGCGTTTAGACTTGGCGTTCTCATTCAACAAGCAAGACTTGAAAAAGGTATGACTCAGGAAGAACTTGCTGAAAAATGTGGAACTAATAAAGGTTATATTTCTAAAATAGAGAACAATATAAAGGAAGTAAGACTTTCAACCCTTCAAAGAATTGTTGAACTTGGACTTGGAGGACATTTAGACCTCTCGATTAGATTTTAGCATAACAACGAATAAAAAACCGCATACAACAGCTGCTAAATTTAAGTTGGGCTGAAACGAAGATTGGAAAGTAATTCCTATCTTCGTTTTCATTTTAACGTGGGATAAGGTTACTGCTCCTAACTCCCAACCTAAACTTAGCAGCAAACGTTGGGCGTCATTTTAGAGCAACTACTGACGATATAACTTGAATAAAAAATTAATGATTAAACCATGATTACACTTGACATCGAGAAATGTATACAATGTGGAATATGCATATCAAATTTTGAGGGCTATTGTATTAATAATGAAAATGGTTTACCCATTATTGATTATGAAATATGTAATCAATGTCAAAAATGTATTGCTCTTTGTCCAAATCAAGCGATTTTAATGAATAATGTAATCCCACAAAAAATAATAGGATTTGATAAAATAGGATACGATGACCTTATCTCATTATTAAAATTCAGACGTTCAACTAAAAGTTTCGTGCAACAAGATATACCTAAAGATATCATAGAGAAAATCGCAAATAGTGCAAAATATGCCCCAAACCAGAATAAAAACATCGATATTTTAATTATCAACGACCCTCAAATCATTAAAACAATCGATAAAAATGCATTAAAATTCGTTAAACGCTGGTATGGAATGATGTTCTCATTTAAGCCAGTAACAGGATTTATAAGTCTATTTTCAAAAACCTTGCATGTAATTAAAAAGAAAATGGCGCGAGATTTATTTATTAAACAAAAAGTTGTTAAAGAGAATACAAATGTTCTTTTGGTTGCAATTGGAAATCCTAGAATGCCAGTAACTGAAATGAGTGCACAATATCTATTAGGAACCATGATTTTATCTGCAGTTTCTTTAAATATAGGTTGTACTTTAATGGATTCACTAAAATTAACAATCAACAACAATAAGAAAATTAAAAATCAGCTTGGAATTAAGAAAACAGATAAGGTACTTGGTGTTTTAGCTCTTGGATATTCTAATGAAAAGATTATAAATATTCCTCAAGGTTATGAAATAAATTTATATTGGAATGAAATAAAAAGTAAACAAAAAACGAACGCCCAACACCGCATATAGCCAATTGGGCGGTGAAGGAAGTTTCAAATTTTTGTATATTTGCATAAACGGCACGGGTAAACGGATAATGAAACGCTTTGAATCGCCCAACTGTCCATATGCCTAAACGTTAGCGGTCATTATGAGGCAGAACCTAGAACAAATAATAATTATATTAAGCACTTAAAATATCATTAATAATGAAAACAATAAAAATAACTTTTTTATTTCTTACCCTATTTTCTTCGACGCAGTTGTTTGCTCAAAACCCAACTCGTGATTTGATTAAAGAACAGAAAATTGAAGCACAACTAAAATCATTAGATTCTTCTATTGTTAAAACCTATAAAGAGGCTACAGTAGCAATGGATCAAAATAACCTAAAGTTAGCTGATAGTTTATACTCTTTAGTATATATAAAGGCTCCAACATTTGATCCTGCAATTAGGCGTCTTGGAATGATTCGACTTCAACTTGGGAATACAAAAGAGGGAATAGAATTATGTGAAAAAGCAATTACAATTAATAAAACTGCATATAATTTATTATCACTTGCTTATTGTTACTTTATTGATAGTAATGATCGAAATTTAAGTAAAGCATCATCATTACTAAGGGAGGCACAAATGCTTCCAGACGGTGATGACCCCGACATATTGAGTTTATTAGGTCAGATTGCATTACAAGAGCAAAATATTGCTGATTTTCGTACAGTTACAAATGCAATGCTCGCAAAACATAATGATTTGATGATAACACATTATTTTGCGGCTATATTGGCAGCACAAGATGAAGAATGGAAACTTGCTGAAAGTGAAATTCAGCAAGCAAAGAAATTGGGATTGCAAGAAGAATCTGTTAAGACATTTTTGAATTCAGGAGTTAGTAGCAATTTAAATAAACGTCAGTATGGTTATTATTTCCTTGTAATAGTTATAATATGGATATTAGGTCTTTTCCTTCTTTTTATTATAGGAAAATTATTATCAAACTTTACATTGCGTTCTATTGAAAAACAAACTTTATCCTCCGTATCAAATAAAAGCGCTAAAATACTGCGTCCTCTTTATAGATTATTCATGAATATTGGAGGTGTTTATTATTATATATCTCTACCTATTATTTTAATACTAGTAATTGCTTTAGTAGTTGTATTATTTTATTTGTTCTTATATGTCGGTCGAATTCCAATTCAATTAATGGCAATTCTAGCAATCGGTTCATGTTTTACCATTTACGGTATGATTAAATCATTATTAGTAAAAGTTGACTATTCAGATCCCGGTCGAAAACTTGAGAATGAAGAAGCCCCTGAATTATTTAAACTTGCTGAAGAAGTTGCAAATACAATAGGCACAAGACCTATAGATGAAATTCGGATTACTCCTGCAACGGACTTAGCGGTATACGAGAAAGGTTCATGGAAAGATAAGTTTCAAGACAAGGCAAAACGTGTTTTAATTTTGGGAATCGGTGTTGTAAAAGATTTCAATCAGACAGATTTTCGTGCTGTTTTGGCTCATGAATATGGCCATTTTTCGCATAGAGATACAGCAGGTGGAGATGTTGCATTACGAGTTAGAAATGATATGACTAAGTATTTTTATGCTCTTTATTCAGCGGGTCAAAATGTTTGGTGGAACTTAGCATTTCAGTTCCTTCGATTATATAATTTTATTTTTCGCAGAATCAGTCATGGTTCAACAAGATTACAAGAAGTGCTTGCCGATAATGTCGCCGCAAAAACTTATGGAAAGTTAGCGTTTCAGAATGGTCTAACCTATGTTATTAAAAGAGATATTGAATTTAATTCATTTGCAAATATTGAAATTGATGAAGCTAAAAAAGTAAATCGCCCATTTAATAATTTATATGAACTATCAGGAAATTCAACTGAATCAATTGATGAAGAATTGAATAATTCTCTTAATAGAAAAACCACAGAAGATGATACGCATCCAAGTCCTATTGATAGATTTCGTTTTATATCAAATATTAATAATATAAACATTAATTATGACACTTCTAAAATAAGAGATTTGTTCCTGAATTGGGATTCGATAACCAAAGAAATGACTAAAATAATTGAAGACAATGTCAACAAATACAGATAAATAACGTCCGCTAACAGCCGATAAACCCAATCAGGGCAGATTTGGGGATACGAAAGTAATTCCTACCTTAGCATTGGATAGGGAAACGGTTTTTAACTCCCTGTCTGTGCTTAGCGGCGCAACGTTGTGTAACATGCGAGGCGATACGATGGAAAATAAAACTTGACAAATTAGGAAACAGCAGAGATATGGTGAAAATAGAAAAATTTATCGAAAATAAGAAACAGTTCCTTGACTTATTGTTGTTGGCAGACGAGCAGGAAAATATGATTGATAAGTATTTGCCGAATGGAGACTTGTTTGCTTTACATGACGATGATTTGAAAAGTGTTTGCGTTGTAGTGCCGATAAATAGGGAAACCTGCGAGTTGAAAAACATAGCGACATACGAGAAATATCAAGGCAAAGGGTATGGTAGAGCATTGATAAATTTCATTTTTGATTTCTACAAAAACGACTACAAAACAATGCTTGTCGGGACAGGCGAAACACCGACAATCTTGTCGTTTTATGAAAGTTGTGGATTTGAAAAGTCATATCGAGTAAAGAATTTTTTTACAGACAATTACGACCACCCTATTTTCGAGGGCGACATACAACTTGTTGATATGATTTATCTTAAAAAGGATTTATAGGAATAGCAGGAATGTATTACAAACGAAATAAAAACGCTGAACAAATAAGCACTCCCGTTAACAAGCGGTCATAAAACATACCGGTTTCAGTGGGTTTTCGAGCGTTTCGTCCCGCCTCGTAGGTTTGTAACGGGGGATACAGACGCAGCCCCGCAATCCGGCACGTTTCATACCATCAAACGTTTGTGTTTCATGCTGACACCGCTTACAATGAGATAATATAAAAACGGAGAATTATGACATTAAAAACATTCAATCTTATATTTCTATTAGCAATTTTAGTAATTATAGCATTTAGCTTTTCATACACTTCAAAT
>RPRQ01000148.1 GCA_003818205.1 Bacteroidales bacterium
ACTTAGTGATTCTAATTTAGGATTAAGTGGAACGGAGTGGTCGCCCGATGGAACTAAGATTTTGGTTTGCGGCATGGTAACTCCTACTTCTCCACGGTCTATTTATATGATGAATGCAGATGGAAGCAATCTCCAGAAGCTATCTCAACTTAACGATGTTGTTTTATCCCGTTGGTCGCCTGATGGAAATAAAATAACGTTCACTAAATTTTTTCCTGAGAAAAATTATCGCTCAGAAATATGGATGATGAATGCCGATGGAAGCGATCAAAAATCAATTACGGATGGCCAGGGTTCAAGTTTTTTTGCCAATGGGACAAAGCTAATTTACACCTCAGATAAAACAGGTAATTCTGAAATATACACTTGTAATATTGATGGCACCAATCAGGTGAAACTTACTAATTCAACAGAAAGTGAATATAACGTAGATGTCTCTCCTGATGGAACAAGGTTAGTTTATACCCTTCAAACTAATACTACTAATATTAATATCTGGGATATCTATCTTATGAAAATGGATGGAACAAATATTACTAGACTTACAAACAATAATTATTTAGATGAACAAGCAAGATGGTCTCCTGATGGAAAGCAAATAGCATTTATCTCCTCCAGAGAAACTGCTAATCAAGGTCCTGAGGTATTTACTATGAATGCAGATGGAACAAATGTGAAACGAGTTACAAGTGCCAACCGCAACAGGTCAGATTCTGCAAATTGCCCAACATGGAAACCCAAATAGTAACTTATAAATAGCACAACCATAGAAATCCTTCGTGGACGCCTATTGTGAAATAACAATCTTAAAAAGCAATTATGATAAAACTTAGTAAAAGAAGCATTGCAATTATTGTATGTATTACGGTTGGTGTATTTATGTCATGCAAAAAGGATGTATCTGAAACAGAAACTCAAATAACAGTAACTGAAGATACTCCTGTCATCGATTATGACGGAAATACGTATAGGACAATAAAAATTGGCAATCAAATTTGGATGGCAGAGAACCTTCGGAGTACTCATTATAGCGATGGATCCCCAATTCCCAATTTTACATATAACAATAGTGAGGCAGATGCGGAAACCTATGGCCGGCTATATTCATGGGCTGCAGTTATGAAAGGTTCTGCAAGCAGCAATTCAAACCCTAGCAATGTGCAAGGAGTTGCTCCTTTAGGCTGGCATGTTCCGAGTAGGGCTGAATGGCAGCAGTTAATCGATTATTTAGGAGGAGTAGGTGTTGCAGGAGGTAAATTAAAGGAATCGGGAAATTCCCATTGGTTGAATTCTAATATTGGAACTACTAACGAAAGCAAATTTACTGCTTTGCCAGCAGGTTTCTATGCTTTTTGGAATGAATTCAAGTGGCGGGGCGATTATTGTGCATTTTCTACTACAACAGATGCTTCAGTATCAGGGCATCCAGCTTGCATTACTGTTAAACTAGATTATGATAATATACAAGCAACAGTGGGGCAATTTCATCCTAATGATGCTATATCTGTGAGGTGTGTAAAGAATTAAACAATACAAATTATTAAATGGAATCCGTATGAAAACTATAAGTTGGATATCTTCTTTTCTACTATTTGTTTGCTTTTTCTCGTGCAAAAAAGAGGACATTACAATAGAGCACACTTATAACTACACTAAACCTTTGGTTTTTAACGATGGATTGGAAACAGGCACATTAAGTAGTGTGGGTTTGGACTCTGTCCCAATTATAAAAATGATGGATTATTTAAATTCAAATTCTTGGCATACTATCCATAATATCCTGATTTTAAAGAATAACAAATTGGTTTTTGAAGAGTACTTTAAAGGATATAAATTAAACTACACCGCACCTAACCTGAATGGAGAGTTAATCGATTATTCAAGGACGACGGATCATCCCATGCATTCTGTTTCAAAAAGCGTAACTTCAGTAATATTCGGTATAGCAGTAAAAAATGGTTATATAACCGATTTGAATAAGAAAATTATTGATTATTTCCCTGAGTATGCTGACTTGCTAACGGGTAATAAAGCAAATATTACCATCCATCATCTTTTAACAATGACTTGCGGGTTAGCGTTTGATGAATGGACTTACCCATACACCGATACCCGAAATGAATTTAGGCAAGCAATGGATATTGATGATCCAATACAGTTTATTCTTTCAAAGCCGATGGTATCAGATCCTGGAACCCAATTTCACTATTCAAGTGGATCTGGACTTGTCCTTGCAGCAATTCTTGAAAAAGTGACAGGGAAGAAATTTCTCGATTACGCCAACGAAAACCTCTTTGATCCTCTAAGATCAGAAGGAGGGGGCTGGACTTCAAGTCATAGTGGTTTGACTTTGGCATCTAGTGGACTCTATTTCAAAGCAAGGGAACTTACTAAAATCGGTTTGCTCTTTTTAAACAATGGGCAATGGGAAGGTAAGCAAATTATCACACCTGAATGGATCGAACTGTCTCAGCAGGGGTATATTAATACAATTAATCTTTTTTATCAGAATTCAACCTATGGCTATCAATGGTGGATTACAAGTTTTACTATAAATGGGGTATCGCGTAAGTGTTTCTTTGCTGTAGGATGGGGCAATCAGTTTATGTACATCATTCCTGATCTCAATATGATAATCGAATTCAATTGTGGTAACTACGCGGATTTAACAAGAACTCTTCCTATAGATATGGTAAATGATTACATAATAAAAGCAATTATATGATCGCTAAACAAAGATCTAAGGTTTTAACTTTTCTGCTTATTCTATTTTTTAGTGAGGCATGTGAGCGTGAGCCTGTTCAAAATCCTATAATTGAAGTTGGTGCTGCTATTCAAATCATATCAGGCAATAATCAGCATGAGAAAATTGGAGAAATATTGTCAAATTCAGTTGCTGTTCAGGTTGTTGATAGAGATCAACGCCCAATTCAAGGGGTTGAACTTCAATTCACGATTATATCAGGTGGCGGTTCTGTTTCTCAACCAAAGTTAAATTCTAAAATCTTGGGAGAAGTTTCTGTGGCATGGACGCTTGGTAATGGTCCAGAACAAGTTCTTAAGGTTTATCCTGTAACTGGAACTACACCTGAACCAATTTATATATATGCCAATAGTCATATATCAATTGAAACCAAATGGGTGAAAGACTATAGTTTTTATGCTTACGGTGTGAAGTATAATCACCACAACAGGATTCTTGAAAGTAACCATTTTCTTACTTTTAGCGATGGGGCAAGCGATGATGTTAAGATTATTTATTCGAAAATGGCTGAAGAATCATTCTTTGAATTAAAACAAGTATTTAAAATAATAAATAATTCAGATATTGGATTTTCATCTGAAATCACCTCTTGTAAAATCAAAATATACACTACTAAACATGCTATTTATAATCAAATAGCATTCCCCTATGGGTTTATTCTATATGGTATGGATTCTGAAAAATATCGATTATGGCGGTTTGATGATTTTTTGTTTAGAAAAGAAATTAAACATGAAACAACTCATGTTCTCCAGTTTTTGCTAGGCTTAGATCCTTCAGTTGGGCCATGGCCAGATACATGGTTTGCTGAAGGCATGGCTGAATATTTCAGCGGAGGTGCAATACCTCCATATATTACTACCAATCTCCTATGGGATAGGTGGCTCGAAGGGAGTGATCATATTAATCCAATCAAAATACATCAATTTAACAATTTCCCTGTACCATATGGACGTGTTGGTGAGTATTACCCTGCATTTAGCCTTGCTGTTCGTTTCCTTTTGGACACTAAAGGGCTTGGTAAATCGCCTGATGATGTAAAGGCAATGATTAAAGATATGCTTGTAACTCGAAATTTTGCAACGTCTTTCGAAAAGTATATGGGCATTTCGGTAGCTTACTATGAGGAGCACTTTAACGAATTAATAGCTGAGTTTCTACGAAAGCAATAGTTTTTAAGAGATATTTATTAATAATCAAATTAAAGCACAAGTAGAATAAGGTTAAAAATTGAAATTAATTACAAGTTATTATGAAAAACATGAAAGTTTTAGGTAGATTTAGTCTCTTATTAATTATTGCTTTTTCTTCATGTAAAAAGGATTCTGAAACAACAATAACTGAGTATTTGGGACAGACTCCTCCAGGTGAAACTCCACTTCGATTTGCCCCTAGTAGTTCTTATCGACCAAATAGTATTTGGTGGTGGATTGCTTCCCCTTCATTCTCACCCGATGGAAAAGAGATGTATTTTGGGAAATATATTAGAAGCAACTCCGATCATGAGATTTGGTTTACAAAATGCGTTAATGGGGAGTGGTCAGAACCCCAAAAAGCACCCTTTTCTTCAACAACATTTGATAGCAACCCTCGGTTTTTTGGTAACAATGATGAACTGTTTTTCTTCTCACAAAGGTCAGATGGGTTTATTTTTAAAGTAACAAGAATTGCATCTGGTTGGTCGGAACCAAGTGCATTGAACATTCCATTGCCTGCTAATATGCATGGAGGTCAGGCGTATAGTATTGCAAATAATGGTAATGTTTATTGTGTACTTTGGGATGAAGACTATAGATCTTGCGATATTTACAGATCAAAATTTGAAAATGGGCAATACTTAATACCTGAAAACTTAGGAACTACAGTGAATTGCAGTGGCATCGATGGTGTTGAGTATGTAGATCCGAATGAACAGTTTATCGTTTTTAGTTCTGTGAGACCTCAAGGTAGTGGTTTTCATGATCTCTATAAGAGTAACCGGAATCAAGATGGTACATGGAGCACTCCAATGAGCTTAGGCCCTCAGATTAATTCTTCTCAAGAAGATGTTTCAGCAAATCTATCACCTGATGGGAAGTACCTATTCTTTATTTCCATAAGAACAGGAGACGTTGATTATACCGCTTATTGGGTTGATGCTGGTATATTAAAGTAATTCAATAAATTAACAATATCATAATTGTCCTTCAATTTATTTGTGTAGATACTTTTTACTAATAGTTAACTCAAGTTGCTACTTATAAAATTGTTTTTTGAAAGGTAAAAGCAAATATGAAGATCAGCAGTTTAAGCATCAACCCCTCAACCGTTACGGCATGAATTCTTTTGGGAAACATGGACGTA
>RPRQ01000149.1 GCA_003818205.1 Bacteroidales bacterium
GTTCATATGGATTTATATATGTACCAAATACACACACCGAAATCACCTACGACCAATTTTGTAAATACATTCTAAAACAACAACCTAAACAAAACAATATGGAAAAGAAAATTATTGGGTATAAATTGAAAGATGCTTATCTACATTTAAAAGAAGTAGCTGCGGATATTGGTAATTATAATAGAGGTTATGACGTCCAAAAATTTCTATTAACTGAGGAAGATAAAACCGCGTATAATGGTATACAAGCACTCAAAAAAGCAGGAGTATTAGACCTATGGTTTGAACCTGTGTATAAAGATGAGTACAAGATTGGTGATTGGGTAGTTGTTAAGAGTATAAATCAAGGGGGTTCGGGTAATGGCATCTATGAAGATAACTTAGTCTCACAGTTATATAAGAAAGATTACAATAATGCCAGTGGTAAACTCTCAGAACATGCTGATTTTTCCGTTAAAGAACAAAGAGCTTATTATAATATTATAAAAGATCATATTATTAGAAAAGCTACTCCTGAAGAAGTAAAGAAAGCCCTTATAGAAGAGGCTATAAAAAGAGGGTTTAAAGAAGGGGTTATATTTGAATATAAGGAACAAAGTAGAGGAGAATCAACTCTAAAAGGAAAAATTAATTCAGGTTTAGAAGTTGAATATTTTAAAGAACACAACCTAGGATGGAGAATTTTATCTAGAGGACAAGGTGTAATTTATTCAGATAAGTGGGGATGGGCTGAAATATTACCTTCCTATCCTCAAATTACAATTAATAGTTATAAAGGTGAATTCTTTGATTGGGGTGTAAAATTTGGATGTGCTGAAATTAATAAGGGTACTTTTATTGAATTAAAAGATCTTTGTGGTGAACATACCCATCAAAATCGAGAAATTGAATCTGTAACCATTGGTAAAGGAACCTTCACTAAAGATCAGATCAAGCTAATTGCTGAATACTATCTTAACAAATAAGTAACACTGGGAGAAATCCCAGTTTACTTTTAAGACTTAATCAATATGAATAAAAAGCCTATTAAATGTATAATATGTGGAAAATTCATTGCTTATAAAGATATTTATAATGCAAAAGTAAAAGTAAATTCTATTCCAGATACTGAGTATACAATAGAAAGTTTTGATTTTACACACTTAAAATGTATTAAATGAATAGAGAGTTGATTCAGCAACAAGCTGAAGAGTTACTAGTTGTTAATCAAGATGTTGGCTCATTGGGGCTTGGAATGGGGGGAATAATATGAAAAACATTGTTAGTTCCCAAGCATTCTTTTCTGGAGTGTATATTATTACCAATATTAAAAATGGTAAAAGATATGTTGGCAGTTCTAGAAATATTTATCACAGATTGAGAAGACATCTTAGCAATCTACGTAAGAATATCCATGGAAATCCTAAACTTCAAGAAGACTTTAATATTTATGGGGAAGATATTTTTATTTCTAGTATAGTAACTTCCACGCCAAGTGCAGAGCTTTTAAAAGAAGAACAAGATTATATTGACAAGTTAAATCCTGAATATAATATAATCCAGGACTGTCTTACAAACACTCCCTCAATGGAAATGTGTGCAAAAATAAGCAGAACTGTTAAAGAAAAAGTAGCTCTAGGATTAATAGTTCCTCCTGATAAAACTAGATTTAGAAAAAAAGTTTTTCAATTTGATCTTGAAGGTAATTATATTACTTCATATATTTCTGTTGAAGAAGCTGCTAAAATAAATAATGTTTTTCCAGAATCAATTTCAGCAATATGTCGAGGAGATAATAGAAGTAAAAGAGTAGGTAACTATATTTATTCGTATTCTGAAACTATTAATATTGAAAACTACAGACATTCTAGTCATCGAAGAATTAGTGTTATAAACACTAAATCTGGGGAAATATATTCTTTCACAAAATTAACAGATTGTGTAGAAAATTTACACATTTCGGAGTCTACACTACATAGAATGTTAAAGAATAATAATAAAATTTATAGAAATATGAAAATATATGCAGACTCTAAGAGAGAAAATACAGAATCAATTCATTGACATACTTATACAAAATAATTGTATAGGAACAATTGGAGGTGGAATGGGCATTGGCAAGAGCTACTGCGCAATTGAAATAATTAAAAGAAAGCATTTTAGAAACATTCTAATCACAGGCTATAGAACCCCTCTTAAAGAGAATTGGGAGAAGGAGTTGAAAAAATGGGGATTTTGGAAATTGATAGAAATTACAACAGGAGTCCCTACAGGTAAATGGATAGGTGAAGGATTAGAGTACTATATCCAGATTACCAACATTCAAACCTGTTATAGATGGACTAAAGAAACTTTGCAACAGTTTGATTTAGTGATATTGGATAAAAATTTGTTCAATTAAAATCCCTTTAATTGACTGGAAACCCCTTAGAGCTTTGTACACTCCCTCAAGCAGTAATGACTTGAATATAGTGAAAGAGACAAAGATTGGGCAATCAGCAGCCAAGATTCCTAATTTTAGGAATAAGGTTCACAGACTATCCAGAAATGGAGTACAATTAGTATTAACTAGTTGGAAATGGGGGAATTATTTTGTATATTTGTAGAACTAATCAACAAATATATGGAATATAAAATTTACTGTCTAAAAGAAGAAGATACTTCAGAAATTAGGTACATTGGGGTCACAATTAGAGAATTAAGACAAAGACTTTCTCAACACATTCATACCGGTAAGAAAAAAACAGGAACTAGAATTTCAAAATGGATACAATCTTTATTAAATAAAGGTAAACATCCTGTTATAGAGCTTATAGAGATATGTGATGAGAATACTTGGGAAGAAAGAGAAAAGTTTTGGATAAGTCAATATGATAATTTAACAAATATTCATTGTGGAGGAAAAGGAGTTGTTATAGATAGATCCAAATCTTCTATTCAACGTAGTGCAGTGGGACACTATAAGAAAGTTGTACAACTTGACAAAAATGGCAACTTAATTAAGTTATGGGACTCTGCAAGTGTAGCTGCTGAAGAATTAGAAGTAGGAAATACTGCAATTCTAAATGCTATTAAAAATTATGCAGGATGTATGTTTGTTAAAAAATCTCGTTGGATGTTTTTAGATTCATTTGAAAGAAATGAGTTTAAATTTATGGAGTATAAATCTAATAAAATTAAACAAAATCCAGAATTATTTTCAACAGCCAAACATGTATATATGTATGATTTGAATGGAAATTTTATAAGAAAATTCTATTCTGTAGCTCGTACAATACAAACTTTATTTCCAGGAACTAAAACAGAAACTTCTCTAAGGGAAGCTTTAAAGAAAAGAACTTCCAATAAAAATTTTTATTTCTCTTATGATTATTTTGATAAATTAGAAATACCTAAAAAATACAGAATTGTAAAATTAGATAGTAATTTAAATCCCATAAAATTTTATTGTAGTCAAAAAGAAGCTGAAATTGAATTAAATGTTGGAAGATGTAGTCTAAGTGATTATATTAGAGGCCAACATAACCATTTATATAAAGGCTATTATTGGTACTACGTAAAAGATTATGAAAATAATAAGATATAGTCGGACTTTATATGAAAATATAAAGATCAATCGGAAATTCATGAACTTGCAACACCTGAATATGGAAAGCTTATTATACTAGCCTCTGAGTTAAATATTCCTAGAATAGGCTTATCAGGTACTCTAGATTTAAAAAATAAACTAGAATTCTACGAAAAATACTGTCCAGTTATTATGGAGTATCATGAAGTAGAAGGTGAAATTACCAATAAAGTTAACTTGTATGCTTGGGAATATGAACTTAACAACTATTCTAAACTAGTTGTAAGTTCTAAAGGTAGAAAGTTTTACTTTGGAGAACTTCAGCAATATGAATACTTGAAGGAGCAGTTTGAGAGAGCTAAGAGAACTATGTTATTCATGGGATCCTCTAACTACTTTGATGATAGTATGCTCTGGATGCGGGGTAAGAAATTAGTTGATAATGCACAAACAGACTGCTCCTCAGAAGAAAAGATTGCTGGAAGAAACTTTTTCCAGGCTACAAAGAGGAGGAGAGAATTCCTGTTCAAATTGGAAAGTAGTGTAACTATAGCTAGAATGCTTAGAGACAAGATACTTGAGAATCCTGCTAATAAAGTACTTATATTCTCAGAACTTACTGAACAGGCTAACAAGATTTCAGCTAATGTAATTCACTCCAAAGTTGCAAGTACTGTGAAAAAGAGTGATGAACTGAATAAGGTTACTTTGGATAAATTTAACTCTGGAGTAATCAGGGATATAGCAAGCTGTAACTCATTGACATCAGGTGTAAACTTGATAGGTTGTAACTATGTCATAGTAGAAAGCTTTAATTCCTCTGATGTAAAGAGTAATCAGATTAGAGGTAGACTAAGGAGACTTGGACTAGAAGATGAAGCTACTATGATTGTAATTGTACCTAAGAATACACAAGCAGAAACTTGGTTTAGGAATGGGTATGGTGATATGGATTATAAAGTAATTAAATCATTTGAAGAATTAAAGATATGAATGGAACTGAGAAACAAGTACCTCCAACTCTCAGTAAGAAATCTGTACTAGCTTATTGCAATAATCCCAACATAAAATCCTATGAACAATGGCAAGAAGTCATTAAGAAGGAAAAAGGTGTTGAGATGACTGTAGATGAGATAGTACAGTTCTTTGCTATGGAGAGAGAAATGGAGGATAATTTATTAACTTTAAAACACTGTGGAAGATGGCCTTAATTGCATTTAAAATTCTAGGAGTTTTGTTAGGAGTATTAATATTTCTAGCTATAGAAATTCTAATTGCTGGCTTTTCCTACATAACTTTTGAAAAATTCAAAGTA
>RPRQ01000150.1 GCA_003818205.1 Bacteroidales bacterium
AAGGATTTTATCGGTAATCTCTTGAAAACCTTACACACTTTTTATTCATTGGCTTTCTTAATCCCAGAGGGATTATATGTCTATAGAAAATATCTATCCTCATGAACATTCGACCCCATCCGGGGTCGCACCATAAATGGGCATTGTTTCTATAAACATCCGACCCCTCTGGGGTCAATATTGGAGCAAAACCAGATTATCTCTCTTCCTTTCCATACCTTTTGTCGAATAACCATAAAATTTGCCGACTAACCAAATCAGCGTAAATAGATTACCGCATTAATATTGGCTATTTTCTAATTATTAGGATGATAAATAATTGAATTGTTTTAAGTCAAAGAATGACTAATGAGATGAATCATCTTATGTTGTGATTCATCTCATCCTATTTATGCCCTAAATTATTGCCGTTTTGTAACTTTGTTTTAATTACCATTTCAGCAATAGTTTAAACGGAAAATCAATGAAAGTACTCATGTTCGGTTGGGAGTTTCCTCCCCATATTTCAGGCGGACTTGGTACTGCATGTCATGGTCTAACCAAGGAATTGATTTCCTTTAGTGATATCGATTTAACTTTCGTGGTTCCAAAAGTGTTTGGCGATGAATGTAAAAGGGGTATGAAGCTGGTGGGGGCAAGTGATGTTGAACTCTCAAGCGAGATAATCACAACCCAGATGGAATTGGAAAAGAGGAAGTTTTATGAATTTAACCAGATTGTCTCTGCCTATACAACACCAGAGCAATACGAAAAAATGCTCAGCGAACAGAAGGAAAAGCTATCAACCCTTCATGGAAACGCTCCAACAGGGAAAATTGAATTCAGCGGTCAGTATGGAAGCAGCTTATTCGAGGAGATATATCGGTATGGAGTAGTAGCCACCGAGATTGCCCGAAAGGGAAACTATGATATTATCCATGCCCACGACTGGTTGACCTATCCTGCAGGGATTGCAGCAAAAATGGTTTCAGGCAAACCTCTAGTTGTTCACGTTCATGCAACTGAGTTCGACAGAAGTGGCGAAAATATCAACCAAAGCGTTTATGAAATTGAACGAAGAGGAATGAACTTAGCGGATAAAGTTATTACGGTAAGCAATCTTACCCGAAATATTGTGATTACTCGATATGGGATACCTAAGAAAAAAGTTATTACCGTTCATAACGCTGTGGATTTCAGCAACGAACCTGTAATATCAAATAGTAACAGAGTAATTCCTTATAAGGTTGTTACCTTTTTAGGTCGGGTAACATTTCAGAAAGGGCCCGATTACTTTGTTGAAGCTGCGAATATGATATTGAAAAAAAATAGTAATGTTCGTTTTGTTATGGCAGGTAACGGTGATATGCTTAACAGGATGATCCGATATGTTGCCAAACTTGGAATATCCAATAAATTCTATTTCACAGGATTTCTTAAAGGTTCTGATGTAAACAAAATGTTTCAGATGAGCGATGTTTATGTGATGCCATCAGTATCTGAACCATTTGGTATTAGCCCGCTTGAAGCGATGCAATCGAACGTTCCGGTAATCATCTCAAAAAATTCTGGGGTTAGCGAAGTTCTAAAACATGCTCTAAAGGTTGATTTTTGGGATATTGATGCCATGGCCGATGCTATTAACGGGGTACTCAATTACCCGGCGTTAGCAAAGCACTTAAAAAGCAACGGTAGGCATGAGGTTGAGAATTTAAAATGGATAGATGTTGCAACCAAAGTGAAAGATATTTATTATTTATTAGCTTACTCTAAGGCAAGCTAATATTCAGTATAACCTAAAATCATTTATTATGAGCCTAAAAAAGCAGTACAACAAAAAAACGCCTGTATGTAAAGTAACATTTATACTGGCTAAAGACATTGTCCATTCTGCCAACCATGTTAGCTTAGCAGGTGACTTTAATAATTGGGATGTTGAGTCTATTCCTATGAAGAAGTTGAAAAGCGGTGAGTTCTCAGTTTCCGTTAATCTCGAAAAAGGTAGGGAGTATCAGTTTAAATATCTTATCGACGATGGAACATGGCTAAATGAAAAGGAAGCGGACAAACATGTGCCGAATGTATTTCATAGCGAGAACTCGGTGGTTATTGTGTGAGGGAATTCAAAACCGGTGAGATGAATCGAACGAATGAGCAAGACAAAGTCAAATAAACAAACGGTAATCAATGTCGTTTACTTAAGAATTTTGCAATTGACGCTTTCAGGTCTTCCGACTCTGAAAGGTCAATCAAGGTGGTTAACCTGACAGAGTTCGAAGAATCTGTCGGCGTTTTATCAACCTTAAGTAAACGACACTGAAATGGCAATGTTTATTTACAAACAGATGTTCATTTTTCCTTTACAGATCCTTTGGCAAGGGTATCTTATAGATTGTTGTACCTAAAAATTTTTCGATTATTTCGAAGTTCTTCCTTTGCTTTCTATTGATAAAGGTTAATGCAACCCCATCGGATTGGGCTCGGGCGGTACGACCGATGCGATGAACGTAATCCTCAGGGTCGCGAGGAACATCGTAGTTTACTACTAGATCAATGTCCTCAATATCGATACCCCTTGAGATTATATCGGTGGCAACAAGTATTTGAAACTTTCGGTTTTTAAATTCACGGAGTACCTCCTCGCGTCCATGCTGATCTAAATCGGAGTGGATTGCTCGTGCGCTCGCCTTATCCTTAATCAGCTTTTTCTCAATATCCCTAACCTCCAATTTGGTTGAGGCAAAAACTAAAGCGCTTTGAATATTGCTTTTCCCCTCAACGAGAGAGGTTAGCAGGGCAAGTTTATGCTGATCATCGACAAAGTAAGCTGCTTGTAGAATGTTCTCGGCAGGTTTTGAAACCGAAAGGCTTATCTCCTCCGGTTTATTTAAAATCAGCTTCGCCATTTCCCTAATTTTTGCAGGCATGGTGGCAGAAAACATTAGGGTTTGCCTTTTCTTTGGGAGTTTCTCAACAATGGCGATAATATCCTCGTAGAACCCCATGTCTAACATCCTATCGGCTTCATCGAGTATGAAATGTTCAATTCTATCGAGCGAAACGTAGCCCATTTGAAGGTGTTGTAATAATCTTCCTGGTGTGGCAATTAAAAAATCTACCCCGCTTTCGATAGCAGCCCTTTGACGATCCCAGTTACCGCTGTCGTTTCCGCCGTATATCGCGATTGAACTTGCTGGCGAAAAGTATGCAAAACCCTCCACCTGCTGGTCAATTTGGATGGCTAGTTCACGGGTAGGAACAATTATCAGGGTATTAATATAGTTCAACTTAACGGGAAGCGAAGCTAGTTTATTCAGGATGGGCAGAACAAATGCAGCGGTTTTTCCAGTTCCTGTTTGGGCGCAAGCAATTAAATCTTTGCCTTGCATTATCATAGGGATTGCAAGTTCTTGAACAGGGGTGGGCTGTTCAAACCCCATTGTTGTTATTCCTCCGATAATATCAGGATGAAAATTAAAATCTTTGAAAGTCAAAATGGTACTAATTTATAGTTTATGAATTTTACAAAGTTAAGTATTTAAAGAGAACTCGATGTAGCGAAAGATAAAATTGATGGTCTATTTGAAAAGACGTATTATTCGATGTTGTTGCTCTTAATAATTTCATTGCTTGTTTAAATCGTTGAAATAGGATTCGTATCGCTTTCGAATTCTTGGTCAAACTTTAGGTAATTTTTAACTCTTGAAAAGTAAAATTGATCAAATAAGTTCGAAACAAATACAGTAAAATCTCCGTTAGAAGACTTGTTTGATTATTTTTAGCATTTTAAAAAAGCTTTTCGAGTTATGTTCAACGGTCTTTTTAGCAAGAAAGTAAAAGTTTACAAGCATATCTTTTTTGATCTCGATCGAACCCTATGGGATTTCGATCAAAACATGATCGATGCCCTACGTGATATTTTTTTCGATTTTAACCTCGATAGTATTTTCCCAGACATCCATACATTTATAAATGTTTTTACAAAGCATAACGATTACCTTTGGGAGAAGTATAGGCTAGGAGAGCTGAAGAAGGATTTACTGAGGTTTAAAAGGTTTGATATGACGCTAAGGGATTATGGGGTTAATGAACCGTTGATATCAAAAAAGATGGGGGAGGAGTTCATTCGTATTATCCCTTTAAAAACAGCCTTAGTGCCTCATGCCCGTGAGGTACTAGAATACCTCAAACCAAAATACAAATTACACATTATCACCAATGGTTTTGATGAGGTGCAGTTTCCCAAGCTCGAAAAATGCCATCTCGCCAATTTCTTTGAAAAGGTGGTTACATCAGAAACGTCGGGTTACCATAAGCCATGCCCCGAGGCTTTTGGCTACTCTCTTTCATCGGTAAATGCCAAGAAGGAGGAGAGCATTATGGTTGGCGATGATTTAGAGATTGATATTGTTGGGGCAAAAAAATTTGGGATGGATCAGATATACTTCAATCGTTATAGCATTTCCCATAAAACGAAACCAACCCACGAGATAAATAGTTTAATGGAGATTAAAAAAATCTTATAAAGATTTGTAGCTATTCAGCGGCGTAAAAATTGCCGCAGATTCACAGATTATCCCTGTCTTTGCAAGGAAAAGGGTTATTCGACAAAACTAGTGGATAGTTGTAATTCTACAAGTGAAGGATTTTATCGGTAATCTCTTGAAAACTTTACACACTTTTTATTCATTGGCTTTCTTAATCCCAGAGGGATTATATGTCTATAGAAAATATTTATTCTCATGAACATTCGACCCCATCCGGGGTCGCACCATAAATGGGCATTGTTTCTATAAACAT
>RPRQ01000151.1 GCA_003818205.1 Bacteroidales bacterium
TACTACTACATTCAATGTATAGGTCGCCCCTAATGGGGCTTGATTTTCGTATAATAAGAATTACTACAAATAGGTCATCGCTCTGCGACTTTAAAAAGCAGCATTGCTGCGAACTATTTGTAGAATAGAATATTATATTTTAGCTAAAAGCAGCATCGCTGCGACCTACTAAAATTAGATTTTTTCTCGGTTAATAATGATATAATTAATATTTGGATTTAGAAAACTGTTTAATATCATATATAAATATGACCGATTTACTTTGTAATTCAAATAAAAAGGGTAAAATTTGCTTCCAATTTTAAAGATAATCTTCATTTATTATAACAAACAGAATTTTTGTAATTTACTACTAAAACTAAAGCAATGAACGTTACAAAATTAATGACTGAGCTTGAAAAGAAACACCCAGGTGAAGTGGAGTATTTACAAGCAGTTCGCGAGGTATTAGATTCAATTGAGGAAGTTTACAATCAAAACCCTCAGTTCGAATCAGCAAAAATCATTGAGAGAATTGTTGAGCCAGACAGAATCTTTACCTTTAAGGTACCCTGGATGGATGATGAAGGAAACATTCACGTTAACCTAGCTTACCGTGTTCAATTCAACAACGCAATTGGCCCATACAAAGGTGGTCTTCGTTTCCACCCAAGTGTTAACCTTTCAATCCTAAAATTCTTAGGTTTTGAGCAAATTTTCAAAAACTCTTTAACCACACTTCCTATGGGTGGTGGTAAAGGTGGTAGCGATTTCAATCCTAAAGGACGTTCAGATGCAGAAGTTATGCGTTTCTGCCAATCATTCATGTTAGAACTTGCTGATCATATTGGTCCAGAAACTGATGTACCAGCTGGTGATATCGGAGTAGGTGGTCGTGAAATTGGCTTTCTATACGGAATGTACAGAAAGTTAAGAAAAGAGAATACTGGCGTTTTAACTGGAAAAGGTATCAACTGGGGTGGTTCATTAGTTCGTCCAGAAGCTACTGGTTTTGGT
This sequence comes from Bacteroidales bacterium, assembly GCA_003818205.1. GTDB lineage: Bacteria > Bacteroidota > Bacteroidia > Bacteroidales > Tenuifilaceae > UBA8529. The sequence goes on from RPRQ01000151.1 coordinate 997, forward strand.
GCTACCTATTTTGCTCAAGAAATGCTTGCTACCAAAGGTACCAGCTACAAAGGCAAAAGAGTTGCTATTTCAGGTTTCGGTAACGTAGCTTGGGGTGCTGCTTTAAAAGTAACAGAACTTGGTGGTACAGTTGTTACCATATCTGGTCCTGATGGATACATTCTTGACGAAGCTGGTATCAGCGGCGAAAAGATTGCTTTCCTACTTGATCTACGTGCTTCAAACCAAGATATCGTTGAGCCTTATGCAAAGAAATTTGCTGGTTCAAAGTTCTTCGCTGGCAAACGTCCATGGGAAGTTAAAGTTGACGTAGCTATGCCTTGCGCTACTCAAAACGAGCTTGGTAAAGCTGACGCTGAATTATTAGTAAAGAATGGCGTTATGTGTGTTACCGAAGGTGCTAACATGCCTTGTACTCCAGAAGCTGTTGAAGTATTCCACCATAATAAGATCTTATTTGCACCAGGTAAGGCTGCAAATGCTGGTGGTGTTGCTACCTCAGGTCTTGAAATGTCACAAAACAGCATGAAACTAAGTTGGATGAGCGAAGAGGTTGATGCTCGCTTACACCAAATCATGAAGAGTATTCATGAATCATGCGTTAAGTACGGAAAAGACAAAGATGGTTATATTGACTATGTAAAAGGCGCTAACGTTGCAGGTTTCCTAAAAGTTGCTAACGCTATGCTTGATCAAGGTTTAGTATAATCATACTTTTCTTACATATAAAAAGAGGCACTTTCGGGTGTCTCTTTTGTTTTTAGCTGAATTCAATGGATAAATAAAATCGGAAAAATATTCTTTACCTTTATAAAGATAACGATTTCATTTAATCAATAATAACCTATCCCTTATATGGATTCATCGTCAGACAATACCCTAATTATTTTTTTCCTCGTTGCATTTGCACTCTACTCATTCTCCCGCTATTTAAAATACAACCTGCCGGGTAGCGCTTACCTAAAGCATAAAATAGGAAGACACCTTATGTATGGTAAGCTAAACCCCATTTACCAGCCGTACCTATATAAAAACTTCCCTGTACTAAACCAGCTAAGCGAGGATAACAGGCTCCTCTTTGAAAGTAGGGTTCAGCGGTTTATCAATATGAAAACCTTTTTATCTAGGGGAGAAATAAAGCAGGTTACACCCGAGATGAAAGCCCTGATTGCCGGTTCGGCAATTCAAATAACCATGGGATATCCCGAGGTTTACTTCTCGCATTTCAGAACCATAATCATTTACCCTGATATGTATTACTCTAAGCTCACGAAGCACTATCACAATGGCGAGGTAAACCAATTAGGGGTAATCGTTGTGTCGTGGAAGAGCTTTATGGAGGGATTCAGAGATCCCCGCGATGGTGTAAATTTAGGATACCACGAAATGGCTCATGCGCTTAAGCTTCAAAACATTGTGGAGAACAACGATTACGAATTCTTCGATAGTTTAATCATGAATCAGTTTGAAAAAGAAGCCATAAAGGAGATGCAAAAAGTCAAAGATATTCCAGCAGGGGCCTCATTCTTTCGCGAATATTCAGCAACCAACCTCAATGAGTTTTTTGCTGTAGCCATTGAGAACTACATCGAAAGACCTACAGAACTCAAAGCATATAATATTAAACTTTACCATCTTTTATCAAAAATTTTAAACTTCGATTTGTTGGAAATATCGCCTTACTCTTCTTAAATTTACAATATGAATGATTCTATTTTCTCTAAATTAATTAGGAGGTAATTATGACAACTAAAGATGAAACCATTTGCTGCCCACCATTCGAGCCTACCCTATGGGATGACAAGGTGTTTGAATGGGATAATAAAAAATTTATCACGGATAAAGTGTGTACATTCTTTTACATGCCATTGAACTTTGGCTCAGCCATGAAACGGCTCGATAGCAAGGTAACAAAGGCTAATGCTACAATGCCCGACTGGCTTTGCTTATCGGATCATACATCGAAATGGAATATGGATGTTTACCTTGCCGTTGATAAGGATATCCCTGAAGCAGAAAACATAACCTTAAGTGGCAAATACTGTAGCAAAGTGTACGAAGGTCCTTTCAAGGATACTGGTAAATGGGGTAAAGACTTTGAAGAGAACGTAAAATCAAAGGGTTTAAAAGTTAAGAAAATGTACATGTGGTACACAACTTGTCCTAAGTGTGCAAAGAAGTACGGAAAGAATTATGTGGTTTTTGTTGGGCAAGTTGAAACTGTCTGAAGAAAAAACAACCACGAAACTTGCCTGTCGGCAGGGGACACAAAGGATTTCACTATGGTCAGAAAAGGTTAAATAGTTTTTATGATTATCTGTATATACCTTAGCGGGCTGTAAGCCCAAATCATCTTAGCCCAATGGCAAGCGAAGCGTCGCATTGGGCAGAATGGATTACAAATTTTCTATCGCCCTGAAAGGGTAGTTTAAGTTGGGCTTTCAGCCCGTTAAGAACAAAAATAAATTGACCCATGGCATTGCCATGGGCTGTAATAATTTGCCCTTTCAGGGCGTATTTAATAAAAATAGAGAAGAAAGCGGATAAGCATTTTAGTTTATACTTTGTGAACCCTTTGTGTTCTTTGTGGTTATTAAACAAAACGTACCTTTGAAAGAAAAACGACCATGAGCACATCAACTATTATCTATAAAGGCGAATTAAGAACCGAAGCTGAGCATATCCATTCAGGAAGCAAAATACTAACTGATGCCCCACTCGATAACCAAGGTAAAGCGGAGTTCTTCTCACCTACCGATTTGCTTGCCACATCACTTGGTTGCTGCATGGTAACCATTATGGGCATTGCCGCTCGTACCCATGGCTTCAACATCGATGGTACAAAAATCGATGTAACAAAGGTTATGGGCACAAACCCCAGAAGAGTGGTTGAAATAGTGATCAATCTGCACTTTCCGCATAATAGCTATTCCCCTAAAGAGCGTAAACTAATTGAACTTTCGGCCAAAGAGTGCCCTGTTGCACAGAGTCTTCACTCAGACTTAAAGCAAACGGTTAACTTCTTTTACGGAAACTAGATGTTAAGTTGACAGAATTGCTCTCTTGTCTAAAATTTATTCTTCCAAGCAACCTTTTTTTCATTCCTGCATCTTTAAAGTAAAGTGCATGTTATGAAAAAAATATTATTATTTGGAATCGCTATTCTACTATTGGGTTGCAATCAAACACCCGAACAGCCTAACTATCAAACCATTAAAATAAAGTCGAACCAAGTAGGCAGGTATGAAAATGACCTCTCCATTGAAGTAAAAAAGGTTGACGATTCAAGATGCCCACAGGGTTGTCAATGCGTTTGGGCTGGAGAAGTAAGGGTTAATGTTAATCTAACCTATAGCGGAAACAGCTTTGAGACTTACCTGTGCTTACCCTCTAAACCAAGAGTTGAGTTCATGGATTGCACCGTTGAGCTAAAAGACGTATCACCCTATCCTATCTGCGATAATCAATCCCCATCCGATTATAGTTTCACGTTTGTAGTTAGTGCTTTAAAATCGCTTTGATGATTGTTTAGGCTTAAATTAAACACATCAAAAAAAAGGTTAGTAAAATAAAAAGCACCGTTGAAGAAACGGTGCTTTTTTATTATCAAAACAAATATAATTACTCCTTCGGAGTCTCCTGTTTTCCTCGGTTTTTTCAACTCAAAAATTAGTGCTCTGATAAACAGTTGCTTAATGGCTGATTTTCGTATTTTTGGGTGTCCCAAGCAGCCAAGGGTATGTATATTAGGCAAAAGA
>RPRQ01000152.1 GCA_003818205.1 Bacteroidales bacterium
ATCCTGGTTTATGTGGCACAGGAGACTCTGCAAGGATTATGAGGCGAATTTGGAATCAAGCGAGGGCTGGATACTCGTGGCTTCCATTGCTATGATGATTAATAAAATTTAAACAGGCTCTAAAACTTGATATGAATATAAGAAATCCTTTACCTTTTGTTGAGTTGTTAATTGATTTTCTTGACTATATAACGATTTTGTCAAAAAAAACATTGCGAGTACTATTAAAAAATATTTTTTCATTTTATCTTTTTATTTCGTTTTCTGAATTGGTTATGTAAAGTATGATTTGTTTTAAAAATATTTGTCTAAATATGCTTTAATTGCATTTAAGTAAGGTGTATTGTGACTTATAAAATGCATGTGACTTCCTTATATTTCATAAAAATAAATATTCGTATTATAAGAATCATTTACGTGTGGATTATCTTCTCCAATATCTTCGTATGAATAAACAAAAAGTAAAGGTTTAAGTATTTTTTTTAAAATCGTGCCAGTAATCTTCATAATATTCATCAAAAAGCCTGTTTAAATATTTAACGCCACATTTCCAGATGATTACGTTTAGGGCTGTTGATTCTAATAGCATTTATGGAACAAAAACTGTGTTTGTTCCCCAGATTGCATTCTTAGATTCCAAATTTTAAAATCGTGATAAATCAGGTAACTGTAAGGTTAGAACAATGTGATTTACACTAATTAAAAATTTAAACAGGCTCTAAGACATAACACAATTTAACTAAAGCATGGAAAAAGCATTTTACTTTCCTTTCTCTACCAGTTCCAAACCATACCCTTGCTTTCGATCCGCTTTTTTAAGCATAATAGCTAAAAAGATTGAAATTATACCCAAACCTACAAGCATTAAAATAGACATGGTATAGTCATATGCAGGTATTACCCCTGAAGTTTTTAACTCGTTGATCTTACTAACAATCTGACCATTCGTAAACCCCTGACTACTTAAGTCGGCTCTTACAACCCTTATCTTCTCAATTATTTCAGGGTTAAAGATATCTAGCACTTTACCAATGATAACAGGAACAATTGCTAAGCCATAGTTTTGAAAAGTAAACATTGTAGCATAAGCTGTTCCAAGTCGATTCTCAGGAACTATCTTTGCAACAGAAGGCCACATAGCGGCAGGGATTAAGGAAAAGGCAATCCCTAAAGCTAATAGCCCTAAATAGCCAAATACCACACTGTTTAATAACGACAATGAGATGTGCGCAAATATCAAAAGTGAAGCACCAACAATCATAATCGTAGCAGCACGTCCTTTTCTATCAAGAAAAATTGCAAATAAAGGGGTGAAAATCATTGTGGCAAAAGGTATTAAACTAGTCACCTTCGAGCCATTCCGAAAATAGGCTCCAACTTTCTCTAAAAATGACATTTGCGTTAAATCGGGTAAAACCGTTGAAAAACCATACTTATTGATTAACAGATCGGGAGCAATCTGAATAAAAGGGAATACAGCAGAATAGAAAGCAACACAAAGTAAGGTTATGTAAATAAACGAAGAATTAGTTATTAAGCTAATAAAATCTGATACTCTGAATTTTTCGTCATCGCCAATTTTTACGCTTTGATCCTCTTGTCTATCAAGTTTAGCATCAAAAACGGTATAAATAAGAAACAGTATTAGCCCTAATCCAATTAGCGTAGCAGCAAACGAAAGTCCTGTTGAAACGCTTCCATTGGCAACTTCTACCCCAAGAAAATTCGCACCAGCAGAACCTAGTCGACCAAACACCATGTTTATAGCTAATGCAAGGGCAAGCTCTTTTCCCTTAAACCATTTAACAATTGTTCTATTGGCCATAACACAAATGGTTTCGAGCCCAGTTCCAAACATTAACCTACCAATAATCATATAGGTAAGCATGGTATCTGGTTCTGAACCAAAAAAACCTTTAGAGGCAAGGGTAATAATGATTGCTCCTATTGTGGCTATACTAGCAAATACAATACCCGTTAACCGGATGCCCCACTTATCGAGCAAGATTCCACCGAAAATAATCATCAGCGCTAAATTCGCCCATGTTATAGAACTCATAATCAAACCGTATTGCGAGTTCGAAAAACCAAGTTCGCTTTCCATTAACCCTTTAAGTGGTCCAAGACAATCCTGAAACCAGTATGTTCCAAATGTCAAACCGCTAATTAGCACTAGCACTATCCAGCGCATTAATGCAGAATCTCTTAATGTTCTTTTAATTGCCTCCATAGTCGTTTTATTAATATTATTTTATTATTTTTCTATCATCCTAAAAAAGGCTGATAAGCATAAATACAGTAGTTCAATAATCAAATATTGACATTAGTGCGATTGAAAAAATCTAAAAAGTATGAATAACCCTTGGCTTTGTATGAATATTACTTTTTTAGGTATTAAGGCTTATGCGATTTAATTCGAAAGAACTACTTTAGTGAATCATTTAGAATATGCTAAACTCTATGGATATCGTATTTTTAATAGTAATTGTGGTGTTGGCTGGTGCAGTAACAATGCAGCATCTAATGTTAAAAAGGAGGACAAAACTCTTCAAAACACATCTTCACCATGTAGCCCTTCCCTACTTTAAAAGTCAGATGAATCCTCACTTTATAAAGAATCTACTACAGACCATCAACTACTTTATACTATTCGATTCGAAAGAGAATGCAAGTAAGTACCTTAAGAAATTCAGCATTTTAGTAGATAAAACATTGAAGCTAGCGGATGTTGAGCTCATTACCCTTGCCGATGAGATAGAAATCCTTGAGTTATACCTTGAACTTCAAAATCAACGATTCCCAAACAAGTTCGATTTTGCGCCTATTTCATTGGCAACCGATAAAATAAGATCGACAATTACCATTTCAGGAAATATCAACCCCCTTGAGACTAAAATTCCACCAATGGTAGTCCAACCCTTTGTTGAAAATGCAATCGTACATGGGCTTGAGCCCAAGAGTACAAAAGGTGCAATAGGTATTAGCTTTAGCCAAGAATCAAATCTGCTGATTTGTAGGATTACCGACAATGGAATAGGTCGTAAAGCGTCGCAACAGCTTAAGAAAAGCAACAACAATAAGGGAGAAAACAATGGGATTGGGTTGAAGAATGTATTTCGAAGGCTATCGCTAATTGAGGAAACGCTTAATATTTCGATACATCTTGATGTCTCAAATCTTAGCGATGATGAAAAGGATACTGGTACGGTTATTACCCTAAAGCTTCCTGCTAAATTCCCAAAAGCATCCAACAAACCAACTGATTTGGACATGATGATTCAGCTACAATCGAAATACATGACTAAGTTTATGAGGTAAATAATGGTTGGATGAATGGAATGATAGAATGATGGAAGAATGAATGAAGAATGTTTTTAGCATAGGATAAAATGACGCACGAAAGCAAACTAAAAGTTATAATAGTTGAGGATGAGGAGAAGGATAGCATGGTGATTGCTAAAATCCTAACCGATTACTATTCGCATCTAGTTACCATTCAGGGAATATGCCAAACGGTTGACGATGCAACAGAAAAAATATCTAGCTTAAAGCCTGATCTGGTTTTCCTCGATATCATTATACAAGGCAATAGATATGGTGCCTTTGATATACTTGAAAAGGTCAACCCTGACTTTCAAATTATCTTTATTACAGGGAATAACGACTTGGAGTACTACGTAAAAGCCATTAAAACTCAATGCCTCGATTATATTGTAAAACCTACGTCCATTGAAGATTTTGCTAAACCACTAGCTAAAGCTTGGGAGAATAAAAGAGAGCTATGCAATCAATATGAACGTTCAGAATACACAAAACAACTCGAACTTTTCATAAACGCTTACAAGAAACAGCAAGCCAACCAAGCAATTCCAATTCCTGTTGAGTTTGGTCATATCATTTTAAAATCCAACGAAATTATCAAATGCCTTTCGGAGGGTAATTACACAGAGATATACCTCTCAAATGGCACAAAAAGACTAGCCAATGGGAATCTGAAACATTTCGAAGAACTACTCACCGACTACAACATTGTAAGAGCTCATCGGCAATGTATGATTAACCTATCGCATATCACATCCTATTCAAAGAAAGAGGGAGGAAAAATCACCCTTTCCAATGGTGACAATATCTATATTGGCGATGCGTGGAAAGATTCATTTGAAAAGGCATACAATAAGTTTTTCAACATTAGATGCAACGAATAATATTTCGGTGCGATGCACCCAATGGTGCAGAGCACCAAAATATTTGTGTAAATATTCAAAAATAAAGAACTTCAGGTGCATAACACTGTAATATTGAATTGATCTTTTGTTGCAAAACAATTTCAACACAATGCACCTCCATTCGCTTTCACTTTTTGTTTCCTGCAAATATTCCGCTGTGATGCAACTATTAAAACGACTATGTATATTTAGCCAGCTAATAAACACCCTTTGTGTATTGCCTGATGTTGTGCTCTGCAACACTAGCGCAATTGTCTAGTTTAGTATATATTCAGCGAACCAATAACTTAATTTGGGTATTAGTAATATGGTAACTATTCACCATGGAGAAACGCCTGCCTGCCGGTAGGCAGGGAGGGCACAGAGTTTCACAGAGAAAATATTTATGTTTTTCGTGTTAGTGATTCTTTTGCATTTTGATACTCAGTCGTTTTTTTATAATTGCCTCTCCC
>RPRQ01000153.1 GCA_003818205.1 Bacteroidales bacterium
AACACGGAGATGATTACTCAAGCAAAATATTGGTATTGCATACCGTAAGTCAGCTCTCTAGGTTGTCTCAAAGCTATTATTCTGTGATTTGTAAAGCAATTGTTTAAAGTAAACTCCGTGACCTCAGTGTCTCCGTGGTGAATAGTTACAATTGTTGTAATATTTTATACTTCTGTGTTTTAACACTTAATCAGCAAACCCTAATTAACACATCTACTTGAAAATTATCTCTTTCACCACTCCCTGACCAAAATAGCTATTAATTAATGTAATAACTTTTTGCTTGCTCATTTGGAGTTCATTCCGAAGTACCGATGATTTTAAAGAAACGGTAAGTTTTCCACTTTTTAAGCTAAGGCTTTGGGTGTAAATAGCAACGTTATGCCCCATTATCTTTTTCCATTCTTCAACAATCTTGACCTCGTAAATCTTCTCCTCTAGCTTATTCTCATGAATAAACTCTTTTATTGCATCACCCAATGATCTTATATTATGCTTACTCATAAATGTTTAATACTAATTGATGATGCTGTTTTGGTTAATCCTTAACGGCTATCTCCTCTACTAATCCGGAGTCGACCTTAAACAATTTATAGCCAGAATGAAGTTTATCCAAAATCTCATTCAATCTGTTTTTATTCGTGTCTGTGATAAATATCTGACCAAAACTATCATCAGAAACCAGCTTGATAAAATTCTCAACACGGCTAACATCTAGTTTATCGAAAATATCATCGAGCAGAAGAATAGGTTTTACCTTGGATATATTCAGCATGAATTCAAACTGAGCAAGTTTGAGCGCAATGAGATAGGTTTTCTGCTGACCCTGCGATCCTTCCTTTTTTATTGGATGATCGTTGAGCATTAATGTAAGATCATCTTTATGGATTCCTACTGAAGTGAATTGCAGCATTCTATCCTTCGCAAAGCTATTGACCAATTGAACATTATAGTTTTCGCCATCGAGGTGCGATTGGTAAACAAGTTCAACCCTTTCACCTTTGCCAGAAATGGCGGTATAATACTTTTGAAAAATGGGAATCAACTTTTCAACAAAATCTTTTCGTTTATGGTGTATGGTTTCGCCCATCATTGCAAGCTGAGAATCTAATATCTCAAATAAATCATCGCTATACCCTCCCCTTTCGGCAATATCTTTCAACAGCTTATTTCGCTGAGCGAGTATCCGATTATACCGAATCAGCTCTTCGAGGTACATCCTATCAAACTGAGCAATAACACTATTGACATACTTCCTGCGCTCCTCACTGCCCTCAGTTATCAGCGCTAAATCGGCAGGTGAAATAATTACAATGGGCAATAACCCAACATGGTCGGCTAGCCTTGGATACTCCTTTCCGTTGCGTTTAAAGACCTTTCCTTCGCTTTGCTTTACTGCACAAAAAATATTCTCCTCCTTCTCGTCGCGATCGTACTGACCCTGTAGAATAAAAAAATCTTCGGAATGTTTTATATTTTGAGTATCGATGGGGTTGAAAGCACTTTTACAAATAGAGAGATAATAAATAATATCGAGTAAATTTGTTTTTCCTTGCCCATTATCTCCCACAAAGCAATTCAGCTTTGAGTGAAGATTGATCTCAACCTGACTATAGGATTTGAAATTAAACGCTGTAAGGTGCTTTAAAAACATAATCTCCGAAAATTCCTAAATTGAAAGAGTACAAATGTACGTAAGAAAAGCGGCTTAATCAACCGCAATACCAATTGCGCTTTCAATAAATCCTAAGTTAGCATTTGGTGTAAAATATTACTATAAAAATTTCCATATAACTTAAAAACCATTACTTTTGCAACTGCTTTGATAAAAAAGAAACTGTTTAATTATGACTAAAGATAAAAAGGACACAGCTGCAAGTAGCGTTGAATCAGTAGAAAATGCTTTAACAAAAACGGAGCATTTCATTGAGACTAACCAAAAAAGTTTAACAATTATCATTATCGCAATTTTAGTTGTTGTAGGTGGATACCTCGGGTATAAAAAATTATACCTTGCCCCAATGGAGGTAAAAGCGCAATCACAGATATTTGCTGCTGAACAATACTTCGAAAGAGATTCATTCAAACTAGCCTTAAATGGCGATGGTAACTACCTTGGCTTACTGGATATTATCGATAAATACAGCCCTACTGAAACGGCAAACTTAGCTCATTACTATGCCGGTATCTCATATAGAGGTCTTGGTAAATATCAAGAAGCTATTAGCTATCTGAAAAAGTTTAATGCAGGTGATTTAATCGTTACTCCTATCGCTTTTGGTGCAATCGGCGATTGCTACGTTGATCTGAATAACCTTAGCGAGGGTATTGATTACTACGAAAAAGCCGCAACCTATAGGGATAACGAGTTCACTTCGCCCCTATTCTTAAAGAAAGCTGGAGTAGTTTATGAAGAGTTGAAGAAATACGATAAAGCTATAAAACTTTACGAGCAGATTAAAGAGAACTACCCAAAAAGTACCGAGGCAAGGGATATTGAGAAGGAGATAACCCGTGCAAAATCGTTGCAAGGCCTTTAATTAAAAGATAATCATATCAAACCAACCCTTCGGGGTTGGTTTTTTTTTACCTTTACTTCATATTAAATAACCACAAACGTTATGGCAACCAAGAATAAAAACCTATCGGTTTATAGCCCTGAGCAAATTCCATCGGCAAAGAAGATGATTTTCGGCATTGTAGTTTCGGATTGGAATTCAGAAGTAACCCATGCTCTGCTGGATGGAGCATATAAAACTTTAATTGAGCATGGTGCAAAAGAGGATAATATACTTGTAAAGCATGTTCCCGGGAGCTTTGAGCTAACCCTTGGTGCTCAGTTTATGGCGGAATACGCCGATTTAGATGCTGTTATCTGCCTTGGATGCGTTATTCAGGGTGAAACACGCCACTTCGATTTCATATGCCAAGGGGTTACCCATGGAATTACTGAGCTGAACATGAACTATAACATACCTTTCGTTTTTGGATTACTCACCACAAACACCATGGAGCAGGCAACAGCACGTTCGGGCGGTAAACATGGAAACAAAGGCGTTGAAGCGGCTGTTACTGCCATTAAGATGGCTGCCCTTCAAAAAGAGATGGAAGATTTGGAAGAGTAATAATTAACGTGAGTTCGATTTAAGAAATAGTGGTAATACTCTAAATTGTAATTTGTTACAAATTTTCCATTTGGAATTGGAATGGTGCCTGCCTGCCGGTAGGCAGGGAGCAGTGGAATAATGGAGTTTCTTCTAACTTTTTTCTTCCCTGTCTGCCGACTTTGCTCCGCTGAAGCTATGCGAAAGCGATGCAGGCAGGCAATATTCCATTTTTCCATTATTGGCTACGCCGAACTCGCAAGCTCGGTTCCAGTTCTCCCCTCAAAGTAAAATACTGATAACATAGCACTTAAATTGTTTTATACATCGAACTGACGTTAATTAACGTGAACTCAACGTAAGAAGCAACTTAACTACTTGTTTATTATCATTATATCCTTAATGATTAATTGGAATAATGGAAAATGGTAGTGTCCTTTTTTTAATTTTCAAGGGTAAAATTGTCCTGCTGTCACTTTATAAACTCTAAGGTTATGATTTTCGCTAGCTTTAGTAGTCTAGCAGGTAGCGTTGTGCAAATTGGTTGCGATTGGGAAACTTTAGGCAGGTTTGAAACGTTTCATCATCCCCCATAAAAAAAATACCAAAAAGCGTTAAGAACTCCGAATGCGTTATCAGCCCAAATACAATAAAAACGCTGTTAGCAACTGTAATTTAATCAATTAAAATATTTTTTAAATCTTGTCTTCCAACAATAGCCATAATCTCTACAAGGTCATTATTTACTTTGTAATAAATGCTGTCAGAACCACATACACAACGTCTATATCCAATTTTAATAAACTCAACGGATTCAAATGAAAATGGTCGCTGAGCTATAATATCAAAACAATCAAAAAACGTATCAAAATATTTGTCAGCTTGGGTCATTCCAAATTTCTTAATACCGTATTGATGAATTCTAATTAGGTCTTCTTTAGCTGCATTACTCAGTTTGTATCGAGCCATTTAGTAAAGACTTAGATTTTAGCATTATTTGTTCTTTACTGTCATTGGTAAATCCACTATTTTCAGCATTTTCCAATTTAGAACTTATCCAATCAATTTGACGTTGTTGCTTTCTAGCTTGGCGCACTAAATCATTTACCAGTTCACTTTTGCTTGAATACTCTTTGCTGTCAACTTGAATTTTCAACCATTCATCATTTGGTTGCGTGAATGAAATACTTTGTCTAGTCATAATTCGTATCTTAATGGTGTAAATATACATCATAAATACATCATATGCAAGAAATATTTTGAATTTGAGTTTCTATTTAGGGTCTGCTGATTAAGTCCCAAATAGGTTTATGAAGCCACTAAAAACAAACCTCAGAGGAGTGAAAATATGATAGAAAATATATCAATGTAGTATTTTAGCTCCGTAGGATCGACATTACAAAGCAGATAGGACAGAGAATAATGTCATGCCTACGGCATTTCAACTGTTCCCAGCTATATTTTCTACCATAATATCATCCCTACGGGATTAAAATTAGAATAACAAGTGCACG
>RPRQ01000154.1 GCA_003818205.1 Bacteroidales bacterium
CAGGTTCGATTCCTCTGCGAGCAGAAGGGCATTACGGTATTCGATAAGGTAGAAGCAGGCTTAGCGGTGAAGGCGGACGGGGAGGTCATCGAGCGGGTGCTGGTCAACCTGCTCACCAACGCCGTTAAATTCACCCCCAGCGGGGGGACGATCATGCTGTCCACCCGTAAAGCGGCAGATGGAAAGGTGCGCATCGAGGTGACCGATACGGGCGAGGGGATCGCCGAGGATAAGATGAACCTGGTCTTCCAGAAGTTCGGGCAGATCGTGGCCAAGAAGTCTGGAACGGTCAAATCCACCGGCTTGGGCTTAGCCTTCTGCAAGATGGCCGCGGAGGCGCATGGCGGCGAGATCGGGGTTCGCTCGGAGGTGGGCCAGGGCACAACGTTCTGGTTCACGCTCCCGCTCACCGATGCGGAACAGGTTGAGCTGCCTGCGGAGGAGGAAGCCGAAGAGAAAAAAGCGGAAACGTTAATCTTTACAGAGGAGGAGATAAAGATATTAGAGCCATTTATCTGCAAACTCAAGGCGTTCACCGTTTACGAGACCGATGACATCGAGGAGATTCTGGCAACGCTAAAGCAGACCGAATCGGAGAGTATCAAAAGATGGATATCGCAGGTTGAAAATACCATAAACACCTTAAATCAAATTCAATTCCTAGAATTGCTGAAAATAGGTTGATTTATTACCCTCGAAAGCATTATCAGACTTGAATCTGACAGTAATTACACTCGATTTTTTTGGTATTGATGATGTAAAGCCAATTATAGTTGGCCATTAGATTAAAGAATACGAAGAGATGTTACCAAATTCTATAGAGTTCATAAATCGCACATTGAAAATTAAAAGTATATCAAGAAGTATAGTAGTCGCAATGGAGGCCAAGCAATATTAGAGAATAAAGATTCTGTACCCATTGTTCGTCCAAAAAATAAGGCTTTTTTAAAAAGGTTATCTGAATTATAATTCAAAAAAAGAGATTGTAGTTGTTAGTTAAATAGGTGATGAATATCACCTAAAAAACATTATATCAATACACTAACCTAAGTTCTTAATCATTATATTAACACTTTAAATAATTGGTGATTTTATAAACTTTCCAAGTAAAGGAAGCATCCTTTGATTTATATAAATTAGAATTAAAATAAATCTCAGATCTGCTGTTCTAAAAAATTTACTCGCTATGCGAAATCTTTTTATTAGAAGATATTTAATATTTTTTCTCTTTGTATTCTCTATATTCCTATTTTCAAATAGGCTACCTGCCCAAAATATACCCTTTCGGTTTGAGAGTTTATCCATTGAAGATGGTCTTTCGCAAAGCAAAATATATTGTATAATTCAAGACAGATTAGGTTTTATGTGGTTTGGAACTCAGGATGGGCTTAACATGTATAATGGGTATGATTTTAAAATATTTAGATCTGAATTTGGAGTTCTAGGAAATATTAGCGACAAACAAGTAATATCAATATATGAAGATCGTCAAGGCTATATCTGGATTGGAACATATTACGGTGGGCTAAATCGGTTTGATCGTTCTTCTGGTAAATTTATTAGCTATCAATTCGACCCTTCGAATGTAAATTCCTTAAGTAATAATACTATAAATAGCATCACAGAAACTCGAAATGGGGAGCTATGGATTGGAACTAATGGTGGTGGACTAAACAAATTAGATCGTACTTCAGAAAAATTCACGGCATATAAGTATATACCAAATGACAATAAAAGTATCAGTAACGATTTCATTACTTCGATTCAGGAGGATAGGAATGGTAAACTATGGGTAGGGACAAAGGATGGTCTTAACCAATATGATCCTTTAACAAATACTTTTAAAAGGCTTCAATCCAACCTAAAACATCCTAATTCGCTATCTGAAAATGTTATTAATAAGATTTTGATCGACCATTCTGGTAGACTATGGGTTGGAACAGATTTTGGCTTAAATCTATATGATGATGTTTTAGGGCATATTACAAAATATTATCACAATCCTGGCAACCCATCAAGTATTAGTAACAACAAAGTTAAGAGTATATACGAAGACCATTTTCAAAGAATATGGGTTGGTACCGAGGATGGATTATGTTTATTCAACAAAAAAACAGATAGTTTCACTTGTTTTTACAACGACCCAAAAAATTCGAAAAGTTTAAATGAAAACGACATATTATCAATTTGCGAAGAAAGATCAGGTACCATGTGGATTGGAACCCAAACTAGTGGGCTTAATTGGTTTGAATCAGTTCCTAAAGGTTTTAGAACCTATCGAAATATTCCGAATGATCCATCTAGTTTAAATAGTAATATTATTAGATGTTTTTGTGAGGAGTCAGAGGAAAAGGGATTTGAAATTTGGATCGGTACTATTGGTGGAGGATTGAATTTATTTAACAGAAGGGATAATACTTTTAATGTCTTTAAGAATAATCCGAAGGATTTAAAAAGTCTAAGTAGTAACCGGGTTAATTCAATTTTAAAAGATAAATCCGGAGTATTATGGATTGGGACTGATAAAGGGTTAAATACATTCGACTATGCCAAGAAAAGTTTTACTCATTTCAATCACAATCCGCTAAATCCATTCAGCCTTTCCGATAATCGAATAAATATACTTTACGAAGATCGAAAAGGGGAATTATGGATAGGAACTGAAAATGGTGGGCTCAATAAATACGATAGGTTAAATAATCAATTTATCAACTATCAGAAGCAGACAGGGAAAGCTAATAGCATAACCGATAATCAGGTAAGAGCTATACTTGAAGATCATAATGGAGTTTTTTGGATTGGTACATTGAACGGGTTAAATATGTATAATCCTTCAAAAAATGAATTCACTCATTTCTTTAATAATCCTAAGGATACAAATAGCATTAGTTCAAATAGAATACTATCAATTTATGAGGATAAATCCCATCGATTATGGATTGCAACAGTTGAAGGAGTTAACTACTTTGACCGATCCAATAATAGATTTATTAGATATAATCGAAAGAATGGATTCCCGAATGATATTATATATTGCTTTATTGAAGATAATTCAGGAAACCTTTGGATTAGTTCAAACAGGGGGATATCTAAATTTAATCCAATATCAAAAAAGATTAAGAATTTTGATATTAACGATGGATTACAAGGGAATGAATTTAACTATGGGGCAAACTATAAAGATAACAATGGTGAAATGTTTTTTGGAGGGTCTAACGGATTTACCATTTTCCATCCAGATAGTATCAAAGAGAACTTAAATAAACCCATTGTTGTATTAACAGATTTTAAATTATTTAATAAATCTGTACCAATTGGAGAAAAAGTTAATGGCCGCATAATCCTTAAAAAATCAATTGCAGAAACCAAAGAGATTGAACTTTCATATAGGGACTATATAATTACATTCGAGTTTGCAGCCTTGCACTATTTATCGCCTCAAAAGAATGAGTACACCTATACTCTGGAAGGACTAGAGGATAAATGGAACAATGTTGGCAATAGAAGATTTGTAACCTACTCTACCCTACCTTCTGGAAAATATACATTTAAGGTTAAAGCTTCAAATAATGATGGGATATGGAGTGAAAATGGCGTTGAAATAAAAATCAATATCCTACCTCCATACTGGGAAACGTGGTGGTTTAGATCTTGTGTAATATTATTAATGGGAGGGAGTGCTATCCTATGGTATAGGAATAAAATTAATACTATAAAGAATCAAAAGAAAATCCTTGAAATACAGGTAAAAGAACGAACAGCTGAAATTTTCGAAAAAAATATCGAACTTGAAAAACTATCCATTGTCGCTAGCGAAACCGATAATGCTGTAATTATAATGGACGAGCAATTCAACTTCGAATGGGTAAACGATGGATTTACAAAACTATATGGCATTTCTTACGATGAGCTAGTTTTATACGTAGGGCGTAATTTAATCGAAGGCAGTAAATATGAAAATATTAGAGAGGTAACAAATTTTTGCAAAGAATCAAAAAAATCGATACGTTACGAAAACCTATTAAATGCAAAAGATAATAGAAGCATCTGGGTTCAAACTACACTTACCCCAATAATTGATGATTTGGGTAAAATAAAAAAATTCGTTGCTATCGATTCCGATATAACAGAGATAAAGCAAGCTGAAATTGCCATTAAACAACAAAATGAGAAAATTCAAGCCCACGAGGAGGAGCTGGAGGCGTTCAACGAGGAGCTGACCTGCACCAACGAGGAGCTCCACTACCAGCGGGAGGAGATCCTAGAACAGGCGGAGCAGCTAAAAAAACAGAACGAAAGGCTCCGGGAGATGGACGAGTTCAAGCAGGGCATGACCTCCATGATCGTGCACGACCTGAAGAACCCCCTCAACCTCATCCTAAACGTAGCCAAGTCCGTAAACCCCGAAAGGCAGATCCAAATCATGCAGCAGTCGGGCAGGCAGATGCTGAACCTGGTGCTGAACATCCTGGATGTGAACAAGTACGAAGGTTCGAGCATGATCATCAGCGCTGAGGAGTTGCCGCTTGCGCGATTATTGAGGAACGCCAGCGATCAGG
>RPRQ01000155.1 GCA_003818205.1 Bacteroidales bacterium
ATAGGGTCTGCTGATTAAGTGTTAAAACACAGAAATATAAAATATTACAACAATTTTTTGTTGTGTAAGCGCAAGCATTTTTTATGTAAAAGCCTAAAATACGTGCGCTTGTTATTCTAATTTTAATCCCGTAGGGATGACATTATGGTAGAAAATATAGCTGGGAACAGATGAAATGCCGTAGGCATGACATTATTCTCTGTTCTATCTCCTTTATATGTCGTCCCTACCCTCTGAAGTTTGTTTTTAATGGCTTCATAAACCTATTTATGACTTAATCAGCAGACCCTACTTAATTTACAACTTTAAGTACATTAGGCATTTTAGCTCATTTTAGGCACTTCTAACTCACCGCCCTTAAATGCTTCCGTTGGTATAAATATCCTCCAATTATAAAGTAGAATATACTAAGTAGGATAAGTGAAATAATTTCGGGAATGATATCCTTAACCCCAAGGTTCATCACCATAATCTTATTTATTGCCGTTACTGCGTGAGTGGAGGAGATTAGCCCATTCGCACCAAAATCAAACGACCCAATGGTGAAGATAGGTGCTGTTTGAATCGGAAACATCGACCCGGAAAAGAACATGAAAAGGAATAAAGGAAAAGTCCCAATAACCACTACCTGCGTAATATTCTTACAGAATGCGGCTAGGATTATACTGAATGCAATTATTGAAATGCAGGTCAATAGCATCACTATGAATAGCGCCCAAAAATCGCCCTGCCCATTGAATCCAAGCCCAATGGCTGTAAAATAGGTTATGATAACTGATATACCACCGATTAATATCTGAACAAGGCTTAACCCTCCGATATAGGTAAATGTTGAAACCTTAGCCATTTTTAATCTTTTTATAGTACCCGATTCGCTGTCGATAACAAATGCAATTGTGGCGGTGTACATCAGCATAACAATGGCGAATATTATTAATCCGGGCACTGCTATGTCAAAATCGTTCAGCTCCGACGATTTTCCTAGAGGAGTCTCCTTAAACTCAAATGGTTCCTTTAAACCTTGCTTCTCGAAGTAGTTTTTGTACAAATAGTCTTGAATAAATACTCCCGCCATAAGATATCTCCAGCTCGTTACATCTCCTGAGAATTCTATAGGTATTCTCATTTCAGGATTTGAGGCCTTTTCATCCCAATTGGATGAAAATTGTTCTGGAAAAATGAGCAGCAAGTCCGATTTCTTCTTTTTCAGGGTGGTTAAAGCAGAATCTTTACTTGTAACATTCGAAAAGACTAGCATCTGACCGCTTTGATTCTTCATCGAATCGATAATCGATTTGCTGTAAAGGGTTGTAACACCTGATTTACTATCAACGGCACCTTTATCGATGTTCAGAACCTGAACTCTATAATTATAACCGCTACTTTGAATAATCATGGGATAGATAAACACAAAGAATGGTGCTGATATTAAAGTCATTAGCAGAATCCAGAAGCTCCTGAACTGCTCACGAATATTTTTAAGGAAAATATTATAAAATTTCATATCGTATTGATTAACAGTTTATTCTCTTAATTTGCGTCCGGTTAACTTGATAAAGACATCTTCAAGCGTATTCTTTCGAACCTGTACCTGTTTTATGGAAATGCCATTTACTGATAATCGATTCATAATCTCAGGCAGAAGCGCTAGGCACTGTTTCGACTTAATCAAAACCCTGTTCGATTCAGTGCTAATAATTCCGTTCATATCCTTTAAAAGCGCCTTAGCCTTTTCGGGTGATACGTTCTCATCGGGCAATGATAGTTCAAGAATATCCTCCTCGCCGTTGTGCCTCTTTAGGTTTTCGGGGGTATCGGTTAGTAGTAGTTTACCGTTATCGATAATCGCAACACGTTGAGCCAAACGTTCGGCCTCATCCATGTTGTGGGTGGTGAGGATAATCGTTTTTTTTGCTGTAAGCATGTGGATGTATTCGCGCACCATAACCCTGCTCTGCGGGTCGAGCCCTGCTTCGGGTTCGTCGAAGATTACGATTTCGGGATCGTGTACTAGCGCAAGGCAGATATTCAACCTTCTTTTCATTCCCCCCGATAGGGTTTTGGCCAGCTTATTCTTTTTATCGGACAGCCCCATATCTGCGAGTAATTTTATGGAACTCTTTTTTGTATCGGTTCTTGGGAGGCCGTACATAGCACCCATGAAGGTGAGCTGTTCCAGGCAGGTCATCATGGGCCAGAAGATATTATCCTGTGGGCAAAGCCCCACCGTTCGGCTTGTGCTATGGCTGTTATCGATCCTTTTCCCATTAATTAGCACTTCGCCCGACGTAGGGGAGAGGAGACCGCATATCATGTTTATGGATGTGCTTTTCCCTGCCCCATTCGGGCCTAAGAATCCAAATATTTCGCCGCTATTGATGGTTAGGTTTAGGTCATCAACCGCTTTTAGAGAACCAAAATTCTTCGATAGATTCTTGGTCTCAACGGCATAGGGTATGCTCATATCATATCTGTTTTAACATCTGTGCAACTTAAGAAATATACTAAAGCGTAAACTATTTTCGTTTTTATTATTGGAATAGTGGAATAGTGGAATGATGGAATAGTGGAATAATGGGTTTTTTTCTAACTTTTTTCTTCCAATATTCCATTTTTCCCTGCCTACCGGCAGGCAGGCATCATTGGCTACGCCGAACTAGCTTCGCTGAGCTCACTACGTTCGGTTCGCAAGCTCGGTTCCATTTCTCCCCTCAAAGTAAAATACTGATAACATAGCACTTAAATTGTTTCTTACATCGAACTGACGTTAATTAACTAGCTGTTTATATTTAACTCACTTTGCTTTAACCGAATTCCAGATAATATTGAACAACCTTTCACCTATTGTATCGAATCGATGCTCGGACATTAGGGTGTTGAGGTAAAGCGCTCCCTCAATGGCTGATGCGCATAGATAAACTAAGTCAAGGGGTTTTATATCCTTCCGAATCTCGCCATTTTTTTTGGCTCGCTTTATTGCCTTCTCGTAGGTTTGCACATCGTTTAGGTAGGCATCGTTGAACATCTTTCGGAGCGAAGGGAACGTTTTCAGCGCATCGAACAGAAGAAAGTAGTAGCCATACTTCCCTTTCTCTTCAGCGTGGGGAATCTTCTCAATCTCATCAATGGCATACTGTAAATGCGAGAATAGGGTGTGAAGGGCATCCTTAAAGGAGACGCTTTCATCATGAAAGCCCTTTGTCCATTCAACCCCATCGCGGAAGAAGTACATCACCACCTCCATAAAAATATCCTCTTTACTCTTGAAATAATGGTATAAGGAGGGTTTCTGTATCCCAACACCAGCAGCAATTTCGTTTAACGACACCTGATCGTATCCCTTCTGGAGGAAGAGGATTACCGCTGCTTCTACAATCTTTTCTCGTGTATTCATCTATTACCAACCTACCGTTAGGTAGGCAAAATTGGTAAAAAAATATTATACCACCAAGTTTTTTAAAATAAATTTGAAAATGAAACGAATTACTTATGGTTCCATTTTCAAATTAGCCAATTTTCAAATTGATTACTTCTTAAGATAATCCTTAAACAGCTGCTCAAACTTCTCCACCTTTGGGTTTACCACCATTTGGCAGTAGGGCTGCTTGGTATTATTCTCGAAGTAATCCTGATGGTAATTCTCCGCCCTGTAGAAAGTTGCAAATGGGTCGATTCGGGTAACTATCGGATCGCTCCAAAGCCCCGATTTATTGAGTAGCTCCTTTACCTCCAGCGCTACCTTTTTTTGCTCCTCGCTGTGGTAGAATATCACCGATCGGTATTGTGTACCAGCATCGGCACCCTGACGGTTTAGCGAAGTCGGATCGTGGGTTTTAAAGTAGATTTCAAGAATCTTTGCAAAAGGGATTACCGCTGGATCGTAAACCACCTGAACCACCTCGGCATGGCCCGTTTCACCCGTACAAACATCCTTATAGGTTGGGTTCTCAGTATGGCCACCCGAATAGCCCGATGTTACGCGAATCACCCCGTTCACCCGGTCGTAGATAGCCTCTACGCACCAGAAGCAGCCAGCGCCTAGGGTTATTGTTTCGTATTTATGATCCATATTCATAGCATTTTTTTCGATTTTATTTTGACACAATGTAGCAATGCTAGAAAACATTAGGGCTAAAGTTAATATCGATAATCGTATTTTTAGCATAATCGCTTTTTAATAAAACATCGGTTGCATGGTTTTGTTCATGGTGAGAGGTAAAGAGTGATGGTTATATACTGAACAAGGCGATTGATTATTTTGGATATTACTATTTTTGTAACTATTCGGCAATGCTATGAAATGAATGGCTACCTATTTTTTTATTAATTTACATTATTAACCGAGAAAAAAATCTAAAATCAATAGGTCGCAGCGATGCTGCTTCTAGCTAAAATGTAATCGCCTATTCTACAAATAGTTCGCAGCAATGCTGCTTTTCTATAGTCGCATAG
>RPRQ01000156.1 GCA_003818205.1 Bacteroidales bacterium
ACCAGATGGGGCGGAGACCTCGGCATGGCTTATATCCGACACCCCGCATGCGTTTATGGTAGCTACATCGATGTAGTAAACATGGTCGTAGTCATCCTGCAGCCTCTGGAAGACCGCTTTGGCATTAGGTGTAGTATATTTCAGGACTCCATCTAAGTACCATTTGTAGGTTGTAGCGCTTGGTATGCGGGTTACTTGTGCTGTAATTCTGCCTGGAGGAAAGTCAAAGCCAATGGTAATTGGTCCTGGTTTCTGCGTACCAACCAAAACATGATATGCGGGTATGGGATATTGGCTACCATCGCATGAGATTAGATTAGGTTGCACCCAACCTGTTCCGTTGTCAGTTGAGATGAAAACTGCTGTATTTCCTGAAGAGGAGAGTTTTTGTAGATTATTGCTACAAGCCCACGAAATAGTGCATACCGAAGGTAGATTGTTGACGGAAAAGGTAGCACTAGAGGAGGAGCAGATGAGGGTGGATCCTACAATTGAAGCAATTGTAGTTACTGCTTTAGAAATTGCATGACAAGCGTTTAATCTACCATAACCAAGTTCATTGCAAAAACCATTTGTATAGGAATATCCTCCAACCTTATCGGCGGTTGAAGTGAGTATATCAAATACTTGCTGTTGCGATAGATTTGGATTTATTGATAGTACCAACGCCGCAACACCTGCAACTTGCGGGCATGAATAGGATGTACCACCAAACCGACCAGTATATGATAGATAGCCTGTTCCAGCATTCGGCAGTATTGTACCAATTCCGGGCAATGATCCACAATCATTTTCATGAACAGGGTTATAGCCTGCATTATCGGGTATATCGATTGCCCACCCTTCGAATGTTTCGGTTGCTATTTGACACGAGTAGGCACGATGTGATGGCGCTACAATATCAATTAGCTGGTTGTTAGAACTTGAAGGATTACCAAGTGGGCTATAGTATGCTTTTAAATCGTATCTATCTGATGCACCTACCGTTAAAACGCCTGATACGTTTACATTGCTTGGGAAATGGACAAAACCATTATTTTCTATATTGTTCCCAGCTGAGAAAACAACAATACAACCAAGACCATTTCTACCCTGAGTTGTCGCTGCAATTATAGCATCTCTAATTACAGGTTGCAAATTGGGATTATCTGAATTATAACCCCAACTATTTGATATAATTTGTGCGCCATTTTGACGAGCAAAAGTTATAGCATCTGCTAATCTTTGAGGAGTTATTCCTGATCCATCAGAATTAAATATTCGAACAGGCATAATTTTACAATTTGGAGCAACACCAGAAATTCCTTGATTATTATTCTGCGCTGCCCCTATTGTACCTGCACATGCATTTCCATGATTGCCATTTCCAGTTGGTGAAGGGTTATTTGGGTCTCCATCGGCAAAATTGCTCCCATTTAAACGTACTTGACGTGTGTTAGGTAAGTCGGGGTGATCCGATGTAAGACCTTGATCCAGTACAGCTATAGTGATGTTGCTATTTCCCTGAGTAATTGACCAAGCCTCTGGTGCGTCAATATCTGCATCGATTGTTCCCGAATGCCCATCTGTAAATACCTGCCCAGTGTTATTTAATGCGAACTGATTAGCAAAGTATGGGTCGTTAGGAATAACTTGGTGTAACTCCATTTCGCAGATAAAGTTGGGTTGACTGAAACGGGCTAAGCCGCTTTCCTGATAAGAATTGGCAATCTCTAGCGCATCTGAACCAGCTGGCACTTTTATCAGCTGGTAAAGGTCTGTAGTTTTAACAACCTCAACGTCATACTTTTTATGCAATTTTTGAATATCTTTTAGCGATACGTTTTCGTTAAACTTTACGAGAAATTCATCGGTAGTTCCCATCTCCAACCCTGTATTTATAGCATAAACTGGGTTGCATGACTTGACATCAACTTGTGTCTGAAGCTTACCCTTAAATAGCACCTTTTCATTTGCAGAAAAAGTAATTACACAGGTGCTATCGTCTTTCCAGACTATCAACTTCCCTGAAAGCTCCGAATACAATGAAATTCGCTTCTTATCGAACCCCTTGTTTTGCTTATACCGTACAATGAGCTTATTGTCAAGTTCATTAAGGTAAATTTTTTCATTGTAGGCATAGTAAAATTTTGCCTTGTTAATTTGGGTGAAGCCCATTATTACTAAAAATGAAAGCAGTACAGTGATAAAAGTAATTGATTTCTTTTTCATGGTTTTGAAAATTTAAAGTAGTTAATTATTTTGTTGCAGATTTTATTATAACCTGTTTCGCATTGTTAAAGTCTGCTTGGTTTATATCATGAGTACATACATTGAATACCATCTCATTTTCATTTGCTTTCGTAAATACTAGCTTAATTTTAAACTCATACTGTACAGATTTTGGAAAGTAAGCAGAGTTCCTAAAATTCGAAAAATATCCTTCTGGGATTTTATAGATAGTATCGGATGTACTACACATAACCGAAGCTGGCATTTTGTAGGTATTATCTGATAAGTTATAGGTTATCAATGTATCCTTCAAATCAGCTGTTATAATAACATAGCCAATTCTATAGTGATGGTTAATTGTACAGGGGTCAAAACCCACGATGTAACCCTCTGCTTGCTTTAGATCGATATCGTCTTTTTTGCAACTAAAGGCTGTAGTTAAACCAATTACAAGAGTTACAATTTGTTTGATATTTTTCATAGCGAAGTAGAATTAGATTAATGGACTGTTGCTGATTTAATGATTATCTGAGGGTAAGATAAAAAGAGGATATCTGTTGTACATAGATAGTATATCTTTTCATTTTCCTTTGCAATTGAATATGAAAACTTAATCCCATATTTATAGCGTAATGTATCTGAAAAAAATGGCCAATTTCTAAAATTTTGAAAATATAATTCTGGGATTTTATAGAGAGTGTCAGATGCACTACACATAACCGAAGCAGGCATTTTGTAGGTATTATCCGATAAGTTATAGGTTATCAATGTATCCTTCAAATCAGCTGTTATAATAACATAGCCAATTCTATAGTGATGGTTAATTGTACAGGGGTCAAAACCCACGATGTAACCTTCTGTATGTATTAAATCATTATCATCCTTTTTACAGCCATAAGTTGTGGTCATGGCTGCTAAAAGAATGAGTAGTATTTGTTTAAAACTTTTCATAGGTAGGTAATTTTAGGTTAATAATTGTCTGTTATAGATGTAAATATAGCAGTTTCAGTTGCGTTGTGAAAGTCAACAATTAAACATGTGTATACTCTCTGATTTGTTTTTCATAATCTATTTTATGGTTTGATTTACATTAGTTACAGCCATTGAATTTTTAAAATTTATTATCTGTCATTTTCATCTTGTAGCATTATCCTCAACTCTGTTAAATCATCATCGATTTTTTCTTTATTATGTGGTGAACTGATAATAAAAGTAATAAAACATTCCAACAAAGCGAGCGGGAGGCAGAAAAAGCAGTGTATGGCAGCGAAGAGAGGCATGCAGGGAAAGGGCTGACATACTCTGCTTTTGTGCGTAGGCTGTCTTTTCTTTCTGTTTCGCTTTCGGGGAACTCATCGTTTTTCGTCATTACCTGTTCGTTAAGGCACATAGTTTACAAAGTTAAAGGCACATGCTTTACACTAAGTTTGTACTTAACCTTGTTAATGATTCTTTATCCATTATTGCCTTCTCATTAAAATATCCTAAAAGTACATCTCTGTAGAATATTTTCCAAATCCCATTTCCAACCTCCTCTGCACCAACTCTTTTGCCAATCAACCCTCTTGTCATGTACACCCAGTAGAACGATTTCCACCGTATAGCTCCGTTCTGGGTGACGTACAAAACCTTCACGTCGGATGGGTACAACCACTCCTTTACGACCTCAGGGAAGGCCCTTTCGGACCATGTATGGACCTTGGCAGGCGTCTCCATGCCCAAGGCCTCATGCGGCCTCACGTAGTTGTACTCCTTCACGAATGCGCTTAGCCTGCGCTGCTGGGTTTCCATGCTGTAGGATGTAGGCTGAGCGCATGCCGCCTTCAAGTCGCGGTGCATGCGCTCATGCCGGCCGTTCTGCTCAGGGTGTGCGGGGTCGGAGAATACCGGCAGGATGCCCAGCTCGATGAACCAGTACGACAGCTGGGTGAAGCGCTGGATGGCGGTCACCGCGCCGAACGGGGCCCCGTTGTCGGTGTGCACCTGCAGGGGCATGCCGTACTTCCGGAATACCCGGGTGAACTCCCCCTTGACCGATTCGTAGTCCTCGTGCAGGTGCGCCCTG
>RPRQ01000157.1 GCA_003818205.1 Bacteroidales bacterium
CAAGCCACCTCTGCCAACAACTGCTGAAATCTTCTCGATTTTTATATCAGCCTCCTGAAGCTCTTTAAGAATAATCTCCTTCCTGAACTCAAACTGATCGGCAATTTTACAGAAATCCTTCAGATCATTGGATGTGTGCTTGATATTCTTAAGAAAAATCGATTTATTATTCTTATATACAGCTATTTTTGTTGATGTTGACCCTGGGTTAATCGCCAGAATTTTGAATTCTTCCATCTATGATATTTAGAATGTTAATGCTTAACTATTTTGAGGCATTTGCAGCTAATGCTATCGAATACATCTTCGACTGAACGCTGTCGCCTCTTGATGTTAGCACGCATGGCACTTTAGCACCCATAACCATGGCGCCAAGCTCTCCACCAGCGAGTTTGGTACATGTTTTAAAGAATACATTACCCGACTCAATATTGGGGAATAGGATACAATCGGCATCGCCAGCAACTCCACCGGTTACTTTCTTAATTTCAGCAGATTCTTTATCGATTGCAACGTCTAGTGCCAAAGGACCGTCAATGGTGGCCCCCTTAATCTGTCCACGATCAGCCATTTTCGAAATAATTGCTGCATCAACACATGCAGGCATTCCTGCTGACATCTGCTCGGTTGCAGCGAGTAATGCTACTTTTGGATTTTCAATTCCAAGTGAATGGGCTACTTTGATGATATACTCAGTTATGGCAATCTTTTGAGCTAAATCGGGGGCAGGGATAATGGCAACATCACCGACAACTAGTAGCTTTGGGTAGGTAGGCAGCTGAACAACAGTAACATGGGTTAGAATCGCCTTTGGAGGCATTAATCCTGTTTCCTTGTTAAGAATTGCCCTCATATACTTATCTGAGCTAACTAGACCTTTCATTAATACTTGACCTTCGCCCTTATTAATGAGCTCTACGGCTTTTGTAGCTGCTTTCATCTCGTCAGCTTCCTGAACAATTGTAAACTTGGAAGGATCGATCTTGTGCTCAGCGCAAACTTTTTTAATGGTAGCCTCATCACCAACTAGAGTACCTTCAACAATACCCATGTCTATAGCCATTCCGACTGCCTCAATGGTGTGGGCATCGTTAGCGAAAGCAGCAACGATACGTTTTTTGGGTTTACTCTTTAGGATATCAAATAGCTGATCTAACTTATTTACTTTCATGTCTATTATATTTATTACGTTGATTTTTAAATCTGTTTTTAGCGAGCATCATATACATGATACTTCGAAAATCACTATTTCTTTAGCTTTGATACAATACTAGCTGTATCGGTAGCAATTACTAACTCTTCATTGGTTGTAACGGCCATTACCGTTACCCTTGAATTAGGTTTGGTTAAAATTTTATCCTTCCCACGAACTCCCTTATTGGCTTCGGCGTCAAAGTCAACTCCCATAAAGTCAATTGCCTCGGAAACATGAGCACGAATATTATCGTCGTTCTCACCAATACCGCCCGTAAATATAATTAGATCAACACCATCCATTACAGCAGCGTAAGCTCCAACGTACTTTTTTACACGGTAGTAGTACATGTCTATGGCAAGCTGAGCGCGCTCATTGCCTTTAGCAGAAGCATTCTCGAGATCGCGCATATCTGACGATAAGCCTGAAACACCCTGAACACCGCTTTTCTTATTGATAACATCGTTGACCTGCTGAATGCTTAAATTCTCTTTTTCAGCAAGGAAAAGGAGAATCCCTGGGTCCACATCACCGCTACGAGTACCCATTATCAACCCTTCTACAGGGGTGAATCCCATTGAGGTGTCAACCGATTTACCATTTTTTATAGCACAGATTGAAGCACCATTTCCCAAATGGCAGGTTATAATCTTTACGCTATTGAAATCGAGTCCAAGAATACGACATGCCTTTTGGGCTACGTACTTGTGACTTGTCCCATGGAAGCCATATCGGCGAATCTTGTACTTATCGTAGTATTCGTAAGGAATAGCATACAGATATGAGAAATTAGGCATGGTTTGGTGGAACGAGGTATCGAAAACAGCTACTTGAGGTACGCCTGGGAGCAACTTCTCCATTGAAAGGATTCCCTTTAGGTTTGCAGGGTTATGAAGCGGAGCAAGCTCAATACACTTCTCGATTTCAGATTTTACCCTAGCATCAATCAGGCTGCTCTCGGTAAAAAATTCGCCACCATGGGCAACCCGATGACCAACAGCTACAATATCGTTGATGCTGTTAATAACTCCATGATCCTTATCAGTCAATGCGTCAAGGATTAGGTTTATCCCTACATTATGATCGGGGATTGGTTCAAACACTTCATACTTATCCTTCCCCTCAGGTTTGTGGGTTAAAATTCCATCGGCTAAACCAACCCTCTCAACAATACCCTTCGCCAATAATTTGCTGTCATTGCTCATATCGATTACCTGATATTTTATCGATGAACTTCCACAGTTTAATACGAGAACAATCATTTGATTATATTTTTAATTGATTATCAATTAGTTAGAACTACTATTTATAAAGTGTAAAATTATATAAAAAAGCTTCATTTTTTACACTGAAAACTAAATTATTTTTAATGATTTACATTATTTTTCTTTCAATTTGAAAGTTTTTGATTATTAATGATAATAATTAGTAAGCAACCTGATTTTTTGCAGGATTTGGTTTGAATTAAAATTGAAAAGATCAAGGGCTTCATGCTTGGATGGTGATTAAATCTATTTTAATCGTTGGTGCTTTCGCATGCACCCTTTTTGATGGGGTACGCATAGTAGCAAGGCAAGTTGTTATGGAAAATATACCCTACAAAGCATTAACGATTCAGCTGAATAGCATTAATGTAGGTATCAACAACTTCTTTTGTCAGGACTTCAAAGTTAAACTCTGCTTTTATGTGGCGCTGAATTATTTTGGTCTCTTCGATCAACGCTTGATAATTTCTGAAAAAGTCAACTATTAACGAAGCTAATCTAGGGGTAGTGGGCGGTTCATCTCGAACGGCAATAAAGTTTTTTGCTTTATAAGAGGTATAATTTAATGTAGTAATGACTGATCCTAATCTATTATGGTTCACCGAAAGCACAGGTACTCCACAGGCGAGCGCTTCGAGCGCAACACGTCCTACTCCCAGTACAAGCGATGATTTGTGAAAAATCGTATTGACATCAGGTTGAAACCCTTTAATATTGCAAACCGTCCTATTGCACCTAAAATTAAATTTTTCAACCTCATGCTCAACTCTTCTAAAATCTTTCCCCTCTCCGATAATATTGAAGGTTAATGTTGGAAAATCAATGATAAGTTTAGGTAAAACCTCCTGAATCATCATAAGAATGACAACCGAATGTTTTCTAT
This sequence comes from Bacteroidales bacterium, assembly GCA_003818205.1. Classification (GTDB taxonomy): domain Bacteria; phylum Bacteroidota; class Bacteroidia; order Bacteroidales; family Tenuifilaceae; genus UBA8529. The sequence goes on from RPRQ01000157.1 coordinate 3,344, forward strand.
CAATCCTGCTAACATACGAAATTGAATAGGGTAAGGCCGAGAGCTTAGATGTTGTAACTACAACCCCATTAGGTATTACAACCGACTTATCTTTTATCTGCTCATAACACGCAGAAACATTAAAAACATGACTACTTACAAATATTATTTGGTCGGGCGTGTTTCGGGTAAAATTTGTTCTTAAATCGAGCCTTGTTCTTCCATGTACTGTAACAACTAATGGTTTTTTACTTATTTTTTTTAGAATGGAACAGTAGAAAATTGCAATCCGTTGATGAGCGTGTATAACATCAATTTTATGCTTTTTAATCAAAAAAAAGATAATTAAGATGTTGACAAGAAATAAAAAATCGTTTAATCGGTATGGAATGAGAATTACTTTTGGATTCAATCGAATAACCTGCCTACCCTTACCTGCTAATACAAAAACATCATGACCCAGCTCAGCGAGATTATTTGCCAAATCGCACACATGATTTTCAGCGCCACCAAAGTCGAATCTCTTTAATACAAGAAGAATTCTCATCGATAGTGTTTTCTATTAAGGTAATTTTGAAATCAAAAAAGCGTATAAAGGTATGAATATATACTCGTGTTATGTTAATCATATTATGACGTAATAGTATTCAGAGTTTTAACCAACGGGTTAACCCGTTGGTTAAAATAAAAACGTAATCGTACATACTTAACATTCCACTAGCGACTATTCATTGTTGATGTGAATAAAACGAAGTATTCTAAAAAAGATTCGCTTAACCTGATATTAAAAAATATGTAACTATTCAGCAGCAATAAAAACTCGGTTATTCGACAAAAGGTGTGGAAGATAATTTGGTTTTGCTCCAATATTGACCCCAGAGGGGTCGGATGTTTATAGGAAAAATGCCCATTTATGGTGCGACCCCAGCTGGGGTCGAATGTTCC
>RPRQ01000158.1 GCA_003818205.1 Bacteroidales bacterium
GCAGGCTCCCGATGCATCGGGACAAGTTGTGCCTGCTAACGGCAGGTAAACCTACGAACATTGCCTGTCAAGGCAAAATGATTAACTTCGTAAATCAGGCAAAAGCCTGAAAGAATATATTCGGCGTGCAGCCTGAGCCGTACGGGGGATTTGAAACAGATGTTTGTTTGACAGCATTTAAAAACCGTTCCTCAGCTAAATACGTTGAACTTAAAAGTAAATTTCAAACTGATTTCGGTAAAAACCTTGATGATTATGATATGTACAGTCAGGTACAGCTAAAATATAGCGGTGATGATTATTTTGTGGCAGACCAGCTGTTTGTGAAATATAAGACAGATGCACTGGGTAGAAAAGTTGTAGACGACATTGTTGTAATTGAAAATAAATTATCAAGTACCACACCTTTAACAACACCTCAATCAAATGCGTTTAACAGCACATCCCTTACAGTAAGGAGCCAAAATCTACCATCTCAGTTTGGTAGCAATCAAAATATAACAAGTGGAACCGTATTGAATTTTTCTGGAACCAAACAGTGGTATAAAGTGCATGATGGTTCTAATGGTGATGCAATAAGTGGTATAAGCAAAATGCAATAATATGGTTTACAATAAAGCAGATTTTAAAAAACATATTGAAACCTTGCAAATTGCAGGTTTTAAGATTAAAGACACAGTGCAAGCTTTTTTATTTATTAGGAAACAGCATAATAGAATAGAAACTATAACTATTAGCTATAGAGATTATGCTCCGCATGGCTTTTATATTGATGGCGTTTCAGTGGATATATATTTTGAAGAAGTAGAAAACATTTTGGCATTGACCAACGAAAAGCTAAACATTAGAAGTCGTTATGGTAAAACTGGAACAATACAAAGGGTATTTACCAAACTACCTGACATTAATTATTCTGTATTTGAATCTGAGATTAACAATGAGTCTGCTTTTAACCAAGTAGCTGTAGAAGTAGAAAAAATAATCAGGCTCGGAGCATTACCATTTTTTGAGCAATTTAGAACATTGCAAAATGTTATTGAAGAATCAGAAAAAATGGTTTTAGAAGAAATGGCTAATTTTATTGGGCAACCATTACCACAAAGAAGAATGATTATTAAGAAATTGTGTAAAGACCCTCATTTTGAGGAATATGCCAAGATGGTGGTTGATTTTTACGAAAAGGAGAAAGACCAGGATGAACCAATTGTAAGACAATTATATCATGACCTTAAAACGGTTTAGCAGCCGCTTTATACATTTATCATGAAAGTTTAACATTCCCATTCAACAAATCCTTCATGCGCTCTGATAAGCTGAGGCTGTAAGTAAAAATAATACACATTGGTTCGGCACAGGTTAGCGGAGCTTACCTCTGTTAAGCTGAGGCTGTAAGCAAATAAAATAAAAATCACTAGGTTCGGCGGTCGGCAGTGCCGCCGTCGGGCTATCAATAGCAGGTTGCACCTGCGTACATTGCCTGTCAAGGCAAAAAGACTAACTTCGTAAATCAGGCAAAAGCCTGAAAGAATATATTCGGCGTGCAGCCTGAGCCGTACGGGGAATTATCTGTTCCATAAAAAGCGGCTGAAACGTGGAATGCCGAGGATAAAAGCCATGCTAAACCGCTACGAACCGAGGTTAAAAAGCATGGCGCAAATCAGGGAAAGCGTAATTACAAACTGGCTCAAACACTACAATTTACGCGAGGTTCAGTACATGGCAGGGCATCGCTTTGTGAGCTCCACCGAAAGGTAAAAACCGATAATTTGGAAGATTTACAGAAGGAGTTAGAAAAATATCATCCACTAAAGTAGAACAAACATTGAGTATAAAACGTTAAATTTGTAGAAATAATGGAAGTCATGAAACTGGAAACGAGAAAAATAAACCTCATTAACTGGATATCGACTTTGCAGGAGGAAGATGCACTGAATCGGGTTGAGAAGATACAAAGGGAAACAACGGATTGGTGGGAGACCATCAGCGATGAGGATAAAGCCGCCATAGATGAAGGGATAGGTCAGCTTGATAGGGGCGAGTTTTTTACACGCGCTCAGGCTAGGGGTAAAATCAAAGAACGGTTCAGCTTTTAAGCAATGCCATACCCCATCCGCTACTCAACCCGTGCGTATGTAGAGTACGAGAGTATCCTTGAGTACGTATCCGAGAGATTTGGTATAGCGAAAGCGGCCGAAGTTGATATGTACTTTGAGAATGTAGTTGACCTCATAGCGGTCAACCCCTACATGTTCCCCTACTCGAATAGAAAGAAGAACCTAAGACGCTGTGTCGTTAGCCCTCAGACAACCTTGTACTACCGTTTTTCAGGGGAGTGCGTAGAACTGGTGAGCTTTAGGGGCAGTAAAATGAACCCTGAAACCCTTGGGTTATAATCCTCGCAGCCAAATCCATACTTGCAATGTTGATGCTGTTTAGGCTGTACTCGCAAAAGCAGCTGAATTGAAGGATGAAAAGACTCTGTTAAGCTGAGGCTGTAAGTAAATAAAATAAAAATCATTGGGTTCGGCGGTCGGTTGCGCCGCCGTTGGGCTATCAATAGCAGGTTGCACCTGCGTTCATTGCCTGTAATGGCAAAAAGACTAACTTCGTAAATCAGGCAAAAGCCTGAAAGAATATATTCGACTTCGGCGTGCAGCCTAAGCCGAACGGGGGTGGTAGCGGTGAAGTATCGGTAGTAATTATAAACATTAGAAAAATGCTGTAGGCGTTGTAACAGAAGAAAACAACAACAAAACGCCGTAGGCGTGATATATCGGTAGAAATATCAATGGCAGGGAAATACGATAAAACGCCGTAGGCGTGACATATCGGTAGAAGGATGAACAAACATCAAGGTCGTTGATTTTTTTGGTAATTTAAATGAAACGGAATAGAAAATATCACCCCTACGGGGTTTTGAAAGGGTTGGGTGTTTATGCTTTACCAATATTTCAGCCCTACGGGCTTCAAGCCCTAACGGCGTAACAATGAGGATAAAAATGAGCAAGAAAATAACGCCGTAGGCGTGACATATCGGTAGAAAATGGAATTAGTATTTTAGCAAACGCCGTAGGTATGAAATATTGGTAGATGGGTTAAGAGAATCAAAGCAACGCCGTAGGCGTGACATATCGGTAGAGAAATTATTTTTTTTTTAACCCATCCTTCGCCCTCGTTCGCCAGAGGTTGTAGGTGAGAAATAAAATTATTGTATTCGATGGAGCCTGCTGGGAGACAGGGATAGCGGGGTTCAACCTGAAGAATTTGAAGAAGGAGATGGAGAAATATTATCCGTTGAAATAAACTTTAACCCATGAATTATCGTTAAATTTGCAGTAAGGTTAATTATGAGAGCAGTGGATATACAAGCTAGAAAGTTGGAGTTTATCGAGGAATATATCCGGCTAAGCGATGAGAGAATCATCAACAAGTTAGAGAAACTCCTTCGATTGGAAAAGGAGAAAACGGTTAAGCCCAAGCTTAAAACGTTAACGCAGGCTGAACTGGGCGCCATGATAGAAGAGTCAGAGGACGATATCAGCATGGGCAACGTAATGTCTCATCAATCGGTTAAGCAGGAGGTTTTAAGTTGGAGAAGCGACAGAAGGAGATAGTTTGGACTAAGCGGGCTGTAAGAGACCTGCAAAAATCTACGACTTCAATGCAGAGATACAAGGAGAGGCGAAGGCGTTTACCATTGTGCAGGCCATTATTGTCCGTGTAGATTTTTTAGTGGACGCAAGGTTTACTGATATTGGGTCAGCGGATGAAGCCTTTATCCATTTAAAGCGAGACTACAGGAAACTTATAGAGGGTCACCACAAGATAACCTACCGCAAAAGCACAAGTGACCAGATGATTTACATAAGCAGGGTGTTTGATACCCGGCAGAATCTAAAGAAAAACAGGTAAAATATTGGAAGACCCACCGAATTCTCCGATGGCTTTAAACTTTAAACCCTGCCGTTCGGAAAAATATGGGGGTTTGATTTTATAGGTATTTTGGACATAATAGTCAAAAATGGTTGGTAAAATGTTAATCAATCATAGATTGCAAAAGGGTTTCAATTAGTTAAATTGAAACCCTTTTCATTTTCAGTTTTATTATGAGATTCTAATGTCATCATTTCAAAAGGCAAA
>RPRQ01000159.1 GCA_003818205.1 Bacteroidales bacterium
AAATTAGAATAACAAGCGCACGTATTTTAGGCTTTTACATAAAAAATGCTTGCGCTTACACAACAAAAAATTGTTGTAATATTTTATATTTCTGTGTTTTAACACTTAATCAGCAGACCCTATGCACTTTAGGCACTCCAAACTTTAGTCATTTTAAGTACTTCTACTTCTTCTCCTCCCCCAACCCTTCATGCCCTGTATCTAACACATATTTCCACTCCCCATCAGCTTGACGTTGCCAGAAAGTTACGTATGTGCCCTTACTCGGTTTTACAGTATCAGCCTTAATTTTCAGCTCCCAGATACCGTAGGTATAACCTAGCTCACCCGATTCTGCTGCACGGGCATAAATAGGCTCCCATGTTAGGGTGTAAGTAGTATCAGATCTTTTCGATTGTCGCTCCTCAAGGAGCTTTAAACCGACCAAAGGGTGTGTATTCGCAGCAAGGAATGTAACATCCTCGGCAGCAAATTTAACGAATGCAGCATTCTTGCCATGATTAGCTGAGTATTTGCTGAAATCACGGTCGGCTTGCATCATCTCATCGCAGATTTTTTTGGTATCGACCTTTTTAGGAGTACATCCTAGCATTATGGCTAGAATTAGGGTAATTAGAATTTTTGTTTTCATGGGTTTAAGGAGTTAGCGGTTGGTTTACTTTACGTTAGTAGTAGTTCCTTTTATACTGTCACTTCAATTACCTCTTTTGTTTCTGTATCAAAGATTAAAACTCCCTCGTTTTTGCTGTTAAGCTGCCCAGCTAAATCTCCCTGCTTATTCCAGATGGAAGATTTTCCTGCACATTCATAACCCCCTGATTGGCCTGTATAATTTGCCATAAACACAGTCATTTTATACTTTTTAGCAATATCAGATAGCCTCTTAATATCATTCTCTACACCATTCACCGAATTCAATACGCTTGCAATATAAATATTAGCATTGTTTTTATGTGCTGTTTCTGAATGTTCAGGATTTGATAGTTCATAGCAAATGGCAGGTGCAACAACATTGTTGTCTTCAAAATTCAGATAGATCTGAGTTTGTCCTGCTGTAAAATAATCAATTTCGGTGGGGTGTAAATATTGCTTAGAGTATGTTAATCGTTCCCTATGAGGTTGAAAAATAATCATACTAATATATATGCTACTATTCTCCCTTGTTGGTAACCCAACACCAATTACAATACTATTTAAGTCGCAAATTTCCTGAAAAGGATCAAGTCTTTTATCGTTTTGAGCTGTGGCGAGATTTTTAGCTAATAAAGGCTCGTAACCGGTCAATGATAGTTCTGGGAATACAATAATATCGACTCCATTTGAGATAGCAATCTCAATCAACCCCTTATGCTTGTCAATATTCTTATTAATATCGCCTTTTACTGGTCTTGTTTGTGCAATACAAATTTTCATTCCATTGTTTGTTTTTATTATACAATGTCGTTTAGTTAAGGAATTTAACGCTAGCATGTCCTGCGGACTATGCTAGGTTAATAAACCTTCTAACCACGCATGGCGGGGTGGAAGAGTTGATTTAAAAAATGCTAACAGGTTCTTCGAACTATGTCAGGTTAACCACCTTGATTGACCTTTCAGAGTCGGAAGACCTGAAAGCGTCAATTGCAAAATCCTTATGTAAACGACATTGAATTACCATACATAATTTTGGAGCAAATACAAATCCTGCAACAACGCTAAAGCATGAATAAAATGATTAAAAACCAGAGAGCAAAATCATGGAGAGTTTATATTTCTCTGTACCTTTGCGTCTCTGCGTTTACTATTTTTTAAAGATGAATCTCGTTTGATTTCTTCTCCTCAATCACCAAACCCTCTATCGGTATCTTAATAACCTTTGCATTGACAGCATTCGATTTAATGGTAACCGTTCGGCTGATAACTTGAGGGCGAGGCTCAATTCTGAATTCAACCTTTATCAATCCTGTTTTACCAGGAAGAATTGGAGCTTTAGGCCATTCCTTTACATTGGTTCCACAGCATCCTGATACCTCGTTTAGGATTAAGGGCAAATTTCCATTATTTACTACAGCTATGCTAACTTTCCCATTATCATCGGATAAATCATTTAGGCCAATTTCTCCTAACTTCACGGTATCGGGGTTTGTAGCAATAAATGCACCATTGCTATTCTGAGCTGAAATTGATAATGTTACAGCAAAAATTAGGGTGGTGAATAAGAATAACCTTTTCATTATTTGATTTTTTTACTTAATAACCCCAACCCCTTAGAAAGGGGTTAAAATTAGCTATACAAAATTAGCTAAATTGTGCCTTTATTTGCTTTAATACTGCAGTAAGATTTTTTAATATTTCTTTATTCTCAAACCTCAAAACCTTTTTACCCATTAAAGCAAGATGTTCATCCCGATCAATATCGTTAGCAATTCCCTCAGGAGTAAAATGATGCTGACCATCAAGTTCAATTATTAACTTCTCCGAGGAGCAATAAACCTGTCTGCCGACAGGCAGGAATCAGCAATATAATAACCAATACTATGCTGACGTCTAAATTTTCGCCCACACAATTTCTTATCTTTTATCACCTCCCATAAAACAAGTCCTGCTTCGGTCATGTTCCTCCGCAAATAGCTACGGGTATCTTTTAAATAGGGAATATTATAAAGTTTAGTTGTCATAATTAAACCTTATTACAATACAAAAGCTAATTTCTTCTCATTGTTTTAGCCCCTTTCTAAGGGGTTGGGGTTGAATAATCAAATTTAATTACGAATATTGTGCCGATAAATTTCAGCGATAAAATTAGTGAAAAAAACGAATTTATTCCAAGCTGCCGTCTTCGATATGGATGGTGTAATCGTTGATAACCATACCTACCATGTAAAAGCATGGGCTGAGTTCTGCCATAACTACAGCATTCCGTTTGACGAAATCAAATTCCGAGCAAAATTCTTTGGCAAAAATAATCATGATATTTTCCATGGATTGATGGATGGTAAATTAACCGCAAAACAGATTGATACTTTGGGCGAAGAGAAAGAGCAAATTTACAGAGAACTTTACAAAAACGATATAATGCCTGTCAATGGGTTAATTCCATTCCTTAATACCCTAAAAGATGCAGGGATAAAAACCGCAGTTGCCACATCGGCGCCAACGAGTAATCTCGATTTCACCTTAGATAATCTTAAAATCCGACATCTTTTTGATGTTGTTATTGATGCCTCAGGAATCACTAAGGGTAAACCTGATCCTGAAATCTACCTTAAAGCATCAAAAATTCTCGATATACCTCCGAGCCATTGCATCGTATTCGAAGACTCTATATCGGGGATAGAATCGGGTCAAAATGCAGGGATGAGAGTAGTTGCTCTTGTTACAACTCACCAACCTTACGAACTCCCAAAAACTCATCTACAAGTAAATGATTTTACTGAATTATCTATAGAATTGCTTATCAGCTAAATAATCAATTTCAAAGAAAAATTCTTTGGGCATTAGCAATACAATCTACGTAACTACTCAGGTACATTTTCAGATAACCTTTTTTTTCATAGGCAAATGTAAACTACAGCTATAAAGACTGCTACTCGCTTTTGTCTCTCGCAAACCTGCCTGCCGTACTTAGGTACTAAGGCAGGTAGGGTCGCAAACCTGCCTACCGCCTGCCTGCCGGTAGGCAGGGTAGGCAGGGCCCGCAAAGAAAGAAAAAACGTATTCGTTTTTTCCCTTTGCGAGCTAATTGATTGTAATTCGAGAATACCATTTTTAGGCTAATTCCAAAAAAAACATTTTCCCAATAGACATTATTAAGCATTGGCTGTTGTATCTATACTACTTACCCAAAGCGTTATAGCCTCGGAAAGGGGATTGTTCTAATAACTCCGCCTTTTAAGGCGGAGATAATGATCTAACGATTTGTGGGCTTCAGCCCTTGACTTTCTATGCCAGCTGCTATAT